>JBEKML010000003.1:0-61786 GCA_050008535.1 Minisyncoccia bacterium | reverse complement strand
TGGAACAATGACTCCGGCTTCATTGTCACCTCCACCTACAATGCTTCTATCACCATTGCGACCGTAGGCCCGCTGGGGGGTGCGGGCAAGCTCGCCAACAACGGGACGATCACGCTCACCTTCAGCACGTCCACCGCCCTTACGTGGGGTGCGGCACAGACCTTCGTCGCCACCGCCACCTTCAACAGTTCGACGATCCTTACCGGCCTCACGAACGCGTTCCTCGCGGTTGACGGGAACGGCAAGGTCATCACGACCTCGACGCCCTTCCTTACGACCTCGACCGGCTTGACCGTGAACAACTTCGCCACAAGCTCCATCGGCCAGTGGGCGAACAATGTTGGCTACGTGACGGCGGCAAGCTCCGTCACCTGGACCGCGGCCATCACGCATGTGGCGACCACCACCTTCAATTCGTCCACGATATTCACAGGCATCACGGGCACCCTCCTCTCCGCCGACACGAACGGCAAGGTCCAGACCACAACCTTCGGCGGCACAGGGCTCTCCTTCTCGGGCAACACCCTCACTTGGACGAACCCGGGATATATCTCGGGCAACCAATCGATCACCTTCACGGCATCGGGCGACGTTTCGGGGACCACGTCGGGCGCGGTCTCGCTCACGCCCTCGCTCACCATAACGGGCCTCCAGGGCAAGGCCCTCCCATCACTTGCCACGGGCACCCTCTTCTACAAGACCGGTGCCTGGGCCTTGGGCAACGCTGTTGACGTGAACGGCAACCAATACGTCACCTCTCAACCAGTGGTAACGTGACGATCAACGGTTTCTCGGGCACCGCCTTCACCCTTGCGGGGAGCGGGAACATCACTTCAAGCATCACGAACGGCTCGACGACCTTCTCGCTTACCAATTCCGGCGTGGCGTCGAGTTCCTATACTTGCACCAATCTTACCGTCAGCTCGTCGGGAATTATAACGGCCGCGGCGAACGGCTCCTGCGGCGGCGGGACCGGCGCGATCTCGAGCTCTTCGGCTATCAGTCAATACTATTTCCCATATTGGTCCACCACAACAGGAGGACTTTCGGGAACCTCAACGATGTACGGCTCTTCCACGGGGATCGCCATCGGCACGACGACATTCCCGGCAGGTTCCATCTTCGTCATCGCCTCCACAAGTAACATCTTAACGGTCTTATCGAACGGCAACGTCGGCATCGGGACCTCTTCTCCAGCCAGTCAGTTAGTGGTTGCCGCTTCAGCGGTGCCCACTGCCGACCAAGTGGTTATTTCCAACGTTGGGTTCCCCGCCACCTCCACCGGAGTGAGCGGATTGCAAATAAGTTATGTCGGGGGCGCTGCCTCGGTTGAGTCTTCCGCTGAAAGAATTGATATTACCCCCGGCACAGTCGCCTCGAGCACCTGGAATGGATTCAGGGTGGTCGCCACCTCTACCGCAACCAGCGGCATAATCATGAATGCCATCAAGATAGATTCGATCGGCACTGGGGGCGCCGGATTGGAACGCGCAATCTATATTGATACCGGCTGGGATACGGCAATTGCCGCGGCCGGCGCCCCGGGCCAGCGCACTACCTCCTCCCTGGTCCGGCTCGGTTATCTTTTGAGCGGCGGCAACGCTTCCGGCACCTATTTGAGCGTGAACCAACCAACCAGCACCGGCGGGGCCGATTTCCTGAATTTCCAGCTTGCCTCATCCACTGTGTTCAAAATAGCTTCCTCCGGGGCCGCTATGTTTTCCGTCAGTTCCACGGCGGGCTTGGTCGTTATGAATCCCACAAGCCAGAACACCATGCTTACCATCAACACCATCACGAATCTGCCCAACTTTATTTCTAACGACGATTTTGATGCCGCGACGACAACGGGTTGGCTAGCAAAAGGCAGCGCCACTATCGCGGCGACGACCACCCGTTTCTTAGATTCTCCTTATTCAATGGTGGTCAGCACAACCGCCACGGCAGCGGACGGCGTGAAATATAACTATACCTTTGTCGCATCCACGACCTACACTCTTTCTTTCTCTGTGTTTCTTGACCCTTCAAGCACTCTCTTCACCACCTCAACGGGTGATTTATTCAACACTTTTGCCGCAGGATACTTCAATGGTTCGAACGATACCGACTGTTTTCTGACCCCGAATCCGATCACCCAACCGCCAGCTTCAAATATGTGGAACCGTTATCAGTGCAGTTTTACTCCGGGAGCGGTGAACCAGTATCTTTATATCCGGCAATTAGACAATACACCCCACAAATTTTATATCGATGCAGTAGCACTCCAAGCCGTCTCTTCATCAATAATGGTTAGTAATTATACTACTCCTGTAAATTATTATGATGGTACGATCAATTTCGATGCTTCTTTAATAAGATCTTCCCAGCTTACTTCTTGTAATTCTCTCGTGACCGATGCCAGCGGTACAATATTATGCGGAAGCGATATCGTGAATCATATCGGATTTATAGTGGGCAGCGGGCATTCTAATATGGGGTCGGTTTTTGTTGGCACTGGTGGCGTATCAAACGTTTTCAATAATTATATGAATCGTTTGGGCACCATGCTTCACGCGCAAGTGATAAACAACGGGATCGTCTCTGCCCGGGCATATACCGGTTATAAAGTGGGTACCGTAGACGGCGGTTATGGTGCTGTTCTTCAGCAAATAATCCCGCCAAGAAATCGGATGTTTCCGATGGGGATAACACATCCGGCGGCTCCTTACAACGGTCCGAATTTCCTGGGCGTGCTCAATTATGGCATTAACGATGTTAACCAGTTAAACCTTAGCTTTACTTCGGGAACAATGAACAATACGGTTGGATGCAGTTTCTATGCCACCTCCACGTGCCGTCTTGAAGATTTCAAGGAAGGGATGCGAACCATCATTGCCCGCTACCAGGCATCGGCGGTTTTTGAGGAAACAAGTTCAACTGCAACAACCGCCAGCAGTTCGGTTTCTTATCCAACGGGTAACTGGGCAATTATCGCAACAACCACCACCAACTCTGGGAGAGGATATGCTCAAACCACAAGTACCGCCTCGGTTCAAGTTTGTCTTCCTTTAGATTTTAACTATACAGGAGGGACGGTGGACATGGGCATCATCGCAAGGTCGGACAGTTCAGGGGCCGTCCATTCGTTCAGCGTGGACGGTGCAACCACGACCATAATGGATACAAGAAGTATGTTAAGCGTGGATGGGACATCAACGCTCGCTGTTGTTAGCGTTGTCCGGCGGTTTAACATTCCTCCAGGGGATGCCACGGGCACTTCGGGTTGTCTGACCGGAGTCACTGCTCAACACAAGATAGTGGATTTCATTACGAACGTATCGGGCACGACTGCTTTTGACTATTACCAGATTGAGGCCACGACTCCCACTCCTACGCTTGTTCTGAATGTCAACCATGAGCCGAACTACACTGGTCTTGCGACAATTCCGAATGTCAATGACACTGACATAGCCGTCATAAATGGCGCAATACGGGAAGTGGTGAACGAATTTCCGAGCTCGGTCATGTATGTTGACGAAGATACTCCAATCGGAAAAAACCCGAGTAATTTTTCAACTGATGCGCTTCATACTAATGACCAAGGACACGCCCTCATAGCGGAAGCCCTGTATAGCGCTCTCCTTTATGCACCATTTGATGTGCAGAACTCTACTTTGGGCACGGGCGCCGCAGGACTTTCCAATAGCGCATTCAACATCAGTAATTCTATATTTTCAAGTAACCTGACTGCTGCTGCTACTTTGATCAACGTTGATACGGTAAGTAGTACGGTTACCATACCGGCTCAAGTCGTGATGGGCGGCAACAATCTTCTTTATAATACCAATTTTCTTTATGCGAGCTATACCGCGCCCTTCAACGGTTCGACGACACTTACGGTCTGTCCGCTTGCTTCGGGGACGAGCAGTAGTATTGCGTGCACATTCTCGACAACGGTGACGACCGGCACGGTCATGTGGGTCGGGTCGACTAACAATGCGACAACCGGCAATTCGATCGTTGCCAAAGGTAAAGTAATAAGCCCTGCCAACGACTTCGGCGAGTTCATCAATGTCGTTGGGAGCAGCAGTGATTACGAGGCGGGAGACCTTCTTTCCGTTGCCACGTCGGGAACCGAACTATTTCAAAAGTCCCAAGTGCCTTATGACCCTGACCTTTCTGGCGCTATCACGGTGACGGCATCGTTCGTGGGCGGGGGAGAAAGCGATAACGGTGTAAATATCATCGCGCTCGCCGGAAGGGTTCCCGTGAAGGTTACCGGCGAAAACGGCCCGATTACAATAGGCGATTATATCACCTCATCGGACGTTCCGGGATACGGTATGAAAGCGACTCAACCGGGAAGGGTCCTTGGCATTGCGATGGAAAGCTTTACATCAACCGAGCCGAGCGCTACGGGGACAGTCCTAACGTTCATAAATCCCAACTGGTCAATGGGCGGATTGACCACGGAGGGAGATATTGCATCGTCCAGCTGGGCGACTGCCGCGGCGACCTCTACCGCAGGCGGGACGGGCGGCAGCATTCTTGACCAGTTCACCCTCTATATTAAGTACGCGCTCCAGAAGCTCGGCCTCTTCGTCATGAACGGCATCGCGCGGGTGCAACAGCTTATCGCAAGCAAGATCACAACGGACGAACTCTGCGTCGGCACGACGTGTGTGAACCAGGACCAGCTTGCCCGGCTTATCGCGCAAATGAACAACCCGGGTACAAACGGCTCGTCTGGCGGCTCGGGCGGATCCGGCGGGTCGGGCGGCGGATCAGCGAGTCCCACGCTGCCGGCGAACATCACAACCGGCGACGCGCTCGGCATCTCTCTCGCCGCACCTACCGATGGCAGCACCGTTTCGGGTACGACCGAGTTTGATGTAAATATCACGCTTACACCGTCAACGACCGTTTCAAGCGTTGATTACCAGATCGACGGCAACGACCTCGGCCAAGGTCTTTGGACGAACAACCCTGAATACTCGTATGGGTGGAATACCGCGACCATTGAGGATGGCAGCCATACCGTCGCGGCGCTCGTGACGGATAGCACCGGTGCCACTTCCACCGCAAGCGTCTCGGTCACCGTAGCAAACAATGCCACTTCAACCCCCACTTCGACTGTCCCGGCCCCAGACCTCACGCCGACATCTACTACCCCCGCCGCGACCTCAACGACGCCCGACACCGCAACCTCAACCCCGACATCAACCGCTCCAGCCCCAGATCTCACGCCGACATCCACCGCCGACAACGCAAGCTCAACTTAGTTATCCACAGGGCGGCCATTTTTGCATACATCTCGTTTTTGGTATCATATAGAGTATGAAAAGTACAAAAGACCTCGTGCTTGTGGTTCTCGTCGTCGTGTTGATAGTAGTAGGCAGTTTGGCGTTTTATTACTATCGGGCCTTTACGAAGATCGCGGCGACCGCCCAACCCGCTGCTAATCAGATTGATGTTAACGCATTGGTGGCCAGGGTTGAGCAGCTTATTGTCCTTCCTCAGGGCGAAACCCCGACCGTTGCGACCGTGGTGGACCCCAACGTGTTGAAAGGGCAGGCATTTTTCGCGAACGCCGTAAAAGGGGATCTGGTACTTATTTACGCAGGCGCAAAGAAAGCGATATTGTATGATCCTTCTATGAATAAAATCGTGGAGGTGGCGCCGATCACCATTGGGAATGCTGCTCCGACCGCTCCTGCTAATGCGACTTCTTCGGCGAAACGTTAATTTTCGAACCGGGCGGGCAAAATGAATGAAGCAGGTTTTGCAACTTTGTTTTATCCTTGCGGCTACGGCGCCTCTCGTCGTTTTTGCGGTCGTCGCATCTTCCAATAATTTCACCGTTGATACTGATGTGATCGATGTCGGCGGCGTGCATGCCACGTCCACCAATTTTAATTTAAACACGAGCATTGGGCAGCCGGGCACGGGGATCTCTTCGAGCACTTCTTTTGTGGTGAAAGGAGGTTTTTTGTATTTTCCAGGCACTTCAACCAGGCCCAGCGCGCCTTCGGACCTCACGGTTTCCCTCGTTTCTCCCGACCAGGTGAGCCTCGTGTGGACGGATAATTCCAATAATGAGGATGGTTTTAGCCTTGAACGCAAAACGGGGGATTCCGGAACCTATGCCGAGATTGTAAGGACCGGCAGCGATATCACCGCATATGTTGATAACGCCGTCACGGGCGGTGAGACCTATTTTTACCGCGTGCGCGCGTTCATGGGAGATGTCTATTCCGCTTACAGTAACGAGGCCAGCACAACGGTTCCTTCGGTTCCGCCGCCTGGTCCCCCGGGGGGCGGTGTTTCGGTGGGGGCAGGAAGCGGGAGATGGATAGAATTAATCCCATCGCTAGGCAATAAGCCGCGTCAGTGTTCTCTGGATTTCAACAATGATGGCCGGGTCGACATCGCCGATCTTTCTATCATGCTTTACTATTACGGAGATCAAAATCCGCCCGAAGGCTGGTGCTTCGATCCTTCGGGGAACGGCGTAGTTGATTTCCCCGATATCTCAATTCTGATGTATTACTGGACATAGAATTACCATGAAAAAAAATACGCTTCTTCTTATATTTCTTCTCTTGAGCGCGGCTCCGGTCTGCGCGATTGCTGCGACGACGGTCCGCACAGAGGCGCCGACAGGCACTATCACGGTCGGATCGGTGTTTCCCGTGAGAGTGCTTCTCAATACCGACGAACCCCTGAATGCCTATTCTATAACGCTCAATTTTCAAGGACCGCTGAACTTTTTGAACGCCAATAATGCGAACTCGATCATAAGGGTGTGGCAGAGCAATCCCAAGATGCTTCCCGGGAATGATGTAACTATCGCCGGCGGTTCCATCGCTCCGTTCAAGGGGAGCGGGGAGCTTCTTACGCTCAACTTCAGGGCTATCGCGGCCGGCACCGCTCGATTCACTTTTCCCGATGCGCGCGTCTACCTTGCGGACGGCAAGGGCACTGCGGTCGTTCCTGTTTCGAGGCCCGCGCAATTTTCAGTACTGCCCGGCGCGCCAAAAACGGCGAATGGCGCTCCCCCGGGCACGGGAGGGATCGAATTTCTCACCCTGATAGTTGATCCGCTTAATGCCAGTCAGAAATTGCTTGGTTTTTCGGTCGTGGACTCCGGCCTGGGGACAAAAAGCGTTGAGATGCGCTATCGCACCGGAATTTTTTGGACCCCGTGGGGATTCATCCAAAACCCGGCGCCTGTCCCGCGCAACGCTTGGCAGATCGACTTTAGGGTAGTTGATAATAACGGGAACGTAACAGAGCAATTTATATACGATTGGGGAGTGCTCGAGGTTCCGGGCATCGTTTTCGGGCTCATTATAGTGGGAATATTGGTTGTCGTATGGGAAATCATACGGAAGCGGGGCGGCGGCGCTTTGGGGCGGAATCCGAAGCAAATGTTGTAGAATATAGAGAGTATGGTAAAGCGCCCAAGAATGGCGGCGTTGGTCGTACTCGTCAGCACTTTCCTTGTGCTTTTTTCTAATGGTTTTCTTGCAAAAACCCACGCCGCAGGATCCTCGCTCTATCTCGGTCCGACAACGGGAACTTTTGCGATCGGAGATACCTTTACGGTCGGCATCTATCTCAATACCAACGGAGAAGCGGTCAATGCCCTCGAGGCCGACCTTGCCTTTCCGCACGATAAGCTCCAAGTAGTTTCTCCCAGTTCCGGCAAATCTTTTATTCAAACGTGGATAACGCAACCGACGTATTCGAACAGCAACGGCACGCTTCACTTTGCGGGGGCTATTCCTACGCCGGGCATCGTGACGAGCGATGGCCTGGTCTCCTCCATTACCTTCCGCGTCATAAACACCGGCACGGCCGTAATCCGCTTTGAAGATACCTCACGGGTGCTTTTGAACGACGGACAAGGCACCGATGTTTTACATCAAAAGACCGACGGGATCTATTATCTTACGCTCCCTCCGCCACAGGGGCCGATCGTCACCTCGCCCACGAACCCCGATCAAAGCAAATGGTATACGAACGACTCAGCCGTTTTCCGCTGGGAAGCGTCGCCGCCCGCCCCGCAGGGATTCAGCTATATTTTGAGCGATGCGCCCGTTGACCTCCCTGACGATATTTCGGAGGGGACAAAGAATTTCATCTCCTACTCGAACCTGAGCGACGGGACTCATTATTTCCATATAAAAACCCTTCGCGACGGGGTATGGGGAGGCGTAACCCACTTCGCGGTACGCATCGACCATACGCCGCCAGCCGCATTTACCATTACCATCTCCCCGAATTCTTATACGTCCAACCGGAATCCGGTCATCCAATTTCAGACCACGGACGCGGCGTCGGGGATCGATCATTACGAATTAAAACTTATTTCGCTTGACCAGTCCTCCCCTCAAGCGATGGGGGAGGAACAGCCGTTTTTCATAGAAGCTTCTTCGCCCTATACGCAAACCCTCAGCCTCGGCAGTTATGACGTGATCGTGCGGGCATATGACTTTGCGGGAAACTTTTATCAGGCAACGGAACGGCTTACCGTTGTGAATCCGATCTTTGAGGTGATCGGCAGGGAAGGCCTGCGTGTGGCGGGGCTCTTTGTCCTTCCGTGGTGGGTCGTTGTCTTTGTCTTGATCATCATCCTCGCGGTGCTTCTGTACGCCCTCCGGATATTCTGGCACCTTCATCGGGACATCGAAAAACGCCTCGAAGACGGTGCGGCGCAGCATCCCGAGATCGCAAAAAAGCTTCAAGAACTAAAGGAGAAGCAACGGGCATACGAGCAAGCGCTCAAGCGTCTGGTGGTCCTCTTTCTCGCAATCGGATGCTCGTGGAGTTTTGGTTTTCATGCCGTGCGGGCCGCCGCTTCCCCTAATCCGGCCGCGTCCGACCTTACGGTGAGTCCGCCGATCGTCAATCTCGCCCCGTCGTCGATCTCAAACGATGAGATACTGTATCTTGGCGGATGGGCGAACGTCCCCAGCGCATCGGTCGTCATTTATATCGAGCAGACGGAAACCGGAAACACCTTCTCGGGGTCGGCGACCACGGGTTCGGATGGCAACTGGTTCTATTCCTTCCCGCAGCTCCTTGATCCCGGCCACTACGTCGCATGGGCAGAGCTGAAATCGGGAGTCGCGTTGAGCCCGCCGTCCGCACGGGTGTCGGTGACCGTAACCCCGACCGCTCTCCGAATCGGCAACGTGCGGCTCGATTATCAGGAGCTCTACCTCATACTCTTCATCGTCTTTCTCCTCGTCGCTCTTGCACTCGTTGCGTCCATCGTCTATCACGGCTATGGCTTCCGCAGGAAGAAAGCAAAACTTGCGGAGGCGATCCATGACGCGGAAGAGTCGCTCCGCCGCGGATTCGCCATGTTGCGCAGAGATATCGAGCTCCAGATCGCCACGATCCAAAAAGCAAAATTGGAGGGTGCCCTTTCCGACGAGGAAAAATCAAGGGAGGAGAAGCTTATGAGCGATCTTCAAGAGACGAACGACTACATCGGCAAGGAGATCTGGAAGATCGAGGAAGGGGAGAAAGGGCTTTAGGGAGTGATCGGGCGTCCTCCTTCTTTTTGGATCCGCTTGAGCCGGAGGGCGCCATCCCGCAGTTCTGCCTCGAGCAATTTGATCCGTTTGCCGTCCTTTGTCGTCCAAACGCCCGGTTCCGGCGTAAGGGCGTTTATTTTCCGGAGGATGAACTCGGCCTTCGGCGTCGCGCCCTGTTCGGCCGCCGTAAGATCGTCCGCTGCCACAAAACCGTCTTCGGCCGTGAATTTTTTGGTGAAGGTCGCCCGATCTTCGTCCTGGGGCTGTGGTTTGCATCTTCCCGCATAAAAATCCGGCATGGTTCGCAGGAGAAGCTCCGCCGCGGCGCCGGCGAGCCTTTCTTCTAGATCGCGGTAGCTCGCGGTGAGGCTGTTCATTGCCATCTTCGCTTGAGCAAGGACTGGTCCGTGATCCATTTTTTCATCCATCAGATAGATCGTGACGCCGGTCTCTGTTTCACCGTTTAGAATGACCGACTGGAGGGGCGTCGCGCCGCGGTATCTTGGGAGAAGCGACGGGTGGACCCCGATCGTTCCCAGGCGGGGGACATCAAGCACGGCCTTCGGAATGATCTTCGCGTACGCCGCCACCACAAAGAAATCGGCGTCCAGCGTTTTTAATTCATCAATGAAATGTTCGTCGAGCTTTTCCGGCTGCAGGACTTTTGTTGCCGCGCCGCATGTGGCAACGAGCCGTTTTGTCGGCGGGGGAGTAATGATCTTTTTCCGGCCGAGGGGACGATCCGGATTGCACACAAGGCCATGGGGCGGCATGTCCGCCTTAATAAGCTGGTCAAGAATGATTTCCGCGAAATGCGGCGTGCCGAAAAAAATGTATTTCATGAAAGCGCCGTGTGTTATTTGCCCTTCTCCGCACGATACACCTTTTTTGTCCGGTCAATGAAGAGTTTCCCGTTCAAATGGTCCATTTCGTGCTGGAAGACCCGCGCGAGGAGCCCCCACGCCTTCACTTTCGCCGGTTTTCCGTTCTTATCAAAGCCGCTTATCACGATCCGTTCCGCCCGCTCCACGTCGCCCCATGTTTCCGGAACGCTCAAGCACCCTTCTTCGTAGGAAATCTTTTCTTCGCCCGTCTTTTCTATCTTTGGATTGAATACGGCGTAAAATTTCGTGCCGCCCCGCGTGTCGGGAACCTCCGCGACGAACACCCGGAGATCAAGCCCGATCTGGTTCGCCGAAAGCCCGACGCCGTTCGCCGCCTTCATAATGCGCCGCATCCGCGCCACAAGGTCGTTCACTTCTTTTTTTGTGAACTTTTTGAAGTCAAAATCCGCCGCTTTTTTTCGCAGCAGTTTTTCCTCCTTTTTGTTTTGCGCGAGCAGGATCTCACTTGCCATTGCGGGAAGATGTTTTAAGCAGCGTCATGAAATATGCTCCGGGGTTCTTTACATTCCTTTTTTCCGCGATCTCTTTTGCGAGCTGCAACAGCCGCTCGCCGCTCCGCTCTTTGGCAAGCTTAATATAGAGCGATTTATGCTTTTCGTCCCGCAGGGCATGGGCGATCTCAAGTCCCATGAGCTGGTACTTCCGGTAGACATGCGACTCCTTTGCGCGCCGCTTGAGCTCTTTTATATAGGCGGATTGCGGTTTGGCCATTTAAGGATATTTTAATCCATTAAGAACGGTTTGTCAGGCCGCAGGAACCATTTTCCCGGATGCGCGAGTTCGACGTACATGAGTGGCACGAGCCCTCATACTCCTGTGGATAAGGCGTAATAAAATGCCGATTTATCCAGCTTTTTAGCGCGGTCGATACGGGGCAGGGCGCTGTGTTATCATTAATACATTAAGGTTACATAGGAATAAAGGCCGGAGCGGTAACTGATGATGACGAAAAATGCTTTGGAATAAAAATATATTAAATAAAACACATGAAAAAAATCAATAAAAATTCGATAGTGATCGTATTGGTCGTTTCTTTCGTGCTCAGTCTTGTTGGACAAGTCGCATTTGCGGCAGGTCCAGCAGCAGTAAATCTTGGATCGGCGGGTAATTTTGTGATTCTTGCCAAAACAGGGATTTCAACTACGGGATCCACTTCGATTGTCGGGGATATCGGAGTCAGCCCCGCGGCCGCGAGCTATATAACCGGGTTCGGACTAATGTTGGACATCTCGAATGCATTTTCGACATCGGCGCTCGTTACCGGAAAAGTATACGCAGCCGATTATGCGGCTCCCACTCCTACCACAATGACTACGGCGATAAGCGATATGCAAACCGCCTATACCGATGCCGCGGGGAGGACGAATCCGACCCAGACTGAAATGGGTGCGGGGAATATTGGAGGAGACACGCTCGTACCAGGACTCTACAAATGGAGCACGAACGTTACCATACCAACAGACGTCACTCTCTCGGGCGGTCCGAACGATGTCTGGATATTCCAGATAGCGGGGAATCTCGTCATGAGTTCCGCCACGCATATTATTCTGAGCGGCGGCGCACAGGCGAGTAATGTTTTCTGGGCTGTCGCAGGGCAGACGACCATCGGCACGACAGCTGCGTTTAATGGAAACATATTGGATCAAACAACGATTGTGTTGAATACTGGCGCAACCCTGAGCGGTAGGGCGCTCGCACAGGCCGCAGTTACGTTGCAATCAAACGCTGTGACCATGCCAACGTCTGTAGCTCTCACCGTGACGTCAACCACGACGACCCCGGAGCCATGCCCCGTCGGTACGGTGCCGATCGGGATCACCCAAAGCATACCAGGAAGATATATTTGTTCGGCACCGACATCGACTCAGGTTATGTGTCCTGCATGGGGTTGCGGCAATCCACCAGTGGTTCCTATCTCGCCGACAACGACAGATAAAGCCGCCTTACAGGCCCAGCTCAATGGATTGTTAGCAACCCTACAATCACTCCAGGCGCAGGCAGGGCAGCAAGGTTCTTCCGCTTCCGCTCCGGCTTCCGTTTCTGGCCAGCAAGTTCGGGCGATCGCGACGAGTCTTGGACAAGGCAGTCGTGGTAATGACGTAAAAATCCTTCAACAATTTTTGGTCGCTCAAAATAAAGGTCCGGCGGCACAAGCTTTAGCCAGCGTTGGCGCGACCGCTAACTTCGGATCTCTCACTCGCGCAGCATTGGCTGAGTTTCAGGCGAGCGTAGGGATTAGCCCGGCGCTCGGGAATTTCGGGGCGATAACTCGGGCTTATCTAAGCACGCATTATTAATTAACCAACCAATAAACAAAAACATGAAAAAGATCGGTAAGAATTCAGTAGTAACTATATTAGCCGTTACTTTTGCACTCGGTTTCGTTGGGCCCGTTGCCGCACTTGCGGCGGTAGGAGTGGCGCCATCTCTCGGGGCGGAAGCACCCTACGCCATTGTTGCCAGTACCTGGACCAACTCCTACACCTCTGGCACCGGGCTGGAAACCGCTATCACTGGAGGCGTTTGTTATACCACGCCACCCGCCACGGCGCCTATATCAATTAACGGCGTAACTACCACGCCGTTAAGTCTGGCTGTTGTGCCTTGTACGAACGGAGGGTCTCAAACTGCCGCCCTGGTGGACCTGAACGCTCAAGCCGCCGACGCGTCCTGCACGTCTCTTGGCACCAATGTTGTTCTATCCGGAACCTACACTCCGGGTTGTTACAAAAGCAGTGGCACGATGGATATAACCCTAAGCACTACCGTGACCCTTAATGGCCAAGGCATCTACATCTTCAAGTCG
Source organism: Minisyncoccia bacterium (assembly GCA_050008535.1). GTDB lineage: Bacteria > Patescibacteriota > Minisyncoccia > UBA6257 > 2-01-FULL-56-20 > CAVYIK01. The sequence goes on along the minus strand of JBEKML010000003.1, from coordinate 48,548 downwards.
GGCGGGGCGCTTACGACGGGAGCAAATTCCAAAGTTGTTTTGACGAACGGCGCCCTCGCTCAGAATGTATATTGGATTCCGGGCGGCACCGCGACGCTTGGAGCGAACTCTGCAACGTCGCCCACGCCTACTTTTGTGGGGAACATCATTGCCGATGCTCTTGGCTCTACCGGCATCACGGTAGGACAATTCGTGAACATACGAGGAAGATTGCTGGCGTTTGGCCACACGGTCACGACCGACCAGGACACCATTACCACACCGACATCCCTTCATGTCATTAAACTTGTTGTTGGCGGCACGACGCCTGCTTCCGGCTTTACCGTGCACGTAAAGCAGGGCGGCGTGGATGTTGGGGCTCCGACGGCCGGTGCTGCGGCGCCCGGAACCACGTATGCGCTCTCCGCAGGCAACTATGTGGTAAGCGAAGACGCAAATTCCTCTTATGTGCGAACGTTCACCGGAACGGGATGTGATTCAAGTGGCAATGTGACGCTCGCGACGGGTGACGATGCGACCTGCACGATCGTTAACACTGCCGTTGCCGTTGTTTCGCCTGCGGCGTCAGGTGGCGGCAACGTCAGTGAGAGTGGTAGAATCGTGCCGTTGATCGGAATACTCAAGGTTCCTGCGCCGCTCGCTTTGCCCGGAGGGTCCGGCTCGGTTACATACAATTACACGGCCTGGAATGTCGGAGGGCAGCAGGCCTTGATCAATGTTGCGGTAACCGACGACCAGTGCAGCCCGGTAACTTATGTTTCGGGCGATCTGAATGGCAACGGCAAACTTGACCCGCACGAAAACTGGAAATACAGCTGCACCACAACGCTCTCAAAGACCACTACGAACACCGCAACTGCAATTGGTTACAGCGACGACGGTTTCCATCAGGCTACGGTCGCTACCGCGATCGCTACCGTGGTTGTCGGCGCGTTATTACCGCCCCCGCTCATCAACATCGTAAAAGTGCCGAGCCGCTTGACTCCATTTCCGTTTGGAGGCGGTAATGTCACGTATACGTACACCGTAACGAATCCAGGTGTGGTTGCAATGAATAATGTAGCCGTCACTGACGACAAATGCGGTCCGGTTTCTCGCATCTCCGGCGATGCCAACAGCAACAACCTGCTTGATCCCGGCGAAACATGGACTTATACCTGCAAAACAAATGTTACGGCTTCAACCAGGAACGTCGCTGCGGCCGAAGGCAAGGCAAACGGCTTTACCGCCCTGGGCTATGCCTTCGCTACCGTCCTTGTGTCTGCTCCCGGACTTCCCAATACCGGACTTCCTCCCGGAGGGAATAGCGTTCCATGGAACATCGTCACGTTGGTCGGCATTCTCATGGTAATTGCGATCTCGCTCGTTGTAGTCCTAAAAAAACGCACGGTTTAGTCTAGTCTTGGCCCAGAGGCAAGAAAGGCCCCGCCAAGGCGGGGCCTTTGCGCCATGAAACTTTTCTAAAATCCATGCGATCGAAAATTTCATTGAAACGGTCATTGATCGTGCTTGGCATTGCGGGGATCATATTCTCTTCGATCATTATTTTCTTTCTGACTCTTGATTTGTCCTCGCCTACCAGCGGCCAGGCTTCGCAAAATCCGCAACAAGCGGACTTAATAAGGTTCCCAATCCGCCTCAGGATCCCAAAGATCAATATTGATGCCGCAGTTGAGCATGTGGGGCTCACCTCTCACGGGACGATGGATGTACCAAAGGGTCCCGCTGACGTAGCGTGGTTCGATCTCGGGCCGCGTCCCGGAGAGAACGGCAGCGCCGTGATCGCCGGCCATGAGGGATGGAAAAACGGCATACCGGCGGTATTTGATAATTTGTACAAATTGCAGAAAGGAGACGAACTATACGTCGAAGATGAAAAGGGGGCGATCACTACGTTCGTGGTACGCGAGGTTCGGATGTATGGCGAGAACGAGGATGCCTCGGTCGTGTTTGGTTCAAGCGACGGAAAGGCGCACCTTAATCTCATCACCTGTGAGGGAATTTGGAATGCGGCCCAGAAAAGCTATTCCAATCGGCTCATAGTATTTACCGATAAGGGAATAAAATCATGAGACACCGGCTTTTTATCGCTATCAACCTGGACGAGGCGGTGCGGCGGGGGATAGCGAAGCTGCAAGAAGAATTGGAGGTGAAGCTCGACCGGGAGATGCTTCGGCAGATCCGCTTCATGCCGCCCGAAAATTGGCACCTCACAGTGTCCTTTCTTGGTTATGAAGACGATGCGGAATTGCCGAAAATCGTTCGTGCAATGGGAGCCGCCGCGAAACATTTTTTGCCGCCGGAGGTCGTTTTTGACGATGTCCTCTACGGCCCGCCGCGCGGTGGCACAAAAAGAATGATCTGGATTCACGCAACAGACACTGTCTCAAAAAACATCTCCGCCATAAAACAGTTTCTTGAGGACCAATTGGTGGCCGAGGGCGTGCCGTTCAGCAGGGAAGCAAGGCCGTTCAGCGGGCACATCACCCTCGCGCGTTTCAATAATGAAATTCCGAACGCTTCACTGCCCAAGATCGAACAATCGCTCCGTCTCCGTTGCACCGCGGTAAGCCTGGACCTTATGGAATCTACCCTCAGTCGCGCCGGCGCCGAGTATGCTGTCCTCCAGAAATCTTCGTTTCCAGAGTGAAGCTTTGGCCTGTTCTTGTTAAACAAAAATCCGGTCCGCGGGGGAGGATCCCTCGCGGACCGGCACTGCCTGAAACTTGGCAACTTAGTGGCGGACTTTTCGTAGCCGCCCACCTACTCCCGTCTCTCGGGCTCTTTCTCTCCGGGAAGGAGTAGGTTTCCCTCCCCGTAGCCGACCGTCTCGGCGACGGTCTTGTAATCGGCCGCCGGCAGCCCGAGCTCGGCAGCGGTGAAATGGTGCTGCTGGACAAGGTCTACCAACCGGGAGAGACTGCGGTATCGCTTCTCTGGGTCGCTCCGGTTTTCCCTGAACTCTTTCAGGAGCTCGGGCACCTCCTTGCGCACCGCGCCCAGATACAGCGCGCGCAACTCTTTGCCCGTTGTCCCTGCGTCTTCCGGAACGAACTTCTCGTGCTCGATGACAAGCGTTATGTCGTCAATGAGCGTGGTAAGAGTGCAGTTACCAGCGAAAGTGTCGAGTTGCCCCAGAAGGCACGATGGAACGTCGCCCGACTTCACGGCAGCAACCACGCTCTTGACGTAGTTAATGGCGCGCGCCCTCATCTCGTCCCGGAGATCCCTATCGGAAACCTCCTTCGGTTCGATTTTGGCGCTTGCGATGCGGTCGAGGAAAGCGACGAGCTGTGTGTACTTCGCCCGGATTTCGCAGGGCTCCATGTTCTCGCCCTGGAGGTCGGCCTTCCACTTGGGACCGTATGTCCGGACGTTGGGATCGAGGATGATCGCGAGCTCGCCCTGGAATTTCTTTACCTCTTCGGGGTGCCTCGCCTCCAGTGCGGTCTTCGGGGCGTCGGCAGGGGAAGCGACCCCTGCATTCGCCGGTGCGGTTGGCTTGTTCTGTTCACTGCCGCAAGCTGCCAAAAGCAACGTGGCTGCGGCAACGGCAAATAACAGCGCGTTACGGTTCTTCATATCGGGCTCCTATTCTCCTATCACATGTGATGCCGCGTCAAAACAACGGCTGCTGAGGATATTATAGCATGATAGCTATAGTTTTGTCAATGCCCCTCAGGGGCAGCCCTTGTTGATTTTGTGATATAATCCAAAGTACATGTTTAAGTTCGGCAAAAAGATATTGGAAGTAGGGCTCGCGGTCATTGCGGGCTTTGCCCTTTTGGGAAGCGGCTTTTGGCTTGGCTGGGCCGCGGGGAGAAAAGTCCCGCAGAACATCGTGGTAACGGGAGTTACGGATCTTGAAACCCCGTCTTCAACCGGCGCCGTGGCCGCCGATTTCAATACTTTCTGGCAAGCGTGGCAGCTTATCAACGACCATTATCTCCGCAATCCAAGCACGACGAACCAAAAAAAGGTGTACGGCGCGGTCAATGGCCTCGTGAATTCCCTGAGTGATCCCTATTCCGAATTCCTCGCTCCGGAGATCAACCAGCAATTCCGTGAAAACATCACGGGCGACTTCGGCGGCATCGGCGCGCAGCTCGCCGCAGACGCAAGCGGGCACGTCGTAATCGTAGCGCCGCTCAAAAATACGCCGGCAGAAAAAGCGGGGCTCAAGGCAAAGGATTGGATCGTTACCGTTGACGCGACCTCTACCGAAGGTATGACCGTGGACCAGGCGGTAAGCATGATCCGCGGTCCCGAAGGAACTACAGTGACCCTCGGCATCATGCGGGAAGGATGGACGAAGCCGCAGGATTTCAAGATCGTGCGGGCGAACATCCAGGTGCCGAACGTTGAATTTGAAATGAAAGGCAACGTCGCCCACATTACGCTCAATGAATTCACGCAGGACGCCGACCTTCTTTTCTATCAAACACTTGCGAAAGCGCTTACCAAGAACGCGAAGGGGATCGTGCTCGATCTCCGCAACGACCCGGGCGGCTATCTTGAGGTGGCCGTTGATCTCGCGGGATATTTCGTGAAGCCCGGCACGCTCGTCGTGAGGGAGATCGGCCGTACGGTGCCGGAGCAGGACTATGTGGCGCAAGGGGATGGAGCGCTCGCGAATTTCCCGATGGTCATCCTTATCAATAACGGCTCCGCGTCCGCAGCGGAGATCCTTGCGGGAACGCTGCGCGACAACCGCGGCATAAAACTTGTAGGAGAAACAAGCTTCGGAAAGGGAACCGTACAGGAACTTGAACCGCTTTCGGACGGTTCGGCGATCAAGATCACCGTGGCCCACTGGGTGCTTCCTTCGGGACGGATCCTTGATCACGACGGGCTCGTGCCGGATTACAACGTGACCAGTACCGACCAGAATGCTACAACCACAAGTGGCAAAGATCCCCAGCTCGATAAGGCGATAGAGGTGCTCAAAACGGAAATCGGAAAATAATCATGAAGGTTATTCTTCTTGAGGACATACGCACGATCGGAAAAAAATATGAAGTGAAAGAAGTAAGCGACGGCTATGCGCGGAACTTTCTTTTTGTAAACCATTTGGCAGAGCCGGCCACGCCCGGGGCATTGAAAAAACTGGAGGCAACGAAGGCCGAACATGAAAAAAACGACCGCGAACTCCACGTACGCCTCACGGAGATCGCGCGCAAACTTTCGGATACCAAATTGGAATTTGAACTCGCCGCCGACAAGTCCGGCGCTCTTTTCGGTTCCGTCAACAAAGAATCGATCCTGAAAGCGCTCCGCGAGCACGGGCTTGTCACAAAGGAACGCGTGGAGATCGATCTCAAATATCCCATCAAGGAAGAAGGGGAATATGCGATCCCCGTGGATCTCAAAAAGGGGATCACCGCCACGCTTACTATTGTTGTAAAAAAGATCCCGCGCTAGGCGGGTCTTTTACTGGACGGAAACCAAGGTCGCTTTCCGCAGCGAACCGTCAAATTTCGTTTTTCTTTTCGCGACAAACCTCACCAGGCCGTCCTTCTTGGCATAGAGCGTGTCGTCGTCCGCCCGAAGCACGTTCATGCCGGGCAGGTACTTCGTGCCGCGCTGTCGGATAATGATCTGGCCAACCATCACTTTTTGGCCGTCATTGATCTTCACGCCCAAGCGCTTCGCGATGGAATCGCGGCCTAATTTGGTTGAACCGAGGGCTTTGGTATGTGCCATATGGGTTACATTGTATGGTAAAATGAAGGTGAAGTCAAACGCTATGGCGCAAACCAATAAACTTATCCTGGATATTGAAACGGTGGGGGAGGATTTTGATAAGCTTGACCATGCAACGCAAGAGAACCTGACGCGCTGGATCAAGAAAGACTCGGAGAACGAAGAGGGATACAAACTTGCCCTGCAGGACATAAAGAGCGGATTGAGCTTTTCGCCCTTGACCGGCGAGATCGTGGCGATCGGCATTTTGGACTATCACAAGAACGAAGGCGCGGTGTATTATCAGGCGCCCGGACAAAAGAACGAGGAAATAAAAGAGGATGGTGTGGCGCTCAAGCAGATGGATGAAGAAGAGATGCTCCGCAAGTTCTGGGAGCTTGCCGCGCGCTACGAGGTTTTTGTCACCTTCAATGGAAGGGGATTCGACATACCGTTTTTGATGATCCGTTCGGCGATCAAGGGCGTGCGGCCGACAAAAGACCTTATGCAGGCGAGGTATCCCTGGCAACAGCGGAGCAACGTGGCGGTCCATGTGGACCTTTTGGACGTGCTTTCGTTCTACGGCGCGATGCGGCGGAAGGGGAGCTTGCATCTCTGGTCGCGCGCATTCGGGATCCCGAGCCCCAAGTCCGGCGGCGTGACCGGCGACGACGTGGGGCCGCTCTTCAAAAAGAAAAAATTTCTGGACATCGCCCGCTATAACATTGGCGATCTCCGCGCGACGCGCGCCTTATACGAAAAGTGGGAACAGTATTTAAACCTCGGCTCCTAGGCTTTTAGAATATTTTAATACCCGGCGTGCTATTATCGAGCGGTGCAGAAATTTAAGAAAGAAATAGTCTTCGGCGCCATCATTTTCCTGGCGTCATCTTTAAGCTTTGCTCTTGGCTATCTGGCGAATCGCGAGTTCAACCATGCGCCGATCGTGATCGAATCTTGTTCGCATAGATAAAGGAAAACCCGCGTTATGCGGGTCTCCTTTGTTGCTGCGACTGCGTCTGATTCTGGGATTGCGGTTGCTGCGGCATTTCTTTCACGATCGGCGATACCATCGGTGTCGTAGGTCTTATCGGCGTGGAGGTTAGAAAAATATCCTCCTTAGGTTTTCCCTTGTCCTCGCCACCAGGCCAAAAGAGCCATAACGCCACCGCCACGACCACAAGGATGATCACGATCACGAGCGGCCAGTTCAGGTTCTTGAACGACCATGTCGATCCTACCTGTGCGGTCTCTGCTACAGCGCTTGCGAAAGTCATTTGAGTGGGAGTCCCCATCGCCGACCTGCCACCGGCAGAAAGCAACGGTGGGACGTAAGGTGATGTCCCCGCGGCCGGCTGCGACTGCACGATCGGGGCCGAAACAGAAACCGAGGCGACGTTATTCTCCCCTCCGAGCGTGGTTCCGATCGTCGCAAGGACGGCACCCACTCCCCGTAGGGTTGTGAGTACGGCTCCTTCACGGCCCGCGATAAGCTGCGGATTTTGCGCCAAACTTGTTTGCAGGCTTATAAGCGCCGAAGAAAGCAGAGAAAGCGCGCTGCGCAATGATGCCACGTCCTCCGTAGAAAGCCCATTAACATGAGAGGTGAGCACCGATGCGCCGGCTTGCGCCGCCGCCTGGGACTGAAGCTCAGAAAGCTGTGCCTTCATGGCATCAAGCGATTGCTGGAGCACCGCTGTCTGCGCCGGGGAAAGCGTTTCGTCCGCGTGCGCAGGCACTGAACGCAGTATTCCTCCAAAGCTCGCGATTGCAACAACGAAAAGCAAAATAATAAATAATTTTTTCATAATTTATGCAATATGACGGCCTTTAAAAACAACACTATGGGGCTATCAAGGAGCGTATGGAGTGCTTTTTAAACAACTACCCACAGTATACGCTTTCTTGCCATAAGCAACAGTACGTTGCATTTTATCCAAATTTCTTTTATAATTAGTCCTCATGGAACTTCGCAATATCGCCATTATCGCGCACGTAGACCACGGGAAGACGACGCTCGTCGACGCGCTCTTGAAGCAGTCGGCGACTTTCAAATTGAAAAGCGGCGCGGAGACGACGCTCATTATGGACTCCAATGAACTGGAGCGCGAACGGGGGATCACGATCTTTTCCAAAAACGCGGCGGTGCGCTACAAAGACGTAAAGATCAATATTGTGGACACGCCGGGGCACGCGGATTTCGGCGGCGAGGTGGAGCGCATCATGCGGATGGTGGACGGCGTGCTCCTCCTTGTGGACGCAAAAGAAGGGCCGATGCCGCAGACGAAATTCGTCCTGCGCAAAGCCATTCAGGCAGGGCACAAAATCGTGGTCGTTATCAACAAGATCGATAAGCCGGATGCGCGGCCGGAATGGGCGCTGAACGCCACTTACGATCTTTTCTTTGAACTGGATGCGACGGAAGAACAAGTTGAATTTCCGGTGATCTACGCTGCCGCGCGGGAGGGAAAAGCAGGCTTCACGAAAAACTTGAGCGAGATGAAAGATATCGAACCGGTCTTTGAAACGGTGGTGAAGCATATCCCCGCGCCAAAAAAGAGCGGGACGGATATTTTACAGATGCTTACGGTGAACCTTGCCTACGACAACTACAAAGGAAAGATCGCCGTCGGCCGCTTGTATTCCGGCGTCCTCAAAAAAGCGATGACCGTGGCGCACGTGACGCGTACGGGCGAGATCAAAAAAGAAGAGCTCACCTCCGTGATGCTGTTTGACGGCCTGGGCCGTGTGGACGTGGACCAGGCGGAAGCAGGGGATATTGTTGCGATCGCGGGGATTCCCGACATCACCATAGGGGAGACGATCACCGATCCGGAGCATCCCATGCCGCTCCCCACGATTGATATAGACGAACCGACGATCAAGATGACCTTCGGCGTCAACACCTCGCCCTTCCGCGGAAGGGAAGGAGAATATACGACTTCGCGGAACATAAAAGAGCGCTTGGAACACGAGCTGGAAACCGACGTGGCCCTGAAAGTGACGCCGACCGAAACCACCGACCGGTGGACGGTCGCGGGCCGCGGCGAGCTGCATCTCGCCATCCTCATTGAAAAAATGCGGCGTGAAGGATTCGAGCTGGAGGTTTCAAAGCCCCAGGTTATTTTCAAAGAAAAGGACGGGAAGAAGCTGGAACCGATGGAGCTTGTCTCCGTTGAAGCGCCCGAGCAATATTCCGGCGTCGTGATCGAAATGATGGGAAAACGTCTCGGCCAGATGAAAAACATGAGAATGGACGACAAACACATCGCTTTCATGGATTTTGAGATCCCCACGCGCGGCCTCATCGGCATCCGGAACAAATTCCTCACCGCGACAAAAGGTACCGGCATCATGAACAGTATTTTTCTTGGCTATGAACCGTATAAGGGCGACATCACGGCCATCCCGCACGGCTCGATCGTCGCGACGCAGGCAGGAAATTCAAATAATTACGGACTTGTCACCGCACAGGGGAGGGGAACGCTCTTCATCGGTCCCGGCGTGCCCGTTTACGAAGGCATGGTGGTCGGCGAGAACGCGAAGGACGGCGATGTGATGGTCCACGTTGCGCGCGAAAAACAACTCACGAACTTCCGGGCGAAAAACGAAGGCCTCGCCACGCAGCTCGAGGTCCCGCTCAACCTTTCACTGGAAGACGCACTGGACTACATCGGGGACAACGAGCTCGTGGAGGTCACACCGCAAAGCATTCGCATCAGGAAGCAATATCTGACGGAAAACGAAAGGAAACGAGCGGGACGGCAGTAAGCACTTGCAATATAAAGCGACATCTGTTATAGTAGAAACAGATTATAAGGCCTTTTACGATCTTTCGGAGGCGTGGGCGGTGTGGTGGACGAGGACCCGCGCTTTGGGACCGGCTGGCGAGTCGGTCCGCTCTGTTCTCCTCTTCGTCCGCCGATTGCCGGCACAGGAGGGATTTTCTTCCTGTGCCGGCTTTAAATTTCAGAACGCAACCTCCTCGTTCACTTCTTTATCCAAAAACGCTATAAATTCTTTCATTTCCTTCGGGCCGAGAACCTCAAGATCAAGCGCTTTTGCTTTTTTGACAAGTTCGTTATGAATCCTGGAAACATCGGCTTCTTCCTCTGCTCCTTGTTCCGCTTCATAGTAAAAATAGTCTTTCGGAGGGCGCACGAGCGACCACTCGGTTCCTTCGTGCTCGTAGACGTCGGTTGAGCGCTGCATTTTAAGCGCCCGCGGGTAGCCGAGCGCTTTCATGATGCGCTTCGCATTCTCGAGATCGCCATCTCTCAATTTAAGGGAAATTTCTTCCCGCGCCTCATTATTCGCCGATGCCTTTTTCTTCATCATAATTTCGCAATCGCCGTTCGTATTCCGGAGACGGATATCCACCTCACGCGCCATCGGATCATGCGAATAGCCCGGGTGGTCGTATATAAGGAACATTTCGCGGTTAGTGTGCTTTATGAATTTGCCTTTTTCACCCAAAAATTTCTTCAGGCGTTCGTATTCTTCCTTATTGAGCCGGCCTCGTATCTCAACTTCGATCATGGGCGTGATTTACAAATAGCCTGCTTTCTTCAGCCAGAAATCATTTTCCCATTCCCAGAGCTTCTTCGCGCCCAAAAACGCCTCAAAATCATCCTGCCAATAAGGAAATTCTTTGAGTTCGATCTCGCCCAAAAGCGGTCCCCAATCGTGTTCGCAGGTTTTCATGCTGCCGTTCTTCCAGTCCACGCGCACCTTTTCGCGGCCGCCTTTCACGCGCCGCGTGGCGCCGCACCTCATGCATTTTTGGATCTGGTCAATACGCAATATCCACCGCGTTTCCAGTTTACGGAACTGGTTTTTCAAAGCGTCCATGTACGCCGAGGTTTGAAGGGAGTAGTCGCGGTAGATGGCCTGCGAGGTTTTTATATCAAGTACGCCGAGCCGGCCGCCGATCAAAGCGACCGCGTCCACCGTGCCCGCATAACGGTGGTCATAGTTCACGATGCGGCGTTCCACAAGCTCGGGCGTCACCTGGATATTGTTCTTGTCAAAAAATTCCGAAAATGATTTCACCGCCGGCGCGATCTCGGCCGGGATCTCCGGATTTTTCCCAAGAAGCAATCCTTCCACCGCTTCGTGGATCATTGTTCCTTCCTTGGCCGACTGTTCCGTGATGTCCTGCGCCGCTTTATAGCTCGCCGCCTCGCCGTAATAACGGTAGAGCGCCGGCTTTGCCTTGATCGAAACGATCTTCGTTACGCGCGGATACCAAACGCCATCGATCGTATAGCCGGACTTCTCTTTGAAATCATCGAGGTCTTTATAGTCGCCGAACATGCTGGAATGATAGCGTATTATTTTTTTATAAGCGAGTCGGTAAGATTTACGATGTCGCCGGCGCCCATCATGATAATGACGTGCTGGGAGAGGGGAATGGCAAGCGCGCAGAGAGCGTTTTTAAGATTATGAGGTTCGGCGAGATAAAAGAATAATTTTTTCGGCTCGCGCTTCTGGACGGCCCGCGCGAGAGCTTCCGAATCAAACCGGCCGGGCTTCTCATCCCTTCCGGCAACCTTATAAATAGGGAGCAGCAGCGTTTTATCGGCATCTTTGAATGCCGTCGTGAACTCACCAAAGAGCGCTTTGAGGCGCTTTGCCTGGTGCGGCTGGAAGACGCAGACGATCTTTTTATGCGGATATTTTTCGCGGAATGCCTGAAGGGTCGCTTTGATCTCCGTCGGGTGGTGCGCGTAGTCGTCGTAAACAAGCGCACCGCCAAACTTTCCGCGATACTCCATCCGCCGCCAGGCGCCGCGGTAAGCACCGATGGCCGTAAGCACCGTGCGCTCCGGAATATCGAGCACCTTCCCGAGTTTATAGACCGCAAGTGCATTTGAAATGTTATGCGCGCCCGGGATCTTTATCACGCGTTTTATTTTTTTTGCTTCCGGATCGCGCAAAGAATACCAGAAAATACGAATGTTTTTCTTCTGCGCGATACCCGCGATCCGCGCCCGGAGCGAATAGAGCGGTTTGTCGTCGCGATTCAAAATGAATGTTCCGCCCAAGCGCGTGCTTTTAAGGAACTTCAAAAACGCCTTCTTCAGATTGGCGAAGTTTTTATAAAAATCCAGATGCTCGCGGTCAATATTTGTGACGATGGCGACAGAAGGGGAGTAGTGCGTGAATGCCCCACCGAAATCGTCGGCTTCAAACACAAGATGATGGCCATGCCCGATGCGTATATTTTTGCCGCCGAACTCGGCGAGGTTCGTTCCTACCATAACAACGGGATCGAGACCGCCCTTCATGAGCGCGAGCCCTGCGAGCGCGGTCGTCGTGCTCTTGCCGTGGGATCCGGTCACGGCGACCGCGAAGTAAGATCTCGTGATCTCCCCAAGCACCTCGGCATAGGGGAGCGCGCGAACGCCCAAAGCCCTTGCCGCAATAAGCTCTGGGTTCCCTGGTAAAATGGCACGGTTATATACTACAAGGTCCAGATTCCGGCTTATATTGCCCTTTTTATGCCCAATTTTGACCATTACGCCTTCCTTTCCCAGGGCTTTGGTAATCTGGCTTCTTACAAGATCGGAGCCCGAAACAGCCCATTTTTTGGCAAGAAAGTAACGGGCCAAAGCGCTCATGCCAATGCCCCCGACGCCAATAAAATGGGCTTTATTTTGCTTCATTTATAGGTGGTTCCCAGATATGACAGGGGATCAAGGTCGCGGCCGGTGGGATCAGGTCCGCAACCATTCCGCTGGGTCATAGAAAAACCATTTTCATTAAAAATGGAAAAGTGAAGATGAGTGCCTGTTTCAAAACCCGTCGTGCCGACCGTGCCGATGAGCGTGCCCGTTTTTACGGTATCACCGGGCGAAACAGCGATAGTTCCCAAGTGCGCAAACCATAATATAAGATGGTTAGTGCCATCTTTTACCGCCACGTATTTTCCGAAGCCGCGCCGGAAACAATAATCATCCTGATTTCCGACGGCGAATACCGTGCCATCGCCGGGCGAATAGACCGGTGCGCCATAAGCCGCGGCAATATCAATACCATCATGTCGATCGCCTTTGTAGGCATAAGAAAATGATGTCCAGCCATATCCCTGGGTAATATAGCTCCTTCCTGTGCCATTTTTGCCGAAAAAGCTGAAATCAATAGAAGCGAGCTGGTCAGAGCCCTGGTTCAGATATGCCAAGCCTCCGCCGGAGAAGGCATGTCCGGCCAGAGCAAAGAGGTAATTGATCATAACGAGCCCGCAGAAAACGATAAATACAAAACCAATGAATCTTGCCATTACTATTTGATTCTATAGTAATCCAGGCACGGCAGGGAAGGAGTGGTTTAGCAAGATACTACCTGTCGCACAAGATATATTTTACGTCGTATAAGTATGGCGTGCTTATACCTTCCTACTTAATAGCGCCTAGCAGCCAGTCCACTATGCTCTTCACGATCCCCAGGAGCCACGAAAAGATGCTCAGGATCGCCGTAAAGAATCCGGAGATGTGGAATCCGGCAATGCCGTACAGCCAGCTATCAAATTGCTGAAAGGCATTCTGGATGCCGGTCGTGATGAACGAGCCGCCGCCCTGCTGCGGGATAGAAAGGTTCAATTGCGGCGCCACGTTGCCTATAGAATTAACAGAATTAACGCTGTGGAGAAAGTTCTCAAAGGGCACGGTGAAAACGCCGAAATCGGTCTGTTGCGGCTGCGGGAGAGGGCTGGCTCCCGAGATCGAATAGGCCTCCGTAGTATCGGAAGAAACAATAAGAACAAAACCGGCAACCGCCAAAAGTATGAAAAGGATTTTTAAGCGCCGCATGTTAGAAAAGATATGGAATGGGATTCAGATCGCCGCCGTACGGCATTGGGCCGCAGACCTTTGAGGGACCCATATAGAACGTCGCCTGGGCATAGACCGTAAGGTGAAGGTGCGGACCCGTCGCATAGCCCGTCTGGCCCGAATAGCCAATCACCTGTCCCCTCTTTACTATATCACCTTTTGAAACAAGGATCTTGGAAAGGTGTCCGTAGAGCGTTGTGAGATAATTCGTATGGTTAATGACAACGAATCTGCCGTAGGCGCCTTTCCGGCAGTAAGCGTCTTGATTGCCGGTCGCAGCGATCGTGCCGTCATCAGCGGCAAGGACCGGCGTACCAATGGGCGCGGAGAGGTCAATGCCGTTGTGCCAATGCCCCTGGTAACCGTTCTTTGCGAAGTCGGTCGCGCCGTAGCCCTGTGTGATGCTGGCTCTCGTAGTATCGTTGGCAATAGGGACAAGGAGAACGCCCGGCACCATAGCGGGCAGGGTTGATGGATCGATCTTCAACCGCAGAACGGCATCAAGCGCTTCAATGTCGCTTGCGGTCTCTTGCTGCTGTTTCTGAAGATCGGAGAGTTGTTTTTGATAGATGCTTTCCTGGTTCTTGGTGGTCGTCAAAAGCTGCTGTTTTTGCACGGTCTGGTCCTGCACGATCACTTTTTTGTTTGCAAGGTCTCCCTGGTGCACCACAACCTGATTTCTCTTCGTAGAGCTTTCCTGAAGCTTTCCGTTGTATTGGTCGTGCAGGCTTTTTAGGTTGTCGATGTCCGATGAGAGTTGCGATTGCAAATTGCTCAAGCTTTGCGCCTCAAGGACGCCGTCCGCCAAACTGCCGCTTTTCAAAAAGAGCGCAAGAAGATTCCCGTTCCCGGCATCGTTCTTCTGGAATTCCTTCAGAATGTCCTCAATGGCCGCCTGCTTGAGCGAGACGGAACTTTCAATATCCTGAATATCATAGCCCAAGCCTTGGATCTCAAGCTGGAGCTGTTGGACGGTAAGCGTATCCGCCTGGATACCCAGATTCAACGTCTTGATGTTGCCGTTCAGGACGCCTACTTGTTGCTGGAGCGTCTGGCGCTGCGCCGTGGTGGTCTTTAGGCTTGCCGTTGTTGACGCAAGCTGCTGGTTGATCACGTCAAGTTGTTTTGCCTTATCCTGGATCTGGCTTTGAAGAACATCGCGGGATAGGGAAGAAACCGTGGAGGTCGTCGTATCCGCATGTGCGCTTGCGCCGACGACGCAGCCCACAGAGAGCAGGGCGCCTAAAATCGCAACGAAAACAGAAAGTTGCTTTTTCATTATTTCTTCAGCTTCGCGATCGCGCCGCCTATTCGCTTTAACGACTCTTCTTTGCCGAGCACTTCCATGATCTCGACTGGGTCCGGAGAGGCCCCGAGCCCAGAAAGGGCCACACGCAACGGCCAGAGCACCACTCCCCTCTTTTTGTCCCCCACAATGGACGCCACGGCGTCGGATAAGACCCCCCGCTCAAAATTCATCGGATCAATTTTCGAAAGGTCCGCGAGCGCCGCCTCAAGCGCCGCCCGGGCCTCAGGCGCGGTGCTTTCCTTCCAAACAAGCAGCGAGGGCTCGTATTCCGGCAATGCAAAAAAGAAATGCCCAAGCTCTATAAAGTCATTCAGCGTGCTCGCGCGGCCGCGTTCCACCGCTATGACCTTTTTCAGGAATTCCTCGGGGGCGGCAAGACGTTTATTTTGAAGAAAAGGACCAAGCAGTTCCACGATCTTTTTATCGTCCGTATTCTTCAAGTGTTCGCGGTTCAGCCAATCCAGTTTTTCCTGATTGAAGATCGCGCCCGCTTGCTGCACGCGCGTGAGATCAAACGCCTTGATCAGTTCTTTTTTGGAAAGCACTTCGCTGTCGTCCTTTGGGTGCCAGCCGAGAAACGCCAAAAAATTCATAAGCGCCTCCGGCAGGTATCCTTTTTCTTTGAATTGCAGAAGTGCCGTGTCGGAAAAACGCTTTGACATCTTGCTGCGGTCGGGATTCAAAATGAGCGGGATGTGCGCATAGACGGGCTCCTGGAATCCAAGCGCGCGCTGCATAAGGATCTGTTTCGGCGTATTGGAAAGATGCTCTTCGCCGCGGATCACATGGCTGATCTTCATCAGCTCGTCGTCCACGACGACGGCGAAATTGTAGAGCGGATTTTCAAGGTCTTTCGCAATAATAATGTCGCCGAAAAGCGAGGTGTCAAACGAAACCTTTCCGCGGACCATGTCTTCAAATTCCACCTTTGTTTCGGGAACTTTGAAGCGGATGACCTCCGGCCTTCTCCCTGCCTCCGGCGTTTTCAGATTCCGGCAGCGCCCGTTGTATTTCGGCGGAAGCCCCTGCGCAAGAAGCGCATCGCGCTGCGCCTCAAGCTCTTCTTTGGTGCAATAACAGTAATACGCCTCGCCTTTAGTAATCAATTCCTGAAGGTATTTTTTATAAATTTCCGTCCGCCGGCTTTGGCGATACGGGCCATACGGCCCCTCTTCGTCCTCCATAAGGCGCCCGCCGTTGCCGAGCGGTCCCTCGTCCCAGTCCAAGCCCAGCCACGCAAGCCCGGCAAGCAGTTCCTCTTCGTATTTCTTCTCCGACCGCTCCTTGTCCGTGTCTTCTATGCGTAGAATGAACGCACCGCCCTTCTGGCGGGCAAAGAGCCAGTTAAAGAGCGCCGTCCGGGCACCGCCGACATGGAGCGGCCCCGTCGGGCTTGGAGCCATGCGGACACGAACCTTTGGCGGATTTTCCATAGGTTTCGCCATATATCCCCTATTTTAGCTCATTTTTCGTTAGAATTCTAACCAGCGGCCACGGAGCAAGCAAAACCCCTTGTAAGGGACGGCGTCGTTTCCTCCAACAGGGAAACGCGCCTCTCCCTCGCCACGGCAAGCAACCTAAAGGTTGCTTCAAGCCGCCGTGGCTCCGGGACGCCCTTACGAGAGGTTATGCTTGCTCCCTGGCAGACTTGGACGATGTTCGAACTGTTTCAGCCCTTTTCCAACATTAAAATGTCATATCCTTTCGTTACTCTATCTTGCCGATCAATGCCTCCCGAAACCTCTTTTACATTTTAAATTAAAAAGGTAGTTCTTCTCCGTTCCCTTCTGGTATCGTCTCTTGGGGTCCTTCACCCCCTTCACCATCGTCTTCTAAATCTCTTTTTATTTCCTTGAATTCGTTTTCAACCTGCGAAAGTCGGGCTTTACAGGTTTTAATAAGTTCAACACCCTCTTTCACGTATTCTAGACCTTTCTCTACGTCGACCTCCTCCTGCTCTTCAAACCACACTACGATTTTAGCGAGCTGTTTGAGCGACTCGTTTAGGTTTACTTTTGATGGTGTGGGTTTAGCCATTTTTTATACTGTCTATTGTGGAGCCGACATCTCCATCTTGCAACTTTACCATAAGGGGATCTCCTACTTTTAAGCCTTTAATGCTCTTTGTTATTCTGCCGCCACTCATCGCAATACTATAGCCTAGTTTGAGCTGTCTGCGAGGGTCGTTGAGAATCAACTCCCTTTCTTTAGAAAGAATACCATTTTTTAAGTGATTGATAAACTTATATTCGAAAAGTTTGATCATGGAGGTTGAAAATCTATTCACCTCATTCCTTAGCTGGGAGAGTCTACTATCGATCTTGCCTACAACGGTCTTAAAATATTCCTCTGCGTCCCGAAATTTCTCAAAGATTGCCCCGAATTTTTCCTTAATGGTCACCGAAGCATTGCCGATCTCCATTTTTGTCTCAGAAAGAACACCTTCATACCCTGAGACCATCTTGCTCTCAGCTAGAAGAACTTTAGATAAAGCTTGGTTCCAGGATCGGTTCAAAAGCTCAGCTACCGCAGTTGCCGTCGATACCATAGCATCCGCTGCGAGTGCTACGAGACACACATCCCTGTCGTGACCTATGCCTGCGATTACTGGTACCGGAAAAGTGGCAATTTCCCTAACCAAGATTTCGTTATTGAAAGCCATAAAAGATTCCAGCGATCCACCGCCGCGCATAATGACGAGAACATCGATATTTTCTTTGCGAAATGCTTTTACCGCAGCAAGTAAATCCTTTACCGCAATTTGCCCTTCAACTTTGGAATCGATGAGTTTCGTCTGATAGCCAAAATTACCGATGTTACTAAGAAAGTCGTCAATAACAGCGCCATTTCTAGAAGTAACGATTCCTATTTTCTGTGGATACTCTGGAATAATCCGCTTGCGCTGTGGGGCGAACAGGCCCTCTGTCTCAAGTTTGGCTTTTAGCTCATCATAGGCTTTCTTTAGTGCTCCCTCTCCGACCAATTCCAAAAGCTCAGTCTGGAAGGTCATGTTTCCCCGTGACTTGTAGATCCAGGGATAACCATGGGCAATCACTTCAAGGCCATTCTCTAATTTTAAGCCGCTCAATTGGTAAGCTTTGTTATACATGAAGCATTTCAGTATACTGTCACCCTTCTTGTCCCTGAGGGAGAAGAATAGGTAGCGAGGGTAGGTCTGTAAATCCGAAATTTCGCCAACGATTTTTGCCCGAAGTCCCTGAATATGAACGTTTAGGGCGTCAAGATATGAGCTTACAGTTAAGACATCTTTCGCACTTGAATTAGATTCCGCTTCTCCTTTCATACCTTTGTCGTATGTTGATTCTTTGGTTACTTTATTGAACAAAGACTTGAGGATGGGTTAGCGCAGTTTTCCAAAAATCATTTTCTTGAGGTCAGATAGCTCTTTGATTTCCTCTAGTTTGGAATTGGCTAAGATATAGGTTAACCAACTTCTACCCTCTTTTTCCATTCGAACGCATTGTTCAGAGATAATATCTCTAACCTTAATGAAATTTGGCTGCTTAGCCCAAAAGTCTCGGTAGGCTGCTTCAAATCTCGGATCAATAAACGCCTCGAAGCAAAGCTTCGGTTTAAGGTATTTTAGAAATTCAACCAAGGTGATCCTGCCCGCCTTGTGTTCCTTGAGCTTCTCTTCATATTTTCCCTTATACTCTTCGAGAAATTGTTTTATGTCGGCTGCGTTTATTTTAGGAAATGCTTTTTGGAGAATTGTTTCATTTAAGAAGTATGACTCTATAGAATATTCTGTTAACACAAAAATATTGTCTGCTATTCTTTCCTCTAAATTGGCCGGTGGTGTTTTAAATTGTCCAATGATATCTTCTTTTATTTGTTTTATGCGTTCTTCTTTGGACCTGCCGTCGCTATCAACAATTAGGAAGAAATTGTTATTTACATGCTCGCTCGAAATAATCTTGATAAAAGCAAAATAATGAATAGCCCTGAATCCATCCGCAGAAATAATGACGAGCTTTTCATTCTCGATTCCTAAATGTTTATAAAATTGCACGTCATCCTTACCTTCTACGAAAATAACTAGACTTGGATTTAGAACGTCTTCGTATCTTATGCCGAGCTCGTCGATGACGGTTTCTATTTTTATAACTTCGATTTGTGTTTCTCCTTCGGCGTTGAGTCTGACCTGACGGACACTCTGCGTCAACCAGATATCAGCGATCATAATTGGAGAATGAGTTGTAAAAATGACTTGATTGTTGTCGGCTATTCTACGCAAAGCAGCAAACATTCTTCTCTGGTAATCGGGGTGTAAATAAACTTCAGGCTCTTCGACTAATAGTATTGCGTTATCTGATTTCTCAGACATCTCGGCCCAAACCTCTAGTAATGCCAAAATATACATACTCTGAAGTCCGGTTCCTGAGTTTAGAATATCCACGTTTTTAGCGTTCGGAATATTTTCATCCGTAACAGTCGTTCTGTATGTAACGCTCTTTTCTAATTCTACGGTTGGCGAAATCGAGATAGAAAGATTATTTTCGTTCAAGATTTCTTGAAATTTCAGAGTGATTATCCCTGAAATGTCTTTAGATTCTTCTGTCTTGAGTTTGGTGATGGCCTCTGTGAGTTCTTGAACTTTCTCGCCCGCCTTTGCCATCTTAAGTTTCATGATCTGCTTGAGTAGTGTTGCTTTTTGGCCCTCGGTCGTAGATTCACCCGGATTTCTAATATCATTTATTGATAATAATTCTGGCAGTTCATTTGAATAGTTTGCTTTTGTTTGCTCTTTTCCATCGATATTGTAGGTTGTTTTCAAGTCAACTTTAGAGCAAGTAACTTTAAGTTTGATTTCCTTTTTGTCCTCGCCAAAACCTGTTTCTATGGTGCCAGTAATTTCAATATCTTCTGCGCTGCTCTTGTGGAAGTCGTCAGCGTCAATTGATCTCTTAAGGAAGAGTACCTGTATCGCTTTAAGGAACGCAGATTTCCCAGTATTGTTACGACCAATAAGTGCAAAGATTTTGGTAATCTTGGCTATTTCGCCAGAATCTTTAATCGACCTGAAGTTTTTAATTCTAAGTTCGGTAATTCGCATCTAGGAGTTATTCCTTTTTTCACGACATTAGGACAATCACACCTTTATTAAACAATTATTTTATTCCCTAGTCAAAGTCTTAACTCGCCAAGAGGTAGGCGGATAATTTAGGCAGAAGATCATTTCGCATCAAGTGGCACGCAGAGGTAACTCTCCGTCCCCCTAGCATAAGGAACAAGCAAAACCTCTCGGAAGGGCGTCCCGGAGCCACGGCGGCTTGAAGCAACCTTTAGGTTGCTTGCCGTGGCGAGGGAGAGGCGCGTTTCCCTGTCGGAGGAAACGACGCCGTCCCTTACGAGAGGTTTTGCTTGTTCCTTAGCTGCCATGGAGGAAATGCGTTACAGCGCGAGAAGCTCGTCGGCGATCTTTTCCGCTGCGTCGGGAATGAAGAATTTGCTTGAGGCCGCGCTCATTTTCGCGCACAGGTCCTGATTGCCGAGGATCGATTTCAACTGGCTGATGAATATTCCCGGCAAGAGGTTCGCTTCTTCTATCACGACCGCCGCGCCGCTCTTTGCGAATTCATACGCGTTGATCACCTGGTGGCCGTTCGCCGATTCGGAAAGCGGGATAAGGATGGCGGGAAGGCCAAACGCGGCGATCTCCATAAGCATGCTTCCCGACCGCATGACCACAAGGTCGGCGGCGGTAAGCGCCAAGGCAAGATTCTTTTCAAAAAAACCGATGGGCTGGTAGCGATTCCTGAACGATTCGTCAATGAGCGCGGCGCGGGAAAGTTTTTGCACCTCGGCAAGGTTTGCGATGCCGGTCTGGTGCAAAAGCTGCGTTTCTTTTACTATCGCGCCTAAATTCTTGAGGATGAATTCGTTGATCCGTTGCGACCCCTGCGAACCACCGAGAACGAGGGTGAGCGGGGCTGATGCGCTGAAACCAAGCGTTTCTTTGGCAAGCTCCTTTGTGGTTCTTCCTGCGAGAAGTTCTTCGCGGACCGGCGTACCGGTAACTTCCGTCTTTTGCGGATTGAAATAATGCGCGGCTTCCTCAAAACCGACGAATACTCTCCTTGCAAATCGTGCGGAAAAAAGATTCGTAAGGCCGGGCTTTGCATCCGATTCGTGGATGGCGATGGGGATACGATAGAGCCAGCCGGCGATGACCACGGGCAGCGCGCCCGTCCCGCCCTTTGAGAAAATGACGTCGGGCATGATGAAATACAGCTTTACGAGCGCCTGGAAAAATCCGATGAAGAACTTCGGAACATCCACAAAGTTTTTAAGCGATGCGTACCGCCGCACCTTGCCCGCGACGATCGGCGAAAGCGCGATGTCCCGGTTTTGGAAGAGTATTTCATAACCATCCTTCGGCCCCATGCGGACCATCCGGGAAGGAACACGCAGTTCTTCAAAATGTTTCCGGAGCACACCCGCAACGGCAAGTATGGGGTACACGTGTCCCCCGCTCCCCCCACCCGCAAAGACAATAGTGAATGGACGTTCTTGCATGCTCTTATCAGGTATATTTTGAAACATTGAGTGCGATGCCGCTCATTGTGAGGAAGACCGCAAGCGCCGTGCCGCCGTAGCTCACGAAGGGCAGCGGCACGCCCGTGAGCGGAATGAGCCCGGAGGTGGCCGCGATGTTCACGAACGCCTGGAGCGCGATGACCGTCCCGAAACCGATCAAAAGCAAGCGCCCGAAGCGGTCGTTCATTTTTCTCGCAAGCCAAAAAAGGCGTGTGGCGAACATCGCAAAAAGCGCAACGAGCGTCCCTGCGCCCACAAAGCCAAGTTCCTGCGCCACGACCGCAAAGATGGAATCGTCTATCGGCGTGGGAAGATAGTTCGTCTTGGTTGCCGATTGGCCGTATCCCACGCCCGTAAGGCCGCCCGATCCGATCGCGATGAGCGATTGGTTGAGCTGATAGTTCGCTCCCTGCGTGTCCGCAGATTGATCAAGGAAGCTCAATATCCGCGCACGGCGGTACGGGGTAATGTATACGACGAGCCCTATTACAACGATCGCGGCAACAAGCGTGAGTGCGAGATATTTGAGCGGTGCGCCGCTCATGAAATAGACAGCCAGTCCTGCGCAAAGAAGGATGACGACCGTGCTCGTCGCGGGCTGAAGGATAAGCAACCCCGCAATGATGCCGGAAATGATAAGGAAGGGCAGAAGTCCCGATTGGAAATCCGTCGCACGTTTGAATTTCGGGTTTGAAAGCCAGGCAGCAAGATAAATAAGGAAGGTCAGTTTCATAAGTTCGGCGGGCTGGAAGCTCAAGGGGCCGAGGCGAAGCCAGCGGCTCGTGTTCCGGGCCTGGAGCCCGAGCGGCGTAAAGACAAGAATCAACGCAGCCAAACTGATAAGCAGCGCGATAAACGCGATCTTTTTCCAATTCCCATAATAAAAGAAATAGCCGGCGGCAAATCCTATGATGCCGAATGAGATGCCATAGATGATCTGGTGCTTCAGATAATAATACGTGTCATTGAAACTGGTCTTGCCGAGATTGGAAGACGCAGAAGCAAGCATCGCGAGCCCGAAGATCACGAGTATCACGACCACGGCGAAGAAGAAGTAATCCGGGCCGTGGCCTTGTTTGCTGCTTATCAGCTTCATAGCTATCGGCGGGCGTTATGGCGAAGCGCCCTGCCCGCGAATACCCCCTTGCACTCGCCGTTTTGCATCGCCACTTTGCCGTTCACCACCGTGAACTTGCTCTCGTTTCCCTTGAAGCACGTAAGGTCTGCAATATTGCCTTCGGCAACGATCCCCCGGAGCGGAAGATTGAACTTCTTCGCCGGCCCAACCGTGATCTTCGCGATTGCTTCCTCGAGCGGCATAAGGTGTTCCCGCTCCACCATCGCGAGAAATTCGGTGAAAGTGCTTGTGGTTCTTTCCGATTTTAGCTGTTTGCCGCGGAGGGATTTTTCGGCGAAGCTCGGAGCGTTTGAAGCAATGAAACTGTGCTTGGAAGCCATCGCGCGCTTCGTAAGATGGCTTGCCAGATTCCGGTACAAGACGCCTCCCCGCATATTCATCGTTACCATGAGGCGGACAAGGGCTTCCCGGCCGTCCTTTACGCCGTATATTTCCTTCACCTCCTTCAGGGACTTCCCCACCAAAAAATCGTTTCCCGGAGCTTGGGTGATCACAAAATGTTCCTCGTCGAGACGGGGCATTTCTTTTTTGATGCGCGTCGCAAGCCATTCGTCCTTCACGTTCGCAAGCATGACGGCGACGCCGCCCGTCTGCGCCCACGGCGGCAAAAAAGTATAAATGGGCAGGAGCGAATTCGCGGAAGGATAAATGTCAAAGTGAAAATCCGCTTCGGGCGGCAATGCTTCGATCGCCGCGAGCGCCGCTTCGTACTCCTTCTCCGACCCGATCACCGGCACGAAGTGGCTGATAAGCGTTTTTATCTTTGTTTCCTTGCTAAGCTTTATCGTCTCTTCGACCGACTGCAAAATCCCCGTACTGGTGTTCCGAAGATGCGTGGCGTACACACCCTTGAACTCCCCGGCGATATCGGCAAGGAATTTAAGTTCCGCATAGGGCGTTTCTTTCGCGTGAACGTAGGCAAGGCCGGTGGAAAGTCCGAATCCCCCCTCCTGAAGCGCCGCCCGAAGCGTCCGGGCGAACACGTTGAGTTCGTTCTTTGTGAGATCGCGCGAGGCCTCGCCCAAAATGGCGCGGCGGATGGTGGCGTGCCCCACCATGGTCCCGAAATTCACCGCGAGCGGGTGCCGGTCGATCACCTTGAGCAGTTCCCCCATCGTGTGCCAATTGACGTTCACGCGGTTCGGATCGGCCCATTTTCCCATCGACTCAAGGCCGCCGTACAAAAGCGGCGCCAAGGACGACCCGCACATGCCGCCGAAGATGGTTGTCACGCCCTGCTTCAAAAAATCCTCCTGGCCCGGGTGGTCAAAAAGCGTAAGATAGTGGTCCGAGTCGGTGTTCACATCAATAAAACCAGGACTCAAATAGGCGCCCTGGCCCTCCAAAACCACATCAGCTTTCTTATTCGGGAAATTCCCGATTGCCGAGATCTTGTCGTCGTTCACGAACACATCCATCCGGTCCGGGAATGGCCGTGCTCCGCCCAAAATCTGAACGTCTTTGATAAGAAGCGTCATGTAGCTTTATTATACAACAAAGATTGAAAAGACCGGCGTCGCGGGGCGCCGGTCGAGAAACTGCAAAAACTGGAGAAGGAAATCGATCTCAGATCCTGAATGAGAACGCCAGCGAGAGGCCGCCGAAGAGTTCCCAGGAGCGGTTATCGCTCCGTACGGGTCGCTCCCTCCAGAGAGGACCTTGCGCCCCGATGAACGGCCGTAGGGACAAGCGCTTCGTTTTTGGCAGTAGCGGCAGCTCAACGCGTTCAGCTAGAACCACTGCCGCACCGCGCCCGATGTTGCCGGGATCAAACCGAAGCTCGCTTGAGGTTGCAACCGGGATCGGGAGGCCGGGGACTTTGACGTCCCGGTTGTACCCGAGATAGCCATACGTTCCGGCATCAATGAATCCCTTGTTGAACTTCAGGACCTCCCGGACTGTTCCGAGCACGGTCCCCTGTTTCCCGCCCTCGCCGAGCGGAAATGCGACGGTCGCCCGGAATATCGCGTAGTCGCCGCAGACGAGCGATAGTGGGGCTGGGTTTGCGTACGTCCCCTCCGCCGTCACAGACATCCGCGAAAACCTCCGTGAGTACCCGGCGGTTCCAAGAAGCCAATCGCCGAGGTTGGCATTGGGATCCCGATGGTCCAACCCCTTCCACTGGGTGATCGACCCGTACAGACCGTTATCCCATCTGACCGTGAGACTGGACTGAAGGTTGGGCGCCGGGTTGAAGATGCTCCCAGAAATGGCGCTTGGCAACTCCGATGAGATACTGGTGGACAACACAACGGTGGCACGGCGCCGCTTCTTCTTGATCTCTTCGGATGTGCTTTTCCCGCCGAACGCACCGCCGGTCTGCGCCTTTGCAAGCGAACCGGCTGCCGTCCCGAATGAGAAAATCAACATGAGGAATCCGCAAGCGAACTCCAGCGCGCTTCTCGCCTGGCGCGTTTGGTCAAGCCGGATCGGATAAACGAACCACGAAACAAAGAAGGTGAGAGAAGCCGCGACGATGCGCGGGATTTCGTACCACACCCTCATTCCGCGGCGGGTTATCCAGATCGGCAGAATGCCGAGACCGTAGATCAGTACCGCCAGCCAGTAGGCCTTCCGCACCTCCGGCCAGACGCGATGGTAATCGGCTGGCACCGTCGGTGGTTCTATTGAGCGGGTCATCGAGAACTTCTTGCCCGCCTCCTGCATCTCCTGCAGGCCAAAGGCCTCACTATACTTCGCGTTGACGGTCGTCAGCGTTTGGTCTACTTGTTCCTGCTCCAACATGGCTTGTAGAGTAGCGCAGTCCCGCGACCATTCATTGGAGCGGTGGCAGAGGCCGAGGCGCTTTTGTGCCTTAAGCTCCCATGTCTTCCGCTTCGCAACGAAGCGGTAATAGGCAATGGGATCCTTCTGCGGTTTGCCGTTCGGCGTGACTTCTTCGGTGAGCATCTGCGGACGCTCATCAAACAGTTGCCGGAACGAATCCAGCGGCACACTCTTCAAGGTCAAGTCCTCGGCGATGCCATTCGCCGCGACGATTTGCTCCGCGGGCCGGTAGAAAGCCAACCCAAGAAGCATGATCGGTGGCAGATACCACCATCTGGAAAGCTTCTTTTCCACGATTCCTTCTCCTTTGACAATGCTAGCAACTGCGGAAAATTATACTTCTTAATGCAAAATTAGTCAAGCGGTCGTAATGATTTAATAGCTTAGAACCAGGGCTCAAATACGCGCCACGGATTCAAGGTTCAAGAAAGCTTTATTTTTATCATTTTCGCTGCGAGTGAGGGATACTTCAACAAAACCTTAGGGTCGTAGTCAGAAATCAGTCTGAAGAAATCGTCCGGGGAAAGCTTCCCGATCGCCTCTATGGTTTCGTCCCACTGCTTGTCGTTAAAACCGGCAGCATACTTTATCGCCAGATTCGAAAGCCGCCAGGCAGTTCCGAACTTTTTTTTCCATGCGGCTTCGTATCTTCTTTTAAGGTCGCCGTCGTTCGCATCTTTTTCACTAAGCCACTGGTCGATGATTCCGGCCGCCAGTCTCCCCGCAAAAAGCGCGTGCCGGATTCCCTCGCCAAGCAAAGGATTGATCTGGTGAGCCGAATCCCCTATAAGCACGATATTCTTATAGACGTGGTTCTTCACTCCGCCATCGGCTCTTGCCGCTCCGGCGTGTATTTCGATAGGTTCCATTTTCTCGAAATACGGAAGTGCATTGATAAATTTTTTCTGAAGGTCCTCCAGGCTTTTATCCTTCGGCATCGGTCCCAAGGCGCTCGTGCCCACCTTTGCATCACGATTGCCGTTCATGGGGAATATCCAAGAATACCCGCGATAGGCGTATTCTGAGCCGAAATAAAAAGCAAGGGTTGTTTTTAGGCTCTCCGGCACATTGGTCATTACGTATTCCATCGCATTGCCAAGCCACTCGGTGCTCAACGGATTAATTTTCAATTTCGCATTCGCGAGTTCGTTATGGCCGGTGGCATCAATGATCAGCTTCGCCCGCGCTTCCCCGCTGCCAAGCGAACCATGATAGCGAACACCCGAAAAACGCTCTCCCTCCTCAATAAATTCCGAAACATTGGTTCCCACCATCACCTCTGCGCCATAATATGCCGCGTCTTCGACAAGAAAACGCTTTAGTCCGGCAAAATCAAGTACGTACCCTTTCCCGCCAGGATATTTGAAAGATGCCTGAACACGAGGCGTCGCAAACAAGAACGTGTCCCACGTCGCGGAAAGGATCTTTTCGGGAAGACCAAACTCATCAACGGTCTCTTTTGAGGTCCCTGCGGTGGAATAGTTCGGCTCGCCAATCTCCTGGGAGCGCTCAATAAGTAGAACTTTCCTGCCACGCTTGGCGAGCTCGCGCGCCACAGAACCGCCGGCGGGTCCAGCGCCAATCACAATAACGTCCAGTTCCTTCGCGTCTATCTTCTGCGTCATAGATTCAGCTATTACGAACGCGCTTCCTTGCTTTCTATTTCCAACAATCGGTTATATTTCGCAATCCGCTCCCCTCTTGCGGGCGCGCCGAGCTTCAGGCCGTCCGCACCCACGCCATAGGCAAAGTCGGCAATAAAATCGTCGTTCGTCTCGCCGCTCCGGTGCGAGGCCACCACGGCCCAGTTATATTTGCGTGCCACGCGAACGGCATCAAGCGCCTCGCTTACCGTGCCGATCTGGTTCGGTTTTATAATGACCGCGTTCACACTCCCCTCTGCGTGCGCGCGTTCCATCCGGCGCACATTCGTCGTCGTAAGGTCGTCGCCCGCGATCCACGTGCGCGCGCCAAAACGCATGGTAAGCGCGGCGAAGCTCAAAAAATCCTCTTCATTAAACGGATCCTCAAGATAGATCAGGTTGTGCCCGCGGAGAAGTTTCGGATACATTTCTTCAAGCCATTTGTGTTTCATTTTAATGTCGGTCGCGGCGGCATCCATGCCGAAATCAACTTTTTTCATGAGCTTCAACTTTTTTGCTACGGCAGCGAGGAGGCGGAACGGTTCCGCGTCGTCTTTAAAATCAGGCGCGTAGCCGCCTTCATCGCCGAGGTTCGTCGCGATCTTCCCCTTCGTGCGTGCGAGGAGCTCGCCCAGCCCATGGTACATCGCCGTACCCACCTCCACCGATTCTTTTATAGTGTTGCAATTCGGGATCACAAGATATTCCTGAAAGTGCAGATTGTTCCCGGCGTGCAGTCCCCCGTTGACCACATTGATGAAAAGGCGCGGACGCGCACCGGCGCGCACCGGCATCCCGTAGATATCACGGAGGTGCCGCCAGAGCGGCGCGCCGGTCGCAACCGAGGAGGCGCGCAGGAACGCGATGGAAGTTGCAAGGATAGCGTTCGCGCCGAGCTTTGATTTATCCCCCGTTCCGTCCAGCTTGATCAGAAACGCATCAAGCGCTTCCTGGTCTTTGAACCCACGATTGTGCGCTTTCGGCGCGATCGTCTTTGTGATGTTGCGCACCGCCTGCGGCGCGGGAAGCGCCCGCGCTTCGGACGAGCCGGTGCTCTTGCCCTGCGGCACGGACGCGCGCGCCTCCGCGCCGTTCGCAAGCACCACAGACGCCTCAACGGTCCACGCGCCGCGCGAATCAAGGATCGGTCGTGCCGTAAGAGATCTAATTTCCATATCCTTATTGTACAAGATTTTTCGGCGCTCCGCCCACAAACGCCACGATGTTCTCTATCGTGGTATCAAGGATCCGCAGAAAGGCCTCTTTGCTGTTGAAAGCATTATGTGGCGTCACAATCACGTTCGGCATCGCGACGAGTTCCTGGATGGCGGCGAGGGTTTTTGCTTCGTGCCCCGCCGTGCCATCGCCCTTAAGCGCGCCTTCTTCTTCGAGAACGTCCAATCCCGCGCCGCCGAGCTGGCCGATCTTCAACGATTCCACGAGCGCCGCCGTTTCAATGACCGCGCCGCGGCTCGTGTTCACAAGATACGCGCCGCGCTTCACGAGCGGAAGATTTTTCGCGTTGAGCAAGTGATAGGTCTCGGGCGTCGCGGGAACGTGAAGCGAAACAATATCGCTTTTTGCGAGAAGTTCTTCAAGGGATACATAAGGGAAGCCGGCCTCTTTTGCAAATGCCTCGTTCTTGTAAATATCAAATGCGAGCACGTTCATGCCGAATCCTTTTGCGATCATAACCGCGTGCTGCCCGATGCGGCCGGTCCCCACGATGCCGATCGTTTTCCCGCCGAGATCAAATCCGCGCAGGCCGTCAATCGTAAATTTTCCTTCTTCATGCACGCGACGGCGCCCCTCGCAAATTTTTCGCGAGAGTGCAAGGAGGAGCGCAAAAGCGTATTCGGCGACGGTCCCTTCGCCATAGCTCGGGACGGAGGAAACAGCGATGCCGCGCGCTTTCGCCGCGGCAAGATCAATATGGTCAAATCCCGTGGAAAGCGTTGCGATGCATTTAAGATTCGGAAGTTTTTCAACGACCGCCGCATCCACTTTTGATTCCGCAAAGACGCCCGCGATATCAAAATCAGCGTCTTCCGGAAGATGGCTGCCGTTCAGGATGTAATTCTCAAACCCAAGCGAAACCCCCGCCGTCTTGAGCGCCGCGCTTTCCAGCATATAATCCTTTCCCCACGGTTCAAGGTTGAAAAAAACCGCCTTGTGGGCCATGGGCTTATTTTACCGTATCTTCCCCGCTAGTTCACGCTCTCCGCGCTGTAACGCGCGATAAGCCCCGTGCGAATTGCTTTGCGATACACCGCAAGAAAAATGAAATACGCAAGCGCAATATACATGAGCGACAGACAAAGCCCGATCGCAAATGCACTTCCGGAAAACGTTCCACCAGCCACAATCGCGCGCACACCTTCAAAAACATAGGACGGCGGGAGCAGGTGCCCCACAAACTGCATCCAGTGCGGGAGGATAGAGAGCGGATAAATTACGCCGACGAAGGGCGATATGACGGCGGGAATGGGCCACACAAACCATTCTGCGGGCGGCCCGAGCCGCAAGACGATGCTCACGCCCACAATGCCAAGCGCGATCCCAAAAAGGAAAAGGATGATAAGAAACGGTATGACCGCAAACCCGTACACAAGTATGGAAAATCCGAAAACAACTCCGGCAAGGAAGAGCATCACGACGAATGCGACGAGGCTCGTTACGACGCCCGTGAGAACGAGCCCGGTGAGATATTCCGAGATCAGGATCGGCGAGGCAAAAATATTCAAAAAGTTCCGCGCCCACACATCCTCAAAAAACGCCGTTGCAATGCTTTGCATCATGCGGCCGAAGAAGTCCCACAGCAATATCGCACCAAGAAGGACGGCGAAAAAGTTCATGTGCGCGTTCCCGACCCCTGTAAAATATTTGCTGATGAACCCCCACAGAAGAATGTCCACCGTGATCCAGATGAACATCTGGAAGAACCGCGTGAGGTTGCCGCGCAAAAGATAGATCTGGCGGAGGAAAATGGCGTAGATGCGGATCGGTTTCATGGCAGTTATGGCGTCATTCAAGTTCAAGCGTGAGCGGCTCGCGCGCGACGGCGATAAAAAGCTCCTCAAGGTCCTTCTTGCCATGCTTCTGCGGAAGCATTTTCGGATCCCCTTCAAGCAGTATCTTCCCGTGCGAGAGGAAGAGCACGCGGTCGCACACTTCGGCAACCTCGTGCATGTTGTGCGAGGTCCAGAGGATCCCGCCCGCGCCGCTCTTTGCGTATTCTTTTATTTTGCGCCTGATGATCTGCGCCGTTGAGGGGTCAAGCGACGCCGTGGGCTCATCCAAAAGGAGCAGATGCGGTTTATTGAGCATCGCTTTCGCCAAGCTCACACGCGTCTGTTCACCCGAAGAGAGCACGCCGCATCGCGTGTTGTGGAACGGAACGAGATCGAACTCGCGGATTATATCTTCTATCCGCGCGCGCAGGTTCGGCACTTCATAGATCAAACCGAAGATCTTCAGGTTCTGAAAGACCGTCATGTTGCCCGGCACCTGCGCATAGACCGCCGCGAAGTTCGTGCTCTGCAGAGCCTCGCTCCGCTTTTTCGCCACGTCCTTTCCTTCGATCCTGACCATTCCACCGCTCGGCGCAAGGACGCCGAGGATCATGTCGATCGTCGTCGTCTTCCCTGCGCCGTTCGGCCCCAAGAGCCCCACGATCTCGTTCGGCTGCACCGCAAAAGAAACACCGTCCACCGCAACGGTTTTCCCGTAGGATTTCTTGAGGCCAGCGACTTCTAGGACGGGGTTCATCTGATTATTATACCCTTATTATTTCTCTCCCTTGATCTTATTCAAAATCTTTTCTACTTTCTCCACGCTCTCAGGATCGTTAATTGAAACGGCGATCGCCGTCCGGTTCATTTTTTTGAGTACCGCCAGTTTTTCTTTCAGTACTGCCTTTTCCGCAAGGTCGCTTTTTGTGAGAAAAAGATGTTCGGGTTTATCGAGCAGTTCTTTATTGTAGGCGCCCAATTCTTTGCGGATCGTCTTGTAGTCTTTTTCCGGATCGGCTGATTCGGCGGAAACGAAATGGAAAAGCGTACGGGTGCGTTCGATGTGGCGCAGAAATTTTATGCCGAGGCCGCGGCCGCTGGACGATCCTTCAATGAGCCCCGGGATGTCGGCGAGGATCAATTCATAATACGCGCCCAAGTTCGGCTCGAGCGTGGTGAAGGGATAGTTGGCCACCTTGCTCCTCGCGTTCGTGAGCACGTTCAGCATGCTTGATTTTCCGACGTTTGGAAGGCCGACGAAGCCGACATCCGCGATGAGCTTGAGTTCAAGCCGCAGCTCGAATGCTTCACCCGGGCGCCCTCCCTGGGATTGCATGGGCGACGTGTTGCGCGAAGAACGGAAATGGAAATTGCCGCGCCCGCCGATACCTCCTGCGGCCAGGAGCATGCGCTCACCGATCTTCCCGATCTCAACGTCGCTCCCGTTTGTCAGATTGTGGATCACGGTTCCTACGGGAAGCCGGAATATAATGTCTGCCCCCGTTTTCCCGTCGCGGAACTGCCCGCGCCCATCGCCGCCATTTTCCGCTTCAAATTCTTTCTTAAAACGGAATTGCCGGAGCGCGCCGATGTCCGCGATGCCCTCGCCGTACACGTTCCCGCCCCTGCCGCCGGAGGCGCCTGTGGGCCCCAAACTTTTCAAATTCGTATTAAAAGCCACGGCGCCTTTTCCGCCGTTGCCCGCCTTGATCTTGATGGCGATTTCATCGATGAGCATGAGGCCCTCATACTAACATGTTTTAAGCTATGATTGAACCATGCAGATACCCAGGCGCAGGTCGGAGAAATTCCAGAAACAAAGCGACGAACCCGTGTATCTTACCGAAGAGGGCTTCTTGCGCCTGAAGGAAAAACTCGCACGCCTCAAGCGCGCACTGCCGGACCGCATTGCCGAAGCCCAGCGGACAGCCGCATACGGCGATCGGTCGGACAACGCCGAATACAAATTGGCGAAATCAACCCTGCGCCGCACGAACTGGCAGATATTAGAGATAGAAGACCAGATAAAACGCGTCGCGCTCATCGCTACGGGTCCAAGCGCTTCGGACAAGGTCCAGATCGGCTCCACGGTCGTACTCAAGGCCGACGGAGCGGAAAAAACGTTCCAAATCGTTGGCTCGGACGAATCCGATCCCGCAAGAGAACGCATTTCGTATCAGTCCCCGCTCGGCGCCGCGCTTATCGGCCGCGCCAAGGGAGACGATGTTACGATAAAAACCGTGGATGGTCCCCGAACCTATCGTATTATTGAAATCCGGTGATCCCATTAAAACTATCTAAAAATATAAATGGCCGCTTGCGCGGTCATTTATACGCCAAAACGGAGATTTTCGTCCATCGTTCTACGGACGCTGTTTTCCCTAAAATCATACCGTGCCCGAATGCAAAGTCAAGAATCGTTTAATGATTTTTTAATCTCGGCGGAGTGCGATGAAAATATCCTATCTTTTCCACTCTGGCACGTATGGCGAAAAATCCACTTGATAGGGCGGGATGCCAAGCCCTACGCCATAACGGACAACCTCGTCGTATTGATCCTTGCTTGTGCGGTCAGTTACATGAAATACCTTTTCAGAAAAGATAATATAATGGTCGGTTTCGGTTTTATAGTCCGCGTACCAAGCGTGGGCGTGGTCTTTGTCGAGTGCATGACCGATGCTCTCTGCAAGCGTAGCAGCTTTTTCTTCTGGAACTTCCACGGCGTGAAGCGTCCACTGTCCGATCCACGGCGTTGCATGCTTGTCGCCCGAGGTCACAGGCTCCACCTTTGTGGAAACGATCTTTATATCTTTCAGCAAGGATTTATCGGCTAAACTTTCTTCGATAATGACGCCGCGGTAGGGCATATTTTATTGATTTCTTAGTTCCTCCCGTATCTCCATCCAGATGCGGCCCATATGATTTAATCCCTTCCCATCCTCGCCATCATCCCACCATCCATCCCCTGGCGGATAGGTCGTAATATGTTTCACGATCTGGATATCGCCGGAGTCCAGCAGGGCTTTTCTCACTTCTTCGTGTTGATCGGCCCTGGCCCGCATGAGCATTTTCATGGTTTCCCGCTT
Source organism: Minisyncoccia bacterium (assembly GCA_050008535.1). Lineage (GTDB taxonomy): Bacteria > Patescibacteriota > Minisyncoccia > UBA6257 > 2-01-FULL-56-20 > CAVYIK01. The sequence goes on along the minus strand of JBEKML010000003.1, from coordinate 15,499 downwards.
GTGCTCCCGAAACGTGGGTATCTGAAGATGTTTATATTTTGTTGAAATTTCCCATGCCTTCACGGGGCTGCGGGCGTTTTTTATTTCGTCAATGATCTTTTTGTCGGTGTAACGCAAACACTGATATGCATGCTCAACGGTAGGATATACCACTCCGTCTATTTCTATCGCATGCGCAGTGTAAGGAGAGAAATATATGGCAAAGATTTCTAACGGAAGGGTCTTTGGCATGCTTTTAATACCTACCGTCGCTTCAGCTGCTTCTCCTTCTTCGCGATCGCAACGGTCGTGCGGACGACGGTGTCGGGATTCAAAGACATGCTTTCAATGCCCTTCTCCACGAGGAATTCGGCGAAGTCGGGGTAGTCGGACGGGCCCTGGCCGCAGATGCCGATGTATTTCTTGCGGGCGCGGCACTTTGCGATGATCTCGGCAATTAGGCGCTTCACGGCAGGATGTTTTTCGTTCGCGATCTTTGTCACAATGCCGGAATCACGATCAAGCCCCATCGCGAGCTGGGTGAGGTCGTTGGAACCGATGGACATACCGTCAAAGATATCCAAGAAGGCATCTGCGTCCAAAACGTTGGACGGGATCTCGCACATCACGTAGATGGGCGTCACGGTCGCTTTCTTGCCATTCACAGCATGCCGCATGCGTTTCCATGCATTTATCGTGTACTTAGTGAAAAGCCCCGCTTCGGCCATTGCTTCTTGCACCTGCATCCCCTCCTCTGCGGTGCGGCAGAAAGGCACCATCGGAATTACGTTCGTAAGCCCCATTTCCTCGCGCACCATCTTCACCGCTGCCGCTTCCATCATGAATGCCGGCTTGAACTTCGGGTCATAGTACCGCGAGGCGCCGCGCCAGCCGAGCATCGGATTTTCCTCGCGCGGTTCGTACATCTCGCCGCCGAGCAAGGTGCGGTATTCATTTGTCTTGAAATCGGAGAAGCGCACGATCACGGGACGCGGATAGAACGCCGCGCCGATCTTTGCAATGCCGAACGCAAGATTATCTATATAGTATCTCTTCGGGTCACGCCAGCCGCGCATTTTCTGCTCGATTGCATGCCGCACCGCAGGCGTTTGCTTCACAAGATTTAAAAGCGCCATCGGATGCAGACCCATCTTTGACGCGATGATGAACTCTTCGCGTGCGAGGCCCACGCCCCTGTTCGGCAGGAATGAAACCTCAAACGCGCTGTCGGGAATAGCCACATTGATCATGATGTGTGTCTTGGGCTGCGGGATCTTCTTGAGATCATGCTCCACCACTTTGAACTTCAGGAATCCTCTATAGATATTGCCCGCGCTGCCTGTTGTATCCACCGTGATCGAGTCGCCGGTTTTGATGAGCTTCGTCGCTTTCTCCGTTCCTACGACCGCGGGAATGCCGAGCTCGCGCGAAACGATCGCGGCATGCGAAGTGCGGCCGCCCTTGTCCGTCACGATCGCCGAGGCGATCTTCATGATCGGCTCCCAATCGGGATCGGTCATCGTGGTCACCAAAACCTCGCCCTTCTTGAAATCGCCGATGTGTTTTGCGTCTAAAATGACGCGCGCTTTGCCCACGCCGATCTTTGAACCGACGGATGCACCCATAAGGATCGGCTCGCGGCGTTCAAGTGGGATGTATTCTTTTACTTTGGAAAAATCACGGCCGGCGTGGATCGTCTCCGGCCGCGCCTGCACGATAAAGAGCTCGCCCGTCACGCCGTCCTTCGCCCATTCCATGTCCATCGGCATCCACCTCTTATAGTGGTTGGTGTAGTGCTCCTCAATGATCGTTCCCCACTTTGCGAGCCGCGCCACTTCATGGTCCGTGAGCACAAATGATGCGCGCTCATCGGGAGTCGTAGGGATGATCTTTGCCTGCTCAAGCCGCCGCTCATGATGATAGACCATTTTCTTCAGCTTCACGCCGAGTTTCTTCTCGATGATCGGATGCGGCACGTTCCGCTTAAGCCCTTCTTTCCAAACAATGAACTCGTCCGGCGTAACCTCGCCCTTCACGATCATCTCGCCGAGGCCCCACGAGCCGTTGATCAAAACAATATTGCGGAAACCGGATTCGGTGTCCAGCGTGAACATCACACCCGAACAGGCACGGTCGGAGCGAACCATTTTTTGGACCCCGGCCGAAAGCGCGATTTTCAAATGATCAAAGCCGCGGTCGGCGCGATAGGAAATGGCACGATCGGTGAAAAGCGATGCCATGGTGGCGCGCACGGCCCGGAGCACGTCTCCCCCGCCGCGGATGCCGAGGTAACTTTCCTGCTCCCCCGCAAAACTCGCGGTGGGAAGGTCCTCCGCCGTGGCGCTTGAACGCACCGCTACATCCGCATTTTTGCCGTAGCGCTTTTCAAGTCCGCGGTAGCCCTTTACGATTTCTGCGGCCAGATCCTTCGGAAACTCCGTTTTCATCATTGCATCGCGGACTATCTTGCCGCGGCGCTGAAGATCCTTCAAGTTCTTCGTGTTAAGGCCTTTTAAGGTGGTTTTAATGAACTTGTCGAGACCTGTTTTCTCTAAAAAATAGAAATACGCCGAAGCCGTAACGACAAAACCGGAGGGCACCGGCACGCCTTTCGCGTGGAGCGTCCGGATCATCTCCCCGAGCGACGCATTCTTCCCGCCCACAATGCCCACATCCTTGATGCCCACCTCCTCGTACTGCAAAATATATTTTTGTTTTTTCATGGTGTATTACTCACAGTATACACTAAACAACAACGCTACATTTTCAACGCAATGATAAGATCTGAAACATTCGACCCGGTATCGCCCGTCATGACGCAATTGCCGACTCTTTCAAAGAAAGAATAAATATCGCTTTTATTGAGAAAAGTTTCTGCGTCAAGTCCGGCAGCCATAGCTGCTTTCTTTGTCATGATGTCGCAAATGGCGCCCGCACAAGGACCGTGATCGCGCCCGTCCGAAGCAAGCGAAAGAATCTCTTCGCCGTCCTGGATCACCGCGAGCGCTACGGCGCTCAATTCCTGATTCCGGCCTCCCCTCCCTCCCGTGCCATGCACCGTGACCGTCGTCTCGCCGCCCCAAAGGAGCGCGGTCTTCCGCGGTGCCACGCGCAGTTCGTTCGCGACGGCGAGGCCCACCTCCCGCGCTTCGCCCGTGAGTTCCGCTCCGCGGATGGTCGCATGAAATCCCATCTTTTCCGCGGCGGCGCTCATGGCCTCAAGCGCCCGCTTGTTTGAAACAACGATGTGATTCGTGACGCGCGCGAAATACTTATCGTCCTTTGGCGTTTCTATAAGGCCGTAGCTTTCAATGGGGCATATCCGCGGCACATCATATTTTTGAAGTACGCCGACAGCATCCTCCACGGTGGTAATATCCTTCACGGTCGGCCCGGAAGCGATCGCAGTGAGCTCGTCGCCCGGTATATCGCTCATAATGAGCGAAATAACGCGCGCAGGATACGCGGCTTTCGCAAGATAGCCGCCGCGCGCGAGCGAAAGATGCCGCCGCACAATGTTCATTTCTTGGATGGTCGCGCCCGCATTCGTAAGCGCATTAAAAATCGTCACTTCTTCTCTGTTCCGCTTGTCCACCGGCAAAAAAAGCAACGTTGAGCCGCCGCCGGAGATCACAAAAAGCACTGCGTCACGCTCGGTAAGCCCCTCAAGCGTTTCCATGATCGCCTCCGCCGCATGAAGATTTTCGTCCGACGGCAGCGGATGCGTCCCGCAAAAAGTTTTTAACCGTTTTGATTCGGGGCATACCCTTACATCCACGACGACGCCGCGCGTGATATGATCGCCCAAAATACTTTCAATTGCCATCGCCGCATCAGCGGCGCATTTCCCGATCGCGATAAAAACGATCTTTCCGGTTTGCGAAAAATCGATTGTTTCCCCATCGTAGGAAAGGATGTCGCCGTCCAGGCGCACCGTTTCCCGCACCACGCGCTCGGTATCGATCGCTGTGAGGCCCGCTTCAGCGATCGTGAGCAACGCCCGCCGTGCATCCGTCACCGCGAGTTGTTCAAAATTTTGTATCTTCAAAGCCTTTCCATTATATCACCAATCGTGTCGTGCCGTCACTGTTTTTCTTTCACTATTTTTATCGCGCCGTCCCTGGAAAATATTTCTACGGTGCCGTCGCGGTCGGTGCGGAAAATGGCCGCGCGCGTGGATGACGCAAGCCGCGCAAGCGCCTCCTTTGACGGGTGGCCGTAGACGTTTTTCGCGCCCACTTCGATCACCGCCACTTTCGGGTCTACGGCGCGCAGGAACGCATCATCCGAAGCATATTTTGAACCGTGATGCGGCACTTTCAAAATGTCCGCACGCAGGTCAGTGCCGTCTTGCAGAAGATAATCCTCAACGTTTGATCCGGTGTCGGCGGAAAGGAGGGTACGGAAACCGTCTGTCTTTACGAGTTCCACAAGGCCGGTATCGTTCAGCTCCGCGCTCCGGATAAACGTTTCGTCTGGCGAAAGCAGGTCAATTTCAACTCCACTGTAGCGGATAACATCTCCCGCACCGAGCGTGATGAGCGGAATGTGCTTTGCCGCGATTTTCGTGAGAAGCGTCCACCATTCTTTCGTGTCGCCGTCACGGCCGTTGTAGACGAATGCGCCAACGTCGTAGCGATCAAGAACGTCTAGATAGCCGCCAAAATGATCAAGTTCAGGGTGCGAAACAATGGCGATATCAATATAGCGATCACCCTGGGGGAGCACTTTTTGAAGCGCATCTATAACGGCGCTCGTCGGACCCGCATCGGTCATTATTTTTATATTCCCAGGAAGAACGATGAGTTCGCTGTCTCCCTGGCCGACGTCCAAAAAATATTCATGCGCCTCGCGGACGCTGCCCTGCGAGAAAATAACGAACCAAAGGTATGCATCAACCGCGATGAGCGACGTTACGATGATAAGCGCAAGCGTATCAAACTTTTTGAGCGTGCTCATGGAAGCATGCCGGCGCGGGGGCCGTGCGAACCATACGAAAATATAAAAACGAGAAGGATCAAATAATAGAACGCGATCGCGGCGGCGGAATTTAGCGGCAGGGGCAGCGGAATTGCGAGCGCCGCAAAGAACCGGATGATAAAGAGCTGGTAGGCAAGCATGAGGCCGACGAGCTTCCCCGCGAAAAACGCAAGGTAATGTGACGCAAATCCGAAAAGCGCGAGGAGCAGCCCGAAGAACATCGTGAGCGGCACGGTCGCAAGGATAAAGATGTTCGCCAGGATCGCCATGCACGAAAACCGGCCGAAGGAATTGATGAGCACCGGCATCACGGCGAGCTGCGCCGATAGGGTGGTCGTGGCGCTCTCTTTCCAATCAAAAAGGCCGCCATCATCATTCCCGTAACGCAAAAGTTTTTTGAGCGGCGGGCCAAGATAGACGATGCCGGCCAAGCTCAAAAAGGAAAGGATGAAGCTTAGGTTTCCGGTAAGAATACCCGGATCAAGCAACGCCATAAACGCAGCCGTAAAGACGATCGCGTTCCGCATTGAGAACTCCTCCCCTATCTCACGCGCCACAAGCGCCAGAAATCCCATGATCGCCGCGCGCACCGCAGATGCCTGCGCGCCGACCATGAACATAAAAAGAAGGAGTGCAATGACGGCGGCAATGAACGTTGTGCGGCGCGAGAAGAATCTTCTAAAAAGATCGCTCGCCGCCACGATGACGATCGTGATGTTATAACCGGAAACCGCGACCAGGTGCGTGGTTCCCGAGAGCGCCATCGCATCTTTCAATTCCTGCTTGAAGCTCACTTTTGAACCGAAAGCGATCCCGCCCAAGAGCGCCGCCTGGTCTTCCGGCAGCGCTTCCCTGAACTTTTGCAAAATGGCGAGTTTGATATTGATCATCCACTCGCGCAGCCAAAAGCCGCGATGCTCGGCGAGCACCGTTATTTTGGGCGTGAAAATGATCGCGTTGCCGCCCGGCATATCCGGCGGGTTTACAGTGCCGGCTACGCGAATCAGTTCGCCGTATTGAAAATCGCTCTCCGGCGGCGCGAAGATCTCCACCGTACCCGCAAACGGCGGCTCGGCGTCGGCCGTGAGCATCAAAAATTTTTCCGACGGTTGTGGCTCGTCCGAAATGGTCACGGAGAAAACGCCCTTCTGCCCGAACGGCAAATTCGTTTTCGCGTCCTCAATGTGGAAATACAAATGGTAGTAGAGCGCGCCCGCGAGCATGGCGCAGCAAAAAAGCGCACACTCTTTCCAGAGCGCCCGCTTAAAAAGAACCGAAGCTACGCCGCCCGCAAGCACGGCCAGGAAGAAAACAAAAAAGTGCCACCCCAAACCTGCGATAAAAATGCCTGCGAGAAATAAAAGCGTGATGCCAAATGCCGTGTCGGCCGGATGGAGGGAAAATGCCATCCCGCCATCATAGCGCAGCGATATTAAATAAAGATAAATATTTTTGGCCCCGGACGCAGCTTGAAGCTGGCCGGGGCCGTAGATTACCGCCTCTTTTCTTTCTCGTTGGCATCGCGCCCATGTGCGCCCGCGTGCTACGGGGGACCCATTTGCGCAACCGCCTCGTTGAAGTTCTCGATCACCCACACCGCGGACTTCTGGAGCGCGCCGATGGTGTCGGCGTACCGACAGAACCGCGCGTCAAACTCGACCTTGAAGGGCCGCCCAGTATGGGCAGACCACTTGGCACCGAGTTGAATTGTGGCGAGTTGGTCTCCGATCCATTCCGCGGGCCCTTCCCCGGGAAGGAAGTCGGGGTCAACGTACTGCGGGAAGAGCGATGCGCGCGTACCGCCCGGCTTGGACAGTAACTCCGCGAAGTTCACGGCGCCCCGCCCGCCGGAGTTGAAATGTATCTCGCCCCCGAAGACTCCGGCTTGAATGGCTTGCCCCATTGCGGTGACGAATGCCACGCCAGCGCCACGCTCGTGACAGAATTCCCCTTGCCACCTCGCAACGTCGGCGCCCGCAATGCTGTTGATCTGTTTGATACCCAGAATTTCGAGCTGGGCATCCGTGAAGACGCACAAATAGCAGGGGTCGCCGCCGGGCTTGCCTTCGATAAGGAGCGACGTGTGGACGAACCCGGCTTCGCGGGCCGCCCGCACGGCATTGCCGACGCCGTTGACGACCAACCCCCACTCTTCAAGCTTGGGGTTGAGATCGTGCCCGAGAAGTACATCGTCACCCTGGACGAGCCGCAGCCACCTGATGCCGTCAGGCCCCGTCCAATAGATAACGTCGCCTTCGCCGACGCCCGCCGTCTTCACGAAATCGGACAGCCGGAAGCTGTGGACCATCGCGTCGTGCGCCAGCTTCCGGCGAACCGGATCCGGGCTGATGAAGTGTCCGTCGTCGCTTCCAGGCAGGCCGAACCCAGGAGGGATGATGCGCCCGATTGGCGCCAAACGCCCGGCCCTCACGCCGTCCACCCACGTTTCCAACTCGATCGCCCGCGGATTGTTCCATTGGGCGCTGTACCCGATCTCAGACACACAGTCTGGCACAATCAACTCGTGCCACAGATGAGCTGAGACCACGATCTCAATGCCGTACGTAGCACCGAGCCACTGGTTCAGCTGAGCGACCGCGTAAAGCGCTTCGGCCATTGTCTGGAACCCACCGGCGGTGGGATTCCCGAAGGCCATGATTTGTCGCAAGAGATGCCAACTGCCGACAAGCAACTTCAGCGTCGGTTTGGTCATACTGCTCTACCGTCCTTTCTTGTAATTTCAACTTCGTGCTATGCGAATAACCTCCGTCAGATTAGCACAAACCAGGCTCTCGTCAAGAAATTCGGTCACGCCGACGAACAGATTAAAACCCTCCGTGCTCGCGCCGCCACTCGGCGATCTTTTTATGATCGCCAGATAAAAGCACGGGCGGGACGCGCCATTTTTTTGCCACGCCCGATGCCCTGCTCTTCTTGCCCTTGCCCCGGATTTTATTAACAACAAAAATCTCCGGCCGCGTATAGGTCGGAAACGAACCGTTTATTTCTTCCAACGACTCTTCTTTCCCTAAAAATCCCGGAAGGTGGCGGCTGACGGCCTCCATTAAAACGAGGGCGGGAAGTTCGCCGCCGGAGAGCACGTAATCCCCTATTGAAATTTCTTCGTCAGCGATATGCTGCGCCACGCGCTCGTCCACCCCTTCGTAGCGGCCGCAGATCAAAATGAGTTCTTGGTATTTTGAAAGTCGTTTCGCAGCTGCGGCGTTGAATTTTTTTCCGCGCGTAGAAAATAAGATCACGCGCGCTTTCGCCCGTGCCTTCCCCGTACGGGCAATGGCCGCCTTGATGCGCGCTATCGCCTTGTAGACCGGCTCCACCTTCATCACCATCCCGGGCCCGCCGCCGAACGGCCGGTCGTCCACTTTTTTATGCTTGTCACTCGTGAAATCGCGGAGGTTATAAACGCGCGCGGAGAGCAGGCCGCTTTTTTGCGCACGCTTGAAAAGCGATTCCCCCAGGTAGGAATCGAAGATACGGGGAAAGATCGTGAGGAGATGGAAGCGCATCGCTTTTCGGCGCCGCCCGGCGGCGCGGCCGTTATGCCTCGCGGACGCGGTACTTGCCGTCGGGTGTCCGCTCAAAGAACGCCCGGTTCTGTAGATTGATGAGGACCGTATTCGGCTTGAAGAAACGCTGCTTGTTGACCTGCGCCACAAGCTGCGGAGGCGTGAGCGGTCCTTCGCTCTTTAAAACTTTCGCGATCACCTCGCGCGCCGTTCCCGGCTCATAACCAAACTCGCGCAATCCGTAAAGACCGCGGCCCACCAGCACGAAGCGATCGTCTTTAATAAGCTCGTTGTGCACGGTCGGAGCGAGCGCGGGCTGCCTGTCAAAGCCAACTTTATTGATATGATGGGCGATGTCCTCAAAGTGCAGTGGCTTGCCATGCTTTTTAAGCACCAGGTAGATCTTATCGCGCACCGTCATCGGGCAGATCTCCGGCCAGTCGCGCAATCCCACATCGCCGTACGGGTTTTTGTGGATATGCTTCGCGACGCCCAAATAGTTCCCCGCAACCGCATCGCTCAAGGGCTTTGTTTTCACGAAACTCGCGAGTTGCGTCTCGTACGATCCAGTGAATACTTTCTCTTTGTGCGATTTCAAGAAATTCACCCATCCTTCCACGAACGCTTTCGCTTCCTTCAGTTCTTTATCGCCTGTGTAATAGAAGGGTCCAAAATCCGCATCTTCGCGGTAGAGCTTGAATGCGCCGGAAACCTCGGCAAGGAAATCAAGTTGGTTCTCCCGCACCGCTTTCGCAAGCGTTGCCGCATACTGAAGCACATCTGCTTTCTTTGCCGCTCCGCCGCGGCTCGCGATATACTTTCTCACCCTTTCCAAGAACCCCATCGTTTCCTGGTCCTTCAGCATGCTCGCTTTCGCAAGTGCAATACCGCTCCCTTCTATCTGCCGCACCCGCTCCCGCGTCACTTTCAGCCGGTTGCCCACGGCAGCCAAGGTCTCGCCTTCCCCTTCTTTTGCCAAGCCAAAACGGGCCCCAAGAACTTCCTTCTGCCGCGGTTTGAGGCCGGCAAGGGCGGAATCAATAATTTTTGTTATAGAAGCCATTGAATCTATTATAACTTATAGTACATTTTTTAGCAAGTACCTGTCAACCAGGCCTAGGAAGGCTCGTTTTTTGGCCCCAAAAGGACGAGGGCCGGGCTTGCAATAAAGATGGATGAATAAATGCCCGTCGTCACCCCCACAAGGAGGGTAAGAACGAAATAGTGGAGATCGGCGGGACCGACGAAGTAAAGGGCGAGGAGGACAAGGATCAACGTAAGCGAGGTGTTCACTGATCGCGCGATGGTTTGGTTCACGCTGTCATTCACCACCACCGCGAAGCTCGATTTGCCGCGATGAGTGACAAGATTTTCCCGGATACGGTCAAAGACGACGATCGTATCGTGCACCGAGAAGCCCATGACGACCAAGAGCGCCACGATGAAGTTCGTGTCGATCTCGATCCCCCTAAAACGACCGAGGACGGCAAGCAATCCCGCCGGGATCAGAACATCATGAAAGAGCGTGAGCAGCGTGACCCATCCGTATTTCCACGAACTCACCGGCCGCGATGCTTTTCGGAACGCGAAGGCGATGTAGAGCGAAATGCCGACGAGCACAAGCCCGATCGCGATCATGGCGTTCTTCTTCAGGCCGGCGCCGACCGAAGGGCCGATGGACGAAAAATTTAATTCCGTGAACGAGGGCCATAGCTTTTTGGCTTCGCTCAAAAACCGCTCGTGGGTCGCTTCGTCAATAATGTCGAAGCGGGCAAGGAACGATCGATTTGCGGTATCGAGGGTGATTGCCGCACCATCAGCTTTCAGGTCATTCGCAAAAAAATTCTGCACGTCGGTGAGCGAAGGCTGGTTCGTCGGTATTTTGAAACCCCAGAGCGAGCCGCCCAGGAATTCCGCGCTCTGCTTGAAGCCGAAGAACGCGATCGCAAGAATGGCGAGGCCGATAAGGACCCCCGAAAGCGCGAACCATATTTTTTTCCGGCCGACGATGTTGTACATGGTTACATTAGGCGTTTTTTTGTTTCACTACGACGGTGGCGTCTTTGAGAAATGTGCGAAGGAAAAGCCGCGTGGTCGTGATCGCACTGAACAAGCTCATGATAACGCCAAGAAGGAGGGTAAGCGCGAAACCCTGCACGAAGCTCGACGTGAAGAAATAAAGAATGACGGCGGTGATGATGGTAGAGGTGTTGGAATCGCGGATGGAAGGCCACGCGCGGCGGAACCCTTCCTCGATGGCGGATGCCTTCGGCAATCCCCGTTTTAATTCCTCCTTGATACGTTCAAAAATAAGGATGTTCGCATCAACCGCCATGCCGATCGTGAGGATAAATCCCGCAAAGCCGGACAAGCTTAAGGTGATCGGAATGGCCTTGAAAACGCCGAGGGTAAGCGCGATGTAGATGACGAGCGCAAGCGCCGCAAAAAGGCCAAGCAAACGATAATAGAACAGCATGAAAAGAATGACGAGGAGCGTCCCCGCGATGCCTGCCACGATCACCTTATTGAGTGAATCGGCGCCCAAGGAGGGGCTCACCGTCTGCTGATTGATAAGCGTGATCGGCGCGGGAAGGGCGCCGGCATTGAAACGCTCCACGAGCGTCTTTGCGGTATCCACGGTGAAGGTGCCGCTGATCACCGCCTTGCCGTTCGGGATCGCCTCCCGCACGACAGGCGCCTCGATCAATTGATTATCCAAGAATATCGCGAGCGGCTTCCCGACGTTCGCCGCCGTCATCTTCGCGAAAATCTGCGTTCCGACATCATTGAAGGTAACCTGCACCTGCGGCGCGCCCGTATTTTGGTTGAAGGACAATTGGGCGCCGGTGATGTACTCGCCCGTAAGATTGGTGAAAATGTACGGCTGGGTAGATGACGGGTCCTGGTCCACTTCCGCGAACTGCAGGAGTGGCGTCTGGCCGATTTCTTTGATCGCGTCGCTCACATTTTTTATGCCCGCAAGGTCAACAATAAGCTGCGCCTGGTTCCCCGTCTGCGCCGTATAAACTTGTGGCTCGCTTACGCCGAAAAGATTCACACGCTTCTCGATCACGTCGCGAAGCCCCTGTACGACCGAATCCTGGTCGGTCGCCGCAACTTTCGAAAGATCGATCTGGTAGACCAGGTGGCTGCCGCCCACAAGATCAAGCCCCAAATGCCACGGCTGCCATTTCGCGCCAAGCCACTTCGGGTAAACAAAAACTCCCGCCACAATCGCGGCCAGAATGATAATCGTTAAAAAAAGGCCTGGATGCCGCCTCATTGAGAACTATTCTAACAGATTCGCCGAAAAAGGCAAATTGCCCTATTGTATCCCCTTGCCGTTGAAAAACGCCTTATAATTCCTGTCCATCGAAAGTATGTGCCGGAAAAGCCAATCCGCGGCGAAATCGGAAAGTTCCCTCGCTGCTTGGTTTAAATCTGGTTCTTCGCGGCGCAGCCTGGTTAGATAGTCTTGGATCTTTTCGCGGTAAAGATCGTGAGCCGCGATGTGCGGGGAAGCATCCGGATAGCCATATTTTTTGAAATATTCTTCTTCGGTCGAAAGATGATACAAAGAATAGTTTCCGAATTCGTCTCCGGCCATGCCAAGCCCTTTTTTATCCACCGACCCGCTCATGGCCATTTCGTACACCTTATTGGCCAATGCAAAAAAATGCTTATGCTGGTCGTCGAACTCTTTCACGCCGACGCTGTATTCCGGAGTCCAAACAAATCTCATCGCCTAATTATACAATATTTTTTAGTGCATAGGCCCGAACGATGTCCGAACGATGTCCGAACGATGTCCGAACGATGTCCGAACGATTTTACGATTTCGTATTAAAGTTGCCAAAACAACATAATGTGTACTATTCTGCTTGTAGGATCTACTGAAGAGAGGTGAAAGATGGGATATTGGGACGCAACAGAGAGGGTCCAACAGGAGCTGGGCGGAAATCCAGTGTGTCCAATTCACAACTGCGAGATGTTCCCATCGGATGACCACGGGAGATTCTTCTGTCCCCAGTGCGGGCTTGGCGAAACCTACGACCTCAGCGATCGAGACGATTAGCCGAGCAATCGCCGCCCGAACTCATTAACCCCGTAACAGCGCAAAGCTTTCCGCTCCTACTGTTGCGGGGCTTTGCATTTTTAGTGCACAGGGCTGGACGATGTTCGAACTATTTTAAGGTGTCTTTCTTCGCGGCAGCATTTTTGATATCGGCAAAAAGCTTCAATTGGCCCTTAGTGCCAGATAGACTCAGCCCTGCATACTCTAATTTCTCAAACCTACCGTGAGCAACGTGATTTCTTAAATCATTCATTTTTCGACACATCTTGATGAAGTCATCTGAAACGCCCTTATCGTTATACAATTCAACAAGGCCAATTTTGTCACCAAAATGGAGTTTATCTAAGGCAATTTCAAGCATATTGATTCTGCCGCCTAAGCCCTTTTCGACAAATAAAATCATTTTCTTTAATTCGGTCTCAACAAAGTAGGACATCCAATAAACAAATTCGACGGCGTCAATTTGTTGATCGCTAAGACCGAACCTCTTTTTGACCATTATCCTCCCAAGATCAAGTTTAATTTTTGAAAAATCGACTCCCAATTTTTCAAAATTTGAGAAAAAGGCATCTGGGTCAGAAAAGAATTGATCCCCAATTTCCTCTTTTGTCATGTTTTTTCGTGCGCGGGAGAGGATTCGAACCTCCACACCCTTACGGGCGTCACCACCTCAAGGTGATGCGTCTGCCAGTTTCGCCACCCGCGCAGCTATAGCTTTTTATTTATCACGGCGAGCGCAGTCTTAACTATTCTACGCTTCCGAGACAAACAAACTACTTTGGCATTATAATACAATCTCGGCAATAATTTCAACGATTCGGTCTTTGCATACTTAAGTTTATAAGTCGGATCGGAAACGCTCTTAGATATGTGGCCCTTAAGTTTCAAAGCGCGGAAAATTTTATCTCTAAGCCAATTTATATGAGTTCCGCTCGCGGATGCAAAAACGGTATAAAAAAGATAGCTGGATTTCCATCTGGGATCAAAATATGAATAAAATGTCCCATCACCATCAAAATGCCCGCGGAGAAAATCAAAGAAGTATTCATTGGGAATTTTTATATCAGCTATAGTTTTTGATTTGCGCGGATTAACGCCAATCGAGTTCAAAAATCGATAAAACACAATATCTCCAAATTGGACGGTAAAGGATCGTGCACTTCTCGCACCATTATGTTTCATGCCGATTTTATTGTTCAGCTTGAGGCACCATAGGAAATTCTTTATCTGTTCTTTGTCTTTCGACGTCAAATTAATATGCCTGCCATCGCCATAGAGGCATCCGTCCGTCACTAAGAGCCCGATTGCATATGCGAATTCGGGCGACCACTGAATCTTTACCTTGCCGAGAGGCTTCATATCCCCACCCTAGCACGTGAACATTAAATAAAAATTAAAAAAACTTGCCCGCGCAAGTCCTTTGTAGTATGCGTGGCGCGCGAAGCCTAGAGCGATGTGTCCAGTTTAGCCCGTATGCGCGCGGCGGAAATGCCGCGGACGAAATACAACTTGGAGCGGTGCACCTTCTTCGGGCTGGAAACGATCTCAACTTTCTGAATCGCCGGAGAATGCACGGGGTAGATCCTTTCAACGCCGACGCCCGCCAAAATGGTGCGGACCGTAAAAGTCGCTCCCGGTTCCGTGCCGTGCTTGCGGGCGATCACAAGCCCTTCAAAAGGGGTCTTTCCTTCGTATACCCGCACTTTTGCGCCGGGCTTTATTTTTTTTGCGATTTCTTCCGTGATCATAGTAGTTATTTCACGAGCGACTTGATTTTTCCGATAAGATCGTCAATAGATATTTTCACCTTCACAAAATATTCTTTCGCTCCCAGCTGGCGGGCTTTTTCGATGTCGGAGTCCTGGGCAAGGTTGCTTAAGATCATGACGGGAGTATTTTCGAAGCCGGGAAGGATGGAAATTGCCTGCAGAACCTCAAACCCCGTGACCTTCGGCATGATGAGGTCCAAAATGATGAGATTGGGCCTTTCCTGCTTCAATGCCTGGATCGCCTCTTCCCCGTCGAACATCTGGGCCACGTGAAACCCCTCCTTCTCAAGGCGTGTTTTTATCAAGGACGACAAAAACCGATCGTCCTCGATTATCATGACCTTTTTGTCACCATCTGCCATGTCTTTTATTATAGCAAAGAACTTTTTAGTTGTCCCATTTATTTCGACTCTAGTTTAATTGATCCACGCACAGCTTCCGCTACGCGTGCCTTGTTACGACTTCTGCCATGTCACCGATCTTAGGTTTATCCCACCGAAGTGAGATTTCACAATCCGAACTGGGGCAACGTTTGATGGGATTAGCTCCCCCTTGCGGGTTGGCGACCCATTGTCGCTGCCATTGTAACACGAGTGTAGCCCAGGGCATCAAAGGGCCATGCGGATTTGACGTCATCCCCTCCTTCCTCCCAGCACAAAGATCACAATGCCGAATTCCGATCTTTGTGCTGGGCAGTTCCGAGTGACACTTATAACACTCGATAGGGGTTGCGCTCGTTACCCCACTTAAGGGAACACTTCAAAGCACGAGCTGACGACAACCATGCAGCACCTGTCCTTGCTGTCCTTGTGAGAAAGGCAACGTTTCTGTCGCCTGTCAGCAAGAATTTCAAGCCCTGGTAAGGTTCCTCGCTTACTGTCGAATTAAACCTCATGTTCCACCGCTTGTGCGAGTCCCCGTCTATTCCTTTGAGTTTTAGCCTTGCGGCCGTACTTCCCAGGCGGCCTGCTTAACGCGTTAGCTCCGCCACTCCGAGGGTCGATACTCGAAACAGCAAGCAGGCATCGTTTAGGGCGTGGACTACAAGGGTATCTAATCCTTTTTGCTCCCCACGCTTTCGCGTCTCAGCGTCAGGAAGGTCCCAGTGCAATGCCTTCGCCTTTGGTGTTCCGCACGATATCAACGGATTTCACCCCTACACCGTGCGT
>JBEKML010000002.1:0-230994 GCA_050008535.1 Minisyncoccia bacterium | reverse complement strand
GCCGTGGTGGACACCAGTGTGATCGCCCAGAGAGTTCCTACCTGCAAACTTCCGGCGCTGGTCGCGTTCCCGAAGGTGAGGTTAGTAATAGTGCCGCTGGGAGAGATAAGTTGAGTGCTCGATACCAGCGCATTCGCAAAAAGGGTGGCGAACGTCGAGGTGGATGCGGCTAGCGTGGTGATGGTGCCGCTCGGGGTCATGAGCGCCGTGCTTGAAACTTGTGTGTTCGCAAGGATAGTGCCTATGGTCAGACCACCCGTGCTGGTCGCGTTCGTAAAGGTGAGGTTGATAATGGTTGAGCTCGCTGACCGTTCCGCCGTGGTGGAGACATTGGCAAAAGTAACCGAAGCGCCGGTATCTATGTTTTGTGGCAAAGAAAATGTAAGAGAACTGCCGGTGCTGGAAACAACAACTTGATTCACTGTCCCGGTAGCCGAGGTTATGCAGGAGGAAGTTGCGACCACGCCAGTCGTACCAACCGTAAGGCACGGATTGCCCGCCGATGCTAAATTCAATATGGAAAGGTTTGAAGTAGTGGCGTTCCCCGAGATCGTCGCTCCGCCCACGACAGAAAGAGTTGATAACGGGGACGATGTTCCGATACCCAGGCGAACACTGGTGTTGTCCCAAAATAAAAGTGGCGTGCTTGAAACCGTTGAGGTGGCGAGCCAATAGGCTAAACTGCCCGCGGTTCCGGTTCCTGTGGGCGGGACGAAGACGGTACAGTTCGGGTCGGTCGGAGCACAGGAAGGATTGAGGGTCGCCCCGGGCAAATAAGGGCTCGTCGGCGGGTCGGCGAAAGCGGGTGAAAACCAAACAAAGAAAGAACCTCCTGCAAGTACGGTTGCAATAAGAAAATATGCTAGCCGCGAATGCCTCTTCATGTATGCATGAAATTCAATACTCCATTATTGTAGCATATTGGAGCGAAGCGTGACTATCAACAGCTACGTGACAAGGAAGAATGCCAGTTCTATACTTTACTATACAAAGCAATGGCAGACACCATAAAAAACCTACAATGGCGGTACGCGACGAAGCGTTATGATGTTTCAAAGAAACTTACACCGGAACAGCGTGAGATCATCATGGAAGCGCTTCGCCTCTCCCCTTCTTCGAATGGCCTCCAGCCGTGGAAGTTCATCCACGTGGTGGACTCCGCGCTCCGTGAGAAGCTCCGGCCTGCTGCTTTTAACCAGCCGCAGATCACCGAGGCCTCGGATCTTTTTGTGCTTGCTGTTCGCACCGACCTCAACGAGGCCTATGTTGACCACTATCTCTCCGCAGTGGCAAAGGATCAGGGCACGACTCCAGAATCACTCAAGGGTTATAAAGATTCACTCATGCGGACGATCGATCGTCCGCAGCCGGAGCTTATTGATTGGGCAAGCCGACAGGTGTATATCGCACTCGGCATGGCGCTCGCCGCCGCCGCAGAAAATAAAATTGATGCTTCGCCAATGGAAGGATTTGATCCAAAGCAATTTGACGAGATCCTGGGCCTCGGTCCGCTCGGTCTTGCCTCGCGCGTGCTCCTTGCCGTCGGTTTCCGTTCGCCGGAGGATTCGCACCAAAAACTCCCAAAATCCCGTTTTGGGAAAGAAGAGGTATTTATCGAGCGGTGAAGCGAGAGGTAAAAGATTTTATTTCTGCAGGAGTCATCAGTTTTTTCTGGATCACCAGGTCTTCAATGGCGATATTGCGGGCAACGGCCTCGCGGACAAGCTGCGCAACTACGTCGTAGCCGAGCCGGGGCGCAAGAAACGTGGCGTAGGCGGTGGAACGCTTGAGCAGTTCTTCGCATCGTTTGCGATTCACCGTGATCAAGGCGAAACATTTACGTGCCGCCTGTGTAACAACCTCCGCAATGAGCGTGGTGGATGCAAGGAGGCGGTCGGCAATGAGCGGGGTCATCACGCTCAATTCAAGCTGCGCTGCTTGAGCGGCCTCCCGGATGGCAAGATCGTTGCCCATGACTAAAAAATGTAACTGGTTCAGCGCCTCAAGAAGCACGGGGTTCACTTTGCCCGGCATGATAGATGATCCCGCCTGGAGCGGAGCGATAGTGATCTCTCCGATACCCCCGCGCGGGCCGCTCGAGAGAATCCGGAGATCGTTCGCGATCTTTGAGAGGTCGAGTGTAAGCATTGTAAACGCCGAAGAGAGCATGAAAAAATCCGTCGCGCTCATCGTTTGTGCGGCGAGGTTTACCGCGGGGCGCAACGGCAAACGAAGCGAGCGTCGGAGATCACGATAAAGAGCAGCTTTGAAACGCGGCGACACGTTCACGCCGTTTCCCACCGCGCTGCCGCCCAAATTAAGTTCATGGCAATAAGGAAGCGCAGCTCTCACGCGCTCTTGATCCCGCACAAGAAGCGCCGCATAGGCCGCGAACTCCGTACCAAGCGTTGTAGGGACCGCGTCCTGAAGGTGGGTGCGTCCAAGCTTTATTATCCCGCGAAATGCGCGGGCTTTTCGCCGTAGTGCGATTACAGCAAGATCCACGCTTTGTATCACCTTTTTTGCCTCCCGCAACGCGGCGATTTTCAACGCCGAAGGGACGACGTCGTTGGTGGACTGGCCGATGTTCACGTGGTCGTTCGGGTGGATCTCTTGCGCTTTTGCGCGCCGCCCACGGGACAGCAATTCCGTTCCCCGCGCGGCGAGTACTTCATTTATATTGGCATGCGTTGAGGTCCCCGCGCCGCCCTGAAACGACGGAACGACGAACTGGTCGTCCAGGTTTCTCTTAAGAACCTCGTTGCATGCGCGGACAATCGCTCGTGCCCGGCGCGGATCAAGAAGCCGTGCGGCGAGTGCAGCGCGGGCGGCCGAGCGCTTAATCTCCACAATACTTTGAATAAGCGCCCAATGGACTGACGGGACGGAGAACGGAAAATTCCGGAGCGCCGCCCCGGTTTCTTTTCCGTAATATCGGCGATTGGTTAGCATTATCGCCGCCTGCGGGCGTGGCGCCTGCGCTCATAGCGCAGCCACGCTTTCGCCGCGAGCGGTTCCGCTTTCCGCAATCCTGCAAGCACTTTCTTGCGCAGCGTTGCGGCCCTGACTGTTTTTCGCTTTGCGGCGAACCGCAGGACCGGTCCCGCGACTTTTGTTATTGCTTTCTTCGTACGGACTGGCGAAATGTGGGCGTCCTTGCAAGCCGCACGGATGGATTTTTTCAGTTTCTCGGCGCGGAATACCTCCTTTTTCCCTCCCTTTTTGATGATCTGCTTTGCCATAAAAATATTTTTATATTTTTTCGACCTTTATCGATGTGCAAGATGTTCTTTGTTGTCATCGTCGTCTTCGTCTTCATTTTTTTCTGACGCGTCGGGCGGCGGCGGTTCGGCATCGGCGGTAATATCTGCCTTCAATGATGCTTTGATCGCTTCGCGGAGCTCGGAAATATTTATTTCCTCTTTTTGTTGGGGCCTTTTTGTCTTTACCGTTCTTTCCATCGGTTTGAGCGCCGAAAGCGGGAGGGTTGGCCCGGCGGGCGGAGTTGTATCGGTTTCTTGTTGCGTCGTGGGAATCGTGGATGCCACAGGCACTGCGGGTACCACGGATGCTGTGGGCGCCGAAGGCGCGATTTTCGGACCCACCACCGCACTTTGCTGCACCACAAAGCGCCGCGCGGGCGGCACGATCCGCTGCGGGGCTTCTTCCCCGCCTGCTTGAGCCTCCGGGAATTCAATGCCCAAACGGCCCAGATCTTCGGAATATTTCTTTTGCGTTCCCCGCCGTGCGGAAGGTATGCGCGGCATCCGCACCGGCTGCAATTCGCCGGCCTCTATTTTTTTCAAACAGTCACGGCAGTAAATGGGCCGCCCCGGCGTCGGCTCAAAAGGCACCGTCGTCGTTTTTCCGCACGAAGAGCAGATCACTTCGTATTTCGCCCCACTGCCCGATCCCGCACCCATGCCCATTCCCGCCACACCGCCCGCCGACACGCTGTTGCCCCCCGCCCCCACCCCCATCACGCCGCTCCACCGGTTGATCTCTTCTTCCACTACCTCGCGCGGCCGCGAATACCGTTTTTGGGATATTTTGATGATCTCCGACTCCACCATCGCGGACGTTTCCACGTTGAGCGGCGGAAGCGTCATCGCCGAGAACGGCCGGGCAGTTACACCGTCCACCATCAACTTTAAATAGATACGGTAATTTGGCAGGTTCACGATGTCCTGGATCACGAACTCCGGCAAGAATTCGTTTTCCAAAAACTCGGCGTCGCCTGCGCCCACGCGGAACACGATCATCGTGCCAACGTTTCCAAAAATAGCATCGCGTATCTTGGTTGAATTGTCCGTCACGAGCTGCCCGACGTATTGGTGCGCAAGAATGAGATCCAGGCGGTACTTGCGCGCCTCGGAGAGGATGCCCGCAAAAGAATCTGTGGCGAAATTTTGGAACTCGTCTACGTAAAGATAGAAATCCACGCGTTCGTCCTCCGGAATACGGACGCGTTCCATCGCCGAGAGTTGTATCTTTGTGATGAGCATTGCGCCCAAGAGGGCGGAATTGTCTTCGCCGATGCGGCCCTTCGAAACGTTCACAAGGAAGATCTTCCCTTCGTTCATCACGTCAAAAATATCTATGGTGCTCTTTGATTGTCCAACAATGTTCCTGATGAGCGACGTGGAAAGGAATTGTCCCACTTTGTTTTGGATCGGTGCGATCGCTTCATTCCGGAACTTGTCCTGCCACGCTTCAAATTCATGGATCCAAAAGGCCTTCACGACGGGATCCGTGATGTTTGCGATGACCTTCTGGCGGTAGTCCTTGTCGGTTAGGAGCCGCGGAATGCCGAGGAGCGTGGAACCCGGCGTGTCCAGGAGCGCGAGTACGCAATTATTCAAAATATATTCCATTCTGGGGGACCAGACGCCCGCCCAAATTTTCGTGAAAATGCCCATGAGGCCCGATGCCACGAGGTGCTTGTATTTTGGATCGGGCAGTTCAAGCACATTGAAGCCGATATGAAAATCGGGATCGGCGGGGTTGAAGTAAATGACGTCTTTCATCCGCTCTTCGGGGATCTTTTTCATGATCCCCTCCACCAGCTCGCCGTGCGGGTCCACAACGCAAAGCCCCTCGCCGTTCGCGATGTCCTGCACGATCAGATTGTTCAAGAGCGCGCTTTTGCCGGTGCCCGTTTTCCCGATCATGTACATGTGCTGGCGCCGGTCGGTGCGTTTGATGCCAAAAAGCCGATCCTGGTTGCGGAAATCGGTTCGGGCAAAATAAATGACGTTTTTTTCGGGGGCCTCTTCCATACTAAGCCCATTATATCATGATTTTCCCTTGTATGAAAGTGGTGCCGGGCAGATGCTATACAACTTCCGCCTGATAGCACTGTTCGCAGTAAACAATCTCGGGCCGGTCGGGGGCATAGGAGGTTTCGAATTCATTCGGACAGTGATTATCATTATGGAAATGTTTGCCCGTGTTTTTATAACTTCCGTCGTTCGCCTGCACCCCAGCACATGCGCATGAGCGCCGCCACAAACGAAAAGGGTTGCGCTCTTTTAGCCGCTCGAAGTGGCGGGTGTTGAAACATTTTCGCGGAAGCGGAATATTCAGTCGTCGATAGTACGCAAGCTCCTCGGGTATGATACGGAACGCCTTGGTGCAGTTGTGTTCTTCGGCAACATCGTGGGAACCGCGCTCATCCCAAGCCTCACAAAGGATGATTTCTTTCGTAACATCATCGCCCACCGAAGCGATGTCCTCGGGTAATTCTTTCCACGACTTTGTGGGAGCGTATTCTCGCTCGCGGCTTTCTTCCCATGCATATCCTTGTTTTTTCGCTTCGTCCCGCGTGAGCGGAAAGCAATCTTGGGCCGCGGTGGTGTTATAGGGGGACGTTGAGAGGTCGGGAGGAAAGTATTCGCCAAATCCATATCTTCTCCCCTGTGCGTCTTGATAGGGCACTTCACTCATGTGCGCGACGATTTTTTTAACCAACTCATCATATCCTTCTTTCTCATATTGCCGATTGAGAACACAATATTCTTTTTTTCGCAATCCCACACAACCAAAAAGATTTGTCGAGGCGTAGCAATTATCCGCGTACGTAAGATTATGGCAACTGTCCCACGATTCGTTTGCAAAGCGGATCCGTGAACAGTTGTAACCGCAATTTGCCGTTTCGTAAATAAGTTCCGTTTGGCGTCCCCAATAGGAGTAATCCATACAATCCTTACCATCAATTACCGAAAGAAGGTGCTTGCCGTTCTCGATCTGACGACATTGGTAGGAATCTTTTGCATCCTTGCAATCGACAAGCCAATTACCCGAGACGTTGACGCCGTTGGTTACGATCATCGATTCACGGATAGCGCGAGCTTTCAGCTCCCGAAAATGTTCTTCGCACAGACGCAGCCCGGAAACGGTGTTGAGGCGAAGTTCCTTAATTTTCTTTCCGTATTCATCCTTGGTATGGGGCTGATTGAAAATATAGTATTGCTTATTTCTCAATCCAACGCAGCCGATGCAATTGGTACAATTTCTGCAATCAAAGAGAAAATACGAATCGCGGCATTGTCGGCACTCTTGGCAATAGTGCGTCCGATAACATTCAATACAATCTATTGATTGATAGACAAGTTCCGATTTGTGCACATTAAAGCAATCCGCAGAATCGCGGCAATCCCAAAGATTGTAAGAATACCGCGAATTCTCGTTATAATTTGCGCGAACAAGCATGTAACAATTCTTGTTATAGCTCGCGCGGTTACAATATTCGCTTCCCTCGATTTCGCCCTGCCGCACAAGCGCCGCCCGGGGTACGCGAAATTTTAATTCTTTGAACTGCGAAAAGAACGGTTGATTGAAATCGTACTCTTTTCCATAAGAAAGCGGATCCCAACGATCGCCCCGATAACAATCAAGACAATAAACTGGAAATACGGTTCCGGGCGGATACATTGCTACCATGCTTTTACCACAGAGACCACAAATATTTTTATATAAATATCTTTCATTACAGAACGAAAGCCGCCGCTGAAGGCGGCATTCCGGACACCAGGTCGGCGGCGGAACTTGCATTTTTTCATAAAACACAAAATCCTCCGGTTGGGTTACGAAGCTCTGTCTACAATTTTGACAGGTTTTCGTTTCGACGTTCATGCTTTTATCTTACACCACCTCAGCGTTATAGCACTGCTCGCAGTAGACGATCTCGGGCCGGTCGGGGGCATAGGAGGTTTCGAATTCATTCGGACATTTCGCGTCCGCGTGAGGCGCGTGCGATTGTTTGCACATGCAGGCGCGATGCCAGAGGTGATTCGGCCCGCGAGCCTTGAAGCGGCGCGTGTGGCGGCATTCGGGGCACAGGCGCGGCACGGGGACGGAAAGTTTTTTATAGAATGTGAGCTCGTTTGGGATGATAAGATAGTTCCGTTTACAATTTGCACAGGTGAAGACGTGGTGCGTCGGGTCAAATCCGTCGTAATGGTCGGGCACTTTGTCCCAAGCGATCGTTCCCTTGCCGTATGTGCCGCGCGGGTGGTCCTCCCATGTATAACCGCGCGCGAGCGCTTCGCTCTTCGCAAGCGGAAATTGCTCTTCTGCGGCGGTCTCGTTATAGCCGAAGGTGCTTAGCGTAGCCGGGAAGAATTCGCCATAATCCCCTTTCGTTTTCATTTCCGCAACGATTGCTTCGCGGAATGCTTCGTATTCCTGCTTTTTGTATTGCCGGTTCAAGATGCAATAATCCTTTTTCCGCAAGCCAGCGCATCCGAAACAGTTGTTGCAATTGAAGCAGTAGCACGAGTATGCCATGAATGAGCATGTCCAACACTGGGCGCACGCGACGTAGTTCGCAACATCAAGACCGGAATTTATTGAATTATAGATCATGTTCGCGCCCCGCCCTGCTGTGTCCACATCCATGCAATCCTTCGCATCCCGCCATACGTGGATGCCGTATTTCGAATCCTCGGCATCGTAACAATGGAAGACCTGACGGCAGTTTTTTGCGTTCTTGACGTAATTGCCGGTGCAATTCGGCGCCTTCAGGATCTCCGCAAATTTATGCGGCTGGGCCCTCAGGAATTCGTCGAACTTCTTTCGCATCATCTCCACGCCGTCGTGTGTATCAAGCCGCGTCCGCGCGAGGAACGTTTCGTATCCCTCTTTTGATTGCGGCTCGTTGAAGATATAGTATTGCTTGCCGCGCAGGTTCGCGCACCCCACGCAGTTCGTACATCCCACGCAATCAAACAGAAAATAGCTTTCGCGGCAATCATGGCATCCCTTGCCGTACTGCAGCCGGTAACAATTGAAACAATCGTCGCACTCGTACGAAAGTTCCGTCTGGTGCGAAAAGGAAACATCCACAAGGTCGCGGCATTGTTGGATCCAATAACAATGGATGCAACCCTCATTATTGGAGGATTCCACCAGCATGTAGCAATCCTTGTTGTCCGCGGATATATTCACATATTCCGAATTCACGCTCCGTACGTAAACGAGCGCAATCTTCGGGACCACCTTCCAAAGTTCGGCGAACTGTTCCATGAACGGCCGCGCGGGATCGTACTCCCTCCCGTAGCTCAATGCATCCCAATCGTCGGCAAACCAGCACTCGTAACAATACACCACATAGGGTTTGTTCGGGCTGTACATGGAAACCACTTCGCGCCCGCACCGGTCGCATTTCCGCTTATAGAACGCGCGCTCGTTCCGAAACGCCATCCGGCGCCGCGACCGGCACTGCGGGCAACGCTTCGGGAGCGACACCTCAAATTTCCCGTAGAACGTAAGGTCCTCCGGCTCAATTACGAATTGCTCCTTACAGGCAACGCAATCCCTCATCTCCCCGGCCATACCCTTATTTTACCACTACACCACCTCTGCGTTGTAACACGCCTCGCAATACACGATTTCGGGCCGATCGGGCGCGTAGCTAGTCTCGAATTCGATGGGGCATGCCGAAGCGCCATGTGGGTGCGAGACGGTATTTTTATGTACGCCGTTCGCCGACTGTGCGCCGACACAAGTGCATCCACGATGCCACAATTTCATGGGATTGCGGTGTGCCGTCCGTTCGTAGTAGCGACAATTGGCACAAAGGCGCGGCAGCGGCAAGTTCATTGCTCTGTAGAATCGCAGCTCTTCGGGAATGATCTTGAACGCGGTCGCACACTGGTGCGTACACGTTCCTCCGTGCGAACACGCGATCACGTCATTCAATAGGGAATCAACAACGTCCTTGATATGATCCGGCAGGTCTTTATCCGTCTTCGTCGGCGCATAGTGCCGTTCTTCCGGATCGCGCCAACCGTATCCCTCTGCCATTATTTGCTCTTTGGTAAGGGGGTTGAACTCGTACGATTTTGAATCGTTGTACGGGAAAGTAGACAGCTCTATCGGGAAAAATTCTCCATAGCGGTATACCCTGCCCTTTTTATCAACATACGGCATCGCATTCATGTGCTCGATGATCTTGGGGATCATCGCTTGATATTCCTCTTCGGAATATTGCTTGTTCAAGATGCAATTGGACTTGTCGCGGAGCGCGATGCAGCCGAAAAGATGGCTGTTGTTCTTCACGCACAGGCTTGAATATTGCACATCAACCACGCTCGTGACCCAGACGCTGAAGCGCACATTGCTGCCGCTTGCCGATGTCCCCTCATACATAAGTTCGCCCTCCGCGGCATTCGAAAGGTCCACGCTGTCCTTCACGTCGCTGTCAACGTCGTTCACCCGCTTGCAATTCTGGGACCGGAAAACATTGAACGATTGCCGGCAATTCTCGCAATTCCAAATATTGTCCCCCGTGCAGCGCACCGCCTGGATATTGTTATTTTCTTTATGGAGCGCTTTTAATTTCAGTTCTTCAAAAAGCTTTTTTGCGCGTTCCCGTTTCGCAAAACTTCCGCCCGCGTATTCGCTTTTTGCCTTCTCATAATCCTCTTTTGAATACGGCTGGTTCAGGATGTGATATTTCTTATTCCGCAAACCCGCGCACAAAATACACGACGAGCAGCCGCGGCAGTCGTACAAAAAATGGGAATCAATGCAGCCCTCGCACTTTTCAAGCGTATCGGAACGGGTGGATTCCCTGGAATCAATGCACCCGTGGCACAATTCGATCTTTTTGCAGTAACTGTTGTCGGATGAATCCTTTATAAAATGGCACGCGTTGGAATAGAGACAGTTCTCTCCATACCCCAGATCAAGGCACATATAGCTGTTGTTGCTGTTCCAGGCGTAGTTCAAATACGGCGAGTTCTTGTTGTTGATCACGGCGAGGCCCATCCGGGGAACCGAATCCTGCAACGCTTTATATTGGGCGAAAAACGGTTTCCCAAAATCGTATGATCGGCCATATACCAACGGATCCCATCCGTCTGAATACCAACATTCGTTGCAGTAAACGGGAAACGGCGCCGATGCGGGAAACATGGAGATGATCTCCTTTTTGCATAGGTCGCACTTCCGGTGATAAAGAGTCCGCTCGTTCCGCCATGCGCGCCGTCGCACCGCGCGGCATTCCGGACAGAACGTGGGCGGCGGCACCTTTATCTTTTCGTAGAACGCAAAATCATCGGGCTCGATTACGAAGGACTGCTTGCAATTTTGACACGTGCGGGTTTCGGGAGGCATGACTCTATTTTATACCACCTCCGCGTTGTAGCACTGCTCGCAGTAGACGATTTCTGGCCTCTCCGGCGCATAGGAGGTTTCGAATTCGTTGGGACATGCAGAGGCACCGTGAGGATGTGCGACGGTGTTTTTATATACGCCGTTCGCCGACTGCGCACCGACGCAGGTACAACGCCGCATCCAAAGTTGCGGCGGATTGCGTTTTTTGAGCCGCGCGTAATGCCGGCAGTTGGGACATAGTGTCGGCAAGGGAATATTGAATTTTCGATAGAGCGAAAGCTCCTCTGGAACAATGCGGAATGCGTCAGTGCACCTCTCGTTGCATTTGCCGATATGTTCGCACGCAATAACTTCGTTCAGATAACTCTCCCCTACTTCTCCGATTGTTTTTGGAAGCTGATCGGCTGTTTTTGTCGGCACATATCCACGCTTTTCGTCGTCTTTCCACCGATATCCGCGTGCTATAGCTTCATCCCTCGTTAACGGATACCATTCCATTGCAGCAGTTTGATTATACGCAAAGGGACTCAACGAATACGGGAAGAACTCTCCCCACTCCCCGGTTTTTTTCATATGCTCGATTATTTTTTCCCGCAAGGGAATAAATTCTTCTTTTGAATAACGCTTGTTTAAAATCACATACGAACCGTGCTTTATGCCCGTGGAACCGAAGACGTTTACGCAAGAATGACAATTATTCGAGTATTCCGCTTCAGTGCACTTCCAACAGAATATGGAAAATTTATTGCCACGGGAGTTGTCTGGCGTAACTGATTCGTAACACAATTCGGGGTTGCCGGTGTTATTGCAATCATAGGTGTCCTTCGCCCCGTCATTCACGACGATATATGAAGAATTTTCTATTTGGGTAAAGGCGTAGAAACAACTCTTGGACATTTTCGCATCAATGAGGAAAAATCCGCTTGAATGAACACTTCTCAATATGTAGGCATATTTACGCGGAAATTTTAAACTGAATTCCTCCAGCGCTTTTTCACACTGCGCAAGCCCGATCCTGTTACCAAGATTCAATGCCTCAAGTTTCTTTTCATACTCCTCTTTGGAGTATGGCTGATTGAGGATGTGATACTGCTTATTACGCAGGCCAACGCACATCACGCAATTGGAACAACCCCTCAGATCATACCCGAAGGCGCAATTGTTTGAATCGAAGCACAAATCGCAAAATTTGCAGTTATAACACTTATCGCAATTTACACTTTCATACATAAGTTCACTATTGTTCACATTCCAACAATCCATAATATCTTTTGCATGATTTACGTCGTACATGTAAAGACCGTTCTCCACATACCAGCCGCAAACGTGCATGTAGCAATTCTTACTGAACGCGCAATCATACGTGTATTCGCAATTTACGCTTCCTACGCCATCGTCATTCATTATTGAAAGCGCCGGAACAGTATTCTGCAGTTCTTTATATTGCTTAAAAAACGGACGGGAAAAGTCAAAATCTCTCCCATACGAATAGGGATCCCACGTATCGCTCCACCAACACTTAATGCAATATACCGGGAATGGCGCGTCTGCCGGGTATACGCTAATGATAGATTTTTTGCATAAATCGCAGTTGCGGCGATGATAGTTCCGTTCATTCCTAAAAAGAAGACGTCGTTGGAAGCGACACGCCGGACAGAACGTCGGCGGCGGAACCCCGACCTTCTCGTAGAACGAGAAGTCGTCCGGTTCAATGACGAACGGCTGCTTGCAGTTCTGGCAGGTGCGGGTCTCGGCGTTCATGTGGGATTCTATAGCACTGCTTTTAGATAGCACTCGTTGCAATAGATCTTCTTGTATCCCCATTCTGGCGGATAGAACGAGGTGATATTTTTCTTGCAGGAAAAACAGATCGTGGGACGCGGAGTGATGCAAAAAAGGCGCTGGATGCGGTGGAGCGTTCTTACGTCCGGATACTCGCGCGGAAGCGGGATGCCATGCTTGCGGAGGAATGCCAGCTCTTCGGCGGTGATGCTGAAAGCGCGCTTGGTCTCGGTGCAGATAAGCGCCCTCCCCACTGCGGCATCCTCTACTGCCGCAATGTCATCCGGCGGCTCATAAACGCTTCGTCCCTCCGCGCCTGATTCTCCGGATTCCTCCCAAAGTCCCCGGAATGCGTGAACCTCCGCCTTGGTCTTTGGGAAAAACACGCCCGCAAGCGACAGATTGTATCCCCCGCACGCCATGCGGTACGGGAAGAATTTTCCATACGAACCGTCAGCTATCATCGCTTTCTTTATTTCCGCCACGAGCGCATGATAGGCCGGCTCGTCATATTGCTTGTTCAGAACACAATAATGTTTATTACGTAAGCCGATGCAGCCGAAGCAATTTTCGCATTCAAAGCAAAAATCCAAATATTCGGAGTTGCGGCAATTGGTGCAATAATTTGAGTGGAACAAGTGGTACACATCTGTTGCCTGGTTCAAATTGTAGGTAAGTTCCCCGCGCAAAACGCCCGCACCCTCGCGCCCGTCTTTATTTTTCACTCCACGGAACATGCGTACACAATTCTCGGATTCTTCCAGGAAATTGCATTCCCGGCATTGCTTGCATTCGGTCATGTAATTGCCGGTTGAATCCTTGCATTTAACATTAAAGTCGGCGCGGTGGATCGCGTCGTCGCGCAAGCGCGATTCAAACTCCCGTTGTGCGTTCGTGAATCCTTCCCACGAAGAAAGTCTGTGTTTTGCGAGTTCCGTCTGATAGTCCTCTTTGGAATATTGGGTGTTCTTTATGCAGTACTCCCGGTTCCGCAGATTCCAGCACATGAAACAATTCCGCACGTTGCGGCAGTCGTACA
This sequence comes from Minisyncoccia bacterium, assembly GCA_050008535.1. Classification (GTDB taxonomy): domain Bacteria; phylum Patescibacteriota; class Minisyncoccia; order UBA6257; family 2-01-FULL-56-20; genus CAVYIK01. The sequence goes on along the minus strand of JBEKML010000002.1, from coordinate 217,553 downwards.
AGAACGCGCCTTCCATGCTGTCACGCGTATCGAATGCGTGTCGCACGTTGAAAACCTTGAAACAATAGGTGCAATCGTATGATTGCTCGGCGTCATAGCAGTAGCACAGATCGTTTGAATCGCGGCAGCGGATGGTGCGGTATCCGTATGACAAATTCTCGCAGCTCAACAGGGAGCGGCAAAGGTGACAATTCTTTGATTCCCACACGTCATCACACCAGTCGCACGCCGTATTTTGCGTGCCGAACTGGTGGCAGCGCGGCGTCTTGGTCTGCAAGTCGTAAAGCTGGTCAAAGAACGGACGGTTCGGATCGTAGACAAGCGCGGGCGCCTGCCATTTATCCGAATACCACTCCGTATTTTTATAAACGGGGAATGGGGCATCCGCGCGGTACAAAGAGATTATGCGCTCGCCCGAAAGATCGCACACGCGCTTGTTGAACTTGCCGAAGGGCCAAAACGCGAGCCGCTGCTGCGCCCGGCACGTGGGACATGCGAGTGGCGCGGGGGTGCCGATGTTTTCGTAAAACGCGCGTTCCTCCGCTTCAATGGTGAAAGAGGTTTTACAGTCCTCGCAGGTCCTCGTTTTGGTGTCCATGTTTTTTTATCTTACACCACCTCCGCGTTATAGCACTGCTCGCAGTAGATAATCTCCGGACGGGCATGGGCATAGGAGGTTTCAAATTTATTGGGGCATGCGGAATCGCCATGGAAATGGGCCGTGGCGTTCCCCGCGCTTTGGCCTCCCTTGCACATACAGGGGCGTCCGTAAAGGCGCGGGAGGTTCACAAGTGAGAACCGGCGGCGGTAGCGGCATTCGGGGCACTCGCGCGGCAAGGGAATGCCGACGCGCCGAAGGAAGGTAAGCTCCTGCGGGATGATGCGGTAGGCGCGGCCGCACGCGGCGCACGCAATAGCATCATTAAAGATGTCGTCGTGTACATCTTTAATATCATCGGAAAGCTCGCTTGCCTTTTTAGTAATGGTGTGACTGGAACGCTCCGGTTCGCGCCACAGAAATCCTTTCTGCGCCGCCTCCGCGGGCGTGAGTGGAAAATAATCCTGCGCAACGGTTTCGTTGTAAGCGAAGGGTGAAATTTCAATCGGGAAAAATTCGCCATAACGGTATTCGCGGCCCTTCGCGTCCACGTACGGCGCGGCTTCCATGTGCGCGATGATCTTCACCTTCAATGCTTCAAATTCTTCTTTGGAATACTGCGTATTGAAAATGCAGTATTCCTTGTTGCGCAGCCCGAGGCAGCCGAAAAGATTGTTGCATCCATGGCAATTGAACGAATAGGAAATGTTCGCGCCGCCGTAGATCGTGCCGCTGAACAACTGGCGCATCCCCTGCACGCCGGAGTCAAACACTTCATAGAGCAGTTCGGCGTGCGCACCAGCGCCATAATCGTCGTAACTGTCGGTGATCTCCAGGGAGTTCACAAGGTATTTGCAATTGCGCACGTCTTTGAATACGTCAAAGCAAAACTTGGAATCGGCCGCGTGCGAAATGCGGTCGCCCGTAACATTCTTTGAATTCAAAATGTTCGCATACTTTCGAATGGCCTTTGACTTCAGCTCTTCGTAACGCTTTTGCGCGGTAAGAAGCGCGGTATAGCTTCCCACGTTCAGTTCTCTCAGCTTCTCTGCGTATTTCTCTTTGGAATAGGGTTGATTAAAAATACAATACGATTTATTCCTGAGGTTCGTGCATCCGAAACAATTCGTACACCCCTTGCATGCATAAAGGAACCATGAATCGGTACAATTTTCGCACTCCTGCGAAAAATGGGTATTATAGAGCTTTTCAGAACCGACATCTTCATAACACAAACTGCAGCCCACGAGCGCGAACACATCCACACAATCCTTCACGGAATTCGCGCGGGACCCGTACGCAACGTTCTCCCCTTCCCATGATGCCGAGACCATGTAACCGTCTTTGTATTCTCCGGTGTAGTTTGCATAATTGACGTTTGTCGTGCGGGCATTAAAGACCGAGGGCATGGGTACGCGGTGGAGCAATTCCTTGAATTGCGCGAAAAACGGTCTTCCAAAATCATAGGTTTGGCCGAACGCGAGCGGATCCCATGCGTCCGACCACCAATAGTCCCGTTCATAGACCACCATTCCCGAATCCGGCGTGAACCCCGTGATGATGTTTTTCCCCGTCGCCGCACAGGTGTTCCGGAACAGGGTTCGCTCGTTCCGCCACGCAAACCGCCGCTGCATCCGGCATTCCGGGCAGAACGTGGGCGGCGGGACAGGAATGCGCTTGTAAAAATCGAAATCCTCCGGCTCGATGACGAAGGACTGTTTGCAATTCTGGCATGCGCGGGTTTCCGTTGGCATCAAACTATTCGCTGGTGCGCTTACAGCAAGTCATCCTCCTCCATCTGGCGTTTTGGCACGTTTGTTCCGTTTGCGCCCTCAAGCCTTAGCACGGTTTTTTCAAGTTTTTCTATGCGCCGATGAAGCCGGATATCGGTCACAATAAGATACACATAGAGGAGCGCCATCACCAAGAGGACGGTCTTGTGTACGTACATGTTTATATTATATCAACGGTTCGGGGGTTTTGTCCACCTCTTCCTTCGCACCGGAGCCGCCGGCACCGCCCCTCGCCTTTCCTTCGATGATGGCCTTTTCCTGGGCGCTCCGGAGAATGGTTGACTCCTCTTCTTGAATGAGCTTCTTTGCCGCGTCGGCGGGGATGGTATATTTTTCGCGCGATTGGCCAATGATCTCTTTTCGGAACGAACGGTGTGTCGCCGGGAGGACCTTCAAGGTTTCCGCAGAAAAGGGATCGTAACTCTCGCCGTCAATCGTCATTTTTATATAAAATTCCTGCGTACCAAGGTTAATCATGTCTTTCACGTCAAAGATCGGCGCCATCTCCGGTTTCAAGTGGACGGCGTCTTCGCCGCCGACACGGAAAATGATGATGTTCCCGATGTTGCCCAGGACCGCCGCCTGTACTCGGCTCATAAGCTGGCCCATATATTGATGCGCGACCGTAAGGCACAAGGCATATTTCCGCGCCTCGGAAAGGATGTTCTCGAATGTTTCGGTGACGAGGTTATGGAACTCATCCACATAAAGGTAAAAATCGTGGCGATCTTTTTCCGGAAGCGAAGCGCGCGCCATGCCGGCCTGCTTGATCTTTGTGATGAGCATCGCGCCCAAAAAACTGGAATTTTCTTCGCCGAGGCGACCCTTGGAAAGATTGATGAAGATCAGTTTCTTCTGCTCCATCAGTTCTTCAAGGTTTATCTTGTTCTCTTTCTGGCCGAAAATATTGCGGAGCAAGGGATCGGAAAGGAACTGGCCAAGCTTGTTCACGAGCGGGATGATGGCATCGGTATCGAATTTTTCCGACCAATCGGCGAATTCAATCGCCCAGAAACGCTTTACCATGTCGTCCTCTATGTATTCCACCACTTTCTGGCGGTAGTTGCGGTCGGTAAGCATGGAGATCATACCGCGCATGGTGGCATGGGGATAGTCAAGAAGCGCAAGCACCGTGAAGCGGAAGACGTGCTCCAGGCGCGGCGTCCAGTTCGCGCCAAATTGCTTTTCCATCACTTCTATCAACCCCTGTGCAAGCTGATGCTTGAAGCCCGGGTCTATGTTTTGCAAAGGGTTGAACGATGCGGGATAGCTCATGTCGGTCGGATCAACCAGGACCACGTCGTTCACCCGGTTCTCCGGTATAAAATCGAGTATCGCATCGATCACATCGCCGTGCGGGTCCATAAGGCACAATCCGTGGCCGTAAGCAACGTCCTGGCGGATCATAAGCTCAAGTAATTTTGATTTTCCGACGCCGCTTTTGCCGACAATATAGAGATGGCGGCGGCGGTCATGGCGCTTGATGCCGAACACGAACTTTTTTTCTTCAAGCGATGCCACATAATTGGTGCGGCCGATAAAAGAAACGTCCGCAGGGTCTACCTGCCCGTAGATCGGCAGCTCCGGCGGCGGCGGGGCATATTTGATGATTTGTATCTTTCCGAGTTTCGGCATGATGAGAATTACAATACCTCCATCTCCTTAAGGAACGCTTCGTAATGATCGATTGTTGTTTTGGCGTCTTCCGGAGAAAGCGCAAAGCCCGGCGTGTGCACGAGATCGTTGCGCATGCGATGCGCCTGCCAAATCAAACTCATGCTTTTAATATCCTCCGTTTCCAAGTTTAACAGCCGGTCGGCAAGGTGCTCGCCCGGAACATCCATATCCTTTAGCGCCGCGTCAACAAGGGCATCCGCCTCAATAATGGCGATGCGCATGGACTCCGGCGTTCCCAGCAAAAATCGCTTTACAACCGCCCGCCATCGTTCTTTCATGAAGGCCCCCCGCAAGGTTGATATCTTTTTCGCTTTTTCCTTTTCAAGATGAAAGGTTGGACGAAAACGCCACGATTGATAAAGGGCGTAAAAAAAACCGAGCGCAAGCGCGAGCGTGACCAGGATCATGAGTGCCCGAATAGCGTTTAGGAGCGTGACCATCATTTGTATTTTTCCAATTCTTCTTCGCCGCCATAAATGGCAAGGCCCGCCGGCGGACCGGTCTTCTTGCTTTCCAAGCGCCGGAGATGCGGCGCCGTGAGCACGACGAAGGTCGGTGGATGGAAAAGCGTCGCAAGCGACCGCGTATTCATCATAAAACGCCTGGACTGATGAATGTTAAAGGTTTTGGTAAGGATCACCCTTCCCATTAAGGTTTCCGGAGGGACCTCCCGCGTGCGATAGGACGAGAGGATCCGCTCCTGCCTCCGAGCGATGCGGCTCTTGGCAAAAAAGTTCGGTATTTGCCACGGTCCCCGCCAGAACTTGATCCTTGTGCCCACGGCAAAGTTCTGCGTGAAATAATTCAGATCCAACGATCCATATTGGTTAAAGGCCCCAATGACACCCCTTCTCGGGAACGTGTCGCCGAAAAGCTCTTTGGGGGAAAGGTAAAAAAAGCGGACCAGGGTATCAAAACCGGGCCTTGAAAGATTCTCCTCCACGGCCTTCAATACATCGGTCTCGCCGGGCGTCCGCATGAAGGATTTCATGAGTGGGGCATATTCATCTTTTTTGTCCTCTCCGATTTTCTTTACCGGAAAAACAGGAAGGATGTGCGGGAATTCCATTCCCAGCGCATGAGTCGATCCTCCTCCGACTTTCTTCTTCCCCTGTTCTCTCACCCGCATTTTCTCCACAAAATCTTTCCACTTCGCGCCCCAGTCGGGCGCCGCTGGCGCGATGAGGATCTGAATGCCGACCGTTTCTTCTTTTTTTACTTTACCCAAAATCTCAAGGAAGGTGGACATGGCGTCGTATTGTTTATCCTCGTCCGGCGACTCAAAGTCCAGATAGCTCCGTATAGGATAAGCGTCTTCTTTTGCAAGTAAAAGTTCGGTGCCCCAGAGGTTGTAGCCGCTTTTATGCACCTCTCCCATGTTGGATGGCAGGCGATCCATGTAATCTTCAACTTCAACAACTTCCACGTCGGGATAATACGAAAAGAACGCCGCCTGGATAAGATCTTTTTGTTTTTTGATCGTCCGTAAGTAAAAATGTATTTCACCGCCCAAGCTTACGATCTCCATCGCATACCACACCGTCACCTCGCCGTCCCACCATATTTCGCGCATGTCCATCGCGGCGTTCCGAAGGGCGTGGATCGCTATAAGCACCTGCTCCATCGCCCGCGGGTTCTTTTTTATTTCGCGTGGAATGCGAAGTTCCAAAAGGATATACTTTGTCTGCAGATCACGTTTATAGAGCGATTGCCGCCAAAAAAGCCACGTGGACCTGAAAAGAGGCCACAAAATGATGGGGAGCCAGATCCACCACGCGTACGTAAAAACTTGCCACGCGCTCTGTAGGATTCCCTGTACTGCGTCCATAGTTAATTATCCTTATTATAACCCATCGCGAGCATAACAAAAGAGGCCCTACTTCGTTAATGACCGCCGGAACGGCCGCAGGAAATCGCGCCGCTTGACGGCAAACAAAGCATACACTAGTGTCATAGGTATAAACTGGACATGTGTAAACGCCACTGGATCCCGATATTGCTTGTTGTAGGAATTGTAGCGTTCTCCGGACTCCCCGGGGCTGCGGTGAACGCCGTGCCCATCGCCGTAAGCAATGCAACGATCACGGTAGACGCTGACCTGGCGCAACCTCCGGCAGGCACAATCCTGATGGGTTCCCCCGCGAACACTCTGGCGATCTATCGCTTCACGGAAACCTCGAATGTTGAGAGTGTGAGGGTCACCGATCTTGCGGTCTTTGCGAGCTCAAGCGCTTCGGTGACTCCATTCGCGAACGTCGAGCTTTGGAACGGTTCGACCCTTGTTGGAACATCGGGCGGATCATCGGCGGCTTCGGGTGGTTTCAGTTATTTGTTCCACCTCCTGCACCCCGTCACGATCCCACAGGCAGGATCGGTATCGCTGACCTTAAAAGGCGACGTGATGCCCTATGCTTCTCTACCCGAAGCGGCGAATACCACTTTTTCGTTTTTGATCAATTCCACAACGTCGATAACGGCGATAGGAGCGAGCTCGAACCAGGCAGCTACCATTAGTAGTATTGCTGGTGCATCGGGCAATGCCATGACGATCTTGAGCGGCGTCGCAACCACTGCTCCGACGGTCACCATAAGCACCGATTCACCTTTGCCCGACGGCATTCTTGGCCAGGTCTATTCAACGAATATCTACGCGACCTCAACGAACGCGACAGACACCCTTACGTGGAGCCTCGCCTCGGGCACCCTGCCTGATGCGCTCACGCTCAACGCAGGAACCGGCCTGCTCTCGGGAACCCCGAACGCGACCGGCACCTTCGCTTTTGCAGTAGGCGTTGCAAACGGCGACAGCTCGGCATCGACGACGAAGAGCTTCACGCTCACGATCAATGACGTGAGCGCGCCGACCTCCACACCTTCAAGCACGGTCACGCTAAACCCACCGGCGGGCGCCCTCGACGACGGCCAAGTCGGCGCGGCATATGTTCCGCCACACTTTACGGCGACGAACAGCGCGATCGCCACGGACACATTCACCTTCACGGTCACAGTAGGATCATTACCTAACGGTCTTGCTTTAAACACCGCAAGCGGCAACCTTTCGGCGACGATAGAGGGAACACCGACGACCGAAGGAACCTCAACCTTTTCAATAACGGCGGCGAGCATCACCGATCCGAACGCCTCAACAACACAGGCTTACACGATCTACGTGAATCCTGCGCCAGTATCTAACAATGGTGGTGGAGGGGGCGGCGCCGAAAGCGGTGGTGGCGGAGGAGGAGACTATTACTACTACAATTCGACCTCAACCGGCGGACAGGTCTTGGGTGCAAGCACCACGAATCCATTCGCCCTTCTTCAGAGCTTGACGCAGCAACTTATCGCGCTTGAAAAGGAGCTCATCACGGTACAGTTCCAGCAAGCGGGCTGTTCTCCTAACTTCACAAAGAACCTGTCCCTGGGCATGAACGACAGCCAGGTGAAATACCTTCAGCAAGTTCTGAATTACAGCAATCTCACGCAGGTTGCCGCATCGGGCATCGGTTCGCCCGGCAACGAATCAACCTATTTTGGCTTTGCGACAAAGAAAGCAGTCATTATTTTCCAAAACATTTTCGCGGATGAGATCTTGAAACCCATAGGTCTCACCTCCGGAAACGGCTATGTGGGAGCCAGCACTCGAGCCCAGCTGAACACCCTTTGTAGCGCGGAATAAGGGCAAAAACCCCCGTTTTGGCGGGGGTTTTTGGTATTGTGATCTTATATCTCGATCTTTGAAAAAAGATATGCGCCGACGCCGAGAACGATGAGCGCAATGGCGCCGAGCACGCCGAAATCCATCCAAAGACCGAAATGCGCCGGCTGCGCGGTCAAAGCCGCGCGCAAACCGTCAATGCCGTAAGACAACGGATTGAGGCGCGCAATGATCTCGATGAAGCCTGGCAGTCCCGTGAGCGGAAAAAGCGCGCCAGAAAGGAAAAAGGTCGGCATCACAATGAAATTCATGATAAGCGGGAACCCTTGCATGTCGTCCACGACGGATGCGATAGCGGTCCCCAGGCCCGTAAAAAACATCGCAATGAGGATCATGAAAATAAATGCGACGCCAAAAAGCGCGAAGCTCGGATGGAATCCTACGGCCCATGCAATGAGGAACACGATCACCCCCTGCATGAGGGCGACCGTGGCGCCCCCGAGCGTCCGGCCAAGCATGATCGAAAAGCGCGATACGGGCGCGACGAGCGTTTCCTTCAGAAACCCGAACTGCTTGTCCCAGATGATCTCGATGCCCATGAACATAGCGGTGAAAAGAATGCCCATCGCGACCACGCCCGGCGCCAAAAACTGGATGTAATCCCCTCCTCCCGCTTTTTGGAAGATGGGGCCGAATCCGAAGCCAAGCGCCACCAAAAACAAAATCGGCTGGCCGACGGAACCGATCATCCTTGCCTTGGAACGAAAATATCTTTTCAATTGTCTCAGCCAAAGAATGTAAATCGCGTTCATGCTGGTGCTTATCTCCGCCACACACGGTTATGCATACGCATGCGGTCGACGCCGCCGGCGGAGTCCTTTCTTAGATCATATCCCGTGAGCTTGATGAAGGCATCTTCCAGGTTTTTCGTTTCGGTCCGGCGCTTCAATTCCTCCGGCGTCCCATGCGCGACGATCTTCCCGTGATCCATAACGGCCACTTGTTCCGCAGCGCGGTCCGCCTCTTCGATATAGTGCGTTGTAAAGAATACCGTGATCTTTTCGGTTTTATTAAGATTTTTGACGTAATTCCACACGTGGTTCCGCGTTTGCGGATCGAGCCCGATCGTCGGCTCATCCAAGAAAAGGATCTTTGGATGGTGCAAAAGGCCGCGCGCGATCTCCAGGCGGCGCTTCATGCCTCCCGAAAATTCTTTGACCAGACTGTCCTTCCGGTCCCACAATTCCACAAAATGCATAAGTTCTTCAATGCGCTTTCTTCTTATCTCTTTCTGCATGTGATACAACACTCCATGAAATTCCATATTTTCCCAAGCAGTGAGTTCATCGTCCAGGCTCGGGTCCTGGAACACGATACCGAAGGAATGCCGTGCTCTTTGGGGATTCTTCATGATATCAATGCCGTCCAGCGATACCGTCCCTCGCGTGGGGAGCAATAAGGTTGTAAGCATCTTGATGGTCGTCGTTTTTCCCGCACCGTTCGGTCCCAAAAAGGCAAAAATGCTTCCTCTCTCCACCGCAAAAGAGACGCCATCCACCGCCGTGAAATCGCCGAATCGCTTGACGAGCGCGTTAACCTCGATTATTTTATCCATAAATAGTTAATAAGCTTAATTATATTACGCCTTCCCATTGCGCGTCAACTGCCCCTTATAGTATAATAAGAACATGAAAACATTTTTGGTTCGTTTAAGCACCACAAAGAAAGTTTCGCTCGGCATCATCATACTCCTTCTGGGATGGGGTGCTTACCGCCTTTGGTTCGCGCCGAAAAGCGTCAATTATCAACTTGCGACCGCGGCGCGCGGGACGATCACGCAAATAGTAAGTGTTACCGGCAATACCAAGCCAGTGCACGACGTGGACCTCGCTTTTGAGAACGGCGGAACCGTTGCGGCGGTCAATTATGAGGTCGGCGACCACGTGAATGCGGGCGCCGTCATTGCCAGCTTGAATGTAGGCGACCTCAGGGCACAATTGGCCGAAGCCCAAGCCAATGTGGATGCACAAACCGCAAAACTCCGCTCGCTCCAGGCGGGATCCCGGCCGGAGGATATCCAGGCCGCACAAGCGGCGCTCGGGAAAGCCCAGCAGGACCTTACCAATATGTACGCCAACGTGGACGCTACGCTTTCCGATGCGTATGCAAAGGCGAACGACGCAGTCAGGAACCAGCTTTCGCCGTTCTTTTCCGGAGCGGAAACCTCCAATCCCCAACTCACCTTCATGCTTAGTAACTCACAAACGCTCAACAATATTCAATTTGAAAGAGGGCAAGTAAGTACGGAGTTCAACAACTGGCAAGGTGAGCTGGTGGGCCTGAGCGCATCTTCCCCCACCTCCACGCTTGACCTCGCTTTGCAAAAAGGCGCGGCGCATCTTTCGGTGATCAATGCACTTTTCATTACCGCCGCAGAAGCACTCGTTGAACAAACCGGCCTCCCTGCCGCAACCGTGAATGCGTATAAGACGGCGGTGACCACGGCGCTCACGGAGATAAACAGCGCAACGACGAACGTGAGCGGTGCGGCACAGAACATCGTTTCCCAGAAGATCACGATCCAAGGATTGCAGGCTGATGCGAACAAAGCAATCGCGGGTCCGACTGCAAATGACATTCAGGCACAAGAAGCACAAGTAGAACAGGCGCAGGCGAGCATGCAAAGCATCCAGGTAAAGATCACAAAGGCATCTCTTGTCGCCCCTCTTTCGGGCGTAGTAACGATGCAAAATGCCAAGGTCGGCGAGATAGCGGCGCCGGGCGTTGCGCTGGTTTCTCTTATTTCCGATCAAGGCCTGGAGGTGGACGCCCAAATCTCGGAGGCCGACATCGGCAAGGTAAGCAAGGGCAATCCCGCCTCAATGACACTCGATGCTTTCCAGGGTCAAACGTTCTCCGGCAGGGTTACCTATATTGATCCTGGCGAGACGGTGATCGAAGGCGTGCCGACCTATAAAACCACTTTCCAATTTGACAATCTCGGCCCCGACGTGAAACCGGGCATGACGGCGAACATTGATATCACGACCGCCGAACACAGAAACGTCATCTATATCCCCCAGCGGGCGGTTACGACGAACACAGACGGCACCCGCACCGTCCAGGTGTATCATGGCGCAAACCAGCCGCTTGAAGCGCGAAAGGTGGCCGTGGGTATCCGCGATACGGAGGGCAATATAGAGATCATTTCCGGATTGGACGAAGGGGAGATCGTCGCCCGTCCATCGTCATAGTAAGCACGCACGCTATGGCGCTTATTGAAGCAAAATCGCTCCGTAAGGTTTATGGCGATGAGGGTGCGGAAACCATCGCCGTAGAAGATGTTTCGCTCGAGATCAATGCGGGCGAATTCGTGGCGATCATGGGGCCGTCCGGTTCCGGCAAGTCCACCCTCCTCCATATTCTCGGCTTCCTGGACCGCTATACGAGCGGCACGTATATCTTTGACGGAAAAGAAATGTCGGAATATTCCGAGGACGAGCTCGCGCATATCCGCAACAATAAAATGGGGTTCGTGTTCCAGGCGTTCAATCTGCTGCCGCGCGCGACCGTGCTGGACAACGTGAAGCTTCCCCTTCTTTATTCGGATATTCCCGAAGAACAGTGGAGCGACATGGCAATAAAGGCGATCCAGACCGTTAAGCTCGGCCACCGGACCAATCACCAAGCCTACCAGCTCTCCGGCGGCGAAAAACAGCGGGTGGCGATCGCCCGCGCGCTCATCCTCTCGCCGCAGGTTATTTTTGCCGATGAACCGACCGGTAACCTTGATTCAAAATCAGGGCAAGCGGTCATGGAAACGATCCAGCGGCTGAACGAAGAGCAAGGCCACACGATCATTCTGATCACCCACGAATTGCATACTGCCGAACACGCGGAGCGGATCCTCACCATCTTGGACGGCCGCATCGATTCCAACAAAAAAGTCGCACAACGCCGCCGGACGACCGACGTGTTTGAAAAATAAACCGCCATGAAGCTCCGCCAACTCGCCAAAACTGCCACGGCCGGCCTCGCCACGAACCGTTCGCGCTCGTTCCTTACTATTTTGGGCATCGTGATCGGCATCACGGCCATCATCATCGTGATGTCCTTGGGCCAGGGCGCGCAGGGGCTCATCCTTGGGGAGATCCAGAGCATCGGCTCGCGCGTGATCGGGATCGTGCCGGGCCGACAGCCGACCAGCCCCACCGACTTCCTCTCCACCTTCACCGATTCGCTGAAGAAGAGTGATCTTGTCGCATTGCAAAACAAAAGCAACGTCCCCCATGGGGCGACGGTGATGCCCGTCGTCTTCGGCAGTGAAGCGGCTTCGTGGCAGACGAATACGTACCAGGCGACCCTGCTCGGTACCACGGAGCTTTTCGGCGACGTTTACAACGTCACGACCGATGAGGGAGAAATGTTCGGAGCGGATGACGTGACGGGGTTGGCGAGCGTCGTTGTTATCGGGAAAACGGTGGAACAGAAGCTTTTCGACGGCGGCTCGGCGATCGGCGAGAAAGTACGCATCAAAAACCATACGTTCCGTGTCGTGGGCGTCCTTAAAAGCACCGGCCAGCTTTCATTCCTGAACTTCGATGAGGCTGTCTTCATGCCCTACACGACGGCGCAAACCTATATCTTCGGCATCAATTATTTCAACCGCATGGTCGTGGAAGCGGACAGCGTAAGCACGGTAAACGAAACCGCGGACGACATCAAGGCGACGCTCCGCAACGACCACGGCATCATTGATCCCTCAAAAGACGATTTCTTCATTCAAACCCAGGAGAGCGCCATGCAAACCGTGAGCACGATCTTGAACGTCCTCACGCTCTTCCTTGCGTCGGTCGCTGCGGTTTCCCTTGTTGTGGGCGGCATCGGCATCATGAATATCATGCTTGTTTCCGTCACCGAACGCACGCGCGAGATCGGCTTGCGGAAAGCACTGGGCGCAACGGATAGCAATATTCTTTCGCAATTCCTTCTTGAAGCCGTTATCCTGACCGCCATTGGCGGCGTGATCGGCATCGCGCTTGGCGGGTTCGTCTCGTTCTTGGTCGCCTTCGTGCTCAGCCACGCCTACGGGCTCAATTGGCAGTTCGTACTGCCCTGGAGCGCCGTAGCGCTCGGGCTCGGCGTCTCATCCGGCATAGGGCTCATCTTCGGCATCTATCCCGCACGCCAAGCTGCAAAAAAGAGCCCGATAGAAGCGCTGCGATACGAATAAACAAAAAAGCAGCAGGAAGATGTTTTGAAAAGAGTACTCAGAAGGGCTCTTTTCAAAACCTCTTTTGCTATGCTGTCTGCCTACTTGTATCTTAGTGTCTCTATTTGCGCTTCTTTGTGGTCCGCTTTTTTGCCCGGCGTGCAGGCTTCCGCTTCGGCATCATTTTCGCGATTATTCTCGCATCTTTCTTCATCCGCTGCCATTCTGCCTTCAGATCACGTGCGGTCCTCATCACCTCCGCCACGTTCACTTTGTGCAGTGATCCATAACGCTTCGTTGCCCGCTCCACCACGCGCTTGTACTCCGCTTCGCCCATCCGGCGCGCAGTTTTCACGTTCTTCGCCACTTCGCGGCGCGCTTTTACCGCCCACGCCTTCGCTTTCGCGCGGCGCTTTTTGTCTGAAAGCAAATATGCCCCAGCGGCCGCAAGTGCCGCAGCGGTGAGAACTCCCGCGCCGATCTCCGTCGCCATCCGTTTCGTCTTTTTGGACATTTTTTTCATGTTTTTTATTATGAATTTTTCGACCTTGACGTTTTCTTATGTTTTAACAGTTTTTTGAAAAAATCGATGAAACGAGCGATCTTGAACCCTTCCCGCTGCATATCTTGCCGCAAACCGCGGATATCCTCGCGGAAAAGGACCGTCTCTTCGTGCACCTGTGCCGTGATCTTTTTGATGTCGGAAAGCACCCTTGCCAGATAAACGAGCACCGCCGTAAGTGCCGCCCCGACGATCACCACCACGATCGTCGTCACAAAAAAGAAGATGTCGGCGTGGATCAGTGAGTCCATGTGGATTCATTATACCTCCCCCATCGCGGTTACGCCACCTCCGCGTTATAGCACTGTTCGCAGTAGACGATCTCGGGCCGGTCGGGGGCATAGGAAGTTTCGAATCCATTGGGACAATGGCTTGCGCCATGAAAGTGTTCCGCGGTGTTTTTGCATGTCGCCTTCGGCCCGTTACATTGGCATACTCCTTTATAGAGCGTACGTGGATTGCGGAACGCAAAACGTTTTGTGCGCCTGCACGGGAAACAGTACTCGGGAACGGGAATCCCGATCTTTCGGTACAGCGTAAGCTCTAAGGGAACTATCTTGAACGCGGTAACACACAAGGGATTTTTCTTTTTTTCTTCTTCGCTCTCCTGTGTCTTGCACTGGATCGTCTGGTTCAAAATATCGTCGGTGGTTTCGGAAATGGTTCTCGGCAGTTTATCCGAGGTCAAAGTAATGTCATACTGCGTGGCGGGGCGATCATACCAAGAATATCCCCGCTTAACCGCCTCTTCCCGCATGAGCGGAAAGTAATCCTGTGCCATGGATTCGTTATAGGCGAAGGGTGACACGTTCGGCGGGAAATATTCGCCCCACTCCCCCGCTTGCTTCATATGATCAATTATCTTTTCTTTCAGCGCGAGATATTCTGCTTTGGAATATTGCTTGTTCAAAATACAGTATTGTTTCTGTTTTAATCCAAAGCACCCGAAACAATTGTTCGCATTGAAGCACATATCGCAATAGCAAGAATCGACTACGGTATCAAAACAACTTCGCGCCACGATGGTCCGATGCGGAGTATCAACGCCTTGTATCTCATACGACAACTGCGCAATAATAATCTCCGTACAATCCAAGCAATCCTCCGTCTGATTCCACGCGTCCTGCATATACGCCGTATCCTTGTTGTCGCGACAGTTAAAAGCCATGCGCACCCGCTGTGTGTTTTCCAGATAGTCGCCGGAGGAATTTTGCGTTTGTGAACCATGATAGTATTTCACCGGAATCTTTACTCGTAACTTTGAGAGTTCTTCCTGCGCACGTGCTATGGCCCCATTTGTCCATGGGAATTCTTTCAGTCTGCGCCCGTACTCAATCTTATCCAACTGTTCGTTGCCCCAGCAGTTCTGCTTGTTTCGCAGGCCCACACAGCCGAAGCAATTTGTACATCCGCGACAATCAACTGAAAAACAAATATCAATGCAGTCGGAACAATCGCGGCACCATCTGCAACGGGAACATTTCGTAAGGTTCATGCATTCATAGCAGAACTCGCTTCCTTCCACCATATAGCAATCTGACAAGAAAAAACATTTATTCTGGCACCAGCTCCCGTACATGCATTTTTCGCTCGTATTGCTCGTAACGAGCATGTAACAATCCTTGTTATCCTGGGATTGATTGGTATATTCGCTGTTCTCGCTGCTTGCATTCACAAGTGCGAGGTGCGGTACTACGCGGCGGAGCTCCTCGTATTGCTCAAAGAATGGGCGGCTGAAATCAAAATCCCGGCCATAGGCAAGCCCGTCGAACGCATCCGATTTCCAATAGTCCTGCTTGTACACCGGGAACGGCGCGTCGGGACGATAGATTGAAATGATGTTTTCTCCCGTCGCATTGCACTTGCGGCGATAAAAATTATATTCGTTGCGATCCAAAAGCCGCCGGATGTAGCGGCACCCCGGGCAAAACGTCGGCGGCGGAACATCAATCTTTTGGTAGAACGAGAAGTCGTCAGGTTCTATAGTAAACCGCGTTTTACAATTCGCACAGGTCTTCGTTTTGGTATCCATAACTCTATTCTACCTTACGCCACCTCCGCGTTGTAGCACTGTTCGCAGTAGACGATCTCCGGCCGGTCGGGGGCGTAGGAGGTTTCGAATCCGGTGGGGCATACATCCTGATGCTGGTGGGTGGCGGTGTTCTGGTATACCTTCCCATCGCACATGCATTTGCGGTGCCAGAGCTTAAGCGGGCTTCGAAGGGCGATGCGAGATGCATGGCGGCACTGAAAACAGAGCGTTGGAAGCGGAATATTCTGTTCTCTATAGAATTTTAACTCCTCAGGAGTGATCCGAAATGCGACCGTGCATTGATGGGCGCACACCCCGCCATGCTCACAGCCGATCGTTTCGTTCAAAATATCGTCCGACACCTCGGCAATCGTATCCGGCAGTTCGCTTGGCGTTCTCGTAATTTTCTGAGTGCGGGGATCCGGCTCGCGCCATCCATACCCCTTCTCCAAGACCTGTTCTTTTGTCAATGGGAAATGCTCCTGTGCAACCGAATCCCAATATGGAAACGGCGAAAGCGATATTGGGAAAAATTCTCCGTATTCCCCCGTTTCCGTCATCTGCTTGCGAATCCGTACAACGAGTTCATGGTATTCCGCCTCCGCATACCGCCTGTTCAAAATACAAAACTCTTTTTTCCTGAGACCGATACACCCAAAAAGAGATCTAGTGTTATAGCAAAGCCCGCAATATTCGAGGTCGCGATTACCTATCCATGATGCTTCAGTAAATTTGCAATTATAATCCCCGTACCCGCCCGACACTCTTTCGTAAGCAAGCTCATCGGGATCTGCAAAAGCAAAGTAGTCATATGAATCCTTCATGTTGTGCGCCCAGAAAACGTATTTACAGCCCCGCAAACCCTTTGCGTAAAAACAGCTTAACGCGTTTTCACTTTCACTAATGTAATCACCCGTACTCGCTGTGTTCAACTGGCCGTGAAAGAATCTGCGCGGAAAAGCACGATACAGCTCGTTACTCAGAAATCTTTTCCTTAGATCTTCGATGCCACGTCTGGAGTCTAGTCGAAATTCGTCCCTCTTTCTCAGATACTCTTCCTTTGCATAAGGAACGTTAAAGATGTGAAATCGCTTGTTCCGTAACCCGATACACGCGATGCAGTCGGAACAGTTTTTACAGTCATATAGAAAAAACGAGTTTCGACAATTCATCGACGATTGCGAATATCGAACCGAGTGGCATTGCTCAGCATCAAAGCAGTCGTAGCATTTTTCAGAAGAAAAAACGTGCAGAAGGTCTAAGCATTCGTTTGATTGATTTAAATAATGCGAATACATGGAATTCTCGTCTTTCTGTGCCCCAAAAACCAGGTAGCAATTCTTCATGTCCGCGGCGCAGTTTGTATACGCACTGTTCACAATGTTTCCGCTGTTATTATGTTCCGGACGAGGCACCACATTTTGCAGCTCCTTCCATTGTTCAAAAAAGGACCGGCTCGGATCATACTCCCTTCCATACACGATGGGGTCCCATTTATCCGACCACCAACAAGAATGGCAGTAAACCGGAAATTTCGTAGTGGCAGGATACATTCCAATAACACTAGCTCCGCATAGATCACAGGCGCGTTTGTGAATAGATCGCTCATTCCTCCACGCGAGCCTACGCTGCATACGGCACTCCGGGCAAAGCGTCGGCGGCGGGACATCAATCTTTTGATAAAACGCAAAATCGTCCGGCTCAATGACGAACGGTTGTTTGCAGTTTTGGCAGGTTTTGGTTTCTAGCCCGGGAATACTCCAATTATAGCACCCGTCCGGCGCCTTGCTGACCGCTTCTCCCGACCTGCAGCCGTCCGAGCGCGCGGCGTTTTTCGTCCGGCGAGAGTCGCGTTTTGCGCACCGCTTCGCCAAGGATCGTGATCGTCTGGTCGTAGGTTATGCGGTCCACGGGATACGGCGTGGCATCCTTACCGCCATGCGCAAAGCTGTAACGCGCAGGATCTTCATAGGAGGGCTTTGCACCATAGATCACTTCGCCTACGAGCGCGAGGGCACGCACGGTCTTCGGCCCCACGCCCTCAATGGCGATCAGTTTTTCATAATTCTCCGGCTTCCGGTCGGTTACTTTCGCGAGCACCTTTTCCAGATATTTGCTCTTTGAAAAATCCTCGTATACCACCGGGTGGGATTTGAACTCGCGCGTTTCAAGGTTCAAAAGCGAAAGCTGCTCCCCGCGCGCGTTCTCAAATTGCGCCATCTGCGAAAGCGGCGAGGAATACTTGCGCAAAAGTTGGATGTCTTTCATGAGCGTTGCGTAGCCCGCCTGCACAAGCTCGGTGGAAATCTCGCGCGTTTGCGTACTCTGTTTCGCCGTAAGATTTAAAACGCGGTTCAAAACCACGGGCGAAGAGATACCGGAATGCGGCTCTGAAACAAGGTCGTTGATATTTTCTGAAAACCAGTGATACCGTCGTGCCGAGCGTTTTTCCTTGTTCATCCCCTGCTGGACGACCGCCCACGCGCCGCCGCGCGAAAAGAAAAACGAATGGTGATAAAGCTGGAACCCGTCCTGCACGAGCGCGCTATCCACCTTTGCGCTCATTTTCGAATTGTAGACAAGGTTGTTCGTTGCAGGCGCGGGAAGCGAGAGCTTCTCGCCCCATTGCATGATCTCCTCCGGCGTTTTGCGCGAGGTTTTCCCTTTTCCGCCGCAGATAAAAATCCCCAACTCGCGCTCGCGGCCGCGGATAGCTTCTTTCAGCGCCGCGGTCAGAATGGTCGTGAGCCCCGATGCATTCCAATCAAACGCCAGTACCGTGCCGAGCGACTGGAACCATGCCGGATCCGCGATCCGCTTTATGAATTCATCCGGGCCGTACTCGGCGACGAGCACATATGCCATCTCGCGGCCGAGCTTCACCATCCGTTCAAAAAGCCACGGTGGACAGCGGCCGTAATCAAGCCCGAAAGAAGCGATGCCACGCTGGATCATGCTTCAATTATACCCCGTCTATATCAATCCACTTACATCGCGGATCGTAAGCAACACCATCAAAAGAAGAAGCAATGCGAAACCGAGACCGTTTACCCACGCCTCCACTTTATACGACAACGCTCCACCCTTTATTTTTTCTATGATCGCCATCACGAACCGGCCGCCGTCAAGCGCCGGGAACGGGATGAGGTTCACGATGGTAAGGTTGAGCGATATGATCCCCATCAATTGCAAAAGATAAACCAGCCCGATTTTTCCGGTTTCCTCCGCGAGGCCGAAAATGCCCACCGGCCCCACAACGCCCGGCAAAAGCGAGGCATGCGCGAAAAGCTGGATGATCAATTGATAAAGGGCGCCGATCGTAAGCCACAGGATGATGCCGGCATTCACAAAGCCGTCCTTGACCGCCGCAAAGAATCCTTCGCGCGGCGTACCGGTTTCCGCAAGTCCCACGCCTAGCGCGCCCTCGTTCGGAGCCGTATGCACACGCGGGACAACAGTGAAGCTTATTTCCTTGTTATTGCGGATAACAGTGATCGCGGTCTGCTCACCGCGGTGAACGTTCACAAAATCAATAAAACCCTGCGCGCTCGTAAAGCCCTTTACAATATCCCCCGCCATTATCCCCGCCTGCAACGCAGGCGAGTTCGGCTGAACGCCGCCGACGACGAGCGCCTGCGGCGCACCGATCATCAAGATAAGCGAAAGAAAGAACCATCCTAAGAGAAAGTTCATAAAAACCCCCGCGAGCATAATCACGCTTTTTTTCCACGCCGGCTGTGCGTAGAGTAGCCGTGTTTTGTCTGCCGCCTTCTTTTCCCCTTCGCTTTTTTCTGCATCGTTGGGGTTTACCATTTCAAACTCGCCGCGCTCCCCGCCGATCTTTACGAACCCGCCGAACGGCAGCCAGTTCACGCTGTATTCCGTCTCCCCTTTTTTCCACGCCGTGATTCGCGGCGGGAAGCCGAAGCCGAATTCGTCCACTTTCAACCCGAATATTTTCGCTGCAAAAAAATGCCCCGCCTCGTGGCCGAGGATAAGAAGCGAAAGCCCGATGATGACAAGAATTGCGATGATCATTCCCCGAGTTCTTGTAATTTAACGCTGACAAGCGTTTCCACCTCCCCGTTCGCCTTGTCCACTGCTTTTTGCACTTTTTCTTTTGACTTGAACGCTTCGTCCTCGGTGATCTCTTTTTTGGTCTCGGCGTCCTTCAGGCGCTTCATAGTTTCGTCGCGCTTGGCGCGGATCTGGATCCGCACCGCTTCGGCGGTCTTCTTGACGAGCTTCGTCAACTCTTCGCGTCGTTCGTCGCCCAGGGGCGAAAGCGTCGCGCGGATATTATTGCCGTCGTTATTGGTAGAAAGCCCGAGATGGGCATTCGTGATGGCATTCATAACGGCACCTACGGCATTTTTGTCCCACACAGAGATCTGGATCGTCCGCGGCGGCAACACGCTCAAAGAGCCGAGCTCGCGGACGGAAAGCATCTGGTCATAGAGATTCACTTTAATATCCTGTATCAGTTCGGCCGACGGCCGGTTGCCGCGGATCTGTCCGAAATCCTGTTTCAGCTTCTGTACGGCGCCGGAAAGCCCGGTTTCAAGGTCTTTTATAAATTGTTCAGAAGTGGTCATTGAATTTTACTTTTTTACATAAGTAAACCTTCCAGCTGCAGACGCGGATTCAGGCCGAAATTCGTGGCGTTTTGCTGCAGCGCGAGCACCTTGTGCCAGAGCGCCGCCTTAGCTTTTGACGGCTTCTCCCACGCAAGGGTCATTATAACAGCATTAAGAAAATTTCGTAAGACGAACTCGTCCGGTTCGATCAATTTTTTGATGAAATCGCGGCGCGCGGCGGGCG
Organism: Minisyncoccia bacterium; assembly: GCA_050008535.1. Classification (GTDB taxonomy): domain Bacteria; phylum Patescibacteriota; class Minisyncoccia; order UBA6257; family 2-01-FULL-56-20; genus CAVYIK01. Next base: position 197,203 of record JBEKML010000002.1, on the reverse strand, counting down.
CGGTCTTCAAAAACTTCGCCGCGAGCTCAAGCGTCTTTGTAAAGTTCTTATCGTGCAGCAATCGCGAGGCAAGCCCGGGCTTTCCCAGTGCCTGTTTGGCAAAGGGCGCCACTTTTGCTGCCGTCATCCCCTTCTCCTCTGAAAGCCACCGCGCGATCTCCGCCTCCGCGACCGGACCGAAATAAATACCCTGCAGGCGCGACCGGATCGTGCCCATCACGCTTTCAAGGTCGGAAGCAATGACAAGAAGGAGTGACGAAGCGGGCGGCTCCTCGGTAACTTTCAAAAGCGCGTTCTGCGCCTCGGTCGTTAAAAGTTCGGCGTCATCAAGTATGAGCGTCCTCCGCACGCTCACGTTCGGTTTTTGCCAGAGAAAATTCTTGATCTCGCGCACAGCGTCAATACTAATAGAGTCCTTCAGGTTGGGATCCAATTGCTTCGCAAACGCAAGGTCAATAAGCTTCGCGTCCTGGAGCACCTCGCCTTCTGCCGGCGGCTCAAACTCGCCTTTTTCCAAAAACCGTGCGAAGGCGAGCGCTGTCGTCCGCTTCCCCACCATCGCCGGCCCGTAAAAAATATAGCCGTGGGAAAGCTCGTTCCGGGCGGCGAGCTTCTTAAAATCCTCAATAATCTTTTTGTGGCCGATCACCAAAGTGGAAAGAATTACCGCTTGTTCAAAAGCGTCCGCTTATAGGTATCCAAGTGGCTCAAAATGAGGCCGGTACCCTTGGCCACGCAGAACAACGGATCTTCCGCCACATAGGCCTGCACGCCGAGAAATCGTTCAAAAAATTCCGGCATATGATGGAGCTGCACGCTGCCACCCGAAAGGATGATCCCCTTTTCCATGATATCCGCCACGAGCTCCGGCGGCGTTACGTTGAAGACGCTCTGAATGGCGCTTGCGATCTCGACAAGGTACGGGTTCAGGGCCTCCGCGATCTCGTTCGAATTGATCGTGATGTCCTTTGGCAGGCCGGTCGTGAGATCACGCCCGCGGATCTGATATTCCATTTTTTCCTTCGTCGGTATCGCCGAGCCGATCTCGATCTTCACGTTTTCCGCCGTCTGCTCGCCGATTGCAAGCCCGTATTTCTTTTTCACGTAATCCATGATCGCCTGGTCGAACTTATTGCCTGCAATGCGCAAGCTGTTCCACGAAACAATGTTCCCGAGGGCGATCACCGCCTGTTCCGACGTCCCGCCGCCAATGTTGATGATCATGTTCCCCGAACGGGCGTTGATGGGAATCCCCGCGCCCAAGGCCGCCAAGATCGGTTCGCGCACAATGAACGCACTCCCCGCTCCCGCCTCGCGTGCGGCGTTCATCACCGCGCGGCGCTCGGTCTGCGTAATGCCCGCCGGTACGGAGATCACGACATCGGGCTTCACCAGGTTCAGCCATCCCGTCGCTTTGGAAATAAAATAGGTGAGCATCGCCTTCGTGATGTAATAATCGGCGATCACGCCGTCCTTGAGCGGCCGGTAGGCAACGATCTCGTCCGGCGTGCGGCCGATCATTTCCTTCGCCTCGAGTCCTACGGCAAGCACGGTGTTGTCCGGCCTCGTGAGCGCTACGATCGTCGGCTCGTTGATGATAAAACCCTTTCCCGGCACGAAAACCACCGTATTTGCGGTGCCCAAATCAATGCCGATCTTCTTGCCAAACATAGCTGTATTTTAGGCGAAAAAAGACGAAAAGACAAATAATCTGGCTTCTTACACTCGTTTGATGTCCGCCCCGAGCTGGCGCAGACGGCCGTCTATGTATTCGTACCCGCGGTCGATTTCCTCCACGCCTTCCACCTCGGAAACGCCGTCAGCGACAAGCGCAGCCAGGATGTCCACCATGCCGGAACGCAGGTCGCGCACCGTACATTTCATACTGCGGAGCGGCGTCGGCCCCTCAATCGTCGCATAGTGGCTAAATCCCTTGCCGGCAAAGCGGCATTCTTTCCCTTTTGGGCAGTCGGTTGAAACGCGGATTTTCGCTCCCATTTCGTTCAAATCGTTGGTGTACCCAAAGCGTTCTTCGTAGATCGTTTCGTGAATATTCGATATTCCGTCTGCCTGGGTAAGGAGCACACAGAGCGGTTGCTGCCAATCGGTCATGAACCCGGGGTGAGATGCGGTCTCTACCGAGATCGCCCTGAGCGAATTGGGGCGCCAGAATGCGATGCCGTCATTTGTCACTTCGTATTCCGCACCGAGCCGCCGCACAACATTCAGGAAGGTGATGAGGTCGTCCTGTCGCGCCTCCTTTGCAAGGATCCTTCCGTTCGTTGCGATCGCGAGGCAAGCGAATGAGATCGCCTCGTTCCGGTCCGGCAGGATACGATGCGTGGTGCCGTGTAATTTCTTCACTCCCTCCACCGTGATCGTCCGCGGCGGCGCAAGCTCTATGATCGCGCCCATTTTTTGGAGCATTTTCACAAGGTCCATAAGTTCCGGCTCAAGCGCGGCGTTTTTGATGACCGTTTTCCCTTCCGCAAGTACGGCAGTGAGGATCGCGTTCTCGGTGGCGCCGATGCTCGGAAATCTCAATTCAATTTCCGCGCCGTGCAAGCCGTGCTTCGCCCAGGCGTGATAGCTTTCTTTCGTGATCTGCAACTGAACGCCCAATTTTGAAAGCGCTTCAAGATGAATGTCCACCGGCCGCGCGCCGATCTTGTCGCCACCCAGAACCGGCACTTCCGCCTCGCCCGCGCGCGCGAGGAGCGGGCCGATCGCAAGGATGGGGATCCTGTTCCGACGCGTAAGCGTGAGCACGCGGCAATTTTTGATCGCGGGCGTCTGCAATTTCGCCGTCGTGCCAACGATCTCCACCTCGCCCCCGATGGTCTTCAAAAGTTCCGCGACGATCGCGACATCTCCTATCGCCGGCACATTCTCCAGAATGCACGGCTCATCGGTCAAAAGCGACGCAACCATCATTTTTGATACTGCGTTCTTTGCGCCGGCGAGCCTCGCCTCGCCAAAAAGCGGCTTGCCTCCTTTGATCACGAATTTTTCGGCCATGGAGATTTTTGCGCGGAGATCAAAACTTTTCCGCGATGTATTCGGCGAGTTTTTTGATCGCAATCCGTTCCTGCTTCCCGGTATCGCGGTCGCGCACCGTTACGGTATCTTTGAGCTTCTTATCCTCGCCGTCCCCCAGCGTGTCAAAGTCAACCGTGATGCAGTACGGCGTCCCGATCTCGTCCTGCGCGTAGTAACGCTTGCCGATGTTTCCGCGGTCATCCCATGCGACCATAAATTTCTTGCGAAGGTCGTCGCATATCTTTTGCGCAAGCTCTACAAGCTGCGGCTTGTTCGCAAGGAGCGGGAAGACCGCTGCTTTGTAGGGTGCGATGCGCGGCGGGAGCTTCAAAAGCACGCGGTCGCCGTCCTCTTTATATGCTTCAAGCAATGCCACGAGCACTGACCGGTCCAATCCAAAGGTCGGTTCGATCACGTGCGGAATGAATTTATCCCCAGTCACGGGATCAGCGTAACGAATATCTTCACTGGTCTTTTCCATGTGATTCTTCAGGTCAAAATCCCCGCGGTACGCCAGACCGTAGAGCTCTTTCTGCCCAAAAGGATAATCGTATTCAAAATCCACCGTCCGGCTTGAGTAGTGCGCTCGCTCCTCGGCGGATATTTCCACTTCATGAATATGCTTCAAGTCCACGCCGAGCGATTCAAGCCACGCCCGCATTTCGCCCTGCCAATATTCAAAATGTTTTTTCCACTCTTCCGGCCGACAGAAATATTCGAACTCCATAAGGTTGAATTCGCGAGTCCGGAATATAAAATTCCCTGGCGTGATCTCGTTGCGAAACGCTTTGCCCTGCGCCGCAATGCCGAACGGCAGGGTTTTGCGGGTAGTTTGCAAAACATTCTTGAAATCAACGAACATCGCCTGCGCGATCTCCGGACGGAGATAGGCGATGTTCGCCTGTTCTTCTGCGGGACCGATAAAGGTCTTGAACATCATGTTGAACTGGCGCGCCTGGGTGAAATTGGCCTTCGCGCCGCATGCCTCGCATGGTTTTGCAAGATCAATCTGGTCCGCACGAAATCTCTCGTGGCATTCTTTGCATTCAACAAGCGGATCCGTGAAATTCTTAAGGTGCCCGCTCACCTCCCACACTTTCGGGTTCATGATAAGTGCCGCGTCAATGCCCACCATGTCGTCGCGCCGGTGCACAAACCGATCCCACCAAAGTTGCTGGATATTATTCTTCAGCTCAACACCGAGCGGGCCGTAATCCCAGGAATTCGCAAGTCCCCCGTAGATCTCCGATCCGGGGAACACGAACCCGCGACGCTTGCAGAGCGAGACGATCTTTTCCATAAGGTTTTCCTGTTTTTGTGCCATGGTGCTCAAAAGATCATTGTGTCACGCGCCGGTTCTGGCTGTTGGAAATTGTTTTGTCATTGGGTAAATCGGTTGTTATTGCGTCCGCGGATATCTTATATGCGGCGCCGGTAAAAACATCGGTCGCCTGGAGCGTGGTCGGCCCCAAAAGCGTCACGGCATTGCCCGTTTGGTTTATTGCGGGCGTATTTTGCACCTGGAAGACCGCTTCGGCAGGAGGCCCCGTGATGCCCGTCGTTGCGGGAATGTTGGTAGGAATGGTCCACGTAACCAAGCCGGTCGCCGCGTTACAGGCGGGCACCGCCGAAACATTGCTCTTTACGATGCCGGTGCACGTCGTTCCTGATTGGAGGGATGCCGACACGGTCACGTTCTCTACGTCCGTGGAATAGTTTGTGATCGCCCAGTGGATCGTATATTGCGTCGTCTGGTTCACCTTCGGAGGATACGGACCGGAATTCAAAACGCCGGAAGCCGCATCGCGCCAATAAGCCGGCACCGAAAGAGATATCTTTCCGCCCACTTTATTCTCCGCGCTTACCGCCGAAATCGTGGAGCTTGCCTGCGTCCCGGGCGGCACCGTCGGCGACGAAATTTGCGCGTTCATTTTAAGCGTAAAATTTTTATCGCCCAAAGAGCGTATCGGATACGCCGACTTCGTCCTCACTTGAAGGTTCACAGAGCCGGACTGCCCTGGGGCAAGATTCAGAAGCTGAAGCACGTTCGCCGCATTCCAGGTAACCGTGTTCGTGAGGGAATTAAAGGAACCCTGCGTCTGCAGCGTCGAAAAATTGAACATATCGCCGATAAGCGCCGCTTTGAGGGAAATATTCTGGAAGGTCGTATTTGAATTGTTGGTATAGGTCAGCACGTAATTGAGGGTGTCGCTCAAATCCGCAACATAATCGGAAGCGTTGTTCAGTGTGATCGCAAGCGCAAGCGGCGAGGTGCCGATCGCAAGGCTCCCCGTCCCCTCGGTAAGCGTGTAGGTATTCCCCTTCACGGCACCAACAAGGCTCCCGTCGAATACGTAGATCGCCTTGTCCGGCCCCACCACGTTTCCGGTAATCGTAAAGCTCCCGCTCCCCGCCGCGGGGATGGTCCCCAAGTTCCATGAATTTTTCCCCGTATTGTCCGGCGGCATACTGCTTCTCGCAAACGAGAACGCCGGCGGATACTGCACGGTAAGCTCGACGTTCGGGAAGCTATGCGCCGTGCCATTGGTATACGTCACTACCACGTCAAAATTCTGACCGCTGAAAATATTGGAGGGAGGATTGATGGTCAGGGTGATCGCCGGAATGCCCACCATGAGGTCCACCCCGCCGTCGGTCTCAAAGTGTGTCTTTGATGCCGCATCCGTGCTGTAGGTAAGCTTCGCATTGATATGCTTAACGCTTTTCGGATCACCGGTCACGATAAGGTTGGGCGAACTGTCTCCGTTGAATTTATAGATACTGCCTGGCCCGAGGTCGCCGATCACCTGCTCCATCACCCGCTGGCCCAGAGATTGCCCCACAAAGGAAATATTGTCGGGAAGCATGATAGAAAGCGTGGCACCCTTCAAGATGTTGGACGAATAATTGGTAAGGGCAATGCTCAAGGGAAAAGGATCGCCCACAAGGATATTGTCGGGCTTTACGAACTCAATGCTTACGCTCGGGCCGGCAGCCGGCCTCAAGAAAAAAAAGTAGAGCGCCCCGCCGCCCGCGAGCACCACAAAAAAAACGATAAAAAACCAGAGGGGCGCATGACTTTTGGGCGGCTCCATATCTGCGGCGTCCCGTGCGAGTTCTGCGGGCGACGGCGCCCGTTGCGCCGGCGGCGTTTGCTTGCTCGGCGGTTGATAATTAATTGGTTTTTTCTTACTCCCCCAGATGGAGTTCGGATTATACTTCGGCATTTCCTAATAATAGTAACTCATTCCGATCCAATTTTAAAGCACAGGAAGCACAAAAAAATTCCTGCTTCGGGATGTAAAAAGCAGCCACTTCGTTCTTGCCGCATCCCTCGCAACCCGCTTCTTCCGGATCCCATCCAAGAATCCGCAAAATGCGCAGCCAGGAAAACTCCTTGCCCATAAGCTCATTCCAAAGCGCGGCGTCCACTTCCCCTCCCGGGAGCAGCGTATTTAAAAAGTGAAGGCTGACGGAGGACGCCGCAAGCTTGTCGTATTTCAACGCATCCGCGATCTGCGGCGCCCCATTCCCGTTGCCGTTCCCGCCGCTCCTATGCACAAAACGCACCTTAGCCACGCTCCCCGGCTCCAGATGTCCCGCAAGCTTTGACGTGATCTTCCGCGCGCTCGTCGCCTTTCCTGCCATTTTCCCGAACCGCTTCGTAAAGAAAAAATAGCGGGCGTCAAAATCCCGGAGCGGCTCTTTCTCCAGCACGATCGCATCGGTCACATATTCCTGCATACCGTTACTACGGCCGCTTTATATAGAACTTGCCTTTCATATAGTTCTCAATCACTTCAAAACTGGGAAAATAGCGCGGGTACGGCAGGTCCTTCAGATCGAACCATTCCCATTTTATGATCTCATCCGGTTCCATCACGCTCGCCTCGCCCGTCCACTCGTGCGTGAGGAGTCCCACGGTCATAAAATGCGCGTGCTCGTTCTTGCAGTTGTGCACGGAGATCACCTGCGGATTCTTGATCGTAATGCCTGTCTCTTCTTTTGTTTCGCGGATCGCACCGTCTTCGATCGTTTCGCCCCATTCAAGCTTCCCTCCCGGCAAGGACCACTCGCCGGCACTCCGGAAAGCCGAGTCCGCCTTGTCGGGATCGGGGTGCCGCATTCCAAGCAAAATCTTCCCGTCCCGCTCCAAGATCACCCCGAATCCCGCGCCTACCCGTTTTTTTTCTTCTGTCATGTTAATCAGTATAACAAAACCTTCAATAACGCATCAACGATCGGCTTCAACTCAAAAAGCTCTTCTTCCTTCGTGTGCTGTATCGCCGGCTTATTGGTCGCTTTGGAAATATATAGGGCCCGCACGGGCATTTGGATATGGGCCGTTCCGAATTCTTTATCTTTCAAAACAACCTCTCTTCTTGATTCGGCGACGTGCATCCGCCCGTCAGGATCAAGAAGTACGAACGCCTCAACCCACGCGGCATCAACGCTTCCTCCGTGTTTTCTCGCGATGCCCTTCCAAAATTCCAAGAGGGTCTTCGCAATCTCTTCCTTTGTTAAATTCTTCTCGTCGGTCTCACCCAGGGCCTTCCTTTTTGGCGCATCCACCAACCCCTCTCCTTGGACCCAGAAGCCGGTGTCATTGGCAAGAATGGGCATGTCCACTTTCCCGAAATACGCCCGCGCTTTTATCTCCGCATTTTCGGCAAGCGTTTTCCCCTTTTCTTCAGTTTCAATATTTTGAAGGTCAAAATCTTTCGGGGTATGAATTTCAACATCCAAACCGGTGCTCGCGATGAGGTTTTTAAATCGCTCGATCTTGCCTTCGTTCCGAGTACCCAAAAATATCTTCCGCTTCATGCTAATGCCCTAATTTGCGAAGCGTTTCTTTGTGATTAAATCCGATGTTGCGAGGGAGAACGCTGAAAAACTTTGCCTCTTTCGTTTCGTCTGTTTCTTTGATTGGAATATTCGTTTTGATCCCATAAACAAGATCGACAACGTGACCGCGCGGATCTCCACCGAGATCATCAAAGGCTCCCCGCAATCGGGCTTTCTTTGGATCAATTTTGATTCCGAGCTCACGTTTCGCGATCCTTTTAATGCATGCCGCAATCGGTTCGCCTTTCAAAATGAAGCTCCCGGGCATATGCCACCGTCCTTTCTCGGGAGAAATCGCCCGCCGGGTCAGCAATACGTGGCCTCTCTTGTTTTCAATGACCAAACTGACCGCAAGGCGCGGAACATGTTTGAACGTTGCGAGAAACACCTTTCTCGGCAAGGGTTTGATCATCGCTCTTAATTGTAACTTAACTCGGTAGTGTGCACAGGCCTGGACAATGTTCGAACGATTTTGACAATGAGAGAACGCTGCGCTAGCCTTTCTTTAGAAATCACGTCTGGAGGATCAGATGCGGCACACGATTAAGAATGTTGAGGATCGTATAATCAGCGCGATCAAAGCAAAGGCAGAGCTTGAAAGTCGCGGCTTCTCCGTTATCGACGGGCTCAAGATGAATCACGTCGTCACGGAGTGGGTTCTCGCCCAAGCCCAGCGGCGCCGCGGCGCGCTGGAGCGGATCGCGAAGGTGCAGAAAGCGGCCCAGGACAACGTTTCCCTCCTCGACGGGCTGTGGGCGCTCTGCGCTCAGCACGGCATCGCCCTTGATATCGAGCAGCAGATCGCTCTCTACCAGAATTTTCTTGACGACTAGCCCAGCGTCAAGAACAGCATCGCGCAGCCCCCCCAGGGCTGCGCTTTCCTATTAATCAAACCGGATTTTGTTACAAAGTGCACAGGCCTGGACGATGTTCGAATAATCCTGACAATTAAGCGGAAATGGCGTTGTTTGACTTGACAGGAGTTATAGATATGCTATAATTGTTCACAGGAGACTTTCCGCCATGGCACGAAAGATTTGCGGGGGCTTAGCAGCCCTTCTGTTCCTTGCGGCATTCTGCGGAATGTTCGCTTTCCCGCCGAGCTGGGATGATGGGTCCCGCGAGGATCCGTTCCAGGCCGGACGGGTACTCTCTGGCACACCACAGGCCATACCGGATCCGGCGACACAGGTGCTGGCCATCACCGCACTCATCCTTTTCACCGTGGCCAATATCCTGCTCTGGCCGCAGGTGAAACCGTTCTGGAGCTTTATTGGCGCGTTCTTCCCGAGCGAGGAGGAGATGGCACGCCTTCCTCACTCTTCGCACCGCCGCCGCTCGCCTGGCGAGTACGAGTAGCCTCGCAGGGAAGCCCTGGCGCCACAACAATCCAGCAACCCCACACGCGTTTAGCAATCTGCAACATTGCCCCGAAATTGTAGGGACCGAAAGGCCCCCATACGATTCCGGGGCTTTTTCGTGATTATAAAATTAAGTGCGCAGGGCAGGATTCGAACCTGCGTAGCCCGAAAGGGCGACAGATTTACAGTCTGTTGCGATTGGCCGCTCCGCCACCTGCGCTTTTTATTGTCCGCCTTCGCTTTCACTCCCCTTATTCTGCCCCGCCATTTCCTTAAAATCAATGGGGGGCTTTTTGCCGTTCTCTCCGGCAGGTTTCACTTTCTCCAAGCGCCTGCTTAAGCCGTTGTCGATCTTCAGAACAAGGACTTTGAGCTTCCGCAAAAACTTGAAGAGAAATCCATTAAGGACCGTATCCACTTTTTCGGGGATCTGCGAATGCGTCCAGCGATCAAGCAAGCCATGCCCCTCCGCGGGCGGTTCCTCGGCGATCCGCGGCAACGCGCGGACCATAAGATAAAGCACCGCCGAAAGCGAAACCATAAGGACGGTAGTGAAAACGAACATTGCCATGGCTTCTATTATACTTCAATTCGCGAAAACTTGTTCACGGAGATGTTCTCCCCCACTTTCGCGATGACGTCGTTTACGATGTCTTTCACCGTGCGGGATTCGTCTTTGATGTAAGGCTGCGCCAAAAGCGCGGTTACGTCCGCGGGATTCGCCGCAGCGATCTGCATGGCGAGCTCGTGCGCCAATTTTTGGAACGGTTCCGAACGGACCACAAAATCCGTCTCCGCGCGGAGATCCAAGAGAACCCCGATGCGCTCGTTGTGCACGTAAGAGTGCACGAGCCCCGCGCCCGTTTCGCGTCCGGCGCGTTTTTCCACCTTGGAAAGCCCTTTTTCGTGGATGATCTTCTTCGCTTCCTCGAAATCGCCCTTCGCCTCAAGAAGCGCCTTCCGGCAATCCATGACGCCGGCGCCCGTCGCCTCGCGCAGCGTTTGCACCGCTTCCGCCGTCACTTCATTTTTGCTTTTCATGTTTTTAATTTACTTATTACTTCTCCTCCGCTTTCGGCCCCTTCTCTGTGCCTTCCTGATCCGCCGCCGGTGCCGCTGGCGCTGCCGCGCGCGTCGCAATCCCTTCGTCGATCGCCTTCTCCACCTTCTCAAAAAACCAATCGATGCCTTTCTTCGCCTTATCGTTCCCCGGAACAAGATAATCAATGTCGTCGGGATCGGCATCCACATTCCCCAGCGCGACGATCGGAATATGCTTATGGCGTGCTTCGCGCAATGCGGTGTGATGCAACGTAGGATTTACCATAATGACGATATCGGGTTCGCGGGAAAAATTTTCAAGGCCGCCCATGAGCTCCGTGAGCCGTTTCATCTCGCGCTCAAGCTCAAGCCGCTCTTTCTTAGTATACTTTTCCAACGCGCCCGATGCGAAATCGCTTCGCAGCTTCTTCAGGTACTCTATGCGCTTCGCAATGATCTTGAAATTCGTGATCGTGCCACCCACCCAGCGGGAAACAACATAGGGAACATTGAACTTTTTTGCGAGCCGCGTAACGGACGCCTCGGCGGCCGGCTCGGTGCCCACAAGAAGCACGAGGGCGTTCTGCCGCACTTTTTCTTTGATAAAGCCGAGCGCCTGCTCCAATGCTTCTCCGGTCTTTTGCAAATTGATGATCTCAATGCCGCCGCGATTCGTGAGAACGAACTGCCGCATCTTCGGATTCGTCTTGCTCTTTTTCCGGCCATAGAAAACTCCCGCGTCGATCATTTCGCGGGAAGCCTCCGTTGGGTACATCAAAGCTTCTTCTGGCATACGAGACGCAGTATAGCAAACTATTTCTTAAGGAGCAAGCTGCATACCCTGCTCCTACGGCGCGAGCGAGAGGAAAAAGATGACGAGGCCGAGCGTGCAAAAGATGGCGGAAACGATCCAAAAGCGCATGGTGACCTGCGATTCGGGCCAGCCCAACGCCTCAAAGTGATGGTGGATAGGCGTGGAACGGAAGATCTTCTTGCCGCCCCGCAATTTTTTTGAAGCTATCTGGATAATGACGGAAAGCGATTCAACGACGAGGATGATCACGAAGAACGGGAGGAGGAGCGTGGTGTTCGTGAGCATCGCAACGATGCCGATCGTGATGCCCAGGGACATTGAGCCGGTATCGCCCATGAAAAATTTCGCCGGATAGATATTGTTCCAAAGGAACGCAAGCAGTGCCCCGACCATGGCGCCGCCGAAGACGGCGAGGTCATAACGATGAAGGACGAAGGCAACGGTCGTCAAGGCGACGAACGCAAAGAGCGATACGCCGCCAAGGAGACCGTCCAAACCGTCCGTTTCGTTCGCCGAGAAGGCGCTTGCGAAAATAATAAAAATGAAAATGGGGATATACCACCAGCCGATCTGAAAACTGCCGAAAAACGGTACGTTGATCACGTCCCAGCCCAAGCGGAAGTAGAACCACCAGGCGCCGATAAAGGCGATCGCAAGATAAAGGATGGATTTTTGCCGGACTTTCAGTCCCCCGCCGGGGGCGCCGCCGACCTTCAAAGCCCCCAGCCAATCATCCAGAAGGCCGAGGAGCGCCGCTCCCAAAAGCGCCGCGAGCGGAAGATAGGTCTCCGCGCGATTGATGAAGTTGAGGTAGTGCCACACCCGACCGTCAAAGATCCTGTTCAAGATGCCGAAAATGGCAGCGAGCCCGATGACCGTGGACCAGATAATGACGCCGCCGCCGGTCGGGGTTCCCACTTTCTTTTTGTGCAGTTCATAAAATACCGGCGCGGCGGATTCTTCGCGAAGCTGCTTATCAAAGTGTTTCTTTTTTAAAAATCGGTACCAAAGCGGTGTGACAAAGAGCGCCACAAAGAACGCTATCGTCGTAAGCACCATCACCCGTATCGTTTGCGCGAGAAGGTCCATGTTGGTTTATTTGAAATTTGCCATAAGCCAATCATGCAGCTTTTGCGTGTCGCCGAAGCGGTCGTCGCTGCCCAAAACCACTATGAAAAACGTTTTGCTTCCGTTGCGGAACACGGAGAGAAGGTTGCCGCCAGCCTGGTCGGTACGGCCGGTCTTACCGCCCACGAAGTCCGGTTCGCCCGCGAAACTGTTGATGCTTTTTATTACGATCTTCTTCCCCGAATTCTCCTCGGTGATGGAAACTTGCGGCGTCCGGCTTATTTGGAATATTTGCGGATAATCGGCATAAATTTTTTGCGCGAGCTTCAAAAAATCGTTCGCCGTGGATTGGTCGCCGGCGGAAATGCCGGAAGGATCGTCGAAATGAGCATCTTCCATCCCCCATGCCGCAGCACGCGCGTTCATTTCCGCAAGAAATGCATCCCTTCCGTAAAATGCGGCAACCGCCTCCGCAGCGACGTTCGAAGAGGGCAGAAGCATGAAGCGCAAAAGATCGGAAACGGTGTAGGTCCCTCCCACGACGAGTGTCTGCTCCTGCGGATCGGCGGCGAACATATTTTCGGTAATGGTGATCCTTGTGCTCGGATCAAGCTTGTCTTCAATAATGGTGGCCGACATCAGTTTTGTGAGCGAGGCGGTCGGCCAACGCCGATCGGTATTCACTGCATCATACGCAGTTCCCGTTTTAAGGTCCGCGGCAAGAACTGCGGCATCCTGAAGCGCAGGCGGCGGAGCGATTCGCGTGGAGAGCGGCGCGGGAACATTCGCATCAGCACTGCTCGCGTCCCCTGCACCGCCTTGCGCAGAGACCACAACTTGCGGCAGGACGAACAGCGGCACTTCTCCGCTTTGTGCGCTAGGCTTTGCGCTATTCATTTCAGCAAGCGTTGTGGGAGCAGCCGCCGGATAGGCCATGCGGGAAAACAAAACCGCGCCGATCATCACTATCAAGAACGCAAATTTCGGAAAATAATTGTTCATTGGGTTGTTTCTTGCCCTGCGGAAGGCGCTCCGTCCGCCGTCCCGGGCATCGCCCCCGCAGACGGCGCGGCAGACGCCTCCGGCACGTTCTGTGCCTCAAACACTTTCAGGAGCTCCTGGAATTTTTCGTATTCGGGCATGTCTTCTTTCGTAGCGAGCCCCAAATGCTTCATCAATTCAAACGTCGGCCGATAGAGGAACCCAGAGGGATGCTCCGGATCGGGAAGCCGTTCAACAAGGCCGCGGATCATCAAGCTCCGCAAAATGACGATAGAATTCACGCCGCGGAGATATTCAAGCTTCGCGCGCGAGATGGGACCGAGGTACGCGACGATCGCGAGCGCCTCAAGCGAGGCCGGCGAGAGATCCTCCGTAAGCTCGTCTTTCACGAAGTCCTCCACGATCTTATTGAATTCCGGCTTCGTCGCGAGCTGGACTTTTTCCTTGTCGGAGATGAGCTGCAGGCCGCGTCCCGCTTCCTCCAGATGCTTTTTGAACCCGGCGGCAAGCACTTCCGCTTCCCCTTTTTTCAACCCCAAAACCGACTCTATTTTTTTGTATGACAATGGCTCCCCGTGGATGAAGAGGAGTGCCTCAAAGGATGCCAGTTTTTTATCAGACGGAGCTTCGCTCATTTTTCTTGACCATTATATCAGAAAAATTCTCCATTTGCTCCAAGAGGATAAGCTGCTCGCGGGCAAGATGGAGGATCGCAAGGAAAACAACGATGGCCTCTGAGCGCGACTTCTCGCTGGAGAGGCGCCTGAATTGCAGATTGCCTTCGTCCCGGAGGCGGTTCAAAACCTCCGAAATCTTCTCCTCAAGCGAAATGATTTTTTCCTTGATCGTCTCGGTCTCGAACGCATAGGCGGTCACGGTTTCAAAGATTTTCTCCAATGCGCTCCGAAGGCCCGCAATATCTATATTTTTTCCAGGGTAGAATACTGCCTGCCCTGCCGCGAACCCCCCGCCGCGCCCCAAAAAGTACGGCCGGCTGTACGAGCGATGATTTTCCCGCCAGAGCGCGCGGAGATGCTTTATCGCCGGTTTCAGGGCCTGGTACCGCGCGAGGCGTTCTTCAAGGTCCTTGATGTCCGCTTCCTCTTCGCCTGTGAGCGCAAGGCCGGGCAAAAGATGCTTTGACTTCAAGAAAATAAGGCGGCTTGCGATGGCGATGAAATCCGCGAGAATGCGCATGTCCACGCGGAACCTTTCCTCCCCTCCCCCGCCCGTGCGGAATTTTTCTAAATATTTCAAAAAGCCGTCGGTGACCTTCGCCAAGCTCACCTCGTTCACGCCGAGTTTCTCCGCCTCGATCAACTCAAGCAATTTTTCAAGCGGCCCGCTGAATTGTTCGGTCTTGATCTCGTAGGGCATGTTTATTTAGGGTCCAGCGCTCCCGTGGTATAGGTATTTGCCGCATCCCATAAGAGCCAGCCACCGTAATATTGGCTTGAACTCGTAGTATTTAAAACATCGTAGACCGCCTGTTTTTCCTTGCGCACCATCGCGGCCGTGTAGGGCACGCCGTTCAGATCAAAATCCTGGAGCCACGGGCGGAGCTTGCTATTGGGAATGTAGCCGAGATTGAATGGAGAATACTTCACGGCAGGGACGGTACCCGAGGCGTTCGCGGTGCCGCTCGCCACAGGCGCCGTAGAATTGCTGTTCCCCATAGCAACGAGCTTCGCCACTGCATGCGTGAGCGAATAATCGATTACTTCATAAGGATAGCTCGCAGGATTTTTATAACCCAGGAAGCCCGTAGCATAGTGCGATGGATACACCATTGGCGAAACGTAATCAAAATATTCATATGCGCTTTGAATGACCTGCCCGATGCCCAGGTCGTCGTTATTTATAGTGGCAAGACCAAAGAGATCGGCAGAGAGCTTCTGGGTGGGGAATTGTTCCCGCAGGAATTTGAAATAGCTTGCGATCACCGTCGCCATCGGCGTTTTCCCGTCCCAGTATGGATACGAGATGTTGCCGAGCGAGCCGTCGGAAGCGAAGCGGGTATAGTCATATTGTATTTCATCAAAGCCGCGCGCAAAAGCGTCTTTTGTAATCGCAGCGAGATAATCCCGCACTGGCTGCGCGGCGGGATCCATCCACGCAAGCCCCTTGTTGTCGGTCCACACCGCGCCTGTTTTCTTATTCTGCAACGCCCACTCAGGATGCGCTTTCGCGAGGATCGGATCCTGGAAGCACGTGATGCGGCCGATCACATAGA
Organism: Minisyncoccia bacterium; assembly: GCA_050008535.1. Taxonomy (GTDB): domain Bacteria; phylum Patescibacteriota; class Minisyncoccia; order UBA6257; family 2-01-FULL-56-20; genus CAVYIK01. The sequence goes on along the minus strand of JBEKML010000002.1, from coordinate 181,800 downwards.
TGCCGTTGTCGTGCAGCTCCTTGATGAGCGCGTTCGGGCGCGCGATGCGCAACTCGCCCTCCGCACCGGACGCCCTCGCCTCCGGCACATCCATCACATACGACACGTAGCCGGAATAATCCTTGATATCCACGACGACGGAATTCAATTCGGTGCTTTTTATCAAATTGATGGTAGATGCCACTTTTGATGCAGATCCCGCAGACCAACCAGTAAGATAGATCCCTTTTACGATCGCGGGCGGGTTCGCGAGCTGCGGCTGGGGCGGCAAGTCGTTCGTGCTATGTATCGAAATGCTGGTGGACGTTGGCAATGGTGCCTCTGGTACCGCAGGGAGCGTGGACGAAGCAGTATTCGTCGCGGCTTCTGTCGTGGTACCCGTGCTGGCGCTCGCGCCGCCGGCCGGAACGATCACAACGTTATTTTCGCGCGAAAACAAAAAAGTCCCGGCGGCCAAGACGAGAACAACCACTATGACGCCGAAGACGAACTTCATATATTTCCATCATACGGGAAAAAATTGCCGAAATCAACGATATTGCCTATAATTTTCGTAATGGCGCAAGCGCTTTACCGGAAGTATCGGCCCAAAAAGCTGGAGGAGGTTCTGGGGCAGGAAACGAATGTTCTGATATTGAAAAATGCCGCAAAATCCGGGCGGCTGGGGCAGGCCTATATATTCCACGGCCCCCGCGGGACGGGGAAAACAACGACGGCCCGGCTCCTGGCAAAGCTCCTCAACTGCGAAAAGCGGCGCAGCGACCCCGAGTTCGCAAAACTCGGCGAGCCCTGCAACGAATGCCGCGAGTGCCGCGAGATAGATGCGCAGAACTCTTTTGACGTGATCGAGATAGACGCCGCTTCCAACCGCGGCATTGACGAGATCCGCAATCTGAAAGAAAGCATAAAAACTTCCCCTGCCGCCGCCGCGCACAAGGTGTATATCATTGATGAAGCGCACATGCTGACCGGCGCCGCGTTCAACGCCCTTTTAAAGACACTCGAAGAACCGCCGCGCCACGCAGTGATCGTGCTCGCGACGACGGAATACGAAAAACTGCCCGCGACGATCACCTCGCGCGCACAACGATTCACCTTCAAAAAACTGTCAAAGACGGTCATCATGGGAAAGCTCGCCACGATCGCGAAAGCGGAGAAAATAAAAATAGAAGAGCCGGCGCTGGAACTCATTGCCGCCGCCGCCGAGGGCAGCTTCCGCGACGCCGAATCGCTCCTGGACCAGATGTCCTCGCTTGCGGCGCACATTGACCTTGCAATCGCGGAGCGCCTGACCGGCCGCACGGGGTTCAAAAAGATCCACGAACTCAGCGCCCTCCTTCTCGCAAAGGACCTGAAGAACGCCTTGGAATACCTTTCCCTTTTGAACGACGAAGGATATAACCTCGTTCAATTCGTGAAAGACCTTATTCACTATCTCCGCAAAGTGCTCTCGCTCAAGGTGAATCCGTCGCTCGAAAAGACGTTCGAAAAAGAACTTACGCGCGACGAGATCGCTGCCGCAAAAAAACTGGCCGCCGCAGCCGACGTCGCGTTCCTCGTAAAGCTCATCAAATCGTTCATCCGCGCTTACACCGAAATGCGCTACTCGCCCTTTGCCGTAGTGCCGTTTGAAATCGCGCTTGTGGAAAATCTTTCATAAAACACGATGAGCAGGCGGTTCATGGCTTTTCTTCTCGGATGCTTTATCCTCATCGGCGGCGCATTTTTTGCCATGCTCCGCTGGGGCAGCCAAGTACCGCTCTTCAACGACTTTTTTTCAGAGAACGGCGTGCCGGCCGCAGCGCCGTCCCCCATAGTTCCCAAAGTGCCAAGCGTAACGCTCACAATACAAAAATCGGCGGGCGGGAATACGCTCACTGTGCAATGGGAAAATCTTCCCGAAAATACCGCCGCGCTGGATATTTTCCGCAGCACAAAAGGAAAAAATAACTGGTCGCTTTGGAAAACGATCCCTCTCGCGGCCGGCGAGTTCGGCAGTGGAAGCATTGGGTTCAATATAGGAAATGCCACGTTCAACAATTATTCTTTTTATATAGAGGCGGTGAATAACGGCTCGGGGAACGGCAACGGAAATCCCACAAACGGGCTCGGCGAGACCATTCTCTGGATCTCATCTTCCACGACCCCCGTCGTCACTACTTCGACTCCTTCTGCGCCTCCTGCGTCGAACCCGCCGGGTGAAACCCCGCCATCCACGCCGTCTTCTTCCCCGCCAAATCCGGGAAATAGCCCCCCTCCCGAGACGGGAACGCCGCCCACTACCACCCCGACCTCAACTCCCCCTCCGGCGCCGCAGGGCATCCCCTATTACACGCCACAAGTGCAGATCTCGGGTTACGGCTCTTCGCAAGCGGGAAGTTTTTGGGTCCAACACATCGATCAAAAAATAGAAATAGGATGGCAGAATTTGCCGTCGCAAACGACGGGTGTTCTCGTCCTCCGGTCGCAAAACCAGAGCGATTCTTGGTCTACCGTCCTCGCAGAGGAAAACCCAAGTGAGTCGTATTCCATCCAGATCGTCGATAATACCCTCGGACAAACATATTATTACGAATTGAACGCGCTTGCGGGCAGCACAACGCTCGCCACATACGGGCCAGTGACCCTTCCGCCATTTATCCCGAAACAGTAACAGTGCTCGTCACCCTCGTGGAGGTTTCCGTGTACGGCGCAAACAGGGTAACGGTGCCGGAAGCATTGATCATGATGGTGTAAGCAGTATCGTAATCGGTGACGGAATTATAGCGCGAACTTGATGCCGAAGGATCAAATGGCATAGTAAAAAGAATGCCGCCCGGTGCAAGGAGGCACGGCGCAATATTGTAGTTCCCCACCCCTGCGACACTGGTCATCCGCTTTGTCGATGTTGGCATGGGCCCGGAGGAGCACTGGAATTGCCCGCGATTGTCGGCCATGTTCTGCCTCACCGCATTGAGGATTGTCTGAAGGTGAGATTTCCGCTCGCTGTTCCGCGACGAGGCAAGCTGCCCCGCCGGATTCGCCACGACAAAATAGACGCCGGTCAAAATCGCCATCAGCGCGATCACGATCACAATTTCAATGATGGTCATCCCTTTCCGCATCGTCCTTTTATTGTAGCTCCTGCCAGGAAATGAGCGAATACTGGTCGGTGGTCAAAGGGAAGCTCGGCGGCGGCGCATACAATAAATTTACATCGTAATTATAGGTGCGGCTATCGTAGCCGCTTGAGCCGTAATAGAACGCCGAGCGGAGATTGGTTCCCATAATGCCGAGCGTCGTCAATTGGTTGCGGGTATACGAAGAACCGCATGCGGAACCGTAATAATACCGTCCGATCCACCCGTTCTGCGCGATGAGCGCCGCATCGATCGTCAGATTGTTGTCGCTTGCATATCCCACATTGATATTGTTCTGCGCGATGAGCGCGATCGTATCGGAGCCGTTCTGGCTCGCGTAGGTCAAGCTGTTGTTCACGATGATGCTGGATCGCGTCGTGGGATTGTCGGGGAAACGCCCCGAAGCGATCGTCACGCGCGCGCCGTTCACGTGGCCCTTCACCCAAACGTTATCCTCAAAGAACATGTTGCCATTCTGCGGGATCGTACCCGTCGCATATGCCGTAGATGACTCGGTTTGGATGGTCCAGAGTCCCCATCCGGGTTGATTTTGGGTATTTGTGCAGTTGGCAGGAGGCGCCATAAGGGCGGTTACCTTATAGACCGTAAAGGAGGTTGTGGCGAGCACAAGGTCATAGCCAAAAACAGAGCTGGACGCGAAGTACGTGCCGCTTGCCTGCGCCCTGTTCTTGATCGTCGCAAGATCCTGGGTGATGCCGGCGAAATCGATGGCGGGCACCCCCGTTGTCCTTCCCGCCATAAAGACATCCGGACGGGAATTCACGGGCGTCGGAGGATGCGGATCGTCCGCGCCTGCGTGCGTGAAGACCGCCCACTCGGTGCTGCTCGTATCCGGGTCGGTCGTCGTCGCAAGCGCACTTGCGACCAGATTGTGCGCGACGCCGTCAAAATGGATGCCGGCATTTGAATTAATGGCGCCGTAGACCTGCGCGGCCGTCCCGAATGCCACAAAATCGTTCAATACCCACGCATATTTCGCGAAAGACGGGATGCCCATGCGCACCTGAATGATTTTTTTCACGCTTGCATCCGCAAGCACGCTGCCGGTGCTCGTGATCATAACGATCGTGGAACCCGGCGGCGGCGGCGTGATATCCAAAGAGAACTGGCCAATCTCCACGCCATCCTTGTCATAATAGGCATGGACGTAGGGCCCTGCATGGCCCGTGCCGTCGGTAAAATCCTGCGAGGCGTGCGCGAGATGCCACCGATAATACTCAACGCCCGCCTCGGCGATCGTGAACGCCTGCAGTTTGTTCTGGTTTCGGACGGAAACCTGAAGGAGCGATGCCGCGAGCGAGACAAAACCCGCGATCATGGCAACCACCACGGCCGAAAGGAAAAGAAGTTCAACGGCAATCTGTCCCTTTTTCACAAAATGCTTCATGTCAGTTGCTTCGCAAATTTCTTATGTCCACCAGGATCGAAAAATGTTGCGGTCCGGGCGATTGTCTCGGCTGCACGTCGGAAGAGAACGAAACGCCGACGAGCCGGATCGTGGCGATGTTCGCGGTGGAGGTCATCGCCGGTTGCGTGCCGGTATAGGAGGCATCGTAGTAGTTGAAGAGGGACGTGGAAGTAGGAATGATGACGTTGTCTATGAGGTCCGTTAAGACCTCGGTTGCGGTCGGGTAGGCCGGAGGCGTGCCGGTCGGCTGGATCACGCCGCGATAGATGCTTGATGATGCAAAAAAGTAGCGCACGCGCTCGATGGCGCCGTCGGCGTCCGAGTCGCTGTAAAAGGCGAACGAGCTCGTCCCCGCCGCGTCAATGGGATATGCGCCGTTCGCCGAGGGGCCTGCCGAACGAATATCGCCCGTTACGATCTGCAATGTCTGATTGATGTCGGATTTTGATTGAAGTTCCTGGCTTACGAGATTGTTCAGCACGTTTACGTTGCCGCTCAAACTGCTCACCACAAGAACAAGCGATGTGGCGATCGCAATGACGATCAATATTTCAACGAGCGAGAATCCGTTCCTCATAAGTGTGTAAGGGGAATTTGGACCGCCTGGGCGCCCGGACCGACCGACACGGCCGTCGTTGCTTCCACATAGTTCTCCGCGGTCGCATCAACCAGATAAGTTCCCTGGGGAAGGTTCGTGAAAAGCGCCTGTGCCGGCGGGACGCAGTTGGCCGAAAATTCAACGGTTACATCATTAATTTCCGGCGCGACATTCTCATCGGCCGTGTTCAGGAAAACCTTATAGCGGAAGTAGCGGTTGCCGGCGAGGGAGGCGGGCAGGGATGCGGGAGCGCTTGTGAACGTGGTACCCGAGGTGCCATCGGGACCGATAAAGTTCCACGTGGCATTGTCGTTGTTCGCCGCAATTTGGAATCCAATGGTTGTGCCGGGCGGCTGCGACACGGGGTCCCATGAAACCGAATAGAACGTTGAGCTCGAACCGCCCAGGTCAAAGGTGTTTGAAATAAGCCAGTCGTTCGTACCGGTGTTGTAGGTTCCTGAAGCGTTCACGAGCAGCGTGATCCTTTCGGGAGGACCCGTGTTGAGCCCGCCGCTCTGCGCCGCATATTGTCCTGCGGACCAATCGTCTTGCGTCACAAACGCATGGCCCGCAGTAAGCGTTTGCGAAAATCCGGTCTTTGTAAGAGTGATGGATGCGTTATTGACCGCAGTTACAAGAAGAGATGGATCCGCCGCCAGCTGCATCACGAACCGAAAACCGGCCGTTGAGCTCGGATCGATAATGAATGGGCCCAAAGGAATCGTCCCTACGATGTCCCTCGCCACATCATTCGGAAGAAGCGCGTAGGTGCCCCATTCAATTGCGGGAAACGCGAAAGATCCTGTCGCGCTGGTAAACGATGTCGTAGAGAATTTGAGCACGTCCGGGTTCGTACCGACGAGCTTCGTACCTTGGACGGAGAACGATTCGCCGCCAATCGGCACGCAACGGTTATTGGAGGCCGACACCGTAAACGAACTTAACGCGTCGATCGAAAAGGTGATGGCGGTGACCGTCTGCGCGGCCACCGTCGCGTGGGGCTTTACGGGGTTTGGGTTCGCGGGCGCGCCGTAGGGATAGGTCTTGTCGGTGGAGTAGCCGGGTTTGGTCACGGTGATCTGATATCCCTGCGTGCTCGTAGGAACTCCCACGAGCTGCAATACGCCGCTCGCGTTCGTCGTATCAATAAGGTTAATGGAGGGCGCGACAAGTGTATTCGTTACCTGGACCGTGGCGTCCGCGACCGGATTGCCATTCGCATCAAGCGCGTAAACGAAAAGCGAACCGTTTTGCGTCGCGCTTTCCAAATTTTTCGGCGCAACAGTCGTCGTAACGCTCACCGAAGTAAAATTGTTGCAGAGCGGGCAGGTCGCCTCTATTTCTACCAGTTTGTAGTCCGCCGGCGCGGTATCCACCGGCACTGTACCGGTCACCGAACCGTCAAAAGGATCGTCGATGTTCCGCATGGTGGTTGTAAGCGTGAACGAATAGGAACCCTCAGAAACCGTCTGGGATTGCGGGATGATGCCCGGCGGGATGCCGTTTACGGTGCCCACGCTCGCGTACGGCAAATTGCGTATCGTTTCGATCTCGGCCTGGACCGCGCTTGCGGCCGCGGTCCGTACGCCGATATTCGTGATCGCGGTAACAAGGGAAAAATAGACGAGATAAATGCCGCCGAAGAGCACCGCGACGATCGCCATGCTGATCAAAAGATCTATTAAGCTCGTCCCGCGGTGCTTCATTTGATGCCCTGCCCAATCGAATAGATCGGCGTGATGATCGAGAGCGCGACAAATCCGACGAGCAAGCCCATGAAAAGGAGCATCAAGGGCTCGATAAGCGAAGTGAGCGAGTGAAGCTTGGTGTCCACTTCCTCGTCGTAATAACCGGCAAGATACTCCAGATTTTCTTCAAGGTTTCCCGTGCTTTCTCCGATCCGCACCATTCCCGAAACAAGCGGCGGAAAAAAACGCCTTTTCGTTGCAAGGTAAACGCCGAGCTGCCCGCCTTTCTTGATCTCGTCCGCCGCGTTCCCAATGATGCGTACGTAAACAAGATTGCTAAAAGTATTTTTCGTAATAGTGAGCGCTTCCACGATCTTCGTGCCGCTTTTCAGAAGTAGTGCAAGGACCCGCGTGAAATTCACCATATTTACGTTCACGGTAAGGTCTTCGACGACGGGGATAAAGATCAAAAGCTCGTTGAAGAAATAGCGCACGGGCGTTACTTTCTTAAGGATGATCTGCGTGATGATGATGAATACGATCAATCCGCCGAGCGTGTAAAGGCCGTAACTGCGCAGAAAGTTCAGTGTTGTCAAAAGGGCCTGCGTCGTCGCAGGAAGCTGCACGTTCATGCTGGCGAAGACCGGGACCAGTTTCGGAAAAACGTAGAAGGTAAGGAATCCCGCAACCCCGATCGTCATCGTAAGGATGACAAGCGGATACACCATCGCCGACCGCACTTTTGTCTGCAGCGCCTTCTCGCGGCCCATCTCGTCCGCAAGATACAGCAAATTCTTTGAAAGTGTTCCGGAGGCCTCCCCCACCCGCACGATGTTAATAAAAAAAGATCCGAAAAGATGCTCGTATTTCTGAAGCCCGTCGGCAAGGGACTTTCCGTCGTTGACGTCCTGGATCAAACTCTCAAGGACGCGCTTCAAGAACCGCGACTCAGTCTGTTCTTCAATGATCTTCAATCCTTCAAATACCGGCAGCCCGGCTTTGACGACAAGCGAAAGGTGCCGCGCAAAATTGATCCGGTCCTGGACGGAGATCCGATCAAAAAGCTTGGAAAAAATTCCCGGCGGTTTGTTGCTACTCATTGACGACGCGGAGTATCTCTTCGATACTCGTCTGCCCTTCCGAGGCCTTGATGAGCGCCTGGCGGATCATCGTCGTCATCCCCCCGCGGATCGCCGCTTCTTTGATCGCCTGGGCGCTCGCCCGGTTCGTGATGAGTTCGCGAATATCATCTTTCACTTCAATGATCTCGCGCACCGCAACCCGGCTTTCGTAACCGCTCTGGTGGCAGATATCGCATCCCTTTGCGGCGTGGAAGTGCATCTTTTCGTCAACTTCGGGGATGATTTCCTTCAGGCCTTTGAATTCGTCCGCGGTCAATTTCCGCTCGATCTTGCAGTGTTCGCACAGCTTCCGTATCAGCCGCTGCCCGATCACAAGATTCACCGTTGAGGCGACGAGAAACGGCGGCACTCCCATATCAAGGAGCCGCGGGAAGGTGGTGGCGGCGTCATTCGTGTGGAGCGTGGAAAGCATGAGGTGCCCGGTGAGTGCCGCGTTCACTGCAATCGCTGCGGTTTCTTCGTCGCGGATCTCGCCGACCATGATGATATTCGGGTCCTGCCGCAAAATGGACCGCAGTCCGCTCGCAAAGGTAAGTCCCGTGTCCATGTTTGTTTGGATCTGCGTCGTGCCGTCCAGCGCATATTCGATCGGATCCTCAATCGTGATAATGGAAACGCCCGGTTCGTTCAGTTGCCGCAAAATCGTATAAAGGGTGGTCGTTTTCCCTGACCCGGTCGGCCCATTCGCTAAGATCATGCCGTACGGTTTCCCGATCGCATTCTGCAATTTTTTAAGGTCGGCGGGCGCAAATCCGAGCGTCTCCACCGTAAACTGCTGCGTTTCCGCAAGGATCCGGAGGATCGCGTTCTCGCCATGATAAGTGGGGATGATGGAAACCCGGACGTTTAGATCGCCGAAGTCCTTCGTCCCCACCTTGAACCTCCCGTCCTGCGGCGTCAGGTGCTCATCCGTACGCAGACCCGTGAGAACTTTAATGCGGCTGATCATTTCAGTGTGGACCGTCTTATTGATGCCGATCTTTTCAAAAACGTCGTGCAAAACCCCGTCAATGCGAAAACGAATGCGGACTATTTTTTCCTCGGGTTGGATGTGCACGTCCGACGCCCGCAACAAATACGCATATTCCACAAAAAGGTCCACGAGCTGCACGACGGAGATCTTTTCCGCTGGCTGCGCCAAAACCTTTTCAATCTCCGCTTTCAAAAATGATTTGTCGGCCATATGCGTTTATTATACCACTATCAGGATTGATAAAATCCGCAGAATCCCTATAATAGTAACTGCTACGCTAAATTGCCGGGTCATCTAATGGTAGGATCCATGACTCTGAATCATGTCATCTTGGTTCGAATCCAAGCCCGGCAGCATCGCCTCTTCTGTGAACTAACCCGTGTTGCATTTCAAGCTTGAACTCGCGAAGCGATATTTGACGAAATTGCAAAAATTATGGTAGAAATAAAATGGAACATTGAATCATGAATAGATTCTGGGGAGAGAACTGCTTATGAAAAAACGTAATCAGTTTGCTCCCCGGAAATCCCCGAGTATTTTACGCAGTAGGATGGGACGTTGAGATGGGAGCTGAGGGTGGAAAGTATGCGTGGCATTTGCTTGGTGATTCTCTCGTTTTTGCTGCCAGCAGGCGTTTATGCTGGCGCTATCAACGTCGATCTTGGGACAGCGGACTCTTTTGCTGTTCTCGGCGGATCAACAGTGACCAATACCGGCGCGACCAGCATCAATGGAAATCTGGGGGTATGGCTGGGTACCGCAATCACAGGATTTCCTCCTGGGATTGTGAGCGGAGGAACGATACACTCCGCGGATAACGTCGCGAGGCAGGCCCAGAGCGATCTGACCTCGGCATACAATTTTGCCGCAGGTGAAGAGTGCTCGAGCGCCTTGACCGGTCAAGACCTTGGCGGCATGACGCTCACGCCAGGAGTCTATTGCTTTGCGTCGTCGGCTCAGTTGACTGGAACGCTCACGCTCGACGCCGAGGGTGATCCGAATGCGGTCTTCCTTTTCCGGATGGGGAGCACGCTCACGACCGCAAGTGGCGCGTCTGTTCTTTTTGCCGACGGTGGCACGGGCGGTAACCTCTTTTGGCTGGTGGGTAGTTCGGCAACTCTCGGGACCCACACCAATTTCGCAGGAAATATCCTGGCGCTCACGAGTATCACGTTGAACACCGGCGCGAACATTCCGTGCGGTAGAGCCCTGGCGCGCAACGGCGCCGTGACGATGGATACGAATGTCGTGTCGGGTTGCGAAGCAACGACCGGCGGCGGTACTATTCCCGAGCCAAACACCGCACTCCTCGTCATTGGGCTCCTCGGCCTTGCGTACAGGTTGCACAGCCGGAAGCAGATGGCGTAAGTATTCGAATCCCTACCCTGACGATGCCGGGTAGGCGCGAGGGGCAGGAACGCAGTATGCGTAGCACCACCCCAAACACCTGAGTTTACGATCTAGCAAATCGCAATTTCAGGTGTTTTTAGTTTCAAAATCGTTCGAACATCGCTCAAGCCAGCCAGCCAACAATAGTTTGGCACACGCTTTTCACGAAGAAAAAGTTAAAGTTGATTTAACGCACGTTCTGTGGTATGATTTAATCAGAGGGGGAAGACATGATACAACCGCGACCCCAGTACTTAAGTGGCCCGCAGATCAGTCCTGCTGGAAAACTTGCCCTCGGCGGGTTGCTCGCAATCGCGCTCACGATCCTAGGGGCAATCCTCCGCGGCTGAGAGAACGAGCCATCGACGGAACATCGGCATTGGGCTTTCCATCAGCCCGAGACCGCCCGGCGCGCGCGGTCTCTAAGGCAAATCGGGGCGAGGCGGATTTCCGTTTCGCCCCGTTCCCTTTTTTATTTCTCAATCAGACCTAAACTTGAAACAAACAGCCTTTTGTTCTATAACATCTTTAGAGTCATTCGCAAACAGAAAGGCGGTACAAACTTGCTCCTACAAAACGAGAAGACCATGCTTGTTGTCTCCCCGGTGGGAGGCAATGTCGAGCGATGGCAGCACGGCAACACGGAGGTCTTCTTTCCGCGAGGAAACGCTCTCGCCGGGAATAAGCTCAGAATCAGCGGCGGGATGCACCAATGCCTGCCGAACCTCGGGGTCCTGCCTGATACGGTCGCGAGCTACGGGCTCCCCCAACACGGACCTTTGCGCAACACGCTCTGCTCCGGCATCCTGCTCAAAGATCCCAATCCGAACCGGCAAACCCACGGTGGTGCCTCGATGAGATTCGAGATTCCCGGGAGCAGGAATGCGTTCCCATGGAATCTCTACGGCTCAATCGAGATCGCAGCGTTGCCGAACGGCTTCCGCTACGAAACCGACCTGGTGTGCACGTCGTTCATCCCGGGAAAACGCATGCCGGTGTGCTGCGCATTGCACTCGTTCTTCAATACCCCGAATGGCGGGTGCGTGGAGTTCCCTGATGGACGTCGCGAATTTCATCCGATGTCGGCGGAGGTTCTCACAACGGGACCCGTCATCGGCATCCGTCTGAACGGCATAGGGAAAGTCGTCATGAAGTTGGAGCATGGCTACAGGCAAGCCGTGGCCTGGTCCGACAGCCCGGAGTACTTCTGCGTCGAGCCGACGATGGGCGACGGCCTCCTCTTCGGGACGCCGAACGGCACGTACCTTTCGCATCAGGAACACCTCCGGCTGTCCTGCTCGTTCGAATTCCAGCCGGAATAAATCACCCCGCGTGAGCAACAACCAATATTCAAATCCCTACCCTGACGATGCCGGGTAGGCGCAAGGGGCAGGAACGCAGTATGCGTAGCACCACCCCAAACACCTGAGTTTACGATTCAGCAAATCGCAACTTCAGGTGTTTACAGTAAGTTTTGTGCTATCCTATCTTCAGTAGTTCTGAAAGGAGGCGCAGCCATGGCACTGATTGCTGGCCCGCCGACAATCAATACAGAGGAACTCATGCGAGTTCTGGAACTTGCGGGACTGATCCTCGAATGTTTCCCCGGATACGAGGGTCATCAACACGGTGGCGTTCTCTGTGTCGCCGACAACTCAACCGGGCTTCCCCTGCTCACCTGCGTGTTCGGATGCATCACCATCGAAGAGCACGAAGCGTGCATGGGATTCGCCCTCGAAAAGGCTAGGCGGCTCGCGGAGAATCCCCTTCACTTCACCTCGTTCGAGAACCGCGATATGGACGCCGTGCCGAAGCGCTACGGCAGCGCAATTCGAGGGAGGAAATTCATCTTGTCCTTCTCCTCTGGCTCCAAGGAAGAACAGGATGAAGTAGCGATGCTTCTCCTCGAATTGATGCTCATTGGTGGGATTGACGAAGCGCCGCGATGGCTCGCCGAGCGGACCACCGCCAACCCGTACTTCGCCGAGCTTCAGTGCGGAGTCGCTTTCTGAAGACATCCGCGCACAAGACCGAATCGATTAGCGGCACCATCCCACGGGACGTGCCGCTTTCGCTTTTAACGGGGAGACCAGGCAGAGAATTTGCAGCTTCAGGTCTTTGCCACATTATTCCTTGGAGTACGCAGCTTCCTCTTCCTGCAGGGCAGTCGCTTGTATTGAAGGGTCAATCAATGCGCCCGCTTGCGCAACCGTCCGTGCTAACTGGGAGGTGAAGGCGCTCCCTCCTCCATCACTCACAACCAGGAATCGCATCGTGCTCAAGGGAATGATGGTTGTGTCAAAGCGGCGCCCGCTCGGCAACATGATCAAGCCGGAAATGGTGGTCTTGGAAACATTTGCTGTTGTCGTCGCGCTCGAGCCTTCGCCATTTGTGCCTTGTGGAAAAGCTACCATCCATTGCCCCGAAGCACTATCGTAGAAATATTCTGTCTGGTTGATCGGGCTTGCGTGATTTGCCGGTTCATCGGTTATGGAGCCTGTCGGGGAATTCACCACAACGACCGACGTGCCTCCGACGGGGCCGACCTGCAAAGTTTCCACAGCAACGCCTCCCGGAAAATTCACGTCGTTATCTGTGGTTGTCGCCGTTACCCGCAATGCACTTGGGTACCAAAACGAGAAACCGTATATCGGGTCGGTATATTGGCTCATGCCATATGTTTCGCTTGGAACTGGGGAGGTTTGGGTTGGCGCTTTTTGCGCGAACAACATATATCCCGCGATTCCAGCGATAACCACCACGATCATCAAAACAACCCGCTTATAGTTCATTAATCTTACTTAACTCCGTGTTCTTTGAAAAAAACCGTATATTGCTTGTCCATGAGTAGAATATGGTCTGAAAGCCAATATATTGCGAAAGTAGCGACTTCGTCGGCAAGCGTTTTAATGTCCGCGTTCGGGCTTTGTATCATCTGAAGATAATCCTCAACTTTCTTTCTGTACAATTTGTGTGCTTCAACATGAAGGGGTGCGCTTAAATAATGAAGGTTGTCGAAATAATCTTCCTCTGTTTTAAGGTGGACAAAAGCATGATTCGCCAATTTCACTATCAGCGCGGAAAGCTCATCTTTATTGAAATCTCCGCGCCCGAGCAAATCAACAATGTCGTCGGCGATTTCAAAGAAATGTTTGTGTTGCTCGTCAAGCGAGGAAATGCCCACGCTATATTTGTCCTCCCATATGAATTTATTCATAGGCTTAATTATAACATATCGTGGCCCTGCAACTAATCATTTTCGGATCATTTTGGTTTTATTTTTTGAAATAAGAATCTCGCGGGGCTTGGGGCGTAGATTATAATCGGAACTCATAGTGTAGCCGTATGCGCCCGCGTTTTTAACGACAAGAATATCTCCCAATTCCGGAGCCGGGAGTATGCGATCCCGCGCAAATATGTCCCCTGACTCGCATAAATTTCCGGCGACCGTGACTTTTTCGCGTTTGTTTTTGGGATGCGTCACGTTCACGATCTCATGGTACGATCCGTACATTGCCGGACGAATAAGATGGTTAAAACCGGAATTTACGCCGACAAACGTTTTCGTCGGATTGCGTTTTATATCGTTCACCTGAACGATCAGATGCCCGGCTTGGGCGACAAGATACCTGCCCGGTTCAAATGACATTTCGACGGACTTCCCGTACCGCTTCATAAAATGCGAAGTTACGCTTTTCACTTTCTGCCCGAGCATTTTCATATTCAATGCATGCTCACCGGGCTTATAAGGAACCCCGAGTCCCCCGCCAAAATCAAGATGGGCAAGACCGGGAAACTGAAAGGCCGTATCAAACAAAGCACTCATGGCCTTTAAAAAGATGGGTATATCCAGAATATTTGATCCGATGTGCTGATGAAGCCCCGTTATGCGCAATCGATATTTCTTAGCCAGTTTCTTGAGCTGCACAATGTGGGCTCTATCGATGCCGAACTTACTATCAGGCCCACCGGTCACGACGTGCGCGTGGTGACCGGCCCCGATCCCCTGATTCAGCCGCACCGAGATTTCTTTTCCGGGAAAATGTTTTCCGAAAATCTCCACCTGATGCAAAGAGTCAAGGTAAATGCGGATATTTTGCTTTGCGACCGCCACAAGCTCGCCCTCATCAATGCTCCCGCACGTAAAGGTTATTTTTGAAGCCGGTACGCCCGCTTTCCTTGCAACCCTGATCTCTCCCGGGCTTACGGTTTCAATCCCAAAACCTTCGCTAAAAATTATTTTTATGACCTCGGGGTTCGTGTTCGCTTTGCAGGCATAATACAGATTCATCCCCGGAAAGCTTTTCTTTAACTCTTTGCACTTTTTTCGAATAGCGTCGCCGTCATACACATACAAAGGCGACCCGAATTTTTCCGCGATGCGCGCGGGCGATATTCCTCCAATCAACATTTTATCTTGAATTCTAGAGGTTGGCTTTTGCTGTTGCTATCTGGAAAGGCGTGGCGCACCACACGCCGGAAAGGGTGCTACTGACATACAGTTGAACATATGACGTTCCAGCGGCGCACCGCGGAGAGCCAACGGGAACCGCCTTCGCCCAATTGAAGGCGAATGCCATCACAACGAACATCGCAACCGCCGACAATACAATAAGTTTCTTCATGGTAAATAGTTTGTTGCGACCTTTGTATTCATTGGAACATAAATGCCCTTATTTCTCAATCAGTCCCCCGTATGCCCGGTAGAAATATTTTTTTGCAAATTCCACGGCTGCAAGATATACCGCAACGATGCATGCGATGACGACGAGCGGCAACCAGCCGAATTTTACAAAGCCGAGCGGAGCGCCGAGCAAGGAATACGGAATGATCCATGCCGCGGCGACCGCGAGGACAGTGCTCAAAGCGAGTTCCCAGCTCGGCTTTGTCTTCCAAAAACTGCCGCGATTGCGGATGATGCCCACGACGAACGTTTGCGTGGCGATGGATTCCAGGAACCATCCCGTCTGGAACGCCCCTCCCGCCATGTGAAACGCGAGAAACAACGTGCCGAAGGTGATGAAGTCAAAGCACGAGCTTAACGGCCCGAAGATCATCATAAAGCGTTTCATGAAGCGGATATCGAACTTTTTCGGACGTACAAGGAATTCTTTTTCCACATTATCGAACGGGATCGCAAGCTGCGAGGAATCGTAGAGAAGGTTGTTCAAAAGGATCTGGGGCGCCGTCATCGGCAGGAACGGCAGGAAGATGGACGCGACGGGCATGCTGAACATGTTGCCGAAGTTGGACGAGAGCGCCATCATCAAATATTTGAATGTGTTCGCGAAGGTGCGCCGCCCTTCCACTACGCCCTCAATTATTTCGTGAAGTCCTTTTTTCATCAAAATGATGTCCGCCGTTCCTTTTGCGATGTCCACCGCGTTCTGGACCGAGATACCCACATCCGCCTCCCTGAGGGAAAGCACGTCGTTCACGCCGTCGCCCATGTAGGCCACCACGTGCCCGTTTGCGCGGAGCGCCCGGATGATGGACTCTTTCTGCTCCGGCGTAACGCGCGTGAAAACGTTCGCCGACTCCACCTTCGCCCGGAGCCCATGTTCATCCATCGCGAGAAGTTCGTCTCCCGTGAGCGCGCCTGTGATCGGAAGCCCGATCTCCTCGGCGATCTTTTTTGTCACAAGGAAATTATCTCCAGTGATAACTTTGATCGCCACATTATGCTCGGCCATTTTTTTCAAGGTATCTTTCACGGTCCGCTTCGGCGGATCAAGGAACGCCAAAAAACCCACAAAGGAGAGCTGCTGTTCGTCCGCCTTGCTGTAAGAGATTTTTTTCAAAGGAACTTTCTTGGTGCCAAGTCCCAACACGCGGAAACCGTCGCTTGAAAGCGTCTCATATTCTTTCATGATCTTTTCCTTGGCCGCCCCGGTGAGCCCTTCGGAATTTTTTATGATGTTTTCCGGCGCGCCTTTCGCAATGAGCACCACCTCTTCGCCCTTCTTCATCACCACCGATTCCAGCCGCCGCAGGGCATCAAAAGGCACTTCGTCAACTTTTTCCCAGCCGCTTACGTCCGCACGCTTGTACGCTTCAATTGCATGGTCCAGCACGCCGCGGACGCCGGTAAGATGCCTGCTGCTCAAATAGCCCCAGAAGAACACTTCCTCGCTTTCGCGCCCGGAGCCGTCCACGCACTTGATAAGCGTGATGCGGTCTTCCGTAAGCGTGCCGGTCTTGTCGGTGCACAAGACATCAATGCTCCCGAAATTATGCAGTGCGGCAAGTTTTTTCACGATGACGCCGTTCTCGGACATCCTGATCGCGCCTTTCGCAAGATTGCTCGTGACGATCAAGGGCAGCAGTTCCGGCGTCAGCCCTACGGCGATCGCGACCGCGAAAAGGAAAATCTGGAGCATGTCCTGTTTGATCACGAAGATGTTCAAAAGGATCACGGCAAGCACGAGGAAAAGGGTGGTGCGGAAAATGAACAAACTGAAATCCTTCAGGTTTTTTTCAAATTCCGTCGGGACCTCGGGCTGCTTCAGCTTGTCCGCGATGCTCCCCATCTTCGTTTTGGACCCTGTGGCCGTCGCAACCGCAAGGCCTTTGCCCGATACCACGCTCGTGCCCAAGAAGAGCATTGTTGCCTTCGGCGGCGTCACAAGTTCTTTTTCCACCGGCAGCGATTCCCCCGTAAGCACGCTTTCGTTCACGAAAAAATCTTTGGCCTCAAGCAGAGTTCCGTCCGCCGGGACGAGGTCGCCCGCCTCAAGCGCGAATACGTCGCCCGGCACCACCTCGCGGATATTCCGCTCTTTCAATTCCCCGTTGCGGAACACCGCCGCCGTGATATTCACTTTTTCCTGCAATTCTTCCGCCGCCTTCGCGGATTTATAGGTATTCACGAAATCAATAAGCGCGCTCGCAAGCACGATCACAAGGATCACGCCCGCCTCAAAACGGGAACCGAGCGCGCCCGAGACGAGCGCGGCGACGATCAATAAAACAAGGAGAGGATTTTTGAACTTTGAAAAGAAAATCAAAAGAGGCCGCAGTTTTTTCTTCGCCGCGAGCTCGTTCGGACCGTAGATCTTCAGGCGCCGCGCCGCCTCCGCCTGCGTGAGCCCCTTCTTGGTTTGAGAAAGATCGTCCATTGGTTTTATTCTAACAAATAGAAGACCCCGCTTGCGCGGGGTCTTCAGTTGGCAATCCGTAAGCCGGATTCTGTCGCCCGCCGCGCTCCTTGCGGAACGCGACGAGGGACGGTCATTTATCTGGGCCCTTGATTGCTCGCGGGCTCGCGCGGCACTCCCCGGCTTGCGCCGGGGCACGGCCTTGCACCCAGTAAGGATTTTGCCGTTTCACCTCCGTTTTTTTATCCCTATCACGGAGTTGAGCCGTCTAGCTTGGGATCGGGCTCCCCGCGCCTTTTCAAACGCGGGCGTCACTGATCGCACCTCTCGGCTTGCGCCGTGCGGCTGTTAGCCGCTACTTGTTTAACCGCTTGCCCGAAGGCAAACGAGTGGGTGTCCGGACTTTCCTCCCGGCCGGCATTGCTTGCGCAACGCGACCGAGCGACCGTCTGGATTGCCAGCTTGAGCATTATACCACATATTATGGAAAAATGAAACTTTTACCCTACCTGAATCCGGAGCAAATTTCTGAATTCAGGTAGAGGGAGAAGTGCTGCCACTTCTCCACCGGCTCGTCGCCGGGATTTTGCGCGAACAGCTACAGACTGTGTTCGCGCGCGATAGTCTTCCAACAGTGCGGGCAGTGGGTGGCGAACGACCCCTTCGCCAGGCTGATGTCCTTCACGACGTGTTCCGCAAACTCGCGGCGGTCTTCTTCGGTTCCGCCCGTGAGGCCGATGTGCAGGAAGTCGCCGACGTGGTGGTCGTGATGCACATCCGTTATCCGCAGGCCGACGCGCACAGCGAGCTCGGAAAGCAGAGCCATGACGCCCACCCACTCGACCACGGGCCCGTGATAGATGATGGCCGGGTCGTGCGGGGTTTCGGTGATCTCAATCCTGCCGATGGGGACAAGCACGGCGTTTTCCGGCAACGCATATTCCTGTTCCCAGAAATCGTACTCATAGCCGTTGTGCGACAAGATCTTGCCGTCCACGGTGGTGCGGACGTAGACATAGCGCTGGCCACTCGGGTACTTCAGCCGCTCACCGTTCACGTAGACCACGAACTCCATGTTGTGCGGCGCGTTGGTCGGCGTAAAGGTGTAGATCGGCATGAAGCGGACCTGCTCGGCGAAGCCTTCCATGCCGTCCGTGACATCGGGGTGGAGCGGTTCGTCGGTGAGGGGCTGCGCCACCCAGCCCTCAGGCGTTTTCTGAAACAGAGGCGGACGACCCTTGAGGGCGTACAATCGTTTGCGCATTGGGGCGACGCCGCCCATGAGCGCTATGAGTAGTAACGGACCATGTTCGTCGACCTCGGGCTCGGTATTGCCGGCGAGAGCCAAGGCGACGATCATCCCCGTATGGACCTGGGCTTCTTGTAGAAGCAGCATAGGACGTTTCTCCTCCCTGCCTGTCTGGTTGATATTAGGGCTTATTTTCCCTCTGGATTGCTGACTACGTTATAGAGAAAAGCGATGATTAAGTCAAATCGTCGTATGGTGAAATTTCCGCACAAATATTTTTACTTTAAACCAAAAGCTCTGCCACAGCGTCTTGAGCATGTATTTGTATCTTTTAAGCTTCCAGAAGTTCATAGGAATTCGGCTTTGTAACACTGGTCGCAATAAACAACCTCCGGTTTTTCCGGCGAGAAAGTGGTCTCAAAAGTATTTGGGCACGGTTGCCCGGCATGGGAATGACCTGCATGGATGCACATGCAACGCCGATGCCACAAATGGAAAATATTCCGCCATTTCAATCGTTGCACGTGCCGGCAATTTGGGCACAACCGCGGCAGGGCAACATTCATCTTTCGATAGAAAGCGAGCTCCTCGGGCGAAATGCGGAACGCGGTCGTGCATAGTTCATTGCACGCTCCGGCGTGCAGGCAGCCGATGGTCTCTTTTGAAATTGAATCGCTTGCGTCACGAATATGGTCGGGAAGACCTTCCGCCTTCATGGTGACCTCGTAAGAGCGTGTCGACGGGTCCTGCCACCGCCAACCTTCGGCAAGCACCTCGTCCTTCGTTAACACCTTTGGATACCAGGTAAAGGCGAATGTTTCGTTATAGGCATACGCGGAAAGTTCCGTCGGGAAAAATTCCCCGAATTTGTACGCGCGCCCCTTCTTGTCCACGAACGGCATGGCGTCCATGTGCTGTTTGATCTTTGGGACAAGTTTTTCATACTCCTCGCGGGAATATTGTTTGTTCAAGATGCAATACTGCTTGTTCCTTAAAGAAACGCAGCCGAATACATCCGATGAATTATCCGCCCAATCGGAATACCAGGTATCCCTGCTGTTCCCTCCTCCCACCGAGAAAAAACACCGCGATGCATGCCCGGTCACCCCGTGCACTTCATAAAGCAACTCCGCCGTATCGCCGCCGGCGCTTACATCCATGCTGTCTTTGAGATTGAGGCCGCCGGCGTACAGATACTTGCAGTTTTGCACGCCATCCAATGCGCAAAAACATATTTTGCAATCTTTCGTGTCCCGTATGATATCCCCCGTGACGTTTTGGCTGCTTACGACATGGGCGAAGCGGTGCGGGACGGACATATACAAAGCCCGGAATTTCTCCTTCGCCTCCTGCAGTTTTTTATAACTTCCCAAGTCCCACTCCTTGATCCTCGCGGAGTATTCTTCTTTGGACAATTTTTCGTTGAAAAGGCAGTATTTTTGTTTCCTTAGGTTGATGCACCCAAAACAATCAGAGCACCCGAGGCAATTGTAAAGGAACGATGAATCGAGGCACTCGTCGGAAAAATAGCCGAACCTGATCTTGTACATACGGTTGGAATGCAACGACTCGTACACATGGTCGGAATTGTCCACCACGTAGCAATCGTAGGCGTTTTTGGAAAGAAGCAGTCCGTAGCAGTTCCCCGCGTTTTCCGAAAAATAGCTCCAGAAAAGGTAGTAACAATTTTTTACGCTTTCGCATCCGTGCGTGAAATCGCTATTGACCAAATTATTGCCCGTGAGCGCCGGCCGCGGGACGGCTTCCATAAGTTCGCGGTATTGCGTAAAGAACGGTTTCTTGAAATCGTAGTCGCGCCCGTAGCTCGTCGAGTCCCACTTGTCGGATTTGTAACACTCCCGGCAATAGATCGTGAAGGGACCGCCGGGCGCGTGCATGGTAACCACCGCTTTTCCGCACAACGCGCAGGTCCCGCGGTAGAGCACGCGTTCCTCGCGCCACGCCATCCTCCTTTGATTGCGGCACTCCGGGCACCACGTGGGCGGCGGAACGCTTATCTTCGCGTAAAAATCAAAATCCTCCGGCTCAACAACAAACTGGCTTTTACATTTTGCGCAGTTGCGGCTTTCGGCATCCATTTATTGAATTATACCTTTTGGCTTCCCCTGCTCACCGATGGAACCCAAGGTCCGCCGGATTGTGCGCGCCCGCAATGCGCGCCACGGTGCCGCCTTTTTTCTCAAACGCTTCCCGCAATTCCGCCACTTCGTCCGCGAGCGCCACGGTCGCGCGCGGCAGTTCTTTCCGTTTCACGTGCCACTGCGACCAATAATCTATCACAAGCCGGCTGTCGCCGAAGATCTTTTTTACTTTTTCTTTTCGCGCGATCTTCAGAGCATATTTCAAAGCAAGCAGCTCGCCGTAGTTGTTGGTCGCCGCGGCGTTTTTCAAAAGATGCTTTCCGAAACGATTCAGCTCGCGCGTCGAAAGCGCCCTATGGAGCAGATTTTTCCCTTTCTCGTCGGTCACGCTGATCTCCACGCCAAGACCCCTGCCCGTCCCCGCGTCAAAATAGATCCCGCGCGCCAATCGCGGCGGCGGCGCTTTTGCCTCATAGACCGCGCCGCGCGCGAGCCACCGCTCCGCGTCTTCCCTTGTTTCAAACGCTTTGTACCGCGCACCCACCTTCCCCGAAACGATCTTTTCGCATTCGCCCCAGTCGTCGGTGATCCCCGCGCGATTCTCGCCCGGCACGAAATACGCGTAATATTTTTTCTTCGTCGCCATTTAACGATTGAGAAGCTCGTTTATTTTTTTAAACGCTTTCATTGCGTCCGCCCTCGTCAAAAATTCAGTCGCACCAATGGCTTTGTGTCCCCCGCCGCCATAACGACGGCGCATAAGCTTCCCTAATTCCAATTTATTCGCCGAGCGCCGCCACGGGCTCGCGCCGACACCGAGGTACCACACCCCTTTTCCTTTTGGCCTCAACCGTATGTTGTAGATGCTCTTTGGATAGAGATAGTACGGTGCATAACGCAACAATCCATCCAGCGGGTCTTTTGTCACGTCAACGAAGGTCGTCCGTTTGAAAACCAAAAGGTTCTTTTTGAGAAACGCCATGCTCCGGGCGACTTTCTTGTGCAACGCACGGACCGCGCGGGCAACGCGGGGCGCCGCGACGACGCGGGCAAGCGGATATTTCGCAAGCAATCCGATAAGAAAGCGATTCTCCTCGTTCGTGGTACGCTCCAGTGTTTCAATGAACGCATTTATCTCAAGCGCAGGATGCTTCATCTCGATCGTTTCCCGCGCCGAACGGTAGCGGGCGCTATCCACAACATCCAGCCAGCGCACGAGCTCTTTGAAATGCCGCGGCGGCTTCCATCCAAAATCTTTTTTGAGCGAATCATAGACCAGGTGGCAGGCGGACCTGTAAGAATAATCGTAACGATGGAACCGGTCCGGCTTGAATGCGCGTTTCCATTTTTCCTCCCGGAAGGTCGTGCGGTGATGGTCAAACCACCAGGCGGCCTTCGGATGGTAGAGAAAATCAACGACGATGGCCGGATTTTTCTTCTTTGCCAGGTCTTCCTTGAGCCACGGTTTTTCGTAACCGTAGGTCACGGGAACGTAGTGCGCGATATCGTCCCCGCGGCTGCGCAAAAAAGCGAGCATCACCGCCGCCGATGCCCGCCCGTCGAAATCGTTATGAAAATAAATATCGTACTTCATGCTTTTTCGAGCGCCGCTATCCCCGGCAATTTCTTTCCCGCCAAAAAGTCCACCATCGCTCCCCCGCCGGTGGAAATGAAGCTGAATTTTTTATCAAGCTTGTATTTCTTGAGAAACATCACGGTCTCGCCGCCGCCTGCCACAGAGAACGCCCGGCGGTTCCGTGTGACGGCGCGCGCGACCGCAATGCTCCCGCGCGCATATTTTTTCTTCTCAATAAGGCCGAGCGGCCCGCTCCATAAAATGGTCCTCGCTTCCCCGATCTTTTTCTTGAAAACCCTGATCGCCTTCGGGCCAATGTCCCAGATCATGCTGTCGCACCAGACAATATCATCCGGCAACACGAGATTTTTGTAGCCCGCGACGCTTTTGAGCGCCTTAAGATCGCGCGGATCGCGGTCGCGCACGGATTTTTTGACGTCGGCGCCTTTCAGGAAGAGAATCGTGTTCGCAGGACCGCCGCCGAGCAGGAACCAATCGGTCTTCTTTTTGAAATATTTGATGACGCCCAATTTGTCTCCCGCCTTCGCCCCGCCGAGAACGACGACGAGCGGGTGTTTCGGGTGCTGCATGACGCGCGAGAGCGACGCGATCTCCCGTTCCAATTCCAGCCCGGCGTAGCCTGGCAGGAATTTCGTGACCGCGGCGACTGATGCGTTCGCCCGGTGTGAGACCGCGAAGGCATCGTTCACGTAAAAATCGGCGAGCGACGCAAGCGAACGCGCGAGCGCCGGACCGTTCTTTTCTTCGCCTTTCAAAAATCGCAGATTTTCCAAAAGGAAGACCGCGCCGCGCGGTGCGGCGGCCACCATGCTTTTTATCTCCCCGAAACGAAAATGCGGCACGAAGACCACCTTCTTTCTAATGAGCCTCGAAAGGTCCGCCGCATCTTTCCGCAAGCTCAATTTCTTGTCAAATCCCGCCGGCCGGCCCCGGTGGCTCACGATCACGACCTTACTAGAGTTCTTCAACAAAAGCGTAATGGTCGGAAGCACCGCGCGCATCCGCCAGTCGTCTTTCGTATTGAAATCAAGCCGCAAAAGCGCCGTTCCGCGCAGCGACGTTGATTTTGCCTTGCTCAAAAAACGGACCATTATTTAGATTTTAACCCAAATCACCTTCTCGCGTGAAGCGTGGCCGGAAACGATCCGCACCCGCGCGAGCGGCACCTTAAAATATCCCGCAATGGCTTTTTCAATAGCGCGGTTCGCTTTCCCGTCCGTGGGCCGTTCTTTGACCGCCACCACGAACTGCGGCATGGTGGCTCCGGCCCCGGCTTTAGGAAAAAGACCGTCCGGTTCCTGCAGTTTCTGAATGCTTTCCCTTTTTGCGCCCGGTTTTGCCCTTACGAAAATCCTCATCCCCTAATGATTCAGTAGCCAAACGCTGTACGTAAGATACGATGCGAACGCCACCCATACGGCGTATGGCACGAGAAGAAGCGCCGCCGTGAGCGACAAAGGCCAGATGAGCGCAATAAGGCCGAGCACGGTGAGGTCAAGAAAAATTGCTTCCCAGAATGCCGCGTACATAAAATGCGCACCAAAGAAAAGATATGACCAGAAAACGTTCGCGCACGCGTTCAAGACGAAAAGGGCGATGATGAGCCAAAAGCGCGCATCATGCGGCGCTCCGTTCCAAACCATGAGCGCAGAGATGGCGCTCAAAACAAAAAGCACGGTCCAGACGGCGCCGATCACGCCGCCGGGCGGCGTCCACGAGGGAAGTCTTATTGTCTTGTACCACGCCATCCCCCCGCTTGTGATCAAGCCGCCGATGAACGCCGTGAGGAACGCGACGAGCGGAATCACGAAGTAGTTCAGCTTCATACAACTATTCTAACGCATCTCTTCCCTATCCCCAACTGAACTCACGTCCGAAGTGCCCCCAGCTCGACGTCTCCGCCCACCGGACCTTGTCCAACTCCAGAAACTTGAAGATCCCCGCAGGCGAGAGGTCATATCCCTGAATGGCAACCTCCACGCCGTCCGCGTCCAAAACCGCCATCACGGGCTCCGCCTTCCCTATCGCGTACGCGAGCTTCACGCGCACCGTTTCCACGTCCGCGTGCTGTTTCAAATAGTCCACCGCGATGCGGCGCGCCATGTAGGCGCCGCTCCGGTCCACCTTTGTGTAATCCTTGCCGGAGAAGGATCCCCCGCCCACGCCCACCTCCGGGCCGTAGTTATCAATGACGATCTTCCGGCCGGAAATTCCCGAATCGGCGTCAAAGCCGCCCATCATCCACTCACCCGCAGGATTCACAAGATACTCGTCGGCTTTTATAAGCCCCCGCACGAGCGCCATAAGTTCCGGGGTCTTTGTACCCTGAAAGCTCGCGACGACCGTGCGTACCTTCGTGCCCTCCACCGTCACCTGCGTTTTCCCGTCATGCGGATATTTTGCATATATCTTCCGGCAGAGATCCCGCGCAAGCTCGTATTCCAGGGGCATAAAATTCTCGGCTTCCCGCGTAGCATACCCCATCATGATCCCCTGGTCGCCCGCGCCGCCCGTGTCCACGCCCTGCGCGATCTCCGGGCTCTGCTTCGTAAGGTAAACGTGAACGTTGTACTCCTCGCCCACCACGCCCTTCACGATCTTTTCCATATCCACGTCCGTCCGGCTCGTGATCTCCCCCGAAACAGTGATGTGCCCGTGGCCGCCCATCACCTCCGCCGCGACGCGGCTCTTTTTATCCCCCGCAAGGAACGCATCAAGAAGCGTGTCCGCGATAAGGTCGCACATTTTGTCCGGATGCCTTGGCGAAACAAATTCCGCCGTTCGTATTTTTGTGTTCATAATTTTAATTTTATTTTGTTTATTACCAAATAAAAAACGCCATTCCCGAAAGAAAAAGCGCTACGACCTTTATCTTCCCCTTTCGGGCTGGAATTAGCACTTTGCCCTCGCAAGTTGCCGGCGGATCGTAGGGCCAGTTCCCTCCCCGCACTCTGGATAACCCATTCAGTTGTAGGTTCAGTATAGCACAAACAAGCGTGGGCCACCCGCCACCACCATCAGTCAGTAAGGTAGGGAATCTGGCCCCACCGGATCACGACAGTTCATATTGAAACCGCTAAGAACGGCACTTTTTATGCTTGCCTTGTTCCGCTTGCTTCCTTTTGACTAACTTGTACAATTTTTTTTCATTCTCAACCAAACTTTCTAATATTATTTTTTTGAGCATCGAGAAGTCTCCGTCGTCTGCCTGCCGCATACTTCGTAGGTATCTATCTTTATCTACCTTAATAGCTACTTCGTGCAATCCGGCTCGCATAAGAATAGCATTTAGGAGCAAGCGTGAAGCGCGTCCGTTTCCGTTTTCAAAAGGATGAATACATGCTAATCGATGAGAAAGACGCGCAGCCTTTTCAATAATGTTTCTATACTGTCCCTTCGTCCTCACCTTCCTCAATCCCCTCGTGGCTAAACGTACTTCTGTATCCAATTTTGCCATTTCGTTCGGAACATTGTGCCAATGCGTAATAACAAGCAATGATCCATCAATTCTCTTCAGCTCCGGATTGTCACGACGATATTTGCCAGCTATGCCTGATTGATTAGCGGCATCGAAAGTAATCTTGTGGGCCTGCTTAACATATCCAAGTTCAAACGGCAAATTTTTACGAATCAGCTTGTGCACTGTATTACTTAAAAAAGAAGAGGCCTTCCAATAGCCTCTTTCTTCTAAGATATCCAAATCTTTTTTATTCTGCGGAAACGCCATAAAAACTTATATCATTATCGCGCTTCTCGCTTCATCCTCAGAAAGCTTATTCCCCTCTAGTTTATTGGAATGATAGGTTGCTTCAAAACGGACCTCTGCCTCATGAAGTTCTTTTTCGATCGGCGACAATCTTGGCAACTTGCAGACTTCGGTCCGCAATTCAATCAACTCTCCTATTAGTGACTCGTTTTGGTGAACTCTTTTCTTAGTTATTTTCTTCCCCATAAGGGTTGTCTTTATTATACACAAACAACTCCGACAAAGTTGCTGATGACGGATTTTAACATTTTATAAATCATACGTCAAATCCAAATATAACATACTAATCATTAAATTTTGATTAAAAACGACGTGAGTTATAGATGCTTTTCCCCTGATAATAATATGGATCAGTTACATATGAAGGTGTATACCAGCTCGGACTGTAATTCTTTGTCGGTGCGTAATAGGAATTGTTGTATAAGCTTCCTCCAGAATAATTGTAGTTGTCATATTTCAAGCTGTTCGGACTGGAGCGCACATAGGGTTGGACGTATGTCCCATTGCTCCGATAATAGCCGCGAACACTTACGTAAGCATAGGCAGGATGCATCGCCACAGCGATCAAACCGATTCCCACGAGAAGCAGCGCTCCAAAAACCACCACCCTTTTCATGTGTTTATTATACCATGTTGATAATGACGAGCACACTGGAACGTGGAACTTGTACAATTCATTAAAAAATGATTAAAATTTGGTTAAACGCCCATGATAAAGCACGGGATTGGTGGCGCAAGGACGCGAGTCGGGCTTGATTTTGAGGGTCGGGTTAATTTACTGTTGGTCTTTGCCAAAACGCCAGGATACTCCGTAGATGGCGACTTGATTCTGCATACCGGAAAGGTAGTAGCACAAAGTATCGGCAAGAACAAGCTTTATCGATTTCTTGAAGAGCGCGAGGTAGATTATAAAACCGTACTTTCAAAGAAGCTACTCCCAGACGAAGCGCTCTATGTTCCAAGCCAGAAAAAAGTTTTTATTATAGAAATAAAATTCCAGGCGGTCGCTGGATCCGTAGACGAGAAGCTACAAACATGCGATTTTAAAAAGAGGCAATATCAAAAATTGTTTAAGCCGCTCGGGATCGAGACTGAGTTTATTTATATTTTAAGTGATTGGTTCCAAAAGCCAGAATATAAAGACACACTGGACTTCATAAAAGCAGTTGGTTGCCATTATTATTTTCAAAGTCTTCCCCTTGATTTTTTAGGTCTCCCAAAGCCTCAAACTTAGCAACATGCCAGCGCCATTGGTTTACAACCCCAAATATTATGACGGGACGAATTTGAAACAAATTCGTCCAAACGTCTCTGCTTTTAAGACCTACACAACGCGGGATGGAACACTAATTGGTCTTTTCCAAGGAAGTCGCGGAGCAAACCCTGAATTGGACTTCGTCATTAAAATCTTAATCCCTGGCGGAGACAAACGACTCAGACCGCCGACACATACGTTTTGGGTAGTTGATCTTCTTCTAAAAATTCCGCAATACCGCGCCGAAGTACGGGAAATTATTGAATATTACATCAAATTTTACGATCGCAGCAAACCATTTTTCTCAGTTGAAGAACGGAATAATTATCAACTCGAAACCGTGGAAGAAATTACATCAAAATATGCCCACATAGATCAACCTTATACCCTCTCGCTTGATTACGTTGCAACGGTTATCGAATTATTCTCGAAAAACGAAAAGCTCCGCGCGGGTGCCTATATGTTTCACGATCTCCTCACAGCACTTCGCGACTATATTGATAATAAGCTTCACTACACGGAAGTTCTTCAGGCCGCCCTACCAGGCTATACAAAAAGGTAGACTATACCAATTGATTCCTGATCATATCTTCAAACCGTTTGATGGAGAGGTCGAGGAATTTTTTTTCCGTATCGATGCCGATAAATTTTCTGCCATAAAGATTAGCCGCAACGCCCGTTGTTGAACTCCCCGTAAAGGGATCCACTATCAAGTCTCCCTTGTTGGTGCTTGCAAGAACGATACGCTTTAATAGCTCGTGTGGTTTTTGAGTTGGGTGTTTGCCAAACTTCTTTTCCTCTGATTTTGGTGTTCCAATAGCCCACACTGATCGCATTTGCACATTCGGTTTTTTTAGAAAATCGCTGTTCCAGATACCATTTTTCATCGCCGCATAATTAAAAACGTGCTTCCCTTTCGTATCTTTACGGGCCCATATTAATGTTTCATGGCTTGCTGTAAAGAATCGGCAACTTAAATTTGGCGATGCATTTGGTTTGAACCATGCAATATCGTTTAGAATATGGTAACCCAAAGCCTGAATTGCGTGTCCGCACTGATATATTGAATGATAAGTCCCACTCACCCACAATGAACCACCTGGCTTCAGTATGCGCCTTACTGCTTCCAGCCATTTGTAATGGAAATCGTAATCGCCTTTAAATCCTCTACTTTTATCCCAATCTCCCTTATTTACACTTACCATTTTCCCTGCATGTACTGAAAATCCACCATTGGAAAGATTGTATGGAGGATCGGCAAATATCATATCCACCGAGTTCTCGGGGAATTCGGCCAAAACATCCAAAGAGTTTCCGTGATACAAGGCAAAGCTACCTTGTTTGTAATATGCTGGCATAAGATTTTCCATTATCTTACGCTCCCGGGCATTAAATTTTCCTAAAGTCTTCCTTGACTTCTTTATAAGTTTTCTCTTGGCCATTTTCTTCTTAGAACTTTCTCAAATTTTACGATTTTTTGCCATTCTTTTCAATGGATGGAACTCCGCCTGCGCCCTTGCCTTGGCGGGGGCTCTCGGAGCCCCGATTGGCTTGGTCCGAAATGCCATTGGGTGCATTTCGGCAATCGGGGCGAGAGAGCAGGGTGGCTCGCGCCGCTGGAGCGCGAGAACGCCCGTACCCGCAAAGGCAAGGCCGCAGGCAGAGGCCTATTCCCGAAGCCGCCGATAAATTTCGTCTTCTATAGCCTGCCGATCAGCTCCGTATTTCATCCTTGAATATTCCTTAAGCTTCCCAGCAAGTTCTTTATTCCCCCCTCCCCACGACATCGTCCCCACCTTCATATTGAACGGCCTCGACGTCTGCCCATTAATAAGAATCTTCGCATACGCATTCAGATTATCAATATTAAGCAAATCATTCTGGTTGAACACCGGCTCAAATTGCTTCACAAGAAACTCCGCATCCTGCACGCCAACCCGGAACACAAGCATAGATCCCACGTTCCCAAAGACCGCATCTTTGATCTTGTCTGTCAGCTGGCCGATGAACTGGTGCGCCATCGTCAGGTTCAGGCGGTACTTCCGCGCCTCGGACAAAATCGTCGCGATAGAATCCGTCGTAAAGTTCTGGAACTCGTCTATGTAAAGATTGAAGTCCCGCCGCTGCGCCGCATCCGCCACGTCAATGCGCGAGAGCGCGGCCATGAGGATCTTCCCCGTAAAGACCATCCCAAGGAGCCCCGCGTTGATATCCCCTATTTTCCCCTTGGAAAGATTGATCAATAAAATTTTCCCCGAATCCATCACCTCGCGGAAATTGAACGCCGACTTCGGCTGGCCGATGATCGGCCGCATATAGTCGTTGGAAATGAAGTTGTTGAACTTGGAGGTGATATAGGGCGTCATGTTCGCAAGCGACGCCTCGCCGCCCGCCTTCACCGCTTCCTTCTGCCAGAAATCAACAACGACCGGATTGTGGATGCGCTCCAGTTTGCGCGCGCGGTACGCGGAATCCGTGAAAATGCGCGGCACTTCGATCAGGGTCGTTGGTTCGTTCGGCATGTCCTCCATCATCAAAAGGAGCGCATTCCGCATGTACTGCTCAAACATCGGCCCCATCGTTTCCGGCGGGAAGAGCTTGTTGAAGATGCTTTGCATCTCGTTCACGATGAACGTCTTTTCCTCCGGCCGGTTTATATTGTAATCAAGCATGTTCAGGCCGAGCGGCCGCGCGAGGTCGCCCGGATCGA
Organism: Minisyncoccia bacterium; assembly: GCA_050008535.1. GTDB lineage: Bacteria > Patescibacteriota > Minisyncoccia > UBA6257 > 2-01-FULL-56-20 > CAVYIK01. The sequence continues at coordinate 151,686 of JBEKML010000002.1, read as the reverse complement.
AATAGATCACGTCGTCCAGGCGCTCCTTCGGCACGAAGCCCAGGGCGTTCTCCACAAGGTCGCCGTGTGGGTCAATGATCGCCACGCCCTTGCCCGCCCGGATGTCTTCTATCACCATGTTGCCGAGGAATGTGGATTTCCCCGTGCCCGTCTGCCCGATCACGTAGAGATGCCGGCGGCGGTCATCATCCGTGAGATAGACCGGCTTCATCTGCCCGCGGAAGACGGCGTCGCCGAGGAGCGTCCCCTTCTGCGGGAGGTCTTCCGGCGGCGGGGCTTCTTTTGACTTCAGCCACTTCACGCGCGGCGTCTCGGTGGAAGCGATCGGGAAATGGTAGAAGCTTGCGATCTCTTCGGTTGAGAGGGTCATGGCCTGGCCGGCGTCAAACTCGCGGGCGATGAATTGGCGGATGAGCTTGCTGGGATTCCGCGGCGTGACGACCCGGAGCTCGTTCCGCATGGGGCTTGCGAACTGACTGAAGCCGGCCGCGATGCCGTCCAGGATGTCGTTCGCCTGGAACGGCGACCCGGCCGACGCCACTATCCGCACGTTCACAAAAAAGAGCGGCTTCGTGATCTTTGATTGCAGTGCTTTCACCGCTTCCTCGTCCACCACGTGTTCCTGCTTTTCTTCCGCTTTCTTTTCTTTTGTTTTTGGATTGAAAACTTCGCCCGCGTCGGAAAACGACCGGTGGAAATCCCCGTGGAACGCTTTTTTGAAGGTCTCGCCTTTCTTAAGCCGTTCTATTACGTGCCGCACCTCATCCTTCACGCCCGAAGGCGCCGGCCGCATCACGACCTGCAGCGCCGCTCCCTCGCCGATCTCGTCTATTTTCGCGAGCGCGCCGAGGATGGACTCAAACGAATCCGTGCCAAGCTCGATATAGGTGCGGATAGGCAGGCCGTAACGCTCCTTCTGTTTCATATAGGCGGCGGTTGAAGCGCCGTTTACGTTGAAAATATTGAAGTCGTCCGTCGCCGCCTCGACGGACGCGCCGCTCCACAGCCCCTGGATCTGTTTTGCCGCCACCTCGGACGAGCGCTTCGGCACGGCAAGGTAAAAACTGATCTCCTCGCCCACGTGCGGCACCGCGATCTCGAAGGTGAACGGCTTCTGGATGGCGGCCATGCTGCCCAGGAGCTGTTCAAAGTGCGCAAGTTCGGTTTTGAGGTCGCTGTGCTCGCTCGCGCCGGCGGGAGTCCCCTGGCCGGTCATCGACGGTTTTGGGATCTTCACCAAAAAGAGCGTGGTGCTCAAGGACGACGCGATCCGCTTCCGCACCGCGACGCGAATGCCGAAGTACACCGCAATGCCCGCCACGGCACCTATGACGACCGAGAGAAGAATGTAGAACCCAAGCATTGCCTTAATTCTAGCAAATCGCGTCGTTTTAAGGGCCCGTCACCGCCTAGCCGCCGCCAAACATTAAAAAATTCTAAAATGTTTCTTGACTGCGCTCCGTGGTGCGGTACAATGGTCTCACGGCGGTACGGTTTGTTGTAATAGCGACGAACTAGATCTCCGCGTTCCCATAAAACGGTCGCCTCGGCGGCTGTTTTATGTTTTCTTTAGAAATATTTTCGGCGGTTTTAATCACTACTGTGCTACCGTAAACCCGCCGTGGATGGCGGGGGCGTCGTCTATTACCAGCTAGGACACCGTCGTTGGAACGCGGAGAACCGGGTGCAAATCCCGGCGCCTCCACGGCGCCCGGGGCGCCCTACGCCACCTCTGCCTGGTAGCACTGCTCGCAATAAACGATCTCCGGGCGGTCGGGGGCGTAGGAGGTTTCGAACTCGTTGGGGCATTGCCCCATAAGATGATGGTCGTGCCTCGTAGCGCACATGCACCGCCGATGCCACAGGGTAACGGGGTTTCTTTTCCCCAGCCGCTTATAGTGGCGGCAGTTCGGACAAAGGCGGGGAATCGGAATGTTCGTTTGTTTGTAAAATTGCAATTCTGCCGGAATAAGGCGGAACGCGGTGGAGCACTGATGATCGCATTGTCCCCCATGAAGACAACCGATGACTTTTTGTAATATCAAATCGTCCGTCTCCGTAACGCGTTCCGGGATCTGCTCCGCAGGCAAAGTAATTTGATAGTTCTTTTCCTCTGTTTTCTTCCACCCAAAACCCTCTTTTATTGCCTGTGCCTCGGTGACGGGAAAATATTCCTGCGCCACCACCTCGTTATAAACAAAGGGTGAGATCTCCGGCGGGAAGAATTCGCCGTATTTGAACACCCGCCCGTTCTTGTCCGCATAGGGCATCGCATCCATCTGTGCTTTTATCTTTTGCACCAGCGCTTCGTATTCCTCTTTCTGATACTGCTTGTTGAAAATGCAATATTGTTTGTTTTTGACCGAGATGCAGCCGAAGAGATGGGACGACGACCTGCAATAGTCGGAATATTGGATGTCCATGCAGTGCGTGTGGCAGTTCGTGGTGAAGATGAGATGGGAAGCGTACAAGCCGTTATTGACGCTCTCGTAATCCCACTGGGTGTCGTCCGTGCCGTACATATCCATTGAGTCCTTCACGGTCCATCCCCGAAGCGCGTACCGCACGTTTTGAAGGTCGTGCAGGTCAAAGCATGCCTTTACGTCCTTTACATTATAGAGATTGTCCCCCGTGGCGTTCACGGCCTTGGTTATGCGCGCGAATTTATGGATCGCGTTCTTTGAGACCTCCGCGAATTTTTCCTTTGCGGATTCAATGCCGCGGGAGGTTCCCGGGTCGTATTCTTTGAGCTTCTCGAAATATTCCACCTCCGAATATTTTTTGTTTTCGATCATGAAGCTCTGATTCCTTAGATTCGCGCACAAAAAGCAGTTCTGGCAGTTCGCGCAGTCAAAAAGGAACGCCGAATCGATGCAATCCCGCGAATTCACGAGGAATTTGCAATTGTTCAACCGTTCGCAATTCACGCATTCGTAGCATTTCGTAAGTTCCGTCACCTGGAAGCAGTCGAATGTATCAATGCATTTTTCGCCGCCCTTGATATATGCCGCATTGTCCGAATACATGATCGAGGAGGACATGTATACGTTTTTGCACTCCCACGTATAGTTGGTGTAGGGACAGTTCAGGTTCTGGCTTCCCTCAACGCTCGGCCGCGGCACCGCCTGCAAGAATTTCCAGAATTGCTCAAAAAAGGGACGCGAAAGATCGTAATCCCTGCCGTATTGTAGCGGGTCCCATTTGTCGGAGGTCCAACACTCAAAGCAATACACGGTATAAGGGCTGTCTGCGGGATACATTGCGATCGTATCCCTGCCGCAAAGCTTGCAGGTGTTTTTATACAGCGTCCGCTCGTTGCGGAACATCATGCGGCGGCGCATGCGGCATTGCGGGCACCACGTCGGCGGCGGGACCGCAACGCGCTTATAAAAATCAAAATCCTCCGGTTCAATTGCGAATTGATTCTTGCAATTCTGGCAGGTTTTGCCTTCGGCGGCGGTCATTATGATGGCACGCTACTTCACAATGCCGCGCTTCTGGAGCTCGGGATACAATCTCCCTGCGAGCGCGTCATGGAGCGCATCTTGGACGAAATACGGCGACTTCTGCGCCTCGGAAAGCGCCTTGCCCAATCCCTCCTGTAAAGCGACGCTCAAAAGATATTCTATTTCCAGCTTCACCTCGGCGGGCGCGTTTTGCGCGTAGCCGGGCAGCGGGCTTTGGGGATTCGTTCCCGCGGCGGGCGGAGGCGGAACCGGAGCGGCGGGCGGTTTCTTTTCCAGCTGCGGAAATGCGCGGATTGCTTCTTTGACAAGCTCTTTCTCGGTCGCACTTTTCATATCCGGCTTCTCGCGCTGGCTTTTGATCTCTTCCGCAAGCCGCTCTATGTCCGTTTGCAATGCATGTTCAAAAGAAATTGGTTGGTCGGGCATGGTAGAATAACACTATGACGAAATCGCGAAGGATGTTGCTTCTCGTCGGTATTCTCATTATAGCAATCTTCCTGCGCTTCTACCATTTCACTGCCACGCCGCCGGGCCTCTATCCCGACGAAGCGATTGACGGCAATAATGCCGCTGAGGTCGCCGCGACCGGGCACTATCAGGTCTTTTACACCGAAGATAACGGCCGCGAAGGATTATATGTGAATATGATCGCGGCGATGTTCCAATTCTTCCACGCGCCGCATGAGCCGTGGGTGGTCCGCCTGCCGGCCGCGGTCGCGGGCGTGCTCACGGTGCTCGGTTTGTACCTCCTTGTCGCTGAACTTTTCGGCAGCGGTACCGGACTTCTCGCCGCATTCCTGCTCGCCACCTCGTTCTGGCATATCAATTTTTCGCGCATCGGCTTCCGCGCGATCCTTGCGCCGCTGCTTCTTGCGTGGTCGCTCTATCTTTTGATAAAAGCGTTCCGCGCGGCGTCAAAACGCGCAGCCGCGTGGTGGTACGCTGCCGCCGCCGGTATTGTTTACGCAGCCGGTTTTTATACCTACATCGCTTATCGCATAACGCCGCTTCTCTTTTTGCTTTTCATCCCGTTCTTCCGCAAACATCCCGGCTTTTGGAAGCGCGCTGTCGTTTTTATAGTCGCTGCCTTCATTGTTGCCGCGCCGATCGGCTGGTACTTCCTGAACCATCCCGCCGATTTCTTCGGGAGGACTTCGCAGATCGCGGTCACGAACTCCGGGAATCCCGTCGGCCACTTCGCCGCGAATCTCGCAAAAACGCTTCTCATGTTCAATGTTTATGGCGACGGCAACTGGCGCCACAATTATAGCGGCGCGCCGGAACTGTTCTTCCCGGTCGGCATCCTCTTTGTGATCGGCATCGTTTTGGGATGCGTGTGGCTGCGGAAATATTGGCGGAGTAGTCATTCGCGAAAAAAAAGTGTTTTGTCGGAAAACCCGCCGCTTTTCGGACTTCTGCTCGTTTTCTGCTGGTTCATTCTCGCCCTGCTTCCCGCCGCGCTTTCCGACGAGGGCATCCCCCACGCGCTCCGTTCCATCTTGATGCTTCCGCCCGCAATCATTTTGTCGGCGCTCGCGGGCATCTGGCTCTACCGGCTGATAAAACCGTACTGGGGACGGACGGCCACGGCTATTATCGTGGCATTGTTTTTGGTGAGTACCGCTGCCTTCGCCTATGTTGATTATTTTGTGAAATGGGCAGAAGACCCCAACGTGTCCGGCGCCTTCAACGCCGATTACGTTACGATCGGGTACGAGATCAACGCGCTCCCCGCGAGCACGCCGAAATACGTGGTCGTTGAAGCCGGCGGCGTCCTCACCCGCGGCATTCCTATGCCCGCCGAAACGACCATCTTCATTACCGACACCTTTTTGCCGGAGGGACAGCAGGCGAAGAACGTGCACTATCTCCTCCCCGACCAGATCAGCCAGATCCCCGCGCGCGCGCCGATATTTTTCATACAATAATCCCGCATCGCGCGCGGAGTAAAAACAAAGCGCCGCAGGCACACGATTTTCACTTCGTGCCTGCGGCGATCATAAAGAGCTGCTGTTCAAGGTCGGGTAAGACGCTTCCCGGATGCGTCGCGAGAAATCGTCTCCGGGCGTAGGTGTATGCCCCTACGAGATAGAGAAGATCGTCCACCTCGACGCCCAAGTCCAGGCCGTTTTTCCATGCCGTGATGACAAGTTCGGCCATTGCGGTGACGCTCAAGTAGTCGCCTTCGGCTTCGGCAGCTACCTTCGGATCAAGATCCGAATCGTGCGGACCAAGTCCCTGCCGCCCGCCAATGGCAACAGCACTACCTTCCCGCCTTCGCCGTTCTTGCCGCTCCTGCCAGTACTGCCATTTCTGCCATCTTTCCCGTTCCTGCTCCCGTTGCCGCTCTTGACGGCGGTCTTCCGTACTAAGACGACGCAGGGCGAGATAGAGGAGTCCCTCAAAGACTGTCAGGAGCGCCATTACGACGACGAGTACCACCAGCACGATCCACAAAAGCGCCGAGAGCATGACAAGCCTCCTTTCCCGCTTCTCGGTCGTTCAAGCGAAGATTACTAAGTACCAAAATAGCACATTTCTGTGCTATTTGTCAACTGCACGTACTAGATATTTGCGATCTCCACCTCCGAATATTCCTGCCGGTGCCCTTTCTTCTTGCGTTGACGGGTCTTTGAGTGGTATTTGAAAACGATCACTTTTTTGCCGCGGCCTTCACTCACAAGCTTCGCTCCCACCGTTGCGCCCGCAAGATAGGGCGCGCCGATCTCCACGCGGTCGGCCACAGACCGCAAAAGCACCTTGTCAAAAACAACGGCACCGTCCGGTGCGGCGAGCTTCTCAACTTTCAATCGTTCGCCGGAAGAAACCTTGTATTGCTTCCCGCCGGTCTCTATGATCGCGAAATCCTTTGCCATGACATTAATTGACGTTAATGATAGCAGCGAAAGCGATAAAAAGCAAGATGGCGAACACAAGGGTGACCGCCGCCATAAGTTTCCCCAAAAAACGGTCCCGCTCGTCAAGTTCAAGCGCGATCATGAAATTCACGATGACGACCACCGTCCCGAGTATGGCCATGAAAACAAGTATTTCCGGCGTGCCGACGGCCGTGATCCCCTGCAGGTCGTTAAAATGGACGATGAGCGGCGAGCTCCGCGAAACGGGGCGCAGGATGGAACGCGACCAGACCGCCCCGCCTAAAACAAAAAGAAGCGCCGCAAGCGATGTTGCGCCGACTGCCCGGTGCCGCAGGATCTTCTTCACAAATTTCATGTGGTTCGCTTGCCGGCGCTCTTCCCGCCGCGGAGGACCGCGGCGGCGGCCGCGGGATCTATCACGTTGATATTGATAATGGTGGAAACCTCGAATCCGCCGGGAGGAGAGATCACGTTCGTGGGGATCACTTCAACGTGCCAATGGTGATACGGATAGGCGCGGCCATCGGCCGGCGCGTCGTGGATGAAAAAGTTAAGGTCGGGGTCATGAAGATGTTTTTTCATCCGCTGCATGACCGATTGCAGCAGTGCGGCAACGTCGGAAACGACCTCCCGCGAGGTTTTTGTGAAATAGGGCGCGTGCGCCTTCGGAAAGATGCTCACCTCAAAGGGGCGCTTTGAAGCGTAGGGTGCGATTGCGATCGCGTTCTTATTCTCCGCAACCACCCTTTCTTTTTTCTTGCGTTCGGCGGCAATGACGGCGCACCGCACGCAGCGGCGGTGTTTTTTGAAATACCGCATGGCGCCGGAGATCGAATGAACGGCGTGAGGCGGAACGATAGGAAGCGCGAGGATCTGGTAATGAGGATGCGCAAGCGATGCCCCCGCCTCGCGCCCCCAATTGAAGAATGTGGTGATATAGGTGCCGCACCCATCCTTTGCGATCGCCCGGTGCCGCGCCTGAATGATCATAAAAAGTTCTTTTGCCGCGCGCGGGGTGAGTTCCGCAAAATTCTTCCGGTGGTCCCGGGTTATCACGATCTCGTGGCTGCCCACGCCGGCCTTTGCGTGGTATATCCCACTCGAAGTATCGACGGCATGCTTTTTGCTATGCGCGAGCGCAGGATATTTATTTTGGATAATGGCAACTTTCCACTTATCGGACGAAGGATAGAGCGCGATAGGCGGCCAGTTGCCCGATTTTTGCAGATTTTCAAAGGGGCAGCTCGCGCGGGGCGATTGCGTGCGCGGTTGCCGGCGCTTCAAAAGCTCCTCGGGCCGCTTCGCGCGCCCGGGCGCCAAAATGATCCAATCGCCGGATACCGGATCTTCTCGAAGTTCGCTCATAGAAAGTTATTGGCTGGCTTGGGTCGTCGTGGCGCTCGCGGGCGGCGCCTTCGCGATCCTATTCCAATAATACCAATTCAGCACGTCCTTTGCTATCGGCACGGCGTTCAAGCTTCCCTCTTTTGAATTTTCAATAAGGACAAGCAGCACGATCTGCGGATCGTTGCACGGCGCGTAGCCCACGAAGAGCGCGTTTTCCTGCGCATTGTTTTGCACTTGCGCGCTGCCGGTCTTCGCGCAGACGTTCATCGGAAGATCGTGGAGCGTGTAGGCCGTTCCCTGCGGCGACGCCACACCCGCCCTCATGCCTTTTTGTACCTCTTGGATCTGCGGGAGAAGAGCGGTAAGGTCTTCCGCGACCTGCGGCGTGGACGACGCATTGAGAAACGGCCGGTATATTCTTCCCCCGTTCCCGATGGCGGAAATATAATCCAGGAGCTGCACCGGGCTCAAAAGCAGGTCGCCCTGGCCGATCGCAACGTTATAGGTATCGCCGAGGAGCCACGGCGTGCCGAAACGTTTTTGTTTCCAATCCGGCGTCGGAAGAAATCCCTCTGACTCGCTCGGCATATCTATGCCCGTCGGCTTTCCCAAGCCAAAGGTTTGCCACCATTGATACAACCGGCTGATGCCCAGGCCCGCGATGCCGTAATCGCTTGGATCGTTCAACGGCGGCGTACTCATCAAGGGCGATCCGCCCATGGTAACGTAGAAATAAACGTCGGACGATTGCGCAAGTGCCGACGCAAGGTTCACATTTCCCTGATAGCGCCAATCCAAATATTTGCTTGGCGTGGAGGAATTGTACGGATTGGGCACCAAAAGATAGCCGGGAGAAAAAATAGTGCGGTTCGGATCGATCACGTTTTCCTTGAGCGCCGCGACGGCGTCCAACGGCTTAATGGTGGAACCGGGATTGTAAAAACCGTTCACCACACGGTTGAAGAGCGGCTTGTCGGGAGAAGAAAAAAGTTGCGAAAGCGCGGCCGCCGTGCTTGTGCCCGTTTTTGAAAAAAGATTGTCGTCGAACCCGGGAAGATTCACGAGCGAGAGCACCGCTCCGGTCCGCGGATCTATCGCGAGGCCGATGCCGACCGTCCTCCCGAGCGACCGAAGGCCGCTTGCGAGCCGTGAAGCAAAATACGATTGCAGTCCGCCGTCGATCGTAAGGCGGAGCGAATCACCGGCCTGCGGCATCGACCGCTTTTCCTCGCGGAGCACTTGCCCTTGCGCGTTCTTATATTGCACCGTGACCCCCGGCTTCCCGCGAAGTTCGCCGTCATAAAACGCTTCTATCCCCGTTTTCCCGATAAAATCGTTGCCGCCGAGCGCCGGATTCGCCTTGAGGTCGTTCTGGCTCACACGTCCCGTGTAGCCGACCACGGAAGAAAAAACGGCGCCCTGGGGATAGTTGCGGACAAAATCATCTTCTATTTTTATTGTCGGGAGGTCGGCCGCCTGGAGATTCACCAGCTCGTTTTGGGTAAGGTTTTCCGCGAGGACGATGGGCGTCGCAAAATCATGGGCACTTGCCTGGTTCATGCGGTCGGCAAGATCGGCGGGAGAAATGCCAAGGATATTCTCTGCGACGCGGACCGTATCGGCACGAATCGATTCATTATTCACGAACTCGCGCGCATCAAGTACCGCCGCGAATGCCGTCTTGCTTTCCGCAAGCACCGTTCCTTCGCGGTCATAGATCATCCCCCGGGGCGCCGAACTTTCTTCGTACTGCGCAACGTTATCCTCTGCACGCGCCGCATAGTAGGAACCGCCCGACCAGTTGAGATAGACGATCCGCACGACGACCGCAAGCACGATGCAGAAGATCACTATGCCGAGATAAAAAAGCGGCCTGTTCCCAATAGGAACCTCCGCAATATCAAGATCACGATGCCAATCGTCGTTCAGAGAATCCTCAAAAGCGATGTCGTCGCCATGCTTCTTCATCGGTTCTTAGCATAGCTTATTCCTTCCCCCATCGGTAGAGCGGGAAAAAGACGAGCGCGCTAAAAAGAATTCCTGCCGCGATGTTCGCAAAGAGCGACGGCCACTCGTGCAAGATCCGGGCGGGCGCCGCGCCGCAATAAAGCAGAAGGTATCCGAGCGCTATCGCCAAAAAATTTTCCAGCCATGTTTTCCAACGGAGAAGATTGCGACAGAAATAGACCGTGAGGGGAAACGCTGCAAGAATGAAGATTTCCACGCTCGGCCCCGGCTGCCAATTCGCGATGAAAACGGTGAATATGACGAGCACGAGGAGCTCCCAAAATCCAAAAACAAAAGCGAAGGTGATAAGCGCCGCAAAAGAAAAATTAAGGAGGATCTCCGCCGAAGCGAAGAAAAATTGGAGCACGGCGGCGATCAGGAGCACGACAAAACCGGCGGATAATTTAAGTATCATCGTGCAATAAGAACGGTCTGGACGGCATTCACGTCGTAGGCGAAGCCAAGGGTGGCCTCTTCAAAAAGATTGTCGGGCGAGGTGCTCGTGCTCACGACGACCGCGACGGGCATGCCGTACGGGAAGCCGCTCGCCGCAGTATAGACGATATCACCCGACGCAAGCGCCGCATCCTTTTTGATGGATACGGCCCTCGGAGAAGCACCGCCCATAAACAATGCGTCATATCCTTTTTGGCCTACCCGCACCGGCATCTTGAACCCGCTGTCAAAAACGGTCTGGACAAGCGCAGAATCCGAAAAGGTCTTTTCCACGGTGCCGATGAAGATGCTCTTGAAGACCACCGCTTTCCCCGCCTGAACGCCACTTCCCGATCCCGCATTCACCAGGATCTCGTTCTTGAAATTCATCGGATAACGCGAATACACTATCGCGCGGAGATAATCGGAGGGCGCGGCGGGCAATTGCGCGGCAACGCTTTGTAATTCCGCGAGCTGCGCCTTGAGCGCCTCGTTTTGCGCCATAAGGTCCGCAGCGCTGTTTTCTTGCGGCGTCGCCGAACCGAAATTCGAGCGCAAAAAGGTCTGTATCTTCCACCCGTATTCCGGCATAAGAAAAACAAGGGCGATCAGCACCGCGATGCATACTATGAGAAACAAACTGTCGCGCTTTCTCACCTTAAAAGAAGATTAAAGGTTGATTGACAAGGGTTTCAGGGGGTTGTCCAAAAGTTCGCGGTGCGTTTCAAAATCATCCACCATCTGGCCCAAGCCGCGGGCGACGCAGGTCAGCGGGTCTTCCGCTATGCGGACAGGAACGCCGGTCTCTTTTTCCAAAAGCTCGGCGAGCCCGCGAAGGAGGGCGCCTCCGCCACAGAGCGTGATCCCCTGCCGCAGCACGTCCCCCGCGAGCTCCGGCGGCGTCGCTTCGATTACTTCATGCACCGCATCGATCACGGCGCGGAGCGATTTTGCAAGCGCTGCCCGCACATGATTGTTCTTCATGCTGATCTCGCGCGGCAGGCCGCTCGTCAAGTCGCGGCCGCGCACCGGGACCTCCAAGCGTTCATCCATCGGGATCGCCGACCCTACCGCGATCTTTGCGAATTCCGCCGAGGGCTCCCCGATCGCCAAATGAAATTCGTCGCGCACAAAGCGGATGATGTCGTCATTGAAGCGATCTCCCGCGATCTTTAAAGTTTGCGAAACCACCGTCCCGCCCATTGAAATGACGGCGATGTCGGTTGTTCCGCCGCCGATGTCCACGATCAAGCTCGCCGAGGGCGCCATGATCGGCAAACCGGCGCCGAGGGCCGCCGCGGTCGGCGATTCCACCAGGTATACCTTTGAACAGCCGGCGTTCAATGCCGCGTCTTCCACCGATTTCCGTTCAACTTCCGTCAAGTGGTTCGGTATGGCGAGGATCGCGCGCCGATAGGACGTGATGGGACTTGCCTGCGGCCGGCGCAGAAAATGCCGCAACATTTCCTCCGTCATTTCAAAATCAGAAATGACGCCGTTCACCAAGGGACGCACGACCGTAATGTGCGCGGGGGTGCGGCCGAGCATTTTCTTCGCCTCGTCGCCCACCGCCAGGATGTGGTTCGTTTTCGTGTTGATCGCCGCCACGGATGGTTCGTTCACCGCAATGCCTTTGTTCTTCAGATAGATAAGCGAATTGGACGTGCCAAGGTCAATGCCGATATCTTTGAAAATGTTATCGAATAAAGCCATTATTTTCCTATTATTTTTATTGCCTCTGCGATCTCCACGATCTTTGCTTCTTTTTCGCCGCGCCTTTTCATCTCTATTTTCTCGCCGAGCTTCGGGCTTGCGACCAGGCGCCACGGGATGCCGATCAGGTCCGCTTCCGCAAACTTCTCGCCTGCCGAAAGGTCCCGGTCGTCATAAAGTACTTCAATTTTCTCCTTTTGTAAAGCCTTATAAGCCCCCTCACCGTCCGCACCGTTCAGTGCGAGCAAATGGACGCGGAAGGGTGCCACGCTTGCGGGCCAGATGACACCTGCCGCATCGCTATACTTTTCGACGATCACCCCCATGAGCCGAGAGATACCCATCCCATAGCAACCCATGATCGGATATTGTCTTTCCCCGTCCCGCCCGACAAAGGCAAGATCGAAGTCCTTTCCGTACTTTTGCCCAAGATCAAACACGTTGCCCACCTCGGACGCCTTCGCCTGCGCCAACTTCCCTTTGCCGCATCGCGTACATTTTGCCCCTTCTTTTTCTTTTGCGATCTCCGCGTTCACGCAGAACTCGCACGCGTCGCAATAAAGAATATCGTCTTCGCCCGCATCGGTAAGCACCATGAATTCATAGGAGATCTTTTCGCTGAAGGCGCCGCCGGATGCTTCGGTTACCTTGGCAACAAGGCCCAAACGCTTGAAAATCCTGAGATACACGGCCTTCACCACCCCGTAAAACCGCTCAAAATCCTCCTGATTCTCATGGAAACTGTACATATCCTTCATGTAAAATTCCACGCCGCGCAGGAGGCCGGACTTGGAACGAAGCTCGTCGCGGAACTTCCAGTGGATCTGGTATACGGCCTTCGGGAGGTCTTTGTAGTTCTTCACATACTTCATGACGAGCGGCGTCACCACTTCCTCTTCGCTCTGGCCCAATGCATATTCTTTTTTCGTCCGGCTCTTCAGCTTAAAAAGCACGTCTATTTTGTCCCAGCCCCCCGTCGTCGTCCAAATACTTTTAGGATGAAGCTGGGGCATCAGGATCTCCTGCCCCCCGATCGCGTCCATCTCTTCGCGGACAATAGCTTCAATTTTCTTCAAAACGCGCAAACCGAGCGGCAGATAGCTATACACCCCTGCCATCAATTTTGAAACAAAACCCGCGCGGACCAAAAGCTGGGCATTCACCGTCGCCTCGTCCTTCGGCGCGTTCCGCTCAATTCGCGTAAAAAACTCCGATTGGCGCATTGCCTATAGATTATCACCGAAACTTCCGATTGGCAAAATAACTAAAGAATTACGCCGCCCCCGAGCATTTCGCCTTCGCTACTATAAAACACCGCCGACTGGCCGGGAGCCACAAATTTCTGCGGTTTATTAAAAACGAGCTGATAATGGCCTTTCTCAAGCGCCGAAAGTGTCGCGGCTGCAAGTGGCTGGCGATAGCGGACGCGGGCGAAAACTTCCGAGCGCGCGGAAATATCCGCAGAAACATCGGAGGAATTTATAAAATTCACATTGGCGATCGTGAGCTCCTTTCTATAGAGCGCGGGGTTCTCGTTGCCCTCGGCAACCGTGACCGTATTTGTCGCGGCATCTTTTGAAGCAACATAGAATGGCTTGCGCTGCGTGAGGCCGCCGGTCTTCGGAAATTTAAAATTGGCATTCAAGTGACGCTCGCCGATCGTATAAAATTCCGCGCCCGAATGTTCGCCGATCTTAAGGCCGGTGGTCGTCATAAGCGCACCGCGCTTCTCGGGAATGTGCTGCTTCAAAAAATCTTCCACGGAAATATTTCCTAGAAAGCATATTCCTTGCGAGTCTTTCTTTTCTGCCGTGGGCAGCCCGGCACGGCGCGCCATCACGCGCACGTCGGACTTCAGGAAATCGCCTATCGGGAAAAGACAGCGCGCAAGCTCTGCCTGCATGAGCGTCCACAGAAAATATGATTGGTCTTTGTTTGTGTCCTTCGCGGCAAAAAGAGAAAAGGTTTTCTGGCCCGTCGTGTTGGAAATGCCTGGGGCGGTTTTCCTTTCTGCAATCCGCACATAATGCCCCGTCGCCACATAGTCCGCGCCCATCGCGAGCGCTTTCTTCAGGAACAGTCCGAATTTTATCTCGCGGTTGCACATCACATCCGGGTTCGGCGTGATCCCCGCGCGATAGCCCTCGATCATATAATCCACTACCCGCCGCTTGTATTCCTCTTCAAAATCCCACACGTAGAACGGGATCCCCAAATGTTCCGCCACGCGCCGCGCATCCTCCGCGTCGCGTTCGGCGCAACCGTCAAGGTTGTAGCAGCGCATAAAAACGCCGACCACCTCGTGGCCTTCGTCCCGCAACAGCATCGTGGCGACCGAGCTGTCCACGCCGCCGGACATACCGACAAAAACCTTTTTTTTATCTTTCATCTCGCTTGACTTGTATTATATCTTTTGCTATACATATTTTAACGTGTCGGAGTAGGTTCTATAAAGAGCCGAACAACGAGGCGCGTGTGGGACGCCTACAAGGAGTAAATTACTCCGGAGACCGACCCCTCCAGCCAGAACTGGGCCGCATCTGCGCGCAACAACTGGCCGATTTTTTTATTTAACAACTCTATCCGCTATACCCGTTCCACGTACTGCCCCGTTTCCGTATTCACGCGGATCATATCTCCTTCATTAATGAAAAGTGGTGCGTTCACGTTCACTCCTCCTTCTACGACCACGGTTTTCGTTCCGCCTTGCGCGGTGTTGCCCTTGATGGACGGCGGTGCTTCTATCACCTTAAACTCCATCTTGATAGGAATCTCCACCTTGATGATCTTGCCGTTGAATGTCCACGTGCTTACTTTGGTGTTTGGTTTCAAAAATTTGCCCTGCGTTCCCATAAAATCTTCCGTGAGCGAGAACCGGTTCTTGGGGTTCCCCTCTTCGTGGAACCAATACTCGCCGCGGCTCGCGTAGATGAATATCGCAGAACCGCGGTCTATTTCCGCTTCTTCAAAATTGTCGCTCGCCTGGAAGTTGCGGTCCAAAAGTTTCCCCGTTATCAGGTTCCTGATGCGCGTCTGCACGACCGCCTTCCGCTGCTGCATGCGCAAAAAATGGGACTCCAAAACCTCATAGGGCGCGCCGTCCATGATAAAGAGAATTCCCTTGGTAAGATCGGTATACGCAAGTGCCATTGGGAGGTATTATACGCGGTGATAGAAATAACGCAAGCATCATACGTGCGCTAGGGGCAAGAATAATGCGGTTCGAAGAGAGCCCTTCTTAGTACTCTCTTCGAACCGCATTATTCTTGCCCGCAACGCTCGTCTAGTAGTCGTTGCGCGGTCCTTCCGGTGGTCTTCCTTCGCTTCTCGGCCGGTCGCCCCTCGGAGGCCGCGTGCTGCCTTCCGGTTCCTCGATCTTCAGATTCACGCGCGCGTTGTTCTTGACGCCCACGATCCTTAAGAGCGAGCGGATTGCCTTTGCGGTCGCGCCCTGGCGGCCGACCACCTGGCCCATGTCCATTGGATTCACGTGAAGCGAGAGCAGAACGCCCATTTCGTCAACCTTGCGGTCAACCTTCACGTCCTCCGGATGATCCACGAGGGATTTCACGAGGTATTCAAGGAATTCCTGGTCAGCGGTAGATGAATTCGCCATTACGTTGCTCGGTTTTTCTTTCGACCTTTCGCTTTGTTATGCTACGGGGGTTTCAGCCGTTTTCTCCTCTGCCGCTGGAGCGGTAGCCGCATTCGCAGTTGCAGCGGGAACATTCGCCGCCACATCTGCCGCCGCCGGCACCGCTTTCTTTTTCATTTTCACTGCTGCCTTAGGAGCCAAAAGCACTCCTTGCTCCACGAGCAAATTATACACGGTAACCGTCGGCTGCGCGCCCATTTTCACCCAATAGGCGATCCGTTCTTTATCGAACGCGGCTGCCTTCGTAAAGGGACTGTACGTGCCCAGATCCTCCACGGGCGGCGCCGCCATTTTTGACTTCTTCTCGGCAACCACCAGCCGATAGCTCGGCTGATGTTTCTTGCCTACACGCTGTAATTTGATCGCCAACATAGGGAACAGCATAGCAAATCATAAAGCCCTGCGTCAAGCAGGGCTTTATGATTTTTTAATGCGCCGATGCGCTTAGCGCGATTCGGTGCGTTCCCGCAACCGGCCCAAAAGATGGGTTGCATACTCTCTCCCGCCAAGGCCGAAGGCCAAACCGCCGGCCAGCGCGAGCATCGCAATGAAACCCGTCACAATGCTCTGAATGATCGTTACCGCGATCTGAAGTTGCGTAAGCGCCGCGAGGAACCCGAAGATCACGATCGCCCACCACGTGAGCGTGCCCAAGAAATGCGCTGCGTGAAGTCTTGCGCTCAAGACCGACGCCGTGACAACTCTCCGAATGAAGTTCGCGAGCACGACCGACGCGAGCATGATCAAGACCGCCGCGATCACATTCGGGAGATACCCCAAGACCGCGCCCAAAAAGTTTGAGAGCGCGTAGAGTCCCAAATTGCTGCACGCCGCGAGCAGGAACGCGATCACGATGAACCAGTAGACCAGCCGGCCGAGGAAATATGATCCGCGAAGCCGCAAGCCGGCCCGCTCAAAGTGGGGCTTCAAGCCAAGCTTCTCAAGGAATAGATCCAACCGAAGCGCTTCGAAGATCTTCTCCACGAGCGCTCCCAACCCAGCGGCGACGATAAGACCGATAATAAGAACGATCAGCGCGCCGATAAGGCCCGGCAGGAAATTCGCAAACTGGAGCCACACATTCTGGAGTGACGCCACCACCACATCCGTCCAATTTTGTACAACCATAGTGAATGAAAAACCGATGATAATCGACCTTTAACTGCTTGCCTTTATTATACCTGATTCGGATTAACTGCCTGTGGATGACGCGAGTGCCCCGTCAAGAACCGCTTTAAAGTCGTTGTAGCTTGTCGGATTCGGGATTTGCTTCAGGTTTACGAAGAATGTCGGCGTGTGATCGATCTGCGCCGCATTTCCGCCCGCTACGTCCGCCTGCACCTTGCTTACAACGGGGTTCGCATTGATGTTTTGATTGAATTTGTTCACGTCCAGGCCGAGCGATGAGGCGTACTTGTCAAAATACTGGTTTACCACGCTGCTCGACGCCGCTCCCGCCCATTCGTTTTGTTTCTGATAGAGAAGGTCGTGCATCTCCCAGAATTTTCCCTGCAATCCCGCCGCTTCGGCCGCCTGCGACGAGATGCCCGCATTCGGATGAATGGAATACAGCGGGAAATTCCTGAAGGCGAAAAGAACGCGGTCGCCGTATGCGGCGAAAAGTTGATTCATAACCGGCGAATATTCCGCGCAGGCCGGGCATTCAAAATCGCCGTATTCAATGATCGAAACTTTTGCGTCTTTTTTCCCGCGCGTCCAATCAGCGGCGGTGATCGTGGGCGCCGTAGTCGCCACAAACTCGGGCGGCGTACTGTTTGCCGTCCCCGCGGAAAAACCGCCGGATGTCACACCGGCCACAACGATAACGACCAGCACGAGCACCACAAACCCCACAACGAACCAAAGAGTTATTTTATCCATGGGGTATAGTATACCAAAAAATCCCGCTTACGGCCGGTTGTGCCGCAAGTTATCCATGGCCCAGCAGTATTCAATGACGAGGAACGGTATCCACTGCGCCTCCCGAACCACGATCAGGATCCAAGTACCAAACACAAGCGCCAGCGTTTCAATAACCCAAAAGATGGCATCAAAGAGCTCTTCGTGGCGCGACTTCTCCTCGTTGTTCGTGATATATTTCAAAAATTTCCACATGGCAATTTTATTGTTTTATTCCCGTGGACCCAGGGAGAATCGAACTCCCGCCCCCGCAATGCGAATGCGGTGTAATACCACTTTACTATGGGCCCCGTCGGATGGATGATAGCATCCGAAATAAAGATTTTCAACACAAGGCCTTACGCTGTGGCGGATGGTTCCAGTTTCAAAGAAACAATTTTCGACGTCCCATCCTCATCCAGCGTCACGCCGTAGAGGATGTCCGCCGCTTCCATTGTGGCGCGGTTGTGCGTGACCACGATGAATTGCGTGCGTTTGGAAAATTCCTTGAGCATCTCGCCGAAGCGGCGCGCATTGCGTTCATCAAGCGGCGCGTCGATCTCGTCCAAAATAAGGAAAGGCGGTGGGCTCACGGCGACCATCGCGAAAAGCGCGGCAATGCCCACCAAACTGCGCTCGCCGCCGGAGAGCATGTCAAGCGTGGTGATCTTCTTGCGCGGCAAGCGGACGTCTATATCCACGCCGCCGTCTTTTTCAATAATGATCTCTTCTTCCTCTTCTTCTTTTTCTGCGCCGCTTTCCTCTTCCTCGCCATCTTCTTCTTTGTTGATCTTCGCCACTCTCGGTTTTTCCACCTTTAATTTCGCCGTTCCACCGCCAAACATCAAAGCGAAGAACTTGCTGAATTCCTCATTGATCTTCGTAAGCGATTTATCAAATTCCGTTTTTATTTTCTCGCTCAACTCCTGCATAAGATGCGTAAGGTCGGCGACCGCTTTTTCGAGGTCTTCGGATTCTTTCGTGAGGAATCCGTACCGCGCCTCGGTGTCGCGCGCTTCCTTCATGAGCGCCTCGTCGATTTCGCCGATGGATGCAAGGTCCCCACGCAAGCGGAATATCCGCCGCTCCATTTCATGGAGATCGCTTTCGTGCAGCCCCGCGGGAACTTCTGCACGCGTAAATTCCTCTGCCCGCCGCCCCGCCTGTTCAATCTGCCGCAAAACTTCTTCGCGGCGCAGATCCAGCCGCTCTTTTTCCAAAACATGTTCGCGGTTCCCGTTCTCCCATTCCCCTATCCTGTTCTTCGCCGCCTGCACCTCTGCAACCGCCGCCTTGAACGTCCGGTAAAATCCTTCCTGGCTTTGCTCAAATGTTTTTTCCTTTTCGCGGAGCGTGAGGAGTTCCCGATCTAACCCTGCAAGGTCCTTTGAAATTTTTTCAAGCTGCGCCGAAAAACCGTTCGCCGCGCCGCCCGGTTTCTTTTCGCTCCGCTCTTCAAGCAATATGTCGTTGATCTCCTCCAAGATGTTTTCCACGGTCGCGTGAAGCTCCAGGGCATCCTCGTGGAGCGCCCGCCCAAGTTCCTCTTTGATATCGTTCACAAGCCGCAGAAGCCGTTCCGCGGATGGGCCGCCGGCACGGGCTCCGCCGCTTGCACTGCCCGTCGCGGACTCAGCAAGCTCAACCTGCGCCTCAAGCCGGCCGATATCCTTTTGCAACACGCTCCGTTTTTCCATGAGCGATTGAATCTCGCCCTTGATCAGAGCGAGACTCTTTTTTTCTTCCGGCTGGCTCGCTTCTATCTCCGCCTGGCGCGCCTCCGCCGCCCGCCGTTCTTTTTCCAAACCTTCCCGTTGCTTCTTACTTGCCGAAATCTTTTCTTCAACTGCAATGCTCTTTTGGCCAAGCTCCTTCAGTTGGAACCCAAAAAATTGCTCTTCAAGGCTGCGTAATTCTTCTTCAAGCGCGCCGCGCCGCTCCCACCGGTTCGTCTGCCGCTTCAAGGAACGCAGGTGCGGCAAAATTTCCTCAATGAGCGCCTTTGTTTTGTCCAAATTGATGCAGCTGTTCTTTAAACGGCGCTCGGCGTCGGATTTTTTGAGCTGATACTCGCGAAGGCCGAGCAATTCTTCTATCATCTCACGCCGCTCCATGGGCGTTGAGCGGATGAAAAGATCGCTGTCCCCCTGGCCGATGATAATGAGTCCCCGTGATCCCATGCGCGCTTTCGCGAAAAAATCAACAAGGTCGCGCAACAGCACTTCCGACTTGTTCAAAAAATATTTGCTGTCGCCGCCGCGCGAGATCTGCCGCGTGATCGCCACCTCTTCAAAATCCACCGGAAAGAACTTGTTCCGGTTTTCAAAGTGCAGGCTTGCGTTCGCCATCCCTACCCGCGGCCGCTTCTGCGTTCCCGCGAAGATCAGGTCTTCCACCTTCCCGCCGCGCAGATTTTTCGCATCCCGTTCTCCCAAAAGCCACCGCACGGCGTCAACAATATTGGATTTCCCGCTGCCGTTCGGCCCCACGATCGCCACGATCCCCGCCGGGAATTCCAATACCGTCCTCCCCGCAAAGGACTTGAATCCGTTCAGTTCGAGCCGTTTCAAAAAGTGCGACATTATTTGTGCTTCTTCAACGCGTTCTTCGCCGCGGCAAGTTCGGCTTCCTGCTTGGATGCCCCGCTGCCTTCGGCCACAAATGTATCGCCAAAATACACTCCCATCTTGAAGATACGCTTGTGCGCGGGGCCGGACTCCTCAAGCATGCGGTAGGTCGGCGTCACGCGCAATTTTTCCTGGACGATCTCCTGAAGTTCGCTCTTCGCGTCGCGATAGCTCTTCGTCTTCATCACTTCGTCCAGGTTGCTCAGCACGTGCTTTTTGACAAACGCGCTGACCTTATCGATTCCCTGATCCAAGTACATCGCGCCGATCACCGCCTCAATGGCGTTCGCAAGGATCACTTCGCGCGCCTTGCCGGTATCTTTCCGCTCGCCGCGCGACATCAAAATAAAATCGTCCAGGTTGATCTTCTCCGCCACCCGCGCAAGCATCTGATAGTTCACGAGCGCCGCGCGCAGGACCGTGAGCCTACCCTCGGGATAGCCAGGGAATTCTCCGAAGAGCGCTTCCGAGACGATGAGCTCCAAAACCGCGTCGCCCAAATATTCCAGGCGCTCATTATGCGACAAGCGCCACTGCGGATACTCGTTCAAATATGAACGATGCGTGAGCGCTTCCGTGAGTAGGTCTTTATTCTTGAAGGAAATTCCAAGTTTTTTTTCCAACTTTTCCGAGTTCATGATGCAGGTGTTTATTTTTTCTTTCCCGTTTTCTTCGCCAATCTTTCCGGCGCGGGAACAACCGGCGACTTCCGTTCCCCCACCTCGCGATAGACCGTGCCCAAAACGCCGTTCACGAAGCGCGCCGCGTTCGGGCCGCCATAATTCTTCGCGAGCTCAATGGATTCGTTGATCGCCACTTTCGGGGGTACCTCGTCCGGATTGGCGTAAAGCAATTCATAAAGGCCGATGCGCAGGATGTTGCGATCAATAATGGCGATCTTATCGAGCGGCCATTCGGGAGCCGCCTTCGTGATCACGCCGTCAATATGCTTCAAATGCTCCGCTACGCCCTTCAGGATCTTCCAGGCGAACTCCGGCTCATCGATGCCCGGCGCGAATTCCGCGAGATTCCGTTCCAGGATCTCCGTAACATCTTTCTTTTGGTTATAAAAATCCCACTCGTAAAGGGTTTGGAGAATAACGGTTCTTATTAAATGCCTTGTTGCCATAACTTGATAAAGAGCTGCGCTTACGCTGCTTGTCCGCTTACCCGCCCTGCGCCATCGCTATTTCGCACCACATTGCGCGCAGGCGCGGTGCGCCAATTTTTGCGCGCCGCAATTTTTACAGACAAATAGCCTTTCTTTCTTCATCGCTAAATGCGAGCGCCGCCTGCCCACCTTCCCTTTTGAATGATGTTTTACCGGTACGCCTCCCATTGAATTATTTTCTCATGATAGCGGATTTTCCCATAAACGTCAAACGATGCGCGGGGCAGGGGCCGTGCTTTCGGATCGCCCTTCGATGCGCTTCCGTGCCGTATCCTTTGTGAATTTCAAAACCGTAGTGGGGATATTTTTTTGCCAGGCGGCACATAAGGCGATCACGACGCACTTTTGCAATAATGGAGGCGGCTTTGATGGCGGCGATTTTTTCGTCGCCCTTTATGATCGTCCGTGCGTTCTTCGGCTGGCTGCCGTTGCCCAAAAAGAGTCCTCCATCCAAGAAAATGCGGCACTTTGCGTACGTAAAACCGGCTCTTTTCTTTCCGCCAGCGCGGGCGCCTCGGCCGCTAACGCCTCCGCCCGCCGCGCAAAGCCGCGAAAAAGCCCGTTCTGCCGCCATGTTCGCAGTCTTTGATATGTTTCGTTTTTCTATTTGGCGCGGGTAGACACGGGCGATGGCGAACATGATGCGGGCGGCGTTTTGACCCTCACGATCATTTAAATCGTTGAAATGCAAAAGCCACGCTTCCCGTTTCCGCGCGTTCAGTTTTTTAGAATCTTTTAATGCGCCGAGTGCGCGGCTCCGCGGCGCGAAACCGCGCGGCAAGGCCGCCGCGGCGACCACGACCGGCCCCGCAAGCGCGCCGCGACCGACTTCGTCAATGCCGATAGTCCATCGCATTTCAACCGCTTAAACCACTCAGATTTCCGATACTATTCAAAGAGGATTGGATTATGTTTTGCGTCCACACCATAGCCAACCAAAACACCACGATAGTGGAAATGGCCATAAGCGCTGTCGCAACGATCCCGATCCACTTCGTATTTGTATCCTGGGATTTCAGATATCGAATGCCCGGCCAATACTTGATCGCCAAAAATGCGATCATCGGCATCACGATGCTCAAGGCATAGATCCACGCCTGCGTGGTGCCCGATGCAGAGAGCGGTCTTTCTTTGAGCGCCTTCCCGCAATTCGGGCAAAAATAAAATTCCGGCTGCACGGCAAGATGGCAAACGGGGCAAAGCAAGGCCGTGGGCGGCACGGATGGGACGGGAACGTTCTCCATGTGATTATTTTATCACAGGTTGAAAATATCAGAATTTTTTCGTATAATAGCTATAAATTACCCGTACGCCCCTATAGCTCAGTTGGTAGAGCAGCTCCCTTTTAAGGAGACGGTCCCAGGTTCGAATCCTGGTGGGGGCACAAAAAGAAGTTCTTAAAACGTCAATGCGGGCAAGTCCCAGAGGGATTTGCCCGCACGATATGACCAACAGAGATGATGAGACCGCGGCTTCCGCAGGAGGAGCTGGGCGGAAACCGCAAGAGGAGCCTACGGAGCGTGCTGTGCCGTGATCCGCGAAGCAGCCTGCGTGACAGCCTCGGTCGGGGTTTGCGCCAGGGCCAGCTCGATCTGCCACACCGCACCCGTGGCGGCGTTCAGTTTCAGGGTACAACGATTCTTCAACATGGGCCTTTTCACCTCGAGTCTTGGCCGGGCTCGGTGCCCAGCACAAGCAACCTCATCGAACATCAACGAACCAATATAATCATAGCGTCCATCTTCTCCGTGCGCAAATTTCATTTATCCACAGGGGTGGCTTGAGGAAAAAAACCGCAAAAAATCTAGTTTTTTCCTACAAAAACGGCAAGTCCCTTCCGGCGTTTGTAGCCGCATTTTTTGGCAAAGTCAAAGTTCTTCTGCTCGGTTTCAAAATAGATCGTGGTGCCTTTTGTGCGTTCTTCAATGCGGCGCATCATGGCGCGGCCGATGCCCTGTTTTTGATATTCGGGCGCCACGACCATATCCAGGATCTTCGTATCCAGCGCGCGGTCGGTGAGCGCCCGTGCGAGGCCGATCAATTCGCCAGCCCCGTTCCGCGCGGAAACGACGATGCTGCAGTTCGCGAGCGAGCGCTTCATGCGCGCGGGCGAATAGCGCTTTGCCGTCCCCCATCCAAGTTCAATATAGAGTGCCGCCGCCTCCGCGGGCTTCACGGAACTTCTTTCCGCAGAGATCGCGACCTTACTTTTCGCCATGCGGTTATTCTTCTCCCCCCAGTTCCTCCAAAAGTTTTTTCACCTTCGCGCTCGGCTGCTTCGGAGCCTTCACGATGAAATTCACAAAGAGGTCGCCGCGGCCGTGCGATCCGAAATGCGGCATGCCTTCGCCGGGGATGCGGAGATTGTCCTTCAAGTTGAACCCGGCGGGAATCTCGACGGTAATCTTCCCGCCGGAAATGGTGCGTACTTCGATCTTCTTGCCGAGAAGGAGGTCTACGATCTTCAGTTCCTGCGCCACGACAAGATTGATCCCGTGCCGTTCAAAAAGGTGATGCGGCTTCACCCGCACGCGGATGTAGAGATCTCCTGCTGCGGTACCCCGCCCTCCCGCTTCGCCCATACCCTTGACCTTGATAAGCTGGTTGTCCTCAATGCCGGGCAGAAGTTCGATCTTCACTTCCCGATCGGCCTCCACGCGGCCGGATCCTTTGCACCCGCTGCATACTTTTTTAGGGATCTCCCCCGTGCCGCTGCATTTCGCGCATGCTTTCAGTTGGGAAAATCCTCCGAAAAACGTCTTGCGCTGCTCGCGAATTTCCCCGCGCCCGTCGCACGTAGAACATTTTTCAAATCCACTTCCCGCCTCCGCGCCCTTGCCGCCGCATTTCGCGCATTGCACGAACGTGCGTAGACGAAGCGTCTTTGCCACGCCCCGGAACGCTTCTTCAAGTGTTATTTCTTCGTGCATTTCAAGGTCCGATCCGCGTTCGTACGTCTTCCGCGACGGGCGCACGCCGATCCCCTCAAAAAAGCTCTCAAAAACGTCGCCGAGGTCGCCCATGTCGCCGAACGCCTGCGGATCAAAATCAAACCCAAAGCCGCCGCCCGGGAACCCGCCCCACTGCCCGCCCTGGGCGCCGCTCCATCCGCCGCCGAATCCGCCCATCGGCTCCGCAGAACCAAAACGGTCGTACTGCGTGCGCTTTATCTTGTCCGAAAGCACCTGGTACGCCTCGTTGATCTCCTTGAATTTCTTCTCGTCGCCGCCCGCTTTGTCGGGATGGTACTGGTGCGCAAGCCTGCGGTACGCTTTCTTTATTTCATCGTCCGAAGCGGTTTTCGCAACGCCGAGGATTTCGTAATAATTTTTTGGCATGGTGTCCTTTATGATACTCCGCGCACATTAAAAATCCGTTAACTAATAGACCACTTGTTCCTTGGTTTGAGGGATCCCGTCAATGCGCATAAAACCGGCAAGGATAAGGATCTCGTACACGACGAGCGACGCGCATTCCGCGATCCAGACAAAGACGATGCCCACAACCCGCAGGGTAAGGAAGAGAAGGATGATCCATATAATGATGAATTGGGTTGAAAATTTGTTCTTCATGTTCATAAGGCTTGCGATGGTGTAGTCATAGGCCACATCGCTTACCTGATCGTTCTGCGTCGGGGTTATGCCCGTGGCCCTGGCCACCGTACCCGATAATTCCGCTGCGGCCTGTTCAAGAGCCGTACTTTGCTGCACCGCCGTGAGCGCTTTAAATGAAGGGTTGTCCGCAAGCCCCGCCTTTGCAAAACTTTCCGAAAAATTCCCGAACGAACCAGTGAAGGGAATGCTCGGATAAAAAGGGTTGAGGAGGCCGGCGGTCCAATCAAAAAACACTTTGAAATTCTCCCGCGACACAAAGATCCGGTCCCCTTGCGCTTGCGGGACGTACACGATGATCATAACGAGCAGGACCGCCGTCATAACCTTCCCGAGCACATTCCGTGTCACTTTAAAAAAGCGGATTTCCAGCTCGTTCTGCGCCTCCAACCGGCTCGCAAAATATCCCCAGAGCAACGCCAGAAACGCCACGACGCCCGCAATAAAGACAATCTGCAAATCGGTATAAAACACAAAGCACACGACAAGCGCGACCGCTTCCGAAAAAATGACGAGGGTCAGCCGCATGGCTCCCTTTGTGAGGAGAACCTGCAAAGCAGAACAGGCGGAGAACGCCAAAAATGCGCCGAACAGGTACCATGGCGAAAACCCCCTCGCGAGATACTGGAGATACGAATACCCCAAAAAGAGCGCAGAAAAGACGCTTAAAAGATCAAGCACGATGGACTTCCAAAAGCCCGGCGGCCTGGTGAAATTTACGCTTCTAGCTTGATTGATCAGGTTTTGGCCCGGGACCGGCACCGTCGGTTTCATCGTTCCCGCCATTACCTCCCTCAGGTCTACCATTGTCTTTATTATAGAACGCTTGGCCGATTTTTTGAATCTCTGCGGAAAGCGCCGTGGTTGCCGCCTGGATCGCAGCCGTATCCTCGCCGTCTTTCGCTTTTTTCACCGCTTCCAGTTTCTCCGCGACCGCGGCCTTTACTTCCGCCGGCACCTTTTCGCCCGCGTCCTTGAGCGCCTTCTCTGTCGTGTAGACGAGCGCCTCGGCCTGGTTACGCGCTTCGATCAATTCTTTTTTCTTCGCATCCTCCGCCGCGTGCTCGGCTGCTTCTTTTTTCAATTTCTCGATTTCATCCTTTGAAAGATTTGTGGATGCCTGGATCTTCACCGATTGCGTTTTCCCCGTCGCTTTGTCCTTCGCGGAAACGTTCAGAATGCCGTTCGCGTCAATGTCGAAGATAACCTCGATCTGCGGCAGGCCGCGCGGCGAGGGCGGAATGCCGTCCAACATGAACCGCGCAAGTGTTTTATTGTCCGCCGCCATCGGACGCTCGCCCTGTGTCACATGCACCTCCACCGACGTTTGATTGTCCGCGGCCGTGGAAAAAATCTGCGTCTTTGCCGTTGGCACCGTCGTATTCTTGGGGATCATGGGCGTAGCGACCGCGCCAAAGGTTTCAATAGAAAGCGTGAGCGGCGTCACATCCAAAAGAAGAATGTCCTTCACGTCGCCCTGCAAGATGCCCGCCTGCACCGCGGCGCCCGCCGCCACGACCTCGTCCGGATTGATCCCTTGGTGCGGATCCTTGCCGAAAAGTTTTTTTACTGCTTCCTGTATCGCAGGCATGCGCGTCTGGCCGCCGACAAGGATCACTTCGTTGATCTCGCCGAACTGGAACCCGGCGCCTTTCGGGGTGGGCGACGTCACTGTTTCTTTCGTAAGCTGGATCGAACGATCAATGTATTCCGCGACCAGCGACTCCAGCTTTGCGCGCGTCATTTTTATCTGGAAGTGCTTCGGCCCCTGGGCATCGGATGTGATATAGGGAATATTGACCTCCGTCTCCATCGCCGTCGAGAGTTCGTGCTTCGCTTTCTCTGCTGCTTCTTTCAAGCGCTGCACCGCGAGCGGGTCTTTGGAGATGTCGATGCCGTCCTGCTTCTTATATTCCGCAACCAGAAATTCCTGGATCTTCTTGTCAAAATCATCGCCGCCCAAGTGGGTATCGCCGCCGGTCGCTTTTACTTCCACCGTGTCATCGCCCACTTCAAGCACCGAAATGTCGAACGTCCCGCCGCCGAAGTCGTAAACGACGATCTTTTCGCTCTTTTGTTTGTTCAAACCGTATGCCAAGGCCGCCGCGGTCGGTTCATTGATGATGCGCCGCACCTTGAACCCCGCGATCTCGCCCGCGTTTTTCGTCGCCTGCCGCTCCGAATCGTCAAAATACGCGGGCACCGTGATCACCGCCTCTTCGATTTTCTCACCGAGTTTTGCTTCCGCATCCGCCTTCAGTTTACCCAGAATGAATGCGGATATCTCCTCCGGCGAATACCACTTGTCGCCCATTTTCACTTCCACGCCGCCAGTCGCACTTGCCCGCATATCGTACGGGAGCCACGCTTTGTCGCGCTGCACCTCCAGATCGGTAAATTTCCGCCCGACCAGGCGCTTCACCGAGAAAATAGTGTTTTTGGGGTTTGTCACCGACTGCCGCTTCGCGAGCAAACCCACCAACCGTTCGTTGGATTTTGAAATCGCCACGATCGACGGCGTCGTGCGATTGCCTTCCGCGTTCTCCAAAATGCGCGGCTCGCCGCCCTCCGTCACCGCGACCGCGGAATTCGTCGTCCCCAGGTCAATCCCTAAAATTTTTGCCATGTTTTTATATTTATTAATGTTTATTTTCGACTTGTTTTACTTTGCTTTCGCTACAATGACGCGCGCGGCCCGCAATACCTTTTCATAGAGGCGGTAGCCGGGTTCTATTTCCTCCACGACCGTTCCCGGGGGGCTCTCCGACGGCACTTCCGCCATCGCTTCCGCTATACCCGGATCAAACGCATCGCCCGGCTTGATCGCTATCCTTTCCAACCCGCGCTTTTTCAAAATATCTTCTATCTGCGAGCGGATAAGGTACACCCCCTTTTCCACCGGCCCGCTTTTTTCAAGCGACCGCAGCCCAAGATCAAAATTATCGAGCACCGCGACAAGGTCCTTGATCAGATCCTCGCTCCCGTATTGCGCCACCTCCCGCAGATGTGCGAATTCCTCTTTTTTATAATTGATGAAGTCCGCCTTCGCGCGCTGCCAGCCCGCCAGATATTCGTCGCGCTGCCGCTCGGCCGCCGCGAGCATATCCCGAAGCGCCGCCGCATCGCTCGGCGCGGCACTGCCGTTGCCGCTCTCCGGCGCGCCGCCGTTTTGATTATTTTTTTGCGTTTCGTCCGCCATGGTGTTTATTATAACCCTTATAGCCCTTTAAATATTCGTATGACCTTTTTGTAATCCATCCGTTTGGGACCGATGGCGAAGATGGAAACCGTCGTGTTGCCGGTTCGATAATTGCCGCAGATCACGGAAAGGTCTTCGCTTTTTGTCACCGGGCTCTTTTTGCCGATAAATACGCAGGGATCGCTCCCCGCGAGGCCTATGCGCTCCGCCGCGCGCGGCGCCCGTTCGTCCATCGCTTCAAAATCATGGATCACCGAACGGAGCCCTTCACGATCTTCAAAATCCAGCCGGCCCACGAGCGCTTCAAGCCCCGTCTTGTAGACCATAGCGCGCGTGCGGTCCGCGACGACACCCAGTAGTCCCAGCTCCGCGGAAAGCCGCTCTAAAAGGTCCGGCCACGCGCGTTCCTCAAAAAGTTCATTCAATGTCGGTTCGCGCAGTTCCGGCGCGC
The DNA here is from genome assembly GCA_050008535.1 of Minisyncoccia bacterium. Taxonomy (GTDB): domain Bacteria; phylum Patescibacteriota; class Minisyncoccia; order UBA6257; family 2-01-FULL-56-20; genus CAVYIK01. The sequence continues at coordinate 123,225 of JBEKML010000002.1, read as the reverse complement.
TTCCCAAAAGCCGTTTCACAAAAAATTCATAGCCCCTGTCCGTCGGCACGCGCCCCGCCGAATGGTGCGGCTGTTCCAAGTAGCCCCCGTCTGTGAGCGCGTCCAATTCCAGCCGGATCATCGCCGGCTTGATGCCAAAATCATAATGCTCAAAGAGCCAACCCGAGCTCACCGGATCGCCGACGTCAATAAAGCTCTGGATCGCCGCCTCCAAGATATGCGCCGTCCGTTCGTTCATCGCGCTCATTATCGTCATTATAGCGCGATTAGCAGTCATGTCAAGTGAGTGCCAACGGGACGCGGTGTGCTACAATAATCTCAAATGGACATCAAAAAGAACAAGAACGTCCAGTGGATCGACGTCCCAAAACCCACAGGGAAAGATCTTGCGTGGCTCAAGGAAGAATTTGATCTGCATCCGGTGATCGCGGACGAGCTCCGGGGCCCCTCGGCCAGAGCGCGCGTGGAAGCCCACGGGGCCTATCTCTTTTTCGTCTATTATTTCCCAAAATACGACACGGACGACGAAGCATCGGTGCGCACCGAAATTGATTTCATCGTCACAAAAAATGCCGTCGCAACCGTCCATTATGAGCCGCTCACCGAAGCACTTGAGCATTTTGAAGTGAAGCACGAAAAAAATTCACTTGAACTTCTGTACCGGCTCGTGGAGCATCTGGTCACCCATGAAGAGCGGCAGCTGCGGCATGTCCGCGAAAAAGTGGAGGCGGTAGGCCAGAGCATGTTCAAGGGGAAAGAAAAGGAAATCTTGGAGCGTATCATGTATCTGAAACGCGACATTTCCGAATACCGCATCATCGTGAAGCTGCAGGAGCCGATCCTCCACTCCCTGCTCACCAAGGGGAAAAGGTTCTGGAACGAAGACGATACGGAGGTGTATTTGAACGATCTCATCGGCGATCAATCGAAGGTAGTGCGCCAGCTTGAAGATTACCGCGAAACCGTTTCCGATTTCGAAGCCACCAACAACCAGCTCATGAATCTCAAGACCTCAAGCATCATGAAGACCTTCACTGCGCTTTCCTTCCTTACGTTCCCCTTCGTGCTCTTCGCGACGCTCTTTACCATGAATACGCGCGACACGCCGATCGTTGACCTTCCGGGGGCGTTCTGGATCATAACCGGCTTCATTGTTATTGCGATAGTCATACTCGCCACGTATTTCAGAAAAAAGGGATGGTTCTAGGAATGAGCGCATGATCAAGCTGTACGACACGCTCACGCGGGACAAAAAAGAGCTTCCGCCCGACCAGAAAAAAATACGCTTCTTTGTCTGCGGCCCCACCGTTTATGACTACGCGCACATCGGCCACGCGCGAACCTATATTTTCTTCGATTTTTTCGCAAAATATCTCCGCACGCGCGGCTATGATGTATTCTATCTCCAGAACGTCACCGACATTGACGACAAGATCATCAGGCGCGCGGCGGAAGAGAACAAAAAGCCCGAGGAGCTCGCACGGTTTTTTATGGAGGCGTATTTGAAGGACATGGAGGCGCTTGGCATTCATATGACCGACGACGAGAACGAAAAATCGGACAAGATCCTCTACGCACCGGCGACGAAATTCATTTCGCAGATCGTGGGACAGGTGGAACGACTGATCGACAAGGGATATGCGTATAAAATAGACGGCGACGGCTGGTATTTTGACATCGCAAAAGATCCTGACTACGGAAAACTGTCCGGCCGCACCGCGCGTGAAGCCGAGGATTCCGTGTCGCGCATTGACGAGGCCGTCGGGAAGCGCAACAGGGGCGATTTCTGCCTCTGGAAATTTTCGAAGCCCGGCGAACCCGCGTGGCCCGGCGCGAACCTCGGCAGCGGCCGGCCCGGATGGCACATTGAAGATACCGCCATCACCGAATTTTATTTCGGGCCGCAGTACGATATCCACGGCGGCGGCGTTGACCTCAAGTTCCCCCACCACGAAGCGGAGATCGCGCAGCAGGAATCCGCATCGGGCAGAAAACCTTTCGTAGGGATCTGGATGCACACCGGCACGCTGCTTGTGAAAGGAAAGAAGATGTCCAAGAGTTTGGGAAATTTTATCACCATCCGCGATTTTCTCAAAAAATATCCGCCGGAAATATTACAATGGATAACGTTGAGCCATCATTACCGCTCGCCCATGGACTACTCCGACGACTCGGCCAAGCAGGCACAATCGGCGCTGGACCTTATAAAAGAATTTCTTGCAAAGCTTTTATTTTCGGAGAAAAACGCCGGCGCGGCGGACTCCGCCACGGTCGGTTCTTCTGCTGCGATCAAAAACGAAATTGAGTCCGCCCGAAAGGACCTTTCTGATTCCCTCGCGGACGACGTTAATACGCCGCTTGCCGTCGCGGGTATCTTCAGCACCATCGCCCGCCACCAAGACGGGGTCTGGAAGCTCGGCAAAGCCGATATCAAGATCATTAAGGACTATTTGAGCGATTCCATGGATCTGCTGGGTTTTTCATTAAAAATTCCTAAAATTCCGGAAAAAATAGAGGATTTGGCAAAAGAACGGGAGCAATCCAGAGGTAATAAACAATTTGAGCAGGCCGACCGCTTGCGCAAGGAGATAAAAGGCCTAGGATATGAGATTGAGGATACTCCTCAAGGTCCCTTCTTATGGCCGCAACCAAAAAATCACAACTGAAGATCCCGCCGCAAAATCTCGAGGCCGAACAGGCGGTCTTGGGCAGCGTTTTGATTGACAAGAATGCGATCTTCCGCGTGGCGGACCTTTTGGTTCCCGACGACTTCTATTCCCCTGCGCACGGGAGGATCTACGACGCGATCCTCGTCCTTTACGAAAAGCGGCAGCCGATCGACGTGATGAGCCTTACCAACTTCCTGAAAGAAAAGGATTTCCTGAAAGAGGTCGGCGGTTCAAGCTATCTTGCCGAACTTACGAACCAGGTGACGACCGCATCGCACGTCGCGCATTACGCGGGCATCGTAAAAAAGAATAAAGTGCTCCGCGATCTTATCAAGGTGTCCGCGGAGATCACGGAGGACGCCTTTGAACCGTCAAATGAACTGGAGGACTTGATGGACGACGTTGAACAAAAGATCCTTTCCATTTCGCAGAAATCTACCCCGCAGAACTTCATCCCCATGAAAGAAGAACTGAAGGGCGCGTACGAACGTATGGCGAAGCTCCACGAAGGCGGCGACAAACTGCGCGGGGTTCCCACGGGGTTCACGACGCTCGACAACAAACTTTCCGGTTTGCAAAAATCCGACCTTATTATTTTGGGCGGCCGGCCGTCCACCGGTAAAACCGCGTTCGCACTGGACATCGCCCGGAATGCTGCCCTCGCGGGCCACACGATCGGCATTTTCTCGATTGAAATGTCGCGCGAGCAGGTCATTGACCGCATCATTTCCGCCGAGTCGCAGGTACCCCTCTGGAACATCCTGACCGGCCGCATCAAAAGCGACACAGAATTCAGCATGATCCAGAGCGCGCTTGACCGGCTCTCGGGCACGAAACTTTTTATAGACGACACGCCGTCCCTGAATATCATGCAGATGCGCTCCATGGCGCGGCGCCTGCAGGTGGAGCACGGCCTGGACCTTTTGATCGTGGATTATCTCCAGCTCATCCGCCCGCGCGCAAATATCGACAGCATGGTCCAGCAGGTCACGGAAATATCGCGCGGACTGAAGGCGCTTGCGCGCGAATTGAAGGTGCCGGTGCTCGCCGTTTCGCAGCTCTCGCGCGGCGTGGAGCAACGCGACCACAAGGTCCCCCGCCTTTCTGACCTCCGCGATTCCGGCTCCATTGAACAGGACGCGGACATCGTGATGTTCATTTACCGCAAAGATAAGGCGGCGGACACGCTGGACATTGGCGGCGACGGGAGCGGCAGCGGCGCGGGCGGCGACGGGCAGAACGTCACGCAAATCCTCATCGCAAAGCACCGCAACGGCCCCATCGGCGAGGTTGAAGTCGCCTTTGACGCCGAACGGGTCACCTTCAAAACGATCGATAAGCGTTACAGCGAACTGCCGGCTCTATAGAATACGGCATGGTCGTGGTAAAATGTCTGCATGAAGCTTCCCGCGCCGATCCAAAAAGTCGTTGACGAACTTTCCGAACTGCCTTCCATCGGGCCGCGCCAGGCGATCCGGCTCGCGTTCTATTTAATCGGCGAAGGGAAGCAAAACATCCGCGGGCTCGCCATGGGCATTGCCGGTCTCGCCGACATAAAGATCTGCGAGCGATGCTTTTTCATCCACCAGAACGAGGGTTCCCTCTGCGACATCTGCAAAAATCCCCACCGCGCGCAGAACATCATCATGATCATTGAAAAAGAAACCGATCTTATTTCGCTGGAGAACACCGGCAAATTCGCCGGGCGCTATTTTGTGATCGGCGAGATCCCAAAGACTGGATTCCTTGAGGACTGGCAAAAACTGCGGCTGCAAAGCTTGAAAAAAGAACTGGGCGAAAAAAAAGCCGAGGAGATCATCCTCGCCTTCAATCCCACTTCGCTCGGCGACCTCCAAGCATCGCTCCTCACGAAAGAACTTGCGCCACTTACCAAAAGGCTAAGCCGGTTGGGACGAGGGCTCCCAACCGGCGGTGAAATTGAGTTCGCAGACGACGAAACGCTTTCGTCCGCACTGGAGAGGCGATCGTAGCGATTACGCCGCCACAGCACGAAACAGCGAGTTGGCGGCCTGCCGCAGTAATGTTTCGATCAGCCATCTCAGTTGAACGAGCAATCTGCTCTTCTCTTCCGGGGTCGCTCGGCCGTCAATCGTCCTGCTGACGAGGTCTTCGACCGAAGAAAGAACGGGCGCAAGACACGTCACGGAATCGGACGGCGAAAGGCTTCCGCACCCTCTCAGCCACAGGATCAAGCGCTTCTCAGCTTCGGAAGGCGCCCCTGCGAGAAAACCAGCGATCGTCGTCCCAAAAACCAGGGGCCTGCGCATACGATCCCCAACCCCGCTGAGCGCACATCTGAGCAGTCGAAGGTGTTCCAGCAGGTCGCCGGTGGGCAGGGTTCCCGTCCTGGTGTTCATGTCAAGGTCAAAGTACATCAGACCTATAAAAGCAGCGAATGCTGCTCCGTCACGGAAGCTCCTCTTCTCTTCGTTACTCATCTCAAGCACTCCTTTCGGTCCGGGGAATAACCGCATCCCAAGATGCCAGCTAAATATTAATACAAAAGAATGGATTTGTAAAGGGGTTGGCGGGATCACCCGTGCCGCACCACAAGCACGTCGCCGTCCTTCACTTCGTATTCTTTTCCCTCGATCCGTATCCATCCTTTTTGCTTGGCCTGATTCCAGCCGCCGGCTTCCATTAATTTTTCATAGCCCACCACTTCCAACCGGATAAATTTCTCTTCGAAGTCGGTGTGGATGACGCCCGCCGCCTGCGGCGCCTTCGTCCCCCGCGTGATCGTCCAGGCACGCGTCTCGTCCTCGCCGGTCGTAAAGAAACTTGCAAGATCAAGCACTTCGTACGCTTTCTTGATAAGGTCGGGTACGGCTTCCGCTTTCGCAAGGTCGCTCACGAGATAATCGGCGCCGAGCGATTTTATTTTTAGAACGAGCGGCGGCGGCACTTCAGCTTCGGTTCCGTTCAAAAGATATATCTGTCGCTTGAGCGTTAAAAGATTGAGGTCGTTCATATGGCTGTTCGCATAGAGATCGTGCACGAGTGCCGTATCGCCGATTGGCAACGTGCCGTCCTCCAAATATTTTTTAAGCCGCGCAAGCAGTTCTTTGTCTTGTACCGCCTCCTTTCTGCCGCTCCGTACCTCGGCTTCGGCTTTCGCGAGGCGCTTTTCCACCGATTCTAGATCCTTGAAAATGAGTTCGCTATTGATAATCTCCAAGTCGCGCAGCGGATCTACGGAATTTTCAACATGGATGATCTCCGGATTTTCAAACACGCGCAGGACGACGACGATCGCCTGCGTCTCACGAATGTGCGCAAGGAATTGATTGCCGAGTCCCTCGCCCTTGTAGGCGCCTTTCACCAATCCCGCAATATCATAAAACTCTACGACCGCAGGAATTTTCTTTTTTGATTTTGAAAGCGCGTTCAATTTCTCCAGCCGCTCGTCGGGGACCGAAACAATGCCCACGTTCGGATCGATTGTCGCGAACGGGTAGTTCGCGATCGTAATCTCCTGCTTGGTAAGCGCTTTAAAAAGGGTGGACTTCCCCACGTTCGGAAGCCCTACGATGCCGACTTCTAATTTCATGACTTCCCTATTCTATGTCCCTTTTTCGCAACCCTCAAATTGACAAGTTAATAATTATAGGGTATTATTAAAACAGCGTGGAGGCGCGTATGTTCGCAAGATACTTCACCAAGAACATTGTTTGGGCGTCCCTGGCCTTTGTGGTCAGCCTGCTGTGCAAGCTGCCATGGCCGATATCGCTCGTCCTGTTCGTCATGCTTGCACTGATGATCCGGCGGCGAGCGAGACTCGCCTAGTTGGAGCAAGTAGCCCCCCCTGCAGCCCGATCCCCTCGGGCTGCATTCTATTTTATAGATAATAAAGCGGGCGTTGCCACCGGTGTGGCAACGCCCTTAATCTTGATACTGAATACCGATCTACGAAAGCTTCGGAAAGTCCTCCCGCTCGATCATCGTTACGAACTCGAAGAAGCGAGGGGTCGAAGTGATTCCCGGATGCCAGCACAGGTCCAGATCCTTCAGGTTGTAGGCCTTCTGGATCCTTGCTCCCGGGATGGGCTTTCCGTCCTCGCCGTGATCGCGGCCGAGGAGCCACACGAGGTCCGCGACGGCACAAGCCGTGCGGATGTCGTGCGACGTGATGATGATGGTGTTCACCACGTCTTGCGCCGCGTACTCAAGGATCTGTTGCGCAACCTGGTCCTTTACGAGTACGTCCAGCCCTGAGAACGGCTCATCCATCAGCAGAAAATGCTTGGAACACAGGATCTGCTGGAGATAGGCCACTCGCTGGCGCTGGCCGCCGGACAACTGGCAGGGATAGTGCTTGCGCACGTCCCAGAGACCGAACCGAGCCAGTTTTTCCTTGGCCGCATTCGTGGCGTCACTGCCCTTGCGGCCCGCAAGCCGCGCGGCGAGCTCCAAGTTCCCAAGCACCGTCCGCGTTTCGTCCAGCGGATAGTCCTGGGCCAGAACGCCGACCTCGCCCGCCCGAACGGGATCCTTATCCTCGTTCACGTACACCGCGCCGCTCGTCGGTTCCTGGAGGCCAGCGATGCAACGGAAGAGCTGGGTTTTGCCCATGCCTGACGGAGCGAGAAACGCAACAACCTGCCCATGGACAGGGCCGCCGGGCTGGGTGGTTTCAAAGATCTCCGTATCCACGGCGCGGAGGATCACCCTGTCGCCCAGGATAAGGCTCAGGTTCTGGACGGACAACAGCTTTTTGCTGGTGACTGTGTATTCCATCACTTGCCTCCTCTCGTGCGCTTGTCGGCCCACGGGAAGAGCGCCAGCCGGCCACGCGCAAAGAGATAATCCTGCGTAAGGCCCAGGCACCACAGCGTGAGCTGCACGGCATAAACTTCGTCGAGCCGCCGCAGCCGCTGGCTAAGGAGCATGAGAACTCCGACGCCGCCTTCGGACTTTGAAAGCCCTTCAACGGTCGTCAGCATCATCCATGCCATAGCCGAGTTCTGCCGCAAGGCTTCCCACATCTCTGCGGCACGTCCGCGGATGACGGTGGCGTAGACCACCTGCCATTCGCTCATGCCGAGCGTGCGGAAATAATCCTTCTCCGATTCAGGGATCGCCATGATGATCCGCACGAGCGATGTGAGGTAGTACACGCTCACCGAGAACACCAGGATGCTGACCTTGAGCGAGTGGCTGCCGCTCGTGTACACCGTGAAGATGAGCGAGAGGCCGGCCAAGCCCAAGAATCGGAAATTGGCGATGAAGCGCACGAGTGGCCTAAAGAACGGCATCGTGCTTGAATACGCGAGCAAGAGAGAGATCACTGCCGCGATCGCCATTGCCTCAACGTTGAGGATGAGCGACGTCAGGATCTCCCGGCCGAGCGCGTCCTCGAACCAGAGTTTTTGGAGCGCCTTCGCGAGTTCCACCGGACCCGGCAGAATCGCGCTTGGTGACAGGAACCAGAAAGATACTGCCGCTGCGATCTGGATCCACGTCATTGCGATCATTGCCTGTGAAGGCATTGCCGCGTTGGGGGTGAACGCCAGGACAGCGGAGCTCTTCTTCCGCGTAACCCGTCCGTTTGGTTGCGATTCCGCTTGCGCGGTCGCGGTTTCTCCAGGCATAGGACTTCTTCTCCTTCTGTATCCGAATATTGAATTGACAAAAAAACTGCAGAACTACTCTTCTGAGTTCCTTTCTCAAACAAAAAGAACGGAACTCAGAAAAGCGCCCGACCGACCAACGGAGACCGTTGGTGGTCGGGCAGTGCGGAGCACGTACTGTGCTGCCGCGTAACTGGTCAAAGAGCTAAATACTGCCCTACTGAACCAGCTAACAGAGAAACTCACCGGCCGAGGGTGATCACGACGCGCCGGTTGAGCGCGCGTTCGGTGGCCGAGTTCTGATTCGCTTCGGGATTCACGGGCTCGCTTGCCCCGCGTCCCTCGGTGGAGAACCGGGTCTCCGGCAGGAACTTGCTGCCGTGCGAAGCGGCGATGATCGCCGTCTTTACGGCGGCAGCCCTCCGCTCGGAAAGCGCCTGGTTGTTGAAGTTGGGGCCGCCCGTGTTATCGGTGTGCCCCACAATGCTTACCTTCAGGTCGCTCTTCGCAACTTGCTGGTACAACTCATGGATGGTCTCCATCGAACCCGCCTGGATCCGGTCGGACCCTGGGTCGAAGTTGATCGTGTACGGCCGAGAAGCGACGACGTCCGAGATCGCTCCTCCCGTATAATGCGGAACTTCCGCGACGCCCAGTCCGCCCTCCCCCAGCATGGCCTTCGCATGGAGAAGGTAGGATGGGTCGAATACCTCGGAAAGCGGCCGCAGCTTCGGAATCACGTTCGGCGCGAGCTTCGAGATCATCTGGCCGATGTTCGTATACACCGCGTCGTAGATGTTGGTCTCGCCGCTCAAGCCGTAGTAATCCAGGTTGTCGGCCAGATTCCACACCCTGCTTCCGCCGAGCGTAATCTGGTAGCCGTTCTTCGTGCGGTGAGGAACGCCCTTGAAGAGGGCCGCCCACTCGTCCGCCGTAAGATTCGCTTTGCCGCCGTAGATCTGGGTCGCGATGACCGCGGCTCGGTGGAGCGCGAGGTCACTCACTTTGATCATATCGGCGGCTTCCGAATTGGCCGCCAGGATCGCAGCGATGCTTTCCGCGTGCTGCCTGGCCCAACCGTTCGGAACGACGAGCGTCGAAGCCATCTGGTTGCGATTCTCTCTGGTAGAGAGCGCCGTCACCAGGGTGTCTTTCGCCGAGTGCGCGACGTTCCAATCGCCCGGTGTCCATGTGTCCACCGCTGCGACGCACGCCTGCACCTTTCTGCCCGACGCTTTGCCGTGCGAAACCAATTCCCGCGTCTCGCAATAGCCGGCGAGATACTTGTCGACGGCATCGAGATAATCCTTCGGGTTCATGAAGTTGACGGCATCGGGGTCGAAAGTCTTGTCGCTCGGGTTGACCGGGAGCCCATTGGCAGCCGCCCAGTCGAGGCCGAGGACGTGATCCCCGTCCCAGAAATACGCAGCGGTCAGCTCGTATCTACCCGAGACGCTCGCGAGTGCCTGCCGTGGGTCGTTCTTCCATTCGACAGGGACCATGTGCTTGTCCTCGCCGTATGAAGAACCGACCGCGCCGATAACGCGCACTTCGCACTGCTCCTCGGGGAGCTTGTACGCGCGGCACACCTTCCGGAGCGCTTCGTTCCAACCCGGCAGATAGCCGGGGATGCCGTCGCCCATGAAGATGACGCCGTGAGCGCCGTTCGTCGGATTCCCGGAGCCGCCGTTCCTGGCCCACTCCGTGACCCCGGCGATGAGCTGATCCTTCATCTGGTCGGTATCGTTTTCGTTGACGATGCGCAGCTGAGCGCCGCGCTTGGCGACCTTGGAATCGATCGTCGTCACCGGCCCGCCGTTCGCGAGGAACAGCGAGCTCTGCGCGCCCCATTGCATGACAAGCAGACGAACCACCTTCTCGTCGCTGAGCGCCACGGGGCGCCCTTTGGGGAGTTCCACCTTCACGTTCTTCGCCGCGTTCGTCGCGACATCCACGTCCACGGTCTTTACGCCGGAGGGCACGAGTGACGGAAGGATTTTCTTCGCAGGGAGGTACAGAATCGCGACCACGACGGCCACGATGAAAAGCAACGGGATGAGCCGTTTCCTGAACCCACCCTTGGACCTCTGGATCTCGAAACTCATAGGATTTCCTCTCTCTTCTCGGTTTGTCGGTTTCTGTTTAGGAAGGCAGACTCGTTAGCGTCAACCCCCCAAGAGATCTTTGAAATCGCCGCTGCTGCTGCTGCCGGGCTTGGGAGCCCCGCCGCTGGCAGCAGGTCGGGTAATGGTCCGGATGGGAATGGGCCCCTGCGGCGCAGTCGCGCCGAGGAACTGTTCCATGTCGTCGATGACCGGCCTCTCGGGAGCCGCGACCAGCTTCAGTTGCGTCGCTGGCTTCAAGCCGAAAGCAGGATCGTCCGCAACGGCCGCGAAGAATTCCTCATCTGCGATCGTTGCTCCCGCCTGACTTGCACGATAGGTCTGCACCGTCGGGTCCAGCCGTTCAAGGATCATCCGCGTTCTGCCGGTAAACGTGTCGGCCTGCCGCGCAATGATCTGCATGGACTGGTCGAAGACGCTCCGCTCCTGGGAACTGACCAGGTCGTCGGACGCCTCCAATGCCTGCATTTGCTGAAGACTCAGGTTCCAGCGCGCAACGGCTTTCTCGAGATCCGCTTCCATGTTCCCGAGCTCCATGTTCGCCGAATCCAGAACTTCTTGGATCGCTTGGTATCGTGCCTCGAGGGTCCGGGCGTTGGCGGTCTCTTCTTGCCAGAACGCATACTCGCGCCGCCCGTCGGCCTTTGCCTTTGAAAGCGCCATATCCAACTGTTGATCGTTCAGCCTGATTCGCGGATTGCCGCGGCCCTGCTTCCGATTCAGTTGTTCCTGATAAAGGCCTTTCGCCCGGGCGATCGCATCGACTGCCGCCTCATGTGCCCTTTCGGCCTCGCTGTGGATGGCTTCGTAGGCGCCGCCCACCTTCGCTTTCGCTTCTTCTCCCTCACGGAGCCGCTTGCGCAGTCGCCTGATGGCGAAGCGCGCCGATCCTTCCGGATCGCGGGCAACGACCATGCGGTGGAACCTCTCGATTGTTCGGTCCACCATCATCGCGACGGTGTACTGGAACTTCTTGCTCGAGAAGACCGACCACATGATCCACATGACGAAGGCGAGGATGCCCCCGTATATGGCTTTGGTCTGGATATCCACGATCCCGCTCACGAAGTCGCGCACGAGCTGCCAGTTGAACATGAACCAGAGCCCGCCGCCGCCGAAAAGGAGCAGCTTGAAGAGGTGGCCCACCGAGGCCTCGTGTCCCTTCAAATACTCCAACCGGCGATTCGTTTCGTCGGCCACCCGGTCCAGAAGGGACCCGGTGGGCCTCGGTGTGGTAGTGTGTGTCACGAGCGGCTGCTGTTCGCCGCCGCCCGGCATCAATCCGCTTCCCATTGTGAGGTCTCCCTTCATCTCTGCATGGCCGCGAGAATCGCGGTTTCCATGGCTTGTAGGCTTGCCTGAACGCGACCGCAGGAACCCTCAAAAATGGCCTTGCCCTTTTCGAGGTTCGCTTGCGCGGTCGCAATCGCTGCGCGTGCCGGCGCAATGCCGGACTGCAGTTGGGTGATCTGTTCTTGTAGCCCCGCGATAGTTTCGCGAATGCTTCCGATCCTCGCCTCCGTCTCCGCGATTCCCGCGGTTGGTTGCGTGACCCGTTCCTGTTCCGTCCCCTGGACGGTAGCCGCGAACTCCGCCCTGATTCCCTCAAGCGCCTGCTTTGCGGCACCTGCCGCATCAGTCACGTCGGCGATGGTCAGCTTCAATGCCTTGATCGCCTTCGTGGTAGCAACGCTCTCGATCTTGGCCGGATCCGCGCCGCCCTCCCGAAGCACTTCAGCGAGTTCGTTCTTCTTGACCAGAAACTGCTGAAACCTCTCGGGCGTGGCGGCGAGTACTGCTTCCAGATCTTTGCTTGCGCGCTTTGCCACCGCGGCTGCAATTTCACCCGCGGCCACTGGCGCTGCACTTGCGGCTGCAATGGGCCGCGGACTTGTCAGAGCGGCTTGCGCAACTCCGGCATGGGCACCTTCTTCGGCGACGATCGGAGGCCGTTCCTCGGTATCGCTCACTTCGTGAACGAGGCCAAGGGTAAGCGCTTCGACCGCCCTACCAAGTACAGACATCTTCGTCCCTTCCTTTCTGTAAACCTTTTCTGTTAGCTGATATTCAGTTGAAAAAGATCTATACAGGCAGTTTCAGTCCTACCTATATTCGCCCAAGATTATAATTCAATATTCATTATTCGTCAAGTCCTTATTGCTGACCAGTCCCGCTCACGACAATTCGATCTTAAACTCAAGATTGTGTTGATTGTATTCGCCCCGCGCCGATGGACAACTCGGCCACGGGTAGAACGTATCGCATAGACAAAAAACCGTGAATTATGTAGCATCACATCAGCTCGTTAACTCGTTTTAACGGAATGTTAGGAATGGGAAAGGGAGGCTGAGAGTATGATGGATACCAGAAAAACGGTCGTAATCTTGTTGCTGTTGCTTGGAATGCATACGGCGACAGGCACCGGCGAGCTGGAAGTGATCCGGCTCAACATACTGCATTCTGGGGTTCGGGTAGCGTGGGACGAAGATCGTGTCCCGCACATCCACGCCCAAAATGCGGCTGATGCGGCGGCGGCCCTGGGATATCTTCATGCCCAGTGCTGCCTCTTCGCCATGGACTGGCGCAGGCGTCTCGCAAGCGGGACGTCAGCCGAACTGCTTGGGGAGCATTACGATTCCCCCCGGCTCGATCCGTGGTTGCGTACGATCGGCCTGCGCCGCGCCGCGCAACTGTCGCTGGACACCTATCCGGCGGAAATCCGTGCCGAACTCGAGGCGTATGCCTCGGGAGTCAACGCGTGGCTGGATAATCTAACCACAGAGTTGCCGCCGGAGTTCGCCGCACTGAAATTGACCCGGGCCAGCATCCCCCGCTGGACGGCATTGGACAGCGTCGCCGTATTGAAGTTCTTCAGCTTCATGCTGTCCTATGGGGAAGGGGCGATCGACAACTCTATCGCCCTTGCGGCACATCAAGCTGCCGGCATGACCCACGGGTTCGACGGGACGAAGTTGTTTTTCGAAGACGCTCGGCGGTTCGCGCCGTTCGAGCCGGTCTTCACGATCCCCGACTGGCTTCTCAATTACCCCGCAACAACCGCAACGACTGCCGCGACAACACAGCAGGTCAATCCTGAAACATTCAGGATTGCGCGGCAGTATCGCGAGAATTCGCCGAACAGCCTGCCGATCTTGGCACGGCAACCGGGCGCCGCTCTTCACGGGAGCAACTGGTTTTTGATCAGCGGCGAGCTGACCGATACCGGCCACCCCATGATTGGCAACGACCCGCATTTGGACTTCGGCCCATTGTGGGAATTGTTCGAAACGCATCTCATCGTGAGCGACCCTGGTCAACCAATGAACGCTGCGGGCATGACGCTCGCCGGCGTCCCCGCGATCATCTGCGGGTGCAATGAGCGCATCTGCTGGAATTTGCAGATGACGCCATTGTCCGTAACGGACATCCGCCAGGAAAAAATCAGTGATGGATCCTCAGGCACACCGACAGGAACTATCTTTGAAGGACGAGTTGAGCCTCTCGACGTAATCCCCCAAAAGTTCTTCATCAACCGGGGAGACGGCGTCGACGACATCGTTCCGATGGAAGTGGACCGCTTCAGCGGCGGGGTCACCTACATCGTTCGGCGGCATGGGCCGCTGATCAAGATTGACCCGAATACCGGCATTGCTTTCAGCACCCAATGGACGGGGCTGTACGCAACGCAGGAATTCCAAGCCTACAAAGGGTTTGCCTGCGCGCGAGGTCTGGACGATTTCCGGAAAGCCCTCCAGTACCACTCCGTCGGTGGCACCAACTGGGGCTACGCGGACGTGGACGGGAACATCGCCTGCTTCGTAACGGGCGAGGTCCCGCTGCGGAAACGCCTCCAAGCTTTCGACCAATCCACCGGCAAACCTACCATGGGAATGTCCCCGTCTTTCATCCAAGATGGGACGAGCGACCGGAACGAATGGCAAGAGCTCCGAAATCCGCAGCCCGGCCAAGTCGTCCCGTTCGAGATCATTCCGAGGGCCGAAATGCCCTTTTCGATCAATCCCGAACAAGGATTCCTCGTCGCCGGGAACAACGACCCGGTGGGAGTGAGCGTTGGGAATGATCCCCTCGGGCACATGCGGCCCGGTGGAGGTATCTACCTCCTCGCGGAAAGTTTCGAGCGAGGATTGCGGATCGCCACCATCACGGAGATGATTCGGGGTCTCGCGGCCAACGGCCACAAGATCACCTTCGCCGACTTGCCAGTAATTCAGGCAAGCACCGTCTCGCACGACGCGAAGGTGTTTGTCCCCTATCTCGTCGCCGCATTCGCGAATGCGCAGAAACCCGATACGGCGGCCGAGCTCAAGGCGCTCGCCAATGACCGACGGATGGCGGAAGCTATCGACCGTCTCGCACACTGGGACTTCTCGAGCCCGCCAGGTATCCGCGAAGGATACACATTGGGTCGCGGACCAGACAGCCCCAACGACCCATCACGGGAAGAAGTCGCGAGCAGCGTTGCGGCGACCCTGTACGCAGTTTGGAGAGGGCAGTTTGTCATTGATGTAATTCAGACCCCTTTCCAGCAGATGGGGCTCGGCAACTACTGCCCGCCCGCCGACCAGCAACTCTCGCTGCTGCGGATTCTTCTCGACAACTCTCCGACCATGAAGGGCCGCGGCGCCTCCGGCGTCAACTTCTTCCAAGCGGACCGGGATACCGTCATTCTCCGGTGCCTCCGGAAAGCGCTGGATCTCTTGAAGGGTCCGGCCTTCGCCCCGGCGTTCAATGGCTCAGAGAACTTGGATGATTACCGCTGGGGTAAACTGCACCGGCTGATCATCTACAGCCCCCTGAACGGAGATTTCAACGTCCCTCCAGCAGGCGGCTTCGCGAATCTGTCGCCTGGACTCTCCGGCATTTCACGCGGCGGAGGCTATGGCACACCGGATGTTGCGGGACATCCGTTGGACGGTCAGGATGCCAACGCGTTCAATTTCTCGGGCGGAGCCGTAAGCCGGCTCATCGCCTCGCTCCCGCCGAACGGCATTCGGGCCTCCTCCATCACGGTGTGGGGGCAAAGTTCAGTGCCCGGCACAGCAGGATATGGGAATATGTTCGAGCGCTGGCTCAAGAACATGTACCATCCCATATTCCTGACGGATGAGCAGGTCAGATCCGCTCAAACGTCGGAAACGCTCTTTACTCCGGTCTCGCGAAGATTCGGCCGCGAGCCGGTTCCAGTGCCAAGGCCGACAAGGCCACGGCAATAGTTTCGGGGCGGCTTCGCACCAACCAGCGTGCAGGCCGCCCCTTTCCTTTATTTACTCAAAAGCGGGACAGAGTGCATCGCAAGAAAAAAGTATTATAAAAAAAAGAAAAAGGGCCACCTCCGCGCGCACGACGGCGGAAGTGGCCCACCTCTGATAAGTGGCTTTCGACTGCTAGTGGCCGTAGAATCCCCGCCCCAGAGCATCCGGGACCATGATCAGAGAAACGCCATGGGCCGAGCATACCGCCTCGACCGCGGCGTCCTTCACGGAACCGCTTGAGGTCAGAATGGCCTTCACGCCCGCATTGGCGAGCGCCTCCGGGCCATCGGGGAAAGGGAAGAAGCTGTCGCTGTAGGCGACTGCCCCTTCGGTATCGTGGCCCGCGTCCCTCGCGCGCTTGATGGCGAGTTCGCAGCACCCGACCCGATCCTGCTGGCCAACACCGTTGCCGATGAGCTGCCATTGCTTGACGAGCGTCACCGTATTGCTGTTGCTGGTCGAGCCGATGGCCCACGCCAGAAGGAGGTCCAATTTCTGACGCGTTGTCACCGTACCGACGTGCTTGACCTGAGGGTCGCTCAGATTGATCACGTAGGTGTAATTGGGTTGCCTCAGAAACCCTCCGCGAACCTGCCGGAGCCTCGTCTCGCCGTTCAAGCTTGCCGCAGTAAGCATGCCAAGCGCCCGATTTTCGATGAGGCGGCACTTTCCTGCTTTGCGAGCGAGGACTTCAATGGCCTCCTGCTCAAAGGAGGGAGCGACGACCCCGTCCAGAAGCCGTTTCGTACCTGAGGTGTGCGCGTTGACGAGCGCTTCGGCGATCGCCAGATCGACGGGAAACGTCGTCATGACAAGACCGCCGAAGATGGCGCGGGTATCTCCGGAGACCATCGCCTCGACAACCTGCAGAAGATCCGCCGACTCGAAAGATGCGCCGCAACAATTGCCGTGCTTCACCGCGACGGCGATCTTTGGGAGCAAGCCGGCGTTGGTCTCGAAAGCCGCGGTTATGTGCGTCACCGTCTGAAGCATCCGGTCGAGGTCGCAGAAGTTGTTGTAGCTTGGCGCGCTTCCTGCAACGACGCGGAATTTGTGGAGTGCGAGCGGGTCATTTTCCCCAAGTTTCCGAAAGAGGCCCGCCGGGCCTTGCCAGGCGTTCTCGCCGTATCTGCATTCGGTACCGAGCGCGCCGACGAGTCCGTCGAAGTAGCCCCCGCTGCGAAACCAGCTTGAGATGAGACAGTAGGCCGCCACAATGGCGTCCGCTTTGGCATCCAGTTGGTCAATGAAACTCTCTTGGTCGGGGCAGCCGGCGTCGAGCCAATCGATAACCGCCTGCCGATCTGCCGGATCGCAGATGACGATGCGCTCTCCCTTGGCAGCCGAGTGCAGCATCGTCGGTCCGCCGACATCCGTCATCTCGATGACCGAGGAACGCGTCGCCTGAGGGTCTGTAATGGCGGCGTTCAACGGGTAAAGATCGACACACACGAGGTCAATGCGAGGAAGTCCCAACCGAGCGAGTTCCGCCTCGTCGTCCGATGTGGGCCGCGAAAGAAGCGCTGCATGGACTTCCCGTGAGAGCGAGACAACGCGGTGGCCAAGAATCGGCTTCCCCACGATGTCGCCAACGTCGCGCACCGCGACGCCTCCTAATCGAAGCACCCGCGCCGTTCCCCCGGAGGCGAGAATATTCCAACCCCGGGAAATCAGCGCTTGCGCGAACTCCGCTATCCCCGTTTTGTTGTAAACGGAAAGTAGCGCCGTTTTAGTCCCCATATGCCTACCTCTCTCCAATCTTCAATCAGGGATTTACGTAAATCTGTTGACAAAGGACATCCCCATACTATGGCAAGAAGGATGGCGAGGTCAATTGGCCTTCCCAAGAAAAAGGGCCACCTCCGCGCGCACGACGGCGGAAGTGGCCCACCTCTGATGATAATGAGGCTGGAGAAGGAAAGCTCATGCTCTGCCGAGGCGAAGAGTGAAAAACGCTGGTGGGCGCAACGGCCCTCCAGATTTCTCCTGGTGCCTGTCGAGCGGCTTCGGCGCTACTGCCGTAGTTGGCCCCGCCATGAGCCGCGGAGCCCTTTTGGGAGGATGAATTTGTGAAGTTGGGGGTGTGTGCGGCGCGGTGTCGGCACAAGGGCTGACACGCCACGCGCGAGTGATAGAAGCTGCCTGCTGCGCAATTGCGGGATCTGTTCTCCAATCCATACTGCTCATCACCCCGCAATGCATCGCCGCCAATGCCGAGTGCCCCGCCACTGCGAACCTCGCCGCGAACAGTAGCGCCGCGGTAAGTTCATTATCCTCAGTGGATGCATCCGTCTCGGAAGGCCAACCTCCTTTCTGACGACGTAAGGCGCCGCCATACACATCAGGAAAGTAGCAGCAATGACGCGCGCGCCGTGCTGCCATGGACGAAAGGGACAGGTCTTCATATCCCCTCAAAACTCCCTTCTTAGCTAGCGTGGTACAGCCTGCTTTTTCTAATGTACCCTATTGATAAAAACCAGTCAATTGTGTGTAACGTAATCGCCTATCAAACGGTATATAATATGAATATGAAGAAAACATTTATTTTTGCGGGGGGCGCGGTGGCGGTTTTGGTCGTAGGCGTTGTTATGGGTTCCTTCGGCGCCGCGCTGAATGTGAACGCCCAAACGGCGATGCCGGTCCAGCCGGCGAACGGTTTCATTCAATTTAATAATCTGACGGTGCAAAGTGTTTCGGCATCCAACCCACCTGCGGAAATTCTCGCCACGGATCAAAGCATCTTCCCCGTGATCTACAATAGTCCTGCCGTGAGCGGGGGCACGAGCGTCGGCTCCGCTGCCGCAACGCCCACGACCCAATCAACCGTAAAATGTTATCGCTTTAACTCGCAAAGCGCCGCAAGCGGCACTGCGGTCACATGTCCTGTACCGCCCACCACTACTACGAGCACCGCAACAACTCAGGGCGTAAATGCGGGCACGGGCGGGACAACAAAGCCGGAGCCGTCCATATATCCTCCTTTCCGCTATCAGCCTTATCGCATTGAAGTTGATGCCTCAACGCAGCTCTCGCTCCGCGACCGGACGAGCGCCACATTGAACGATTTCGCCGCTGGAGATCAGATCAACGTTTTCGGTTATTACAACGCCGATGGCAGCATCCAGGCCTATCTTGTCCGCGACCTTTCAAAACCGGTGCAGACACAAACGCTCCAGCTTAACAACGTGGAAATCGTTTCAATATCCGGGACAAGCATCCCCGCGACGATCGCTGTGACCCAGCAACAAGCCGCACCGTGCTACTTGTTTGATACGAATTCTATAAAACAGCCCTATGCGTGCCCGATGGGAGTTTCGTCTTTTTCGGGCAACGCGGCGACGAAAGACGTAACCCCGCCCGCCGCGATGATGCCAAGCTGGATCGCGCTCCGCAAATACGTCGTTACGGTTGATGCGCAGACGATCCTGCTTGATGCCAACCGGACGCAGCTTTCGCTTTCAAACCTGAATGTCGGCGACGTGTTGAACGTCTATGGCGAAACCACCGACAACGGCCAGACTTTGACCGCCGACATTGTCCGCGATCTCTCTATCCCTGCCACCCCATCAACGTATACCGGTACCGTGACGCAGGTGAATACCGACGGCTCGTTCATCATCCAAACCCAGAACGGCCAAACCATCACCGTACAAAGCCCGATCCAGGTCGGCGCCGTATTGCAACTGACCGGCCTCCTCGATCGTCTGAAAAATGTTTTGTCGCAGGTTACGAGCATCATAAACGCAAAGAATGTCGTTTATCCGCCATTGCCACCGCCGCTCCCTGTACCGATGTCAGCGCCCGCCCCTACGCCGGCCACGCACAATTAGCGAGATGGAGAAAGGCTGCCTGCCCGTCGTGATCATCACGCCCAAAAAATACGTGTTTCACGGGCTGTGGTTCGGCGGCAGACGCCCCAAACGAGGTATTGTTTTCGTTCATGGCCTTGGTTCAAATGTGTTCGCCCACCACAATTTCCTCACGCCGCTCGCGGGGAAAGACACGGCCGTTCTTTTTTTCAACAATCGCGGCCACGATACGGTAGCGGGAATACGAAGGGGGCGCCGGCGGAAACCGGGCGGCAAGGCCCACGAGATATTCACGGAATGCGTTGATGATATTCAAGGGGCCGTGAACCTGCTTCGCAAAGCCAAAGCAAAAAAAATCTATCTGGTCGGGCACTCCACGGGCTGCCAGAAGATCGCTTATTATTTAAGCCAAAAGAACAAACAAAGAAAGATCAGCGGTGCGGCGCTCCTCTGTCCGATAAGCGACTATGCGGGCATAAAGAAATTTACTCCCGCAAAAAAATTGAAGCGGGCGCAGGCGACGGCGCGGAAACTGGTCACACAAAAGAAACCGCACGACCTCCTGCCCAAAAATATCTGGCCGGAGCTCATTGACGCGCAGCGATTCCTTAGTCTATACACGCCGGAGAGCAAAGAGGAAATTTTTCCCTATGCGCAACCCGGAAAAGCGCCGCGCGCGCTTCAAAAAATAATCGTTCCCCTGCTCACCATGTTCGCCGGAAACGATGAATACCGCGATCGGAGCATCAAAGAGATCGCTGCATGGTTCAAGGAAAACGTCCGGTCGCGCCATCATTCAATAACGATCGTCCCGAAGGCGCGGCACAGCTTCAAAGGAAAAGAAGCCGGCGTCGTCCGGGCTATCCGGAAATTTATTGCGCGGGCGCCGCGTTGATATACGCCGGCAAGTTGATTAAATCTATTCCGGCCGTCCCGTCGGAATTAATGATGAACGTGAAACCGAGCGGATCCTGCGGCACCTGCGGGATGATACCGCGCGCAACGAGCGCATCTACGGAGCTCGGATAGGAACCGTATTTCTGCTTGTACGCTTTTGCCGCCGCTTCCAAGTAATCAAAATCGTTCAGCCGCTCCACGTACGCCGCCGCGCGCGCTTTCGTATCGGGATCGTTCGAGCTTTCGTACACCGTTGCCCAAAGATTGCGGACGCGGTCACGCTCTTTTTGGTTGATGCCGAAATTCAACGCGAACCGCTTGGCGTATGAGGGAACGCCGGGAGTATCCGCCGCAACATTGAAATACCAGGTGGCATCCTTCAGGTCTTTGAGCTCCAGATAATAATTGATCGCCATATAATACGGGATGCGCCAGTCGGGGTCGCCGTTCGCGATCCCCCGCAGGCCGATCGCCTGTGCCTCCGCGACCCCATCGGGAAGCACCGCCCTCGGCAACGCCGGAAGCGTGAGCACGGAAAAGGCGTAGGGATAGCCCATTTTTGGATCAACCGTATTCAGGAACGCAAGGTCCGCTAAATATCCCTTCCGCCCGTGGAAAAGGTCCAGAATTTCCGGCATCGTCGCCGCCCACAGGAACGACGCCATCGCCGGATGAAATCCTATATCCGCCATCCGGATCATGCTTGGAGGCAGACCGCCGCCCGCGCCGGCAATGGGTGCGGGCTTCGTGCGATCATAAGCAACCTGCAGCCCCATCACGCCGCCCAAGAGCAGTACGAGAAGAATGATCTTTGGAATCATGCCCACGCGCGCCATCAGATTTCTTTTTTATTGAAAATCCCCACGGCGACCGCGAGGAGGAAGATAATGTAGACCGCCGCATAGGCGAACGCGAGCCCGAAAGAAACGAACGGCGTCGCAACGTTATGAACGGCGAGGTCGCGCACGTTGAACTTTTCCAAATTCGGGAAAATATAATACAAAGTTTCCACGAGGGCGAATTTAACGCCCGTGAGGCCGATTGCCTTTGCATCCTCAATGAGCGAGCTTACGATATGGCCGAGGAAGAACACCGCCGAGGTATACACGATGGAAAGAAGCGAGCTCGAAAAGGTGGACACGAAAAGCGCGAAGGCGATGAAAAGCGCCATCTCAAAATATTGCATGCAGATAGCAAGGAGGCCCAGCCCGTCAAATCCGCCGTGTTCGTAAGCAATAAGCCCTAAATATGCCACGGCAAGGATGGCGGTCGTGAGTAGGAGCACCGCGCAAAGGCCGAAGAACTTCCCAAGCAGGAACTGCGCCCGCGAGACCGGCTTTGAAAGGATGAAATAGACCACTTTCCGGTCCACATCCTTGAAGAACGATGTGGTGCCCAAGAAAAGCGCAATGATCGCACTGAAGAAATAGATGCCGGTGAGGCCGAAGCTTTTCACCATAGGAAGTTCTTTGAGCACAAGGTCCGCGAGAAAAAGCTCAAAAAGCACGTAGAGCAGGCCGAACACGATGATGCCGTAGAGGATCTTGTCGCGGATCTCCAGCTTTAAAGTATTTTTCGCAATGATGAAAATATTTCTCATGAAGATCGTTTGGTATGCGCCCCCACCATTTCCATAAACCGCTCTTCAAGCGGCTTCCCGGCGCAAAATGCCTTCACGCTTCCCGCATAGAGCAACTTCCCTTCATGGATCACGCCCACTTCGTCGCATACTTCCTCCACGTCATAGAGAATATGCGTGTTCAAAAAGATCTTCCTTCCCTCTTTTTTCAATTCACGCATCACCTCTTTCATCTCGCGGCGGCCGATAGGGTCAAGCCCGTCCAGCGGCTCGTCCAAAAAAAGATATTCCGGATCGTTCACCAAGGCCTGCGCAAAGCCCAGGCGCTGGCGCATGCCCTTGGAATACGTGCGCACCTCATCCTTCCGTGCATCATAGATGCCCACGCGCTTCAAAAGCGCTTCGTAGTGCTCCGTGCGGTTCCGCCCGTGCGAACCATCCAGCTCGTCGCAGAACCGCACGAACTCCAGCCCCGTCATGTGTTCGTAAAAATATGGCGTCTCGGGCATGTAGCCCATCCGGCGTTTGGATGCCTCGCTGCCCGACGGCGCGCCGTCCAGCAAAATCGTCCCCGCGCTCGGCCGGAGCAATCCCACCACCATCTTCATGATCGTCGTCTTCCCCGCCCCGTTCTGCCCCAAAAAACCAAAAATCGGCACATCCACCGTGAGGGAGAAATCGTCCACCACCTTATGCTTCTTGTAGGCCTTCGTGAGATGCGAAAACTGCACCATACTTAGCAATGATAATAAAAAAATCCCAAAAGACAAAATCTGCGATTATAACCGTATCGTCACGCCACCCACATTCCTTGGGCCGGCACTTCGCGCATTTCCGCCGAATTCCACGTAATGATCTCCCGCAGCGGATTCCACGACGTTCACTTCAACATTTCCAGCTTCCTGGATCTGCGCTTTTCCCCCGGTCTTTTCCTGGATTTTCTCAATGAGCAGTCTCGCCGACATACCGCCGCTTTGAATGGCAGATGAAGAAACGAAAATAGAAACGGTTGCTCCCGGGAATGCCTGTTTCATCTTCGCGTATTTTTTGTACACCGTCTCGATCTGGTTCAGTAAGATCGCGGGGGTGTTCGTACCGTAGATCCGATCAAGCACGAACGCCATCTCCTTGCTGCCATCGGGGAATGTGACGGGCTCAAAGAAAACCAACTCATCGGAAATGCTCCCTGCCCTCATCTCCGACCTGCTGGAAAGATAGAACCTGTTCGGATCGCCGAAGGTCAGGTTGGTATCGTTGTTCGCCCCCTGCCTCACGCACGAAAGACATTCCCTGATATTCTCAATGATATGCGGGAGGTTGTTTGTCATGGTGCTCGCGATTATATGCTGCGACTCGGGCATGTTAATGATATTTGAAATGTCTTCCAGCTTGCTTTTCAGAAGCTCGTTCTTGGTCCCCGTCTGTCCCTGCTTCATGCTGGCAAATTTCTTCCCGATGAGGTCGTAAATATCCTCAAGGGCCGCTAGTTTTTCCCTCACCTTTGCGATATACGACCTCACAAGATCCGCCTCTTGTTCCGAAAGTTCGCCGCTTTTCTTCACGATCAAATTGTCCAGATATTCCAGGTCTTGCGAGATCGCTATCGCGCCGGAGGTCGGCTTGAATTCCTCCCCCATTTTATTGAACACCGCGATGACCTCGCCCGAAGGCTTAAGAACATCCCTTAATTCGGCTATCTCCCTCTCTGCGCCGATCTCTTCAACGAAATATGATATGTTCGCGACGACCGCAAGCGGCCTTATCTCGTCCTGGAAATATCTCTTCACGTTTTCGGCGGTAAGCGCAAGGCCATTGTTCGCAAGTGCGCTTTCAATTTCCTTTCTGATTTCCGCTTCTTCTTCGGACAATTCAATCCGCCTTTCCGGCCTCGCGAGCAGTTGATACATTTTCGCCGACACCGCCCCGATCTTTTTGTTCCCGCGTTCCACAAGCAGCCGCATTCTCTCTTTATCCAAAGCGTCCGGATAAAGGTCTAAATCCTCCAATCCCCTGATATTCGCGATGACATTGTTCAGCTTCACGTCCACCGTCTCCACATTGCCGATCGTCACGTTTTCGGATTCTTCCTGAAGGACCTTCATGAATTCGGGCATCTGCTCGGCGGAAACGCCTACGTTTTCCGCGGTAACCGGACTCAGTTTATCCCGTTTCTCGAGATACGGCTTGAGCCGCGCTGCTTTTTCTGCGGTCAAATATTCTTCCGGATTTATCGCCACGCCCCGCCGATAGTCATCCCACCTGTCGTTTATTGTGAGCGCAAGATAAAAACCGAGAATATCCTCTTTTTCCACCGTACTGCCGGACAGATTCGCCAAATACAGAGACATGTCCGACAGCGCGCGGATATGTTCCTGGGTCAGATTCTCCGGGATCTTCACAATGCCGAACCTGCGGGTGAACATTTCCAATATCCGCTCCGTTAATTCTCTTTTTTGGACCTCCACGGGCTTCAAGTTCCCCGCCCCGTCAACAACGTCCCCAACGTAGTCACGCATTCGTACCATATCTTTTTTATCAAAAGCAATTCCGCCGCCTCTCTCACGTTTCCCTGAAAGCGAAATGATGACACGGTGCAACGGGAAAAGCACCTGCGAAAATTCTTTGAAATCTTTGGGTTTCAGCTTTTGAAACAGGTCGAAATATTCGGAAAACAAGCTCGGAGCGGCCCGTATAACGTCCCGCGAAACATTATAGAAGTCGGCAATATCCTCGTTCGCCCAGCGCTCTTTCGCGAATCGCCCCTCGGCAGCCGCAAGCCCTTCGGCGATCTCCTTTTTTGTACGCGGAGCCGTACTTTTTCTGTACAACATGTAACAATAGGCATCGGTGAATGTGCTGAGGGATTCAACCTGGCTCAATGGCCCCGCGCCGCCTGCGCGCCGGACATGCTCATTGATCACTTGCAGGCTGAAGGGAAAATCGTCCAACTTGCCGCCCTCCAAATATTGGCGCCATAGCTCTCTCATCTCGACAAGGCAGGTGTCCTTCGCGCCCGGCGCCTCGAACATTTTCTTTATCCGCTCGGCATCTTCCTTTTGGATGGCCCATTCTCCTTCTGCGACGCTCACGAATGCCATCAATGGCTCTTTCCAGTTCGTCGCATCCACTTCCGGTGTTTTGCCATCCGCAAGCATGGGACGGATTCTTTGAGCGAATTCTATGGTTCCCAACTTTGGGACAACGTCTCTCAAAGATCCGGACCTATCGCGCACAAACTCCCCACCGATCGCCCCATCAAGGTCAGGACTCAACCCATCTACGCCGCCGCTCCTTCTTATGTGGTCCAAGAAATCCAAGCCGTCGTCTGTTTTAAGGAAAATGCCCGCCTGGCACAATCCCAATTGCTGAACATCTCTGCTCATTCTTAAAAAATCAACTTCGCCGCGGCTCGTTTTGACCGGACCGGAGAGCGCAATAGCGCGATCGGGGGTCAGGCTCCCCCCTCCCACTGCGCGCGCGATGCCGGACACAACATCGCGATCGCTGCTGTCAAGCTTTTCCCGGTATGACTCGTATATCCTCTTATAAAATTCGACGGTTTCGCTTCCCGTAAAATATTCGCAAAACGCCATGATCATGGACGGTTCTTTATGGAGATCGGGCAAGTCTTTGTACGCGGAGAGAAAAACATCCAGGTCCTTCGGCGCGCCTCTTTTAGCGTCGGATATGAATAATTCTGTTGAATTGATGACGTACGAAGAGGTAAGGAAATTCATGGCATTGGGATCCTCTCCGGCCTCCACTACCTTCTTTGCGATCGCGAGGATCGCCACGAGGGAGGATTCGCCTTTAGCGATCAACGAAAGGTCTGTCGTCCCGCCTTCCGGGGGAACGAACTCAACGGCTGCATGGACGAGTTTCCGAAAGCTCTGGCAAAGGGTGTAGCCGCCGGCACTATTCTTAGTAATTTCCTCCGCTTTTTTGAGCATTTCGATGTCTTGGGGTGGAACGTTTCCCCTTTTTTCCAGGATCGCGATCAGCCGATCGTTCGGAAGCGCCTCTTCCGCAAGACGCTTCTGGAGCTTGTTCTCCGGCTCTTTCTCAAGAAGCGACGCAGCAAGGTCCGCTGCGCGTTCCACAACTTCCGGGTTCCTTTCCTGAAACTCGCCTACTTTCCAATTCTCCAAGGCTTCCCTTGTCTGCCTCAATTCGGGATATTTCCTCTCCGCCTCGTCCAATAACTGCGGCCAATCCGGCAGCCGCGCCAATCTTGCCAATGCCCAGTTCGCATGGACCGTCCGGTAGCTTTTTGCATCTGCTGCGGCAAGCAGCACAAGCGTCTTGATGGAATCGGGATTCGGATAGTAATACAGATTATCAATAAATTTGCCGTCAAGGTCGGTGAGTGATTTCCCAAGGATAGTTTCTGAATATTTTTTATCAAGCACTTCCGCCGCATCGCCGAACACCCGGACAGACGGCGCTTTTTTGGCGACCGTCCATAATGCAACGTCCGGCAGTTCATCCTGGCGGGTCCCCCCCGATCTTATATCCCACTCAACGTCGGAAGGTAATCCATCGTAAGATTCAGGAAACCGCAGGGCATAATCCGGCATAAGCTGCGAGCGTATATGGGCGTCCGCCGGGTCCGCCGCTTCGGTTTCGCTCATTTTTTCTTTCTTCTTTTTCACGCCGTCAACGGCGGCAGAGATCCTCTCCGCCGCATATTGAGCAAAAAGGGAGCGCACGATGGGCTTTATGGCATTCCGGCCTCCGAGAAACACCACGTCTTGCAAAAGCGGTTGGCACACGGAAGACAGTTCCGACGGAAGGCTCGCCATCATCTCCCGCAACGCCTCCGTCTCCCCCATCTCCTCGTTTTTGCCGGCCAATCGTTTTTTGAGAAGGGCGAAAAATCTGGACCTGTTTTTTTCTGCTTCGTACCATCCGGGCATATCCCTGTAAAAAGAGTGTTCATGCCGGTGCGCCTCCCGTTCCGCGGCCACCCTGTCGAACGCCGGAGCGATGACCTGCTCCATGTATGCCGCTCCCACGTCCTCGGCGAAAAAAGTAGTGCCGCTCACCTTGTCCCACAGTTCTTTGAGCGACTGCCCGATCTCGCGCGCCGCCGTCCCATCTATCTCTCTTTTCAGCAGATCGCAGACCCTTCCTCCAAAATCCAGCTTTTGCATGGCGATCTTTGCCAGCGTTGAATTTTCCTTCCGCACGGTCTTCTCGCTCGCGGCAATGTCACGATTCATATTCCCCACTCTCCCCTGGCGCTCGGCGATCTCCGAACGCGCGCGGAACCGCTTTATGAGCCCTCCCGTTTTAAGGGCGGTGATCTCTCTTTGAACTTCGGCAATGCGCGCGCTCAGTTGCGCTTTCGCAGCACCGCGGCTGCCGATGTCGGCCCTTAGGTCCGCCTCCAATTTCCGCAGTTGCAGGAATGCCTGCGACGCTCCCTCAAGATATCCTCGGCCGCCCATTGCCTTTTCATCCAGTGCCTTGATCTGCTCATCAACCGTCTCCAGTGATGCCGGCGGAGGAACCTCGCTCACGCTTCCGGAAAAGCCGGCAAAAACCTGGTCAACCAAGCGGTTCGCATCGGCGATCTTTAACTCAAGCTCCAGCTCCAAACGCCTGACCTCCTCCAAATATTCCGCTTTTTCCTTTTCCCGTACCAGTTGTTCCTGCCTTTCCTTTTCCGTAAGCACCTCCCGCCGCGACGCATCGTGAGCCTCCCGGGTTTCTTGGTACTCTTGGGTTTCGCTTTCTTCAGCCAGTATCCCGCGGCGCTCCTCTTTATCCCTCACTTGCCGCAACTTTCCCGCCAGATCGCCGCGGTATTGTTCAGGTCCTCCTGGATTTTCAGGCATTGCAATACTGCCATTGTATTCTCCCAATCGCTATTTTTCAACCGCGGAGTGATAACTTAATATTCTGCTGGAATACTCTCGTATTTATTTTTTGTGACGATCACGTGATCCAGCACGCCGATGCCGAGCATCTTCCCCGCCTCCACGATCTGGCGCGTAATGGCAATGTCGGCCTCGGAGGGCTTTGAAATGCCGGAGGGATGATTGTGCACGAGGATCACCGCGGAGGCGGAATATTCTATCGCCGGCCGGAATACTTCGCGCGGATGGACGATATTTGAAGTCAAGCTTCCAATGGAAATGACTTCGTCGTGGATAAGCTGGTAATGACTGTCAAGATATAATCCGCGCAAATGCTCTTTCGACAGATCGCGCATGTCCTTCAAGTAATCATAAACCTGGTTTGCGGTTCTTATCGTAAGGGGCCGCTTGCCGTCCACATTGAAGAATCTCCGTCCCAACTCAAAGCACGCCACTACTTGGCACGCCTTTACCAATGGAATGTTGAGCGCCGCTTCGATTTTTTTAGGGTCTTTTTGATGGATAATGGCACTCTCACCGTATTCTTTGAGCAGCCGCCGCGACATAGCAAGCACACCTTCTTTCTTAGTACCCGCATTCAAAACAATCATCAAGAGCTCTGCCACCGACAATGCGGCCGGGCCGTATTTCGTCAATTTTTCCCGCGGCTTCTCTTCCGCAGGCAGGTCGCGGAGCCGCATCACATACTGCTTCTCTTCGTTATCCAAAATCAAATCTCCGCTCTGCTGCAGATACAAATTACCGCGCAGTTCCGTTACGTTCATGATGTTTTTTTGCTTTTGTTTCATTATAGCAAATAATAACTATGCGTGCGGCAAAGAAACAATAAACCTGCTCCCCTCACCAAGCTCGCTTTCTGCCCGGATATTCCCGCCGTGCAGTTCAATGATCTTTTTGCAAATATCCAATCCGAGGCCGGTCCCTAGGCAAGCATCCGCGCGAATCCGATAAAAGCGGTCGAAAATATGCGGCAGGTCTTCGGGAGCGATCCCCGACCCCGTATCCTCAACGCTAATCTCTGCCCGTTCTCCTAATACCTTCCCGCGGAGCACGATTTTCCCGCCGCTCGCGGTATGCTTCAAGGCATTGCTTATCAGATTAAGTATCACCTCTTTCAGTTGTTCCCAACCCCCCATAATGCGAATCGGCTCGCTTGCGTAGGAAAGCAATACCCCCTTATCTTCTGCGAGGATAAAACAATCATGGTAGGCCTCCTCCAATAAATTTTCCACTGCAATTTCCTTTTTGTGAAGTTTCTCTTTAGAAAAATTTAATCTCGCGGCGGCAAGAAGATGGCCGATCATGCTGGACATACACTCAAGCGTGGTTGCCATTACCGCAAGCGCCGTCTTTTTGTTTCCGTTATGCTTTCCCATAAGCACTTCCATATTGCTCTTGAAAACAGCCATTGGTGTTTGTAGTTCGTGCGAAACGTCGGTCAAAAATTTCGATTGTGCTTCCTGCATGCTCAAAATTTTTTCTGTTCGTTCCCGCACGCGCTCTTCCAATTCTTCGCCGTGGCGCTGCGAGGCCTCATAGAGCCATGCATTTTCGATCGCTATGCCCGCCTGATGCGCCACGTCGGACAACAATGCCATATCTTTCGACCGAAAAATATCGTCTGATCGTTTTTTGCCCAAAACCATCGCAGCGAATGAATCGTCCCGAGCAACCAAGGGGATGATGGCGGCAACATCTTTTCCCCTGTCAAAAAACGTCGGCTCGTGCGTTTTCTCCGCAAGTGTGGCAATTTCTTCTTCACTGCGAGATATCCCGCCAGAAGGCCCGTGGATAAAAACGCGCGCGAACCGCCCCGCACCCGCACGATTTACAAAGAAGGATGTGTGTTCCGGCTTGATCGTATGCACAAGGAAATCATCCAACGCCAGAAGGAGTGCTTCGATATCAATTGTGGAGCGGAGCACTACGCCAAGCTCGTGCACGGCGGCTTCGTAACGATAGTCATTTCGGAAGAAAATAGAGTCGGTGACCCGCTCAAACCATTGCCGGAACCACATAAAACCGAACGCACCGATTATCGCTGCAATCACGTCGTCGCTCCAGCCATCCAATTGGGTAAATTGCCGCACCACAAAATCAATACCAAAGAATACGCACGCAATGAGACCGACGGAAAAAGCGTAAAGAAGGCCACGCTGGGCGATGACGCGAATA
The DNA here is from genome assembly GCA_050008535.1 of Minisyncoccia bacterium. Classification (GTDB taxonomy): domain Bacteria; phylum Patescibacteriota; class Minisyncoccia; order UBA6257; family 2-01-FULL-56-20; genus CAVYIK01. The sequence continues at coordinate 93,227 of JBEKML010000002.1, read as the reverse complement.
TCCATGAATTGATGGCGCACGATGGCGTATGCCGTGGTACCGATGAAAACGATCGAAAAGAGCGGGCCAAAAAGATTGAACCGGTAAATGTGTAATAAGGGAAGGATAACGTTGGTAATAAACCCAAGAACAAGAAACGTTCCAGCGCCCGCCGCGAAATAACGCATTTGTACGCGGCGGATACCCTGAAGAGTGGGGTATTTCTGGAACAATTTCATGATGCCCCAAAGGATGTACGCCCCCATGACGATACCAAAAAGCGGGATGAGTGGGCCGTAACGTGCTTCCAAATGGTTGCCGATCAACCGCGCCGAATGGATAACGAGGCCTGTCGGGGTAATAAGAACAACCACAAGCCAAGGCACAAAATAAAGCACGCGGCGCCCGCCAAAGGCGAGCCCATCGGGAAAAACCTCCGCAAAAAAAACAAATCCAAGCACCATGATTTCCGCACTTAAGAATGGAATCGTGGTAAGCCCCAGTTGCCCCGTACCAACAGAGGACAAAAACAGGACGCTTGCACTCCACCCGACAATGCCAATCACAAAAACAAAAAATGAGCGGTGCATAATGCTCCGAGGATTTTTTAGGAGAACATACCCACCAATCGCAAGGTTAAGAATATCGACAATGGTATGGGAAATGAACTCAAGAAGCATTATTTATAAAATACCAGACATTTTCCTTTCTTGTTCTAACGCATCCCAGATGACCGAATGTTTCGTCACCATCGTTGCACATCGCCCATTAAAACTATCCCAAACAAAGATTAAATCTTTATTAAGGAAAATCGGGCGTTTTACCGCGCGATCAGCTTCTTGAATTCCTCCACCATCGGCACCTGATCGGGATCCACGCCGTAGAGCTTCGCCGTGTGATATGCCGTCCAGTCGGCAAGGTTCAGCGCGCCGAAAATTTTATGCAGTTCGTTTTTCCCCTGGAGCAGGACTATTTCTATCTTGAACCCGCGGTCGCGGTAGAGCTTTTCCAGGGTGCTCATGCGCTTCGTGATGCGCCGGTCGTCGCCGCCGTCCTTCAAAAACACGAAATGGAAATGGCGCGAGAGCGGCGTCGTTCTCCCCTTCGCGTCAAACCCGGTCATCTCATTATGGTTCAGTTCGGGCACCACGTTATAGAATGCCGGGATCTTCCCTGTTTCATTGAATTTTATTTTCCAATTGCGGGCGATCACGCCGTTGCGCGCCGAAGAATAGATCACGGGCACTGCTTCGTGCAGGCGCTTTGCAAGGTCGCGGCCGCGGTGTTCCTCGCGCGCCGTGTGCAAAAGGGTAGCGAGCTCCTTTGCTTCCGCAAGCCACGCTTTCTCGCCCATGATCGCAAGCATCGCGAGCAGGCTTAACCCCGTCGCCAGGCGCGGCTGCATATGGAAATCCGGCATCTGCACGTACGGCACTTTGAATTTCTGTGCAAGCGAGATCAGCTTCCCGCGCGCGGCGACGACCGCTACTACGCAATGCTTCTCTCTTGCCACCGTGAATGCATCAACCGTTTCTTCGGTATTGCCCGAATAGGAGCTCAAAATGATCAGGTGCTCCTTCAAATCCTTCTCGCGGAGCGGCGGCAGGCCGTAGTTCCGCCAAACGACGACGTCCACCTCCGGATGCCACGCCTTTATGATGTCCGCCGCAATGTGCGACCCGCCCATTCCTGCCACTATAAACTTGGTAAATTTCTTCTTGCCAAGCTTTTCCGCATTTTCCACCTTCGGCTCGTAAGCGAACTGCTTTGCGTAATTTTTGATGTCGTCCAGGATCATACCTTTATTATACGATTTTCAAACGAAAATGGGCCGTCCTTGCGGAAGCGGCCCCCATGATGCAGTTATCCTTTCCATTGCCCACCTCACCGCGGGATGCGTTGGAGCAAAACCCTCTTGACGGGAGAGAGGGCAAGCCCGTGGGTAACATGAGCGGTGAGTTCCGCCCTGTTGTTGACTATAGCGTGGTAGATCAGGGGAGGCTTCGAGCTTACCCTGATAGGAAATCCCTTTTCCGAGGCGAACGCGAGCGCCTCGGAAATCCTTCTGACGGTCCTTCTTGGGATTCTGACTCTGACGGTTCTTTGCGCGGTTCTTCGCACAACCTCCTCCTCTAACCTCAACCCTAGACCAAATAGTAATTCAAATCAATCCCGCCCTCATGAGCGCCAACTGAACTTGCTTGTCCAAAAATTCAGGAAACGGCATGCCGTGCGCCCTCGCAGCCTTGGGTGCCAAGCTCGCCGCGGTCAATCCTGGAATGGTATTGATTTCCAAGAAATAAAATTTGCCCCTGTTGGTGAGAATAAAATCGGAGCGGCTCAAGCCATCGCACCCGATGACGGCATGCGCTTTCTTGGCAAGCGCTTGCAACTCCCTTGTTTGTTTTTTTGAAATGCGCGCTGGACAAATTTCCTGCGTCTTCGCTGAGAAATATTTTGCATCGTAATCAAAAAACTCTCCGTCGGGAATGATCTCAATGGGCGGCAAAGCAACGATTTCCGTCTGCCCAGTGTTCCCCATGGTCGCGCATGTTACCTCTTTGCCTTTGATATATTGCTCAATAAGCACCATCCGGTCTTCTTTAAAAGCGCTCCGCAATGCGCCTGGTAGTTGTTCCGGCTTGCGGACGATGGAAATGCCGATGCTTGAACCGGACTCGTTCGGCTTCACGACACAGGGGTAACCGATCTCCTTTTTTATCTTCGCGCGCAATTTCGGCATTTCCTTCCCGCGCGGAAACGCGTAAAGGGCCATGAACTTTGGCGTGACTATCCCGTATTTGCCGACGACTTCAAGCGTTTTCAACTTATTCATCCCCAGGGCGCTCGCGAGCACTCCCGAGCCGGTATACGGAATCCCAATCGTCTCAAGCAGGGCCTGTATCTTCCCGTCTTCACCGAATTTTCCATGCATACCGATGAAAGCAACGTCGATTGCCCGGAATTCCCGACTATCATTGCTCGGGACGAGGGCTTTGGATGTAGTTTGTTTTTTTTCAAGAAGCCTGTCCGCGCTCCCCCGAAGGAACCATCTGCCTTCTTTGGAGATCTCGGCTACCGCCAATCGATATTTATTTTTCGGCAACGCTTTCGCGATCTGAAGGCCCGTTTTCAATGAAACCTCCCGTTCGTTAGAAGGACCGCCGCAGATGATCATCACGTTAATCTTGTTTTTTGGCATATTTACTAATTAATATCACAACTTCACGCCCCACTCCGTTTCGAGGGCTTTGAAATGCTCCTTGTTGTTTCGCCAGAGGTACTCCATTATCTTGCCCCTCACTGTTCCCACGGCCAAGCCGCATGATTTAGCGAAGGCGACGATCCGATGCGCCGCTTCTTCCATTTCTTCTTTGCTGCCGACCATGAGTTCTATTTCGGCAAGGTCGTATCCATCATGTCCGTAGTCCACCGAGTCAATGTCTATCATAAATGCGCCTTTCCGATATTTCGTCCGTACGGTCACGATCGTCGCGAACGGCTTATAGCCAAGCGAAGGCAGCACCTCACTGAGTGATTCCTTTGCTTTCATGTTCAATGCCTTTTTAATGGCTCCTTCCTCTTCAAGTTCTTCATATTGATCCACCAGGCGGACCTTGTACGGCGACATGGATATCTTCAATTCAAACCGTCCGGCGCGGGAACGAAGCCACCAATCTTTCTTGGTCAGAGCGTAATCGGCGGTGTCATAATAGACGTCGGTGAATTGTTTTTGACCGACCGGTTCCGCTCCGGCAGTAAGCTTTTCTGCGTCGCCGGGCTTCAGAATGAATTTTTTTTCAATCTCAATCATTTCTTTTGTTACTGATACGCTCAAGGGCGACGATGAACGCCGCGCGGCGGAGGTCGGTTTTTGCAGTTTGGGCGCGAACCCAGACGTTCTTTGTTTCGCGATCAAGCATTTCTTTCAGCTTTTTGAAAACCTCTTCTTCGCTCCAGTGCTCTTTCTTTAGGTTTTGCTCCCATTCGAAGGTGGACACTGTTACGCCTCCGGAATTGGCGAGGACGTCGGGAACCACCGGAATGTTCCGCGCAAAGAGCGCGTCGTCCGCTTCCGGCGTTGTGGGACCGTTAGCAAGCTCAAGAACCAGCTTTGCCTTTATATCCGCCGCGTTATCTTTGGTGATCTGATTTTCAAGCGCCGCAGGGATAAGAACATCGCAAGGAAGAGCAAGAAGCTCGCCGTTTGTGATCTCCTTTGCTCCCGGAAAGCCGTGGAGAGATCCCTGCTTTCGCTTATATTCTTCAACCTCTTCGGGATCGAGGCCTTTTTCGTTTATAATGCCCCCCTTTGAATCCGACATGGCGACGATCACATGCCCATGATCCTTAAAGATCTTCGCCGCATTGCCGCCGACATTCCCCATTCCCTGGACAACAACCTTGGCCTGATTCGGCAATCCGACGAGTTCGCGAAGCGCATCAAAGACGTAAAATCCTCCCATGCCCGTCGCCGCGCCGCGCCCCTCCGAGCCGCCCTTTTCGATCGGCTTGCCGGTAAAGGTCGCCCAACTTTTATCTCCGGTGAGGCGCTCGTATTCGTCGGCCATCCACACCATTATTTCGGGCGTCGTATTGACGTCCGGCGCAGGAACATCAACCTGGGGGCCCAAAACGGGATAGAGCATGCGAACCCACCCGCGGGAAAGTTGTTCGAGCTCGCTCTTTGAAAGTTTCTTCGGGTCCACGGTTATTCCTCCTTTTGCGCCGCCCATCGGTATTCCCGCGACCGCGCACTTTATTGTCATCCAAAATGCCAACGCGCGAACTTCGTCAACGTCCGTAGCGGGATGATAGCGGATGCCGCCCTTGTAGGGTCCGCGCGCATTTGAGTACTGAACGCGGTACCCCTCGAAAATTTTTGTGCTGCCGTCGTCCATCTTGAGCGGGATAAAGACCTTTATCTCGCGCTCCGGCGACCTTAAGCGAACAAGAAAGTCCTCGGGGAAAGACTTTATAGCCGCCGCCCGGGAAAGCTGTATCTGCGCGTTTTGGAATGGATTATTCATTTTGTTTCTCCCATAATACCATGTATAAGATACTACATGAAAAAGGCATTCGCCATGACATTCTTTGATCGGCCGACCGTTGTGGTCGCGCGCGGGCTTCTTGGGAAATATCTCGTGCGGCGGTGGCGCGGGCGGACGCTTGCACTCATGATCACCGAAGTAGAGGCCTATGACGGGCCGTGCGATAAGGCCTCCCACGCGAGCCGCGGGCTCACGCTGCGGAACCGGCCGATGTTCGGCAGGGCGGGCAAATTCTATGTTTATTTCACCTACGGTATGCACTGGCTCGCAAACATCGTGACGGGGCCGCATGGCTACCCCGCCGCGGTGCTTCTCCGCGCAGGCATCTATAAAGACCCACGTACGGGCAAGGCGGAATACGTCCAAGGCCCCGCGCGCCTCACGAAATTTTTGCGCATCGGCAGCGCACAAAATGGCATGTACACTTTAAAAAAGAACGGCCTCTGGTTTGAGGACCGAGGCGTAAAAATCCCCCCTTCAGCGATCATCGCCCGGAAGCGCATCGGCGTGGACTACGCCGGACCTCTATGGGCAAACAAAAAATATAACTTCGCGCTCCGACTGCCTATTTTTTCTTCTCGTCCTTCTTCCCGTGCTTCCCGTCGGGGCACTCGCACTCGCTAAGCGGCTGGCCGTGCTTGGAGCACATCTGCGATTGGCATACGCCCGGTTTTTCCGAAGCCCCCGCACATTCCCCGGTACAAATATAATGTTTCATGGAGGTAAATATCGGCTCTCGGCCTTTTATATAGTATACACTTCTACAATTGGACATTTCCCATTCTTATAGGTATATTACCCGCAGCAACTATCAAAAAGGGAGGTAGGCATGAGTGTAATCTTGCCCAAAACACTCATTAGATCCGATGAGGTCGTATCGCAACCTTTCTTCTTCCTCGCTGGCCCGGTTCTCGGCGGAGGAGATTGGCAGCATACCATGTATCAAGCGCTCGCGGAGCGCCTCGGTGAAGACAATTTCGTCGCCGCGATCCCCTGCCGGTACGAAAACAATCACCCTCTCGTCGCGCGTCAGTTGTCTGGGGGCGAGTTCTTCTCGCGGCAGCTGCTGTGGGAACGGCACTATCTCGCTGTCGCCGCACAGTCTCCATGTCTACGGAGCTGTATCATTTTCTGGCTCCCTTGTGAAAGCAAGACGTGTCCCCGCACGGACGGACAATCATATGCAAGGGATACCCGTGGCGAGCTCGGTGAATGGCGCGGACGAATGATGCACGACAAAGCGATCCGCCTCGTCATCGGCGCAGAGCCGGACTTCCCCGGACTGAACCAGATCCAGGAGAATTTCAAGCGCGCACTCGGCGTGCCCTCTTTCACCATCTACAACTCCATTCCCGAAGTCGTGCAACGCGCTTCGGAAATCGTGCTTGTCTGAAGTTTCGCTCCATTTATGTGCCACCCCCTCCCGGGTGGCACGGCTTTATCTAAACCTCACGGGCACGCTGAGTTTCTCGCCGTTCTGCGTCAAAGCGCGAGGGGTATCTTGCGTGAACACGACGGTGCCGGTCGCATAGCGCGGCGCACTGAACGATATGCTCGCGGAAAAAGGCACCGTGCCGGTCGTCATCCAGTCGCTCTCTGCCTGCGCCTGGCCCTGCCCGAGCACCGTCCCATCGCCATCCAAAACTTTCACGGGGAATACGGCTTCAAAAAACCATCCGCCGCCGGTCACGGAACCATGCAAGGCGACGGGCGAAGCGATAAAGGTGCCCGGCCGCGGTTGCATAACCACCAGGCGACCGTCGTGAGAAACAGCAACGGGGAATTCGTCGGGCCCGGGCCCCTGCACGGGCTTCACGAAAATCAACACCCCCAAAAGAACCACGATGATAATCGCGAATGCTATAACGATGATCTTCAAAAGCTTGAGTGCGTTCATTTTTAGATCGCGCCTTCGCGCTTCAATATCATTATCTTCTTTTTGCGTCCCCGCGCAAAGCCGCCCGGATCGCCGTCCGAGCGCACCACGCGATGGCACGGCACTAACGGACTCCGGTTTTTATTGAGAATATTCCCTGCCGCGCGATAGGCGCGCGGATTCCCCGCCCGCCGCGCGACCTCGCGGTACGTCATCGTCTTCCCGCGCGGGATCTTCGCCACGACCGTGTACACCTTTTCCATGAATGTTTTCATGAAAATAATGCTATGGCGCGGCGAACCTCCTCCGGTATGCCTTCTATGCAATCATATTTTTTCACTTCCTCCGCATTCACCCAGGCATATTCCGTAAAGGACCCCTCTTCCGGTTTCACCTCGCCGCTTTTATATTCCGCCGCGAATTTCACGAGCACCACCGGGATCCCGTCCGGCCGCACAAAGGCATTGCTGTTGATGTATTTCAGTTCCGACAGGATCTCAATCCCCGCTTCTTCCTTTGTTTCGCGGGCGATCAAATTTTCCACCGCGTTCTCGAAATCGACCACGTCGCCGTTCATGCGCGTGGGACGCGCAAGGTCCATGTCGTTCCATTCCAGCTTCCCGCCAGGCGTCGCCCATTTCCCCGGATGCACTTTTTCCCGCTCATCCCGCTTCAGAATAAGGCACCGGCCGTCGCTTGGACGATAGACCAAAACATTCGCAACAAAATAGAACAATTTGTCTTGTTTTGCGTGTTCAAGAGAGATTTTTTGGGCGGGCATAGTTATAGTATACCGAAAAACGAAACAGGTTGGGAAAATTTCCCCAACCTGTGAACGATAATTGCAGTGATTGCTTACACCTCGTATAACCCGTCGTAGTCGGCGAAGATGAGCCGCACGTTGAGGTTCGGGATGCGAGCGCGGATGATCTCGCCCGCGGTTTTGAGCATCTCTTCGTAGAACGCCCGGTCGGTGTTCCCGCCGCATGCGGCGCAGTTCATGTGCGCCATGGCGTAGAGCGTGGTAAAACCGTGCCCCATGAGGACCTCTATCTGTTCCAGGATGAACTCCCGGTCGCGGGGATCCTTCGGCGCAACGAGCGCTTTCACCCCGCCCGGTATGAGAATGGGATCCGGCTTGGTAAAGTTGCCTGCTTTCGCAAATGCATGCCGGACATCCTCGAACCGCTGATCGGGGCACCAGAGGAATGCTTCTTGGTTGTGGTAATGCTCTTGCGGCGATCGGAAATCCAGAATCTTTGTCATGCTCGAAACTAAAGTTGCCGTCAAGCTTTTTCCTCCTCAACAAGAAATCTTGCTTCGTTCCCGCTCCGCACTTCTAAAAACCCGGAGCTTACCGGAATATAATGTTCTTTTTGCTCTTTGTCAACGATTTTCATCGTGCCGCGCGCGAGAACGGAAATAAGCGGCCGGTGATGATCAAGGATCGTGATCTCGCCGTTCCTTGTCGCGCAATTCACCAGGGACGCTTCGCCCTGGTAGAGCACTTTTTGCAATGAGTAAACGCCGAGGGTCATGTGAGTGAAAATTATGCGGCGGCCACGTCTTCTATGCCGCCCTTGAGGTAGAAATCTTCCTCGGACTTGCCGTCGTGCTTGCCTTCCAGAATTTCCTTGAAGCTCTTAATGGTGTCGGCGAGCGATACATATTTCCCGGCACGGCCGGTAAACACCTCGGCAACGAAGAATGGCTGCGAAAGGAAGCGCTGGATCTTCCGCGCGCGATTTACGGTCTCGCGGTCCTTTTCGGAAAGTTCTTCAATGCCCAAAATAGCAATGATATCTTGTAATTCCCGGTAGCGCTGGAGCGTGCGTTGCACCTCGCGAGCCACTTCATAGTGGTCGCGGCCGACGATCTTCGGATCCAGGGCGCTTGAGTTTGAGGCCAAGGGATCTATGGCGGGATAAATGCCGATTTCGGTTAATGCGCGCGACAAGACGATCGTTGAATCCAAGTGGCTGAACGTGGTCGCGGGCGCGGGGTCGGTGATGTCGTCCGCCGGAACGTAAATGGCTTGTACCGACGTGATGGAACCCTTCGTGGTGGAAGTGATGCGCTCCTGCAGTTCCGCCATCTCGGATGCGAGCGTCGGCTGATACCCTACCGCCGACGGCATGCGGCCCAGGAGCGTAGACACCTCCGAACCCGCCTGCGAAAAGCGGAAGATGTTGTCTATGAAAAGCAAAATGTTTTTCCCCTCTTCGTCGCGGAAATATTCCGCCATCGTGAGCGCGGAGAGCGCCACGCGCGCGCGGGCGCCGGGCACTTCGTTCATCTGGCCGAAAACGAGCGCGGTCTTATCGATGACGCCCGACTTCACCATATCGTGATAAAGATCGTTCCCTTCGCGCGTCCGTTCGCCCACACCCGCGAAGACCGAAACGCCGCCGCCCACCTCCGCGACGTTGCGGATCAATTCCTGCAAGAGCACGGTCTTGCCCACGCCCGCACCGCCGAACAAGCCAACCTTCCCTCCTTTAATGAAGGGACAAATAAGGTCAATGACCTTGATCCCCGTTTCAAATACTTCCGTTTTCGTTGATTGTTCGGTGAACTTCGGCGCCTCGCGGTGGATCGGCGAATATTTTTTGAACGGCTTCTTTGGGGTCGTGAGCGGACGCCCGACGACGTCAAAAATGTTGCCGAGCGTTTCCTCGCCCACCGGCACCTCTATCATTTTGCCCGTATCCACGGCTTCCGCGCCGCGCGCCAAGCCTTCCGTGGGAGCCAAAGAGATCGCGCGGATCTTGCCCGGCTCCAGGTGCTTCACAACTTCAACGAATATTTCGCTGCCGCCAAGCTTTATCTTTAAAGCGTTATAGATCGGCGGCAGGACAACCCCCTCGCCGAAATCAACATCCACGACCGGCCCGATGATCTGCGTTATTTTTCCTATTTTTGCTGCCATAGTCTTAGTTTATTAATTGAGCGCCTGCGCACCCGATGTGACCTCGATCAGCTCACGCGTGATCGCCGCCTGGCGCGACTTATTATATTCCATATTCAAATTCCCCGAAAGGTCGCTTGCATTCTCCGAAGCGTTCTTCATGGCCACGCGGCGCGCGGAGTGCTCCGATGCGTTCGCCTCAAGGATCATGTGATAGATGCGGGTCTTCAAAAGCGTGGGCGCGAGTTCCGCAAGCACTTCCGCGGGCGAGGGTTCTATCAAATAATCCCGCTCGCGCGTTTCAAAGAACGACTCCGCCTTCGCATAATTGGAATAGCGGCCGGCGCGCGGGATGGTGTCTTCAATGGAACGCTTGATCATCTCGTAGTTCACCGGCAAAAATTCGCGCGCAACGGCGTCCTGCCGCAGGGCAGTGACGAACGTGGTGAAGAACGCGACCGCGCCGTCAAATTCGTGCTTCGTGTAGCCGTTGATCAGAAAATTCGCGATAGGTTCCGCCTCCGCCGGCTTCATAAAGTCGCCAACGCGCGTGAAAGCCGCAACGACCGGAAGCTTCCGCCGTTCAAGATAATTCTTGGCCTTCTGGCCGACCGCGATGAACGAATAGCGCGGGTCTTGCATGTCAAGATGTTCCTCTTTCACATACTGTTCGAATTTGCGGATCACCGCACTGTTGAATGAACCCGCAAGGCCTTTATCGGAGGTCATGAGGAGGAACAGTTTTTTCGTGACGGGCCGCGCACGCAAAATTTCCGGAAGCGGCACCTCTTTCAGATCGGAGAGGATCCCCAAAAGTTCAAGCGCGGTATAGGAATACGGCCGCGAAGTGAGCGCGGATTCCTGCGCGCGGCGCATCTTTGTGGCCGCCACGAGCTCCATCGCCTTTGTGATCTGCCCGATATTTTGGACGCTCTTTATGCGTCGCCTGAGATTTTGCGCGGATTCCATGCTATTTCATTTTATTTCTCCAAAAATCGGGCGACGGCCTCTTTTAGTTTATTTTCCACCGCCTCTGTGAACTCCCCCGTCTCGCGGATGGGCGCAAGGATATCTTTCTCGTGGAGCCGCCCCAGATATTCCAAAAGCCCGGCCTCGGTCTTTTTGATGTCGGCCACTTCCACGCTTTCAAAATAATTATTAAGGACCGCGTAGAAGATGCAGACCTGTTTTTCCACCGGCAGCGGCGCGAGGTCGTCCTGCTTCAGGACCTCGTTGATCTTCTGCCCCTGCGCGATGCGCTTCTTCGTCGTTTCGTCAACGTCCGTCGCGAACTGGACGAATGCCTGCAGCTCGCGGAACTGCGCGTGCGCAAGGCGCAGCTTGCCTGCCACTTTTTTCATCGCCTTCGTCTGTGCGGCGGAACCCACGCGCGACACGGAAATACCGACGTTCAATGCCGGACGCAGGCCCTGGTAGAACAAGTCGCTTTCCAGATAGATCTGCCCGTCCGTGATGGAGATGATGTTCGTCGGAATATAGGCCGTAACGTCGCCGAGCTGCGTTTCCACGATCGGGAGCGCAGTCAGGGATCCGCCGCCTTTTTCTTTGGAAAGCTTTGCGGCGCGTTCAAGCAAACGCGAGTGCAGATAGAAAATGTCGCCCGGATATGCCTCGCGGCCCGGCGGGCGCCGGAGCAAAAGCGAGATCTGCCGGTAAGCCCATGCGTGCTTCGAAAGATCGTCGTAGATCACAAGCGCATCCTTGCCTTTGTCGCGGAAATATTCACCGATCGCGCAGCCGGCATACGGCGCCAAGTACCACAAGGCCGCCGGGGACGATGCGGATGCCGAAACAATGATGCTGTATTTCAATGCGTCAAACTTTTTGAGCGTCTCCGCGATCCTTACGATCTTGGATTCCTTCTGCCCGATCGCAACATAAATACAGACAGGCGTCCGCCGGCCGCCGTCGTTCAATTGATTTAAAATGGCGTCCAGGGCCACCGCGGTCTTCCCGGTCTGTCGGTCGCCGATGATAAGTTCGCGCTGGCCGCGGCCAATCGGAATCATGGAATCAATGGCCTTGAGGCCGGTGTGTAAAGGCGTATTCACCGATTCGCGCTCCAAAACGGAGGGCGCCTTGGCTTCCAACGGATTCCGTTGCGGCTCCACGCCGGTTTTGAAAATGGGGCCCTTGCCGTCCAGCGGATTGCCCAAGGGGTCAACGACACGGCCGATAAGCTCCTCGCCCACCGGCAGCGAAAGCACTTTGCCCGTACGCTTCACGGTATTGCCGACCTCTATCGCCAAATAATCGTCAAGGACCAAAGCGCCTATGGATTCTTCTTCAAGGCTCAACGCCAGCGCCGCGCGGGCGCCTTTCGGCGTCTCGATCGTCAAAATTTCCTGGCTCACGGCGTTCCGCAAGCCGGTGATCTTCACGATGCCGTCGCCCACTTCAAGCACGCGGCCGACCTCGGCCCATTCGGGCTTTTCTTTGTATCCTTCGATCTCCCTTTTTAATTTTTCTATGATTTCATATGCCATTAGAGATGAGATATTTCAAAAATCTTGTCCAGCTTCCCCTTAAGTGATCCATCAAACTGCAGTTCGTCGTTCACGATGAGCCGGATCCCCGCCACGAGCTCCGGGTCGATCCGCGATTCAACGATGTCGCCCGGCTTCGTGAGCACGGCGACGATCTTGCGCTGCGCCGCACCGAGTTTCCGCGCCGATTCGATCGTTACCTTCCGTATTCCGTGCTTCCCGCGGACGAACCGCGCCGCTTCCTCCACGATCTTCCGCGCATGAGCTTCGTCCCCGTTCCGCAGAAGGAGCGCCTGAAAGTTCTTTGCGATGACGTCGCCGCCCGCTCCGGGCGCCGTAATCGCTTCCGCAAGCGCTTTTGCATATATGTGCGCTGGATACTTCATGCGCTTTGTCCCGCCTCCTTCACCGCTTTCGCGATCAGGGCGTCGTCTATTTTTTCCGGCGAAAGCTCTACCGTTTTTGCAATCGCCCGCTTCACCATCGCGGCCGCTTCCTTCTCTGTTGCCCGCCGCGAGTCCGCTTCCTGCGCCTTGAGCCTTACCGCAGCGTTCGCAAGTTCCTCCGCCTCCTTCCGTTTCGCCTCCGCGAGCAGCCGCGCCTCAAGCTCCTTCGCGTCGCCCTCGGTCTTCCTTAGAATACCCACCGCCTGCATTTCCGCTTCTTTTATCTTCCCCTTCCCGATCTCTTCAACCTCAAGAAGGCGTTTGTCCGCCTCGTCGGCCTTCACGAGTCCCTCTTCAATCCTCCTGCGCCGGTCATGCAAAAGCTTCAAGAGCGGTTTATACACGAAAATCCGCAGCACAACGAGCAGCAAGAAAAAATTGACCGCCTGGCTCAAAAGCAGGTGCCAATCTATGCCCAATTGATCGAAAAGCTGCTGCATGACTCAATAATTTATTGTACGAATTTAATGATGAGCGCGATGACGAGCGCGTAGATCGCGATGGCTTCCGCGAAAGCGATGGCCAAAATTGCCATCGTCTGCACCTTGGAAGCCGCCTCGGGATTCCGCCCGATCGCTTCCACCGCCTTCGCACCGATCAAACCGATCGCAAGCGCGGGGACCACGGTGCCCATGCCGATGGCGCCGAACGTAGCGAGTAACCGAATGCTATTGATATCCATTTCTTTTAATGTGTTTTTAATAAAGATTTAACCGACCTTTGCTGTTTCTATTTCCTCGTGGCCATGCTCGGCCACCGCCATAGCGACGAAGACCAGCGTGAGCATCCCGAAGATGAATGCCTGAATGAACCCCACGAAGATTTCCAGGAACATAAAAGGGAGCGGCACGAGGTATGGCACGAGGAACGACATGATGGCCAGGAGCACCTCGCCCGCGAATACGTTCCCGAAGAGACGGAACGAGAACGAGATAATTTTAGCAAATTCCGAGATAAGTTCAAGGATGCCGATGAAAAAATCTATCGGCCCCTTGAAATTGAAGAATACCGAGAGGCGCTTCCGCAGGCCGACCGCCGCCACGCCGAACGCATTCACGAAGGTGACCACGATCAAGGCGAGCGCCAAGGTGAAGTTCAGGTCGCTCGCGGGAGAGCGCAGGAGCGGCACGCTTTCCGCTCCCTCACGCACTACGACCGAACTCACGCCCGGGAACAGGCCGAGCCAATTGGAGCACAGGACGAAAAGGAATACCGTAAAAACGATCGGCATATATTTTTCGGAGGTTTTCCGGTTGCCAAGCACCGAGTCCATGAGCGAGAGCGCCCCCTCTATAATAAGCTCCATCACGTTCTGGACCATGCCCGGTATGAAGGAAAGTTTCCGCCGCAGCGCTACGGCGAACACCGCAAGGAGTACCAGTACGATCGTGGATAAAAGGACTGCGTTCGTCACCGGGAAGCTCCCGATGTGAAAAATCTCTTCCGCGCGAAGGGAAATTTGCGGCATACGAGGAGATAATAACACGAAATTGCCTTTTCGGGTATGGATAACGTTAGAACCCGGCCGAAGGCCGTCTAAACGGATTTTCCATATCAAAAACTATTTTTGACGCAGTGTTTATTTCGTCCGGATGAATATGGTATTTCATTTGATACAGCTTGCCGACAGCGCAGAAGAGAGCGTCAGTATAATTGAATCCGATCTTTTCTGAAACTCTTTTCACTACTTCCTCCGACGAGCCTTCAACTTCAACGAACGGCTCAAGAAAAGGCCATTCGTCGATAGTAATATCAACTCCGTCAAGTTTCCACAGCTCTCGCTTTGTTTCCTGATACGATTTCGGTTCACAACCGATAGCTTCAAGTAGTTTTACGGCGTCGTCAAAACTGCTGACATTAAGGCAAATTTCCTTTTGGTTTTCTATCTTTTCGCCGTCTACTACTTTCAGGCTTAGGGTTATTTTGTCACCCTCGTCTCGAACGCGAAGCCAGGCGTCTTTTGAGCGTTTGTTTTTAGGAAGATGAAACGGGATTCTTTTTTGCAGGTATTCAGGCCGCACGAGGTCAGCTCCCGCATTCCTTAGACGCCCCCTGATTTCATCCTTGTCAACGTCTAAGAACTTCGCTTCGTATTCAATATTCATCCGTTGAGTATATCAAATTCATCCGCGGCCGGGTTTGAACCGTTTACGTTCTGCCGCTTTGGTTTTTAAAACGGTTGCCTGTTTCTTGTATCGAAATTGCGAGGCGGTGCGGTACGCGGGCCGTCCGGCGCGGTTGCCTACCTTTGCGTAATTTTTCACAGGATCTTTTTATAGTTGAACTTGGCGAGCTGCGGCTCAATGTCCGCATACCGCTTCCCGCAAACCATCCCGCCCGCAAGGAATTTCTCCTGCGTCACCTCCGCAAGGCACCATGCTGGCGGATGAAAACTCTTTTTCTTTTCCAGTGAATCAAATTCAATATCAACAAGCACAAGCCCTGCAAGATCGTCCCGAAATATATCAACTTCATACCGCGCTCCGCCTTCTTCGTAATAGTAGCGGGTTTTTCTGGTCCGCTTCCCTTTCAGCTGGCTCATCTCTTCGTATTCTTCTTTCGTGAGCGGAATGGTGTTTTCCATTTGATGGGAGGCATCCCCATCTTTGATCGGCCGCTTTTTGGTGATCTCGCACTTTTCGCCGACCCTCCGTATCCGCAGATCAGGATGCTCCGCCGACGCGGGAATATAAATATCAAGCATTTCTTTGCGCGGAGCACTTAGAATGCCCGGAGGCAGCGCCCGCGCAAGATACGTCAATTCAATTTCCTCCATGGATTTATTATATACCGACCGCAAAAGTAAAGATTTTACTTCAAGTATAAACTTGTTAAAATAGCAACACAAGACGAAATGGCACACGAAACCGAAACGACAGTTCTGGACATCGACGCCGATGCGGTAAAGGAAAAACTCGCGGCGCTTGGGGCCCAAAAAACACAGGAAACCGTTTTGCGGGTGGATTGGTATCGGACGATAGGAGTGAAGGAGGGAAAAGATCCATGGTTTTTGCGCATCCGTTCCAATAGCGCCGGAAAACATGAGGTCACGTGGAAGGGAAAGTCGGACATCCTGGGCACCGCACGGACGCATAAGGAAATAAATTTTACGGTCGCAGAGCCGGAGAAACTAGCCGATCTTTTTTTGATGATCGGACTTGAAAAATATGCGCACCAGGACAAAGAACGAACGTCGTTCGCGCTGAAAGATTGGGTCTTTGAAATAGACCTCTACCCCAAAATGCCACCGTATTTGGAAATAGAGGGCAAAAGCGAAGAACACGTAAAAGAGGGCGTGACACTGCTCGGCCTAGAAAAAAATCGGACGTGGGCCAAGGGCGAGAGAATCCTCATCCAAGAAATCTACGGATTGGATTGGTACGATATGCGGTTTTAGCCTTTAGTTCTTCAGGTACCGCTTCACGGCAATGAAACCCGAGAAAGCACCGATTATTATCCCGAAGAGCAGCTCGTAAACGAACAGGCGGACAATGTGCGCGGAGAAATATTCAAAAATGTTGAGGTTGGGGATGAAAATATTGAGATAAGGCGAAACGACATAGAGCACCGGCGCCGCGATGATCAAACTGATCACGGCCGCGATCGTGCCGCAGATCATGCCTTCCACCACGTACGGTCCCCGCACCAAACTATTGGAAGCGCCGACGACGCGCATGACCCCGATCTCGTCGCGGTTGGAATAGATCGCAAGGCGGACGGTATTGAAAACAACAAGTCCGGCGATGAGCGCAAGAAAGAAGGTGACGACCAAGCCGCCGGTTTCCACCCCTTTCACGATCTTTGCCAGGCGGTCAATGACGCTCTGATTGTCGTAATAGCTCGGCTGCCCATCAAGATATTGCGCGATGTCCGGCGAACTCAAGTGTTGGGCGATCGCCGCATACTGGCTCGGGTCTTTTGCCTTGACATTGAGCGACGCTTCAAGAGGATTCGTGTTCAATTCGTTGATCGCCTGGCTCACCGTCGGATCGTTCGCGTGGTTCTGTTTGAAGATCTCGAGCGCCTGGTCGCGGGAAATGTATTGCACGCTCTGCACCTCGGGCAATCCTTCAAGCGACTGCTTGATATTCAAAATCTGGTCTTCGGAAGTGTTCGTGCTGAAATAGGCGCTGATGTCTATCTTATCCTGGATGGAGGCCGCCGCCCGGTCAGTGACCACCCCGAACATGATGAGCGACACGAACACAAGGAGCGCAAGCGTCATGATCGCCACGGTCGCCGTGGAAAGCCAGCCGTTCCGCCAGAAATTCTTGAACCCAAATTGGAAAATGCGCGAGACAACGGTGAACATGGTTATATTAAAACATACTTTCCTTTTGCCTCGTCGCGGATGACCCTGCCGCGGTCCAGCGTGATCACCCGCCGTTCCAAACTGTTGATTACTTCCTTGTCGTGCGTCGCAAGGACAACGGTCGTGCCCAGCTGATTGATCTTCTCCAAAAGCTTTACGATCTCGAATGTATGGAACGGATCAAGGTTGCCCGTCGGCTCATCCGCGATCACAACCTCCGGCCGATGGACCATCGCGCGCGCGATCGCAACCCGTTGCCGTTCGCCGCCTGAAAGCTCGCTTGGGAAATTCTTCATTTTATCGCCTAAGCCGACCATATCCAGAACTTGGGGAACGAGTTCCGCGATCTCCCGCTGGGGCCGCCCCGCCACTTCAAGCGCGAATGCTACGTTCTCGTAAGCGTTTTTCATAGGGAGAAGCCGGAAATCCTGGAATACCACGCCGATGTGCCGGCGGAAAGCAGGCAAATCCTTGTCTTCAAGCTTGTTCACCTCGTATTGGCCGAAAAACACCCGTCCCTTGGAAGGTTTTTCCTCGCCGATCAGAAGCTTGATGACGGTTGATTTCCCCGCGCCCGATCTCCCCGCGAGGGACACAAACTCCCCGGGATCAACCTGGAACGTCACATCTTCAAGCGCAACGCTTGGCATCCCGTTGCCATAATGTTTTGAAACTCCCTGAAAAACGATCATGAAATTTGCCTTTTGTTCATATTCTATAACATTTCCAGTTCCGCTTCAATGAAAAGGTCCAGATCGCCCGCCAAAACACCTTCTACCTTCGCTGTTTCTACTTCGGTGCGGTGGTCTTTTACCAATTGATAGGGGTTTAATACGTAGGAACGGATCTGGTTCCCCCATTCCGGCTTCACCTTCACACGCAGGGCGCTGATCTCGCTCACTTTTTCTTTTTCCATGAGGTGGAAAAGTTTCGCTTTCAGAAGTTTCAGCGCATATTCGCGGTTCTGGGCCTGTGACCGCTGCGCCTGCGAGCTCACGGCGAGTCCGGTCGGCACATGCACCACGCGCACGGCCGTTTCCACCTTGTTCACGTTCTGTCCGCCGGGACCGCCCGAACGATAAAATTCAACTTTCAGGTCCTTTTCGGGGATCTGCAATTTTGACTCTTCAAGCGGCGGCAGGTCGGGAACTACTTCAATAAGCGCGAATGAAGTATGCCGCAGTTTTTTCGGCGAGAACGGGGAGATGCGCACGAGCCGGTGCACGCCGGATTCTTTTTTTAGATACCCATAGGCATGCTCCCCTTTTATTTCGATCGTGCGCGAACGGATATTGTCGTCGACCACCCGTATTTTCCATCCGCGCCGCTTCGCGTAATTTTCATACATGAGGCCGAGCATCCGCGCCCAATCTTCCGCATCCTCGCCGCCCGCGCCCGGATAGATAGAAAGCACCGCCGCTTGCGCATCGTACCGTCCCGTGAAAAGCTGCTTCAGTTCAAAGTCCCTGAATTTCTTTTTAAGCTCGTAGAATGTTCCTTCGTCAAGATTGCCGGCGGCACCGGAGTCGGCGCCCGCGCCCGCCGTGCGTCCGCGTTCAAGCGCGGCGATGCCGCTCTCAATTTCACGGTAGCGTTTTACGACGTCATTGAGAATGCCGAGTTCGCGGATCTTTTCATCCGCCGCCTCGCGATTTTTCCAAAACACTGTGGACGCCATCTCCGCCTCCAACTCCCCTATTCTTTTTTCTTTTGCCGCAAGGTCAAAGACGCCCGCCCAGCCGGCGGGCTTCGGACTGCAATGCTTCAAGGTTCTCGATTTCTTTCATGGTTATCTTTAATTCTGCTTCGCTTCCCGCGCTCTTGCCCTTTCCGCGCGTTTCTGTTCCTTTTCTTTTCTCTTATCTTCCGCCCTCGCTTGCGCCGCTTCTATGCGGGCAAGTTGTCTCACAAATTCTTCCGGCTCATTTCTTCCTTCGTTCTGAAGATTCTCGCGAACCGAGTTAAGCGCCTTTTCGAAATACGGATCGAGCGCCTTGCGCTTCAGCGTATAGTCACCGTTATAGACATCCCCCTTATCATCAATTATTTCTCCCCCCTCGTTGAAGTGGTACCCTGGCGCCAAAGGGCCTCCTTCTCCCGGCCCCGATTCGCCAAAAAGACTACCGCTCGAAACATCTCTTCCTCGCATTATCTTCATTATAGTGGAGCCGGAGAGAGGAGTCGAACCTCCAACCTCTGCTTTACGAAAGCATTGCTCTGCCATTGAGCTACTCCGGCGCGCCCGTAACGCCTGCGCTCCAATGAAAATCTAGCAGATTCCACGGGGTTTGAAAAGAAGCGCGTGCGTTTGCGAGTTCAAGTTTTGCCCACATATTCACACATTTTTGCCGATTTGACAAGATAGGGTTGTATGTAGTATAATTGTGGTTAGAAGCAGGGACATCAAGCCCCTGCCACTTGAAAGGACGGACAAATAATGAAAACGAGTGTTCTTTGGACTATCCTCGTCCTTGCCATCGTGGCAGGGACGGGTTGCCCCAGTGGTGGTGGAAGTTCCAGCGGCGGAGTCACCCCCACGCCCATTACCATCACATCGGTGGGCATCACGTGCTCACCGGCGACGATCGTAAGCGGTGCGACATCCCAATGTTCGGCGTCAGTAACGGGTACGGGGAATTACAGTTCCGCGGTGACATGGTCCGCGAGCGCGGGCACGATCACCGGAAGCGGGCTGTTCACCCCCCCGTCCACGACGACGTCAATGACGGTCGTGGTAACAGCGACATCCACGCAAGACCCGACAAAGAGCGCCTCAATGACACTCACGGTGACGCCACCGGTCCCAGTAATCAGTTCGATCACGCCGAATGTGGTCTATCTTGATGACGGGGGATCGGTCATCGGCAATATCCAGATCAACGGGTCTGGGTTCGCCGCAGGGTGCGTGCTGCACCTGGCAGATCCATGGGTGGATCTGACCCTCTTGGAAGGAACGGCCCCCAACAAAATCTGGGTGACCCTCAGTTTTAGCTGGTCGCCGCCGCAGTTCTACCGCTGGTCAGTGAAGTGTCCGGCAGGCACCTCGAACTCGATGAGTTTCGGCTACCAGGGGAACCAGAACACACTCGCGCTTGATTCGTCAGGAAAGCTATTCCAACTGCAACAGGGAACACTCACCGACGACAAGCAACAGCATATCTGGAAATTCCTGGTCGGCCCGGGAACCACCGTGACCCCGAATGGGTTTTTGACGGAAGGGGGCAGCGGCATAGCATACGACGAAACAACGAAGTCAATCGTACGCGCGGGCGCTGGCAGTATGGTGGTTGATTGGACGAACGCCAGCGGAGTGCACACGGCATACAATGGTAAGCAGACCATGGCCGTAGCGGCCAGAAGTGGTTATGCCTGCGTCACTCAACCCAAAGATGGGCTAGTATCGAGTTTTGATCTAGCCCAAGACACGCCATCGATGATCTCAACGTCGGTCGGCAGCTATCCGTGGTCGCTCACGATGGCGCAACTCGGCAAAGAGCTGGATGCTATCGTCTACTCGCGCGGGGATTCAACCCTTTGGCGAATCTCGGTTCCCGACATGAGCACCAAGGGATTTCTGTTCCTCCCCGGGATCACCCAGGTAGGAGCCGATGCCAGCGCGACTGCTGGCGGATGGCAACTCGCCGCCTTCAATTCGGGACCCGCGGTCGGCACTGGGGCGTTCCTTGCCCAGCCCGACAAGCAACTGGTCATCTTTGACATCGCGACGATGAAGGAGACCAAGCGTGTGGATCTCCGTGCGATCCTGGGGGATGGACTGTCCCCTATCCGGATCGCAGCGGACGAAACGCACGGCAGTATTCTTGTTGCTATCGCCGACCCCGTCGCCGGCCTCTCGCGGTTCATCTCGGTGGACGCGAAGACCGGTACGGCCACGAACCTGTCAGTAACGAGCAACCTGCTCGCAGTTGGGTTTGGTGTCTCGCCCGATGGCACACAGATGTATGCGTGTGCGGCGAACGAGTGCCAAGCGCTTCTGATGAGCGGTGGCGGCAGTAGCGGGCAGATGGCAAACGTTTCCCGTCGTCCCCGTCCCGGCTCTGATGGGAATATGATCTTCATCGCGAGGAACCCTACTGATGACGCTCCCGCGGATGTCGGATCAGAATCCGCTTCGCCAAAGCCGACGATCACCCTTTCCGTCTCCCCCGAGAAAGTTCGCGCAGGAGAGACAGCGACCATCACGTGGAAAACGACCGATGCAGATTCCTGCGTTGCGTCGGGCGACATCGAGGGCAAGCAACCCGTCAACAACTCCGTGACGATTGCGGTACCTCTCTGGACGCCTCCAATGACCCTCAAAGGGACCCTGAAATGCAAGGGTCCCGGCGGCACGACCTCACAACCGGTGTCGCTGACCGTTACGCTCTTCTAGGTTCCCTGGCGGGAACCAAACCAACTTCGGCCCCAGCGGTGCGCACTGTGCGCTGCTGGGGCCGTTTTCTATCCACACTATTTCTTTTTTGGAGGATTTGGTATAATAAGTCTAATGGAAATGGACAAGCGAGCACGAATTGTCTTTATTGCGATCGCTGTCGTAATCGTCATACTTCTTGCTTTTTGGTGGTATTTCTCGTCAACGCGGCCGGTGCCAATGGGCACGCCCGCTTTTGCGCCGAGCGGCCAACTCACGCCCGGATTTCCGAAAGAGCTCGTTCTTGATTCCCTCGCGCGCATTTCGCAAAGTTATAGTATAAACTACAGCACGAGCACGAACCAGTATACCGTTTCGTTCAATTCCTCCAGTTCTGTCGCGGACATCTATAATGAATATCTTGCATACCTTCCAGCGAATGGCTGGCCGATCACAAACAAAGTCACGGAATATAAAAACTCCCGGGGCCTCTACGCGGAGAATGCTTCCTCCGTGGTGAGCGTTGCAATCGTCGTCCAGGGGTCGGGGTCGCAGGTCACCGTAAGTTACGGGACGGGGATTGCGGGAACCGCGACGCCTCAATTCGCTCATCTGACCGTTCAGCAAGGTACGCTCGTAACAGGATTCCCCAGAAAGCTTGTCGTTGATCCTTCGGCGAAAATTTTAAGTTCAAGCGACAATCCCGATCCCGCAAGTGGTGTTCACACGACCGCTGCGATATACCAAAGCAGCGAATCGGTAAGCACACTTTATAACCAATACCTTGGTCTCTTCTCCGGCGCGTCATGGCAGATCATGACCAAGACGAACACCTCCGCGCTTGCAACCATCTTCGCGGAAAATAGTTCAACGAAGGAGCAGATAAACGTTCAGATCCAAGGAGAAGCGAAAGGGCAGACAAACATTATTGTGAGTTCAAAAGTACCCAATTCATAAACAATGAAACCACAGAAAACCATTTTTATTTTGACAGTCGCGTCATTCACCCTTGCGCTTGTTTCGCCGTCAATTTCCTTCGCGGCATTGGCGACATGCTCCGACGGGGCTACGATGTGCGGATTCGTAAGTCACGCCAATATGTGGAATTCCACTTGTTCACTTTTCTACTGGGGAGGATACAGCAAGGGCGGGGAAACGTGCCATTCTGCGGGGGGAGATTCATTGCCTGCGGGATGGACCGAAACGGCCACGCAGGTAGGCATCCCCGCCGGGACATGGCTCGATCCAGGCGGTTATGTAAATATTCGCATTTATCCAAATACCACCGCAGATGTTGGCGTTGCTGCGTTTGATGATAATGGATCCGCACAAATCGGGACCTTTTATTATTCTTATAATGGTTGCACGTGCGGCCCGGACGATGTTGCCGGTTCCGGCTGCGGAGGGGCGGGCAGTGGGAATGGCGGCAGCGGGAGCGCAGTTGTAAATCCCGGCGATCAGCTCGTTGTTACGGTAATAAATGCATGTAAGCCAAACGGTTCGGGGAAATGGGGCGGCGGGTCAGCTTGGGTAGATGCCCAGAGTGCAACCTATTGCTACACGGCAGCTACGGGCCTCACGGGCGGCATAACGTACACCCCCGGTTCAACGCCCGGCACATGTGACCCGGTCGGCGGCACAAATGGAACGATCACCGTTTCTTCGAAGAACTCCAAAACCGATCTGTCGGTACCTGCAAGTTGGCACTTCACAGCTTTTCCCACCGGCAACGATCCCTGTTCCGGGCACGGTGGTTCCTGCGACAATGCTTATCAAGGAACTTACACTGGCCTGAGGGCAAATAATGACCAGTATACCCTGCCAGCAAACGCCGCTACGCCATCTGATCAAACCCAGTATACATTGCACTCAATAGAAAACCGGGATGTTGCTTTGCACGATACCCACACGCCAAGTTCGTTCGCTCTTTTGAAGAATGTTCTTTCCTCGATCCCAACCGCAAATGCGGTAAGTATTTCCCCGGCGGACACCTTAACACTTTCCCCTTCCCAACTCACCGCCAATTTTATTATTTCGTGGGATCCCTTAGCAAAAATGGCGGTAAGCCCCGAATCACTTTCTTTGAGTCCATCCGATACAAGCGGGCAGGTAACGATCACGAATAGCGGCACACAAGGATCAACTTTGGGCGGCTTAAGCGCGAACGTAACCTATATAAGCGGGCCCTCGAGCGGATGGATTCAGGAATCTTCTTTGTCCACTTCTTTATCCAATATTTCGCCAATTAACCAGGGGCTATCGAGTAATGTGACGATATCTACAACTCCTCCCAGTACTGCAGGGACATACGTTGCCAGCATCGCTTTTAAGGGCGAAACGACAACCCGCCGTTTCCCTTTCGGTCTCTCCTTCCTCCATCAACGCCGGGCAATCGGCAACGCTCACCTGGTCAAGCGCGAACACAACCGCCTGCACCGCGTCGAATGCCTGGTCCGGTTCGCGATCAACGAGCGGCTCCACCTCGGTCTCCCCCGCCGCCACGGGCAGCTACACCTACACCCTGACCTGCACCGGCCCCGGCGGGAGCGCCTCGAGTAACGCAACCCTTGTAGTAAGCCCGGCCGCGACCGCATCGCTCACTATCAACGGCGGCACAAGCGGTAATTTCACAGTCGGACAGGCATGGACGCTCAACCTTACTTCAAATATCCCCAATACGCCCTTTTCGTTCTGCGCCACTCATAATGGACCGACCAACTGCTCCGCTCTAGGCTTCGGGACGAACCATTGGTTCCTGGACGGAGTGGGCGCAATTTTCTTCGCCGAACGTCCAGTCCAACGACGTTGACTTTACCGTGAGCACCGGCACGACCCCCGCCGTTTCCCTTTCGGTCTCTCCTTCTCCCATCACTGTGGGGCAATCGGCCTCGCTTTTCTGGACCACCACGAACGCAACCGCTTGTACCGCCTCCGCCTCCCCCGCAGAGAGCGATTGGTCGGGTGCGCAATCGGTGGGTTCAAACCAGCAAGGAGTGATCTCTCCTTCAACGGTCGGCACGCATACCTACACCCTGACCTGCACCGGCCCCGGCGGGAGCGCCTCGGACAGTGCAACCCTTTCGGTCACACCTACTCCGGTGGCACTCACCTGCAGCCCTGCGGATCAATCCTCGGCGACGGGCGACATGGTTTCCTTCAGTGCCGGCGGCGGGAACGGCACCTACAGCTGGACCTCAAGCGGGGCGAGCCCCTCCACCTGGAATGGATCTTTCTTCCAGACGACCTACAACACATCCGGCGATTATTCAGCGACGGTGACAAGCGGCGCGAGCTCGAAAACGTGCAATATTTCCGTCTCTTCGGCGCCGCCCGCGTCCACAATAGGCTCCGTCTCCGTCTCCTGTAGCCCGACTTCGGTCCCGCTCGAAGGAACCTCGATGTGCTCAGCGACTGTTAGCGGCACTGGCAGTTACAGTTCTGCGGTAACCTGGTCGGTCGCGAGTGGCGGCGGATCAATTAACGCAAGCGGCGTCTATACCGCACCCGCAAGCATAAGCGCCGCGAAAGAACTGTGGCTGCCCGCCAGGGTCGCGCTGGCTGCGGGATCCATGCAGGCCGTTATAAAAGCGACGAGCGTTCAGGACCCGACAAAATCAGGAGCCACGCCAATAACGGTAAACGCACCCTCTCCTCCTTCTATTTCCATAACTCCTGCCACCACCGTGCCCGTGGGCAGCATCGTGACCGCTACCGCTTCAGGAGGCTGTGGGGACTTTTCATGGACCTCGACGGGGCCTACGGACCCATCATGGTCTATGGGTGCCGGTGATTCGTGGTCCGTCTCATATTCCCAGCCAGGTTTATACCAACTAACAGCGACGGATGCCTGCGGCGCCTCGGACTCCGTATTGATCACCGTTATTGCGCCGAGTTGCACCTTCTCCGCAAGCCCCACGCTGATCGTCCCGCCGCAATCATCAGTACTCTCGTGGAGCTGCACAAACACTGTTTCATGCGCCATAAACGGCACTTCAGTGAACCCGGCAGGAGGAACCTTGTCGGTCTCCCCGACGCAAGCCGCGACGTACAATCTTTCGTGCCAGGGAGGAGGCGCGGGACCATTAAATAGCGTGAATGTCACGACGAGCGTCAATGTATCAGGATCCAATCGGATAGAGATCCCGTAGCCCCTAAGCGGTTTCTATTTCGGACACCACAATCTCTCTCACTTTTTTGTCAAAAAGGATTTTGTGGTGGCCGCGTACTTCGACTTGAATATTTTTCGCTCCCTCGAGAGAGCAGCTGGATTCCGGCCAAACATGATTATCAAAGACACCAAAAACAGAGGTGATCTTGTGGTTCACCTCCTTCCTTTCGGATAGCGTTTCGATAATTTTACTGCGCGGAGAAAGTTCTTCCGCCGCTTTTCCGGGAATGAATGTTGCCATAGCGCTCCCCTTGAACGGCGTTGCGATGGCAATAACTTTCTCGACTCTTTTGTCTTGATTGTAAAACGCCAAAACATATTTTCCGATGAGGCCGCCTTTGCTGTGGGCAACAATGACAACGTGCCTCAGATTCCTTTCTTCAATAAGCTCCCGGATGAGCTTGGCCGAATGGGGAATTTCCCGCGTGTTGTACCCCATGCGCTCTAACACGTAAATTGGATGTCCCAGCAAAGACAATGGATCGGCGACGGCTTTCAAAAAGTGCCATTTTTCAAATATTCCCGGGATAAGAATAACCGGCTTTTTGCCATCAATAATGTGTTCAAGATAATGCCGGGGCGGCTTTCTGTAAATAAAAGCCAGGCTCTGTTTATGAATAGCGTGCAAATAATCTCTTATCCAATGGCCGAGATTCCCTAAGTTTTCTATGCCCATAACCTAAGTATACTGCGGGGGCACTAGGAATCGAACCCAGGTTGGCGGTTTTGGAGACCGCTGTCCTGCCACTGAACGATGCCCCCCTCACGAATATTGTACTATTTCCCGGTGATGCGCGCTTCCTTGTGTAACGTAGCCTTCCGGCACCACTTGCAGAACTTCTTGAATTCTATTTTCCGCTCAACGGTTTTCTTGTTCTTCGTCGTATAATAATTCCGCCGCTTGCAGACGGAACAGCGGAGAGTGATCAATTTGTCGGCCCATTTAACTTTTGCCATATGGAAGACAGTATATCCCGCCGAACGGCATTAATCAAGCCCTTTCCCCTTCTTGAGCCGATGGCCGGATTTGAACCGGCGACCTACTCCTTACCATGGAGTTGCTCTACCAGCTGAGCTACATCGGCACTATAGATATAGTAAGTTTTTCAACCAAAAAGTCCAGTGGTACAATGGTTCCATGGAACTACAAGTCGGCGTCAAAGCATTTCTCAAAAATAAAGATGGAAAATATCTTTTAGTACGGCGCTCGTCGGAAAAATATCCGGAGGTCGGAGCAAAATGGGACATCGTTGGCGGCAGGATCATCCCCGGTACGCCGCTTCTTCTCAATCTAAAACGCGAGATCAAAGAGGAAGTAAACCTGGACCTGACCGAAACGCCAAAGCTCGTGGCCGCCCAAGACATTTTGCGAGTCCCCGGCAGACATGTTGTAAGATTAACGTATTCGGGAAATATTGACGGACAGCCAAAACTGAACGACGACCACACAGAATACGGCTGGTTCATAATAGAAGAAATCAAAAAACTGGAAAACTTGGATGCCTACTTCAAAGAACTGCTTGATAGCAACCGGTTCTGATTTTTATTGAGCCGGAGAGAGGAGTCGAACCTCCAACCTTCGCTTTACAAAAGCGCTGCTCTGCCATTGAGCTACTCCGGCGGTCCCTTGCGGCTCCCCTATATTATATGACGATAAACATTCTGTAAACATGACGGTAGGGCCGTGCAGCAACATAGCCCCTGTCTTTTTCATGAATTTTTTAGTATCATTTAAGAGCAATTCAATGTTCTGCATCCTCGCTTGCGGGGGCAACACAAAGAACACCTATGCCTAAATTCGTCCACCTTCATACGCATTCCCACTATTCCCTCCTTGACGGCCTTTCAAAGATAGATCCGCTCGTAAAGCGCGTAAAAGAGCTCGGCATGGATGCGGTCGCCTTGACCGATCACGGCGTGCTCTACGGCGTCGTTGAGTTTTATAAATCCGCGAAAAAGAACGGCATAAGACCGATCATCGGCGTGGAAACCTACGTCGCGCCGCGCGATCGGTTCTCAAAAGAGACCAGCGAAAAATACTATCACCTTATCCTCCTCTGCGAGAACGAAACGGGATGGAAAAATCTGATCAAGCTCGTCTCCAAGGCTCACCTTGAGGGGTTTTATTACCGCCCGCGCGTGGACAAAGATCTCCTCCGCGAGCACCACGAAGGATTGATCGCACTTTCAGCATGCCTCGGCGGCGAGATCGGCCAGGCGCTCTCCGCGGGACGGACGGAAGAAGCAAAAAAGATCGCGGAGGAATACCGGTCCATTTTCGGCAAAGAAAATTATTTTTTGGAAATTCAAAAGCATCCGCACGTTCCCGAATCGGAAAAAATAGAAGCGCCGCTTGTGGCGCTCTCCGTTGCGACCGGCATCCCGCTCGTCGCAACGCAAGACAGCCACTATCTCCACTCCGAAGACAACGAATATCACGACGTGCTCCTGGCCGTCCAGACCGGCAACAGGCTTGCCGACGACGACCGCCTGACCATGAAGGAGGATGATTTTTCAGTGCTCTCACCAGAAGCAATGATGGAAAAATTCGCCGCGATCCCGGGCGGCGCCGAAGCCGTGGAGCGCACGGCGGAGATCGCCGCACGCTGCAATGTTGACCTGGAGCTCGGAAAGGTGCTCCTGCCGGACTTTCCGAAGCCCGACGGGAAAACCGCGAACGCCTACCTCCGCGAACTCATGGAGGAGGGACTGCCAGAACGGTTCCCTCCCGCGGCGCAAACCAAAGAAGTGCGCGATCGGCTGGAATATGAATTCGGCGTCATCGAAAAAACGGGTTTCGCCGATTATTTTCTGATCGTCCAGGACCTTATTACCTGGGCAAAAATGCATGGCATAGCCGTGGGGCCCGGAAGAGGATCGGCGGCGGGCAGTTTGATCTCGTACGTGCTCGGCATCACGGACATTAATCCCCTCACCTATGGCCTGCTCTTCGAGCGGTTCCTGAACCCGGAGCGTATCCAGATGCCGGATATTGATATTGATTTTGCCGACACGCGGCGCGATGAAGTGCTTGCCTATGCGCGCGAAAAGTACGGCGAGGACCACGTAGCGCGCATCATCACCTTCGGGACGATGGCGGCGCGCGCCGCGATCCGCGACGCCGGCCGCGCGATGGGGTATTCATACGCTTTCTGTGACCAGATCGCGAAACTCATCCCCTTCAATCCTACGCAAGGCATGAAGGAAGGATGGCTCGATGAATGCCTGAAAAAAGTCGCCGAACTGAAAGCGCTCTACGATGCGAACCCCGACGCAAAAAAACTGATAGACACCGCGCGGCACCTGGAGGGCGTCGCACGCCACGCGTCGGTCCACGCCTGCGGCACCGTGATCGCGAAGGAGCTCCTGACTGAGCGTGTGCCGGTGCAATTCGCCCCGCAGGAAAAAGATATCATCATCACGCAATTTGAAATGCACGCCGTGGAAGACCTCGGCCTCCTGAAGATCGACCTCTTGGGCCTCAAAAATCTGACCATCATCGAAGATGCTGTCCGCCTCGTGAAGGAACTCCACGGTGAAACAGTGAATATTTCCCAGATCCCATTGGACGACAAAAAAACATTCGCGCTGCTTCAAAAAGCGGACACGACGGGCGTATTCCAGTTTGAGTCAAGCGGCATGCGGCGCTACATGAAAGACATCGGCCCTACGGTCCTTGAAGACCTGATCGCGCTTGTGGCGCTCTTCCGGCCGGGCCCCATGGAACTTATTCCTTCTTTCATCAAGCGCAAGCACGGCGAGGAAAAGATCACCTATCTCCATCCGAAGCTCGAGCCGATTTTGAAAAATACCTATGGCATCGGCGTCTACCAGGAGCAGATGATGCAAATTGCCCGCGACCTCGGCGGCTATACGCTCCCCGAAGCCGATACGCTCCGCAAAGCGATCGGGAAAAAGATAAAATCCCTGCTTGACGAACAAAGCGTGAAGCTCACGCAGGGCATGATCAAAAACGGCATCCCGGAACGCACCGCAAAAGCCATTTGGGAGCTCTTTCCGCCCTTCGCGCGCTACGGGTTCAATAAATCGCACGCTGCGTGCTACGCCCTGATCGGCTACCAAACAGCGTATCTTAAAGCGCACTATCCGGAAGAATTCATGGCGGCGCTCCTGAACGCCGAGGTAAGCGATATTGAGCGCATCTCGTTCCTTATCCAAGAAGCGAAGCAATCCGGCATCGATATCCTCCCGCCCGACATCAACAAAAGCTTCGTCGCCTTCACGCCGGAAGGCGAAAAGATCCGGTTTGGCCTTGAAGCGGTGAAAAACGTCGGCACGGAGATCACGAAGGCCATCATTGAAGAACGGACACGGCGCGGGCCGTTCAAGAATTTTGAGGACGTCCTGATGCGCATCCAGCACAAGGACCTGAACAAAAAATCGCTGGAAAGTTTGGTGAAGGCCGGTGCATTTGAATCGCTTGGCATTGAACGCAATCAAGCGCTCGCGAACATGGATGACATCCTGCGTTTCACGAATGCGGCGCGGCGTGGCACAGGCATGCAGAATGGCGGATCGCTTTTTGGCGATACCATGCCCGCGGCGTCCTTGAAACTCAAACCCGCGCCGCCGGCGACGAATGCCGAAAAGCTTGCCTGGGAAAAAGAGCTGATCGGGTTCTATCTTTCGGAACATCCTTTGGCGGCATTTGCGGAAAAACTGAAGAATGCCGGCGTGCGACCGATCGCAGAGCTTATGTCCGTCACGAACGAACGGCTTATCGTGCGCGCGGCGGGCGTTGTGACGAAAATGCGGAAGATCCTCACAAAGAACGGCCAACCAATGATCTTTGCGACCATCGAGGATGCTTCCCAGAAACCGCTTGAAGTCGTGGTCTTCAATAGCGTCCTTGAGAAAACCTCGTCCGTATGGGCCGAAAACGCGCCCGTGATCGTGCAGGGCCATATTTCCCCGCGCGACGGCGAGGTCAAGTTTATCTGCGACGCCGCAAAGCGGCTCGGATAAGAGCCATGCTTATTTCAGCAGGCTTGTGTGGTGAATTTCCGGCTTGTGCGGGCGGAGCGTGACCATTTCCACATACCATCCAAAATCAGAGAGGTGTTGTTCGATGTCTTTTTTAAGCGCCGTCTGGTCGTAGCCGAGGGCGATCACATCCGGCCGATAGCGCTTTACAACGGCATATGTCCCAATCTCCGTGTCTCCGGCGACCACCTGGTCTGCAAGCGCCTCGTCCGCGAGTGCGCCTATCCGTTCCTGAATGTTCCTCTGCGGCGGGCGTTTTTTTAATTGTTCCACGACTGCATCTTGCGCGACCGCCACGATCAGATGGTCGCCGTGCTCCCGCGCCTGCCGCAAAAAAGCCCGGTGGCCATCGTGGATACCGTCGAATGTCCCGAAAACCATCACGGTTCTCATACCTTACTTCCCCTTCTTTCCCCGCATGAGGGGGAAGAACACGCATTCGCGCATGGGGCGGTCCATAAGGACCGCAAAGAGCCGTTCGGAAACGCCGAAGCCGCCGGCGGGCGGCATGCCGCAGGCAAGCGCTTCCAGAAAATCCTCGTCCAGAAATTGTGCTTCTTTATCCCCCGCCTCGCGCAGCTTCATCTGCTCCTCAAACCGCGCGCGCTGGTCAAGCGGGTCATTCAATTCCGAAAAGCCTTTGCCGAGCTCCGTGCCCGCCGCCATCACCTGGAACCGTTCCACCACCTTCGGATTCCCGGGCTTCCGTTTTGCAAGCGGTTCTACTTCCACCGGCGGATCTACCAAGAAACATGGTTCCACCAAATGCGGCCGCACGGTCTTTTTATAAATAAGGTCGATAAGCCGCCCTTTGCCGAAATTTTTTGCCGGCTCCAATTTCAACTCCTTCGCCTTCTTAAATAATTCATCAGGGGTCGCCTCCGTCGGATCCATGCCGTTCGCTTTTTTCCACAGCTCCACATAATCCACCTTTTTCCATTTTTTTGACCAGTCGATCTTTTTCCCATCGCGCTCCGTGACGAATCCACCGCAGGTTTTCTCGATAACCTTCTTATACGCCCGCTCGGTAAGGTCCATGATGTCGTTGTAGTCGCTGTACGCGGCATAGAACTCGAGCTGCGTGTAATCCTGCAGGTGCTCGCGGTCAATGCCTTCGTTGCGGAAGATGCGGCCGATCTCAAAGACCTTGTCAAAACCACCCACAAGCAAGCGCTTCAATGGCAGTTCAAGCGAGATGCGCAGATAAAAATCTTCGTCAAGTGTGTTGTGGTGCGTCCTGAACGGCTCCGCTTCCGCGCCGCCCGGTAGAGCTTCTAAAACCGGCGTTTCCACTTCCAAAAATCCTTCTTTCTTGAATACCGCGCGAAATGTCTCCCAAAAAATCGTTTTTTTATGGAAAAGCTCACGCAGTTCCGGCGTCGCGATCAAATCCAAATAGCGCTTGCGCAGGCGGATATCTTCGTCCTCAAGCCCCGCCCACTTGTCCGGCAACGGGAGCAAGCTTTTCGCCGCCATTTGCAATCCCCGCACCTCCAAGCTTTTCTCGCCCCGCTTCGTTTCAAAAAGAACGCCCGTCGCCGAAACAAAATCGCCGAGGTCCAAAACCGACCGCCAAAATTCCAGGCCTTTCACATCCTTCAAGACATCATCTTTCAGCACGATCTGGATCTGCCCGCTTTCGTCCGCAAGGTCCGCGAAGATGATCTTTCCCTGGTCACGCATGCTCCGCAGCCGCCCCGCAAGCGAAACCGTTTTGCCCGCCTCGGCAAGCTTCGCAAAACCGTCCAACGCCTCGCCGATCGCATGGCTCCGCGGCACCCGCGCCGGATACGGATCAATCCCCGCCTTACGGATCAGTTCTAATTTTTTCCGCCGCTCCTTGATTATCTCTTCAAGCATCCCCCTCATGATACCATCACGTTTAGTATTACGAAAATTGACATTTTCATCGCCGTATTCTATATCTTAGGTAGCCAAAGGAGGTGATGAGGATGCGATCAATTCCTCATGTTCGGTTCGATATTGCAGTAAGAAGGGGGGCGTTAGTTCCGATACCCCTAGGCGAAACTCCCAGAACCGAGTTCCGTCGGCGGGCGTTTCCTCTCGATCCCAAGATTGGCCCGCACAACCGCTATGCCTTGTTGAATCTCTATGCGCTCGCCAGGGTGGGCAACGGAGAGAAAGCCGCTGTGAGAATGTTCCAGCACATCCGTGAGCGACTCTCGCTCGAGCCGTGCGCACGAAAATGCGCGGCCGTCCCGGCGTTGAACGTCGGGTGGATGGTGCCGTCGGTCAACCCCGAGGCACCCCCTGGCACCGTGCAGTGCTGGTATTGTGGCTGTCAGCCCAGCAACGGCAGCGGGGCGTGACGGGGGAAAACCCTGTCCCGCGCCGGAGGGGGGCGTGTGCGCGACGCACGCTCCCCTTTTTCATAAAAATCAGCACTATTCTATCTTCAAAATCTCAAACGTCGCAATCCCCGCCGGCGTCGTAACCTCAACCGTCTCCCCTGCCTTTTTCTTCAAAAACGCCCTTCCGAGCGGCGATTCGTCGGATATCTTGCCTTCTTCCGGTTTCGCCTCGTGCGAACCCATGATCGTGTAGCTCATTGTTTTTTCGCCTTTGCGAACCACCACGGTAGAACCGACCGTAACCGTATCGCCGCCCTCCAATTTTTTGATCGTCACCGCCTCCTTCAAGAGGTCTTCGAGCTCGGCGATCCGCATCTCAACGCTCGCCTGCTCTTCGCGCGCCTCCACGTATTCGGAATTCTCCGAAAGGTCGCCGTATTCTTTCGCCTGCTTCAACCGCTCCGCCACCTCAACCCGCTTTTTATTTTTTAGCGTTGCGAGTTCCACTGTGAGCTCTTCGAGCCGCTCCTTCGTAAGATATTGTTTGGCCATTAGTTCCTAAGGATACTCTCTTTGTATGCTCCTGTCCAGAGCCACCAGCGGATGGCGATGGTCTCCCATAGTACCTTCACATAGGCTGATGCCTTCACGTGGGAACGGATATCGTTCACCCAGTGCACGGGGACCTCTTTGATCCGGTATCCTGCTTTTTTGGCGAGCGAAAGGGTCTCCACATCAAACCCCCACCCCGCTATGCGCGACCCTTCAAACACTTTCCTTGCCGCTTCTTCCGTAAACGCTTTGAATCCGCACTGCGTATCCCATAATCCCGGTAGCAGTAAAAGCTGTATGAAAAGATTCCCCATTTTCCCGGGGATTTGTTTATAGAGCGGCTCCGGCGGATCAAGCTTTGCCCCCGCGACCGCCCGCGAGCCGATCACCACTTCGTATCCCTCCTTGAAGAAGGGTATCATCTGGTCAAACTGGTCAATTGACGTGGAATTGTCGGCGTCGGTGAAAAGCCGGATCGCGCCATTCGCAAGCAGCATCCCCTGCCGCACCACGCCGCCCTTCCCTTTGTTTTCAACATTATCGATCAGCTTCAAGTTCTTCACTGCTTTCGTCATGTTCCGCACGACCTCTGCCGTATTATCTTTTGAGCCGTCGTTCACCACCAAAATTTCGTAGGAATATGGCGCGCTCGCCAAATGCCTATCTATGTCTAAAAGTGTCGCAGGAACCCGTTCCGCCTCGTTATAGGCCGGAATGATGATGGAGAGATATGGTTTTGCCATGATTATAAAAAGGTTAAGACCAAGGGGCCGTTCTTTGTGACCGCCACGGTGTGCTCAAAATGCGCCGAAAGCGAGCCATCGGCCGTCGCCCAGCTTTCATCGCGCAGCTGCCGCAGGGCGGGCTTGCCCGCCGCAAACATCGGCTCTATGGCAAGGACCACGCCCTCGCGCAATTCCTCACCGCCGCCCTTCTGCCCAACATTCCAAACGGTCGGGTCTTCGTGAAGCGTGCGGCCGATGCCGTGTCCCGTAAGTCCTTCAGCCACAACATACCCGCTTTTTTTCGCTCCTTTCGTAATCACATATCCAATGTCGCCAAGCGTTTTTCCAACCTTGGTCTCCGCAATCGCCGCGCGGAGCGCTTCTTCCGTTGTTGTCATAAGTCGCTTCGCTTCCTTGCTGATCTTTCCTACCCCCACCGTAAGCGCTGCATCCGAATAAAATCCTTTGTACAAAAGGCCGAGGTCAAGCTTTATAAGATCCCCGTCTTTGATCACGTATTCCGACGGCTGGCCGTGCACAACAACGCTGTTCACTGAAGCGCATAAGGAATAGGGATACGCCCGCTGCGCGCCCGCAGGGCGATAATGCAAGAACGCCGGCTTCGCGCCGGATTTATGGATCAATTGATAGGCCAGGCGATCAAGCGATTTCGTAGTGACGCCCGCGCGCGTTTCCTCCGCAAGCCGCGCAAGCACCGCCGCAAGCCGCCGCCCGCCCTCCGCCATAACCCCTATTTCTTCAGACGTTTTTAATATGAGCATAGATGCGCCCCATCACTTTGTATGGTGCGGGACGGCCGTCAATGTGAAATATCTTGTAGCCACGCTTTTTCGCAAAATCAAGAACCGGCAATGTCCGCTCGTTGTGCTCACGAAGACGGCGCTTGGTGGTCTCCGGCGTATCCAAGCTCCGTCGATAAAGAGGACTTCCACAAACGGGGCACCACTTTGCCTTTACTTTAGGGTAAAACGCCACAAGGAGGAAATAACCGCAGACGGGGCACACCATGCGCCCGCCGTTCCTGCGCAAGGAAAACTCCGCAGGAATTTCAAGAGAAAATACAAAGATATTCTTCTTGCCGTATGCTTTTTCCAAAGCAGGAAATTCCCGCTCCGCCTCATATATCGTCCGCGGCGAACCACTGAAAATAATTCCCATGTTCGCCGCAGCCACCTGCTTGATCTGTTTCACAACCTCGCGTGTTACAAAGCTCGGCGTCATCCACTTCCCGCTTTCAAACAGCTTCCGCTCCCGCTGAATCACCTTTTCTTTTTGGCGCCCCGGATCATGCACCACCGACTCACAAAATTTCCCCGTATCAAAGTGAATGCTGCCCAATTTGGTAGCCAAAAGATTTGCCTGCGTCCCCTTCCCCGCCCCCGGCGGCCCATACAAGACCACAACGATTTTTCTCATGAAGTGATTGTAACAAAAAACCGGAGGAAATTCAAAACCGCCCCCTGCGAGGCGGTCTTGCAAACCTCATGGCGCAGGCCTATTCTATCCCCTCATACTCGCGAACGGTCAATTGCGAATCCACCTGCCTCATCGTCTCCAAAGCCACCGCGACCACGATCAAAATTGCCGTGCCGCTGATCGTCAAAACCGCGACACCCGTAACGGCCTGCACGATGATCGGCAAAATCGCCACAAGACCGAGGAAAATCGCTCCCCAGAACGTGATGCGATTCACGATGCTCCCGAAGAACTTCTCCGTACTCTCGCCTGGACGGATGCCCGGCACGAACCCGCCGCTCCGCTGCAAGTTTTTCGCCACTTCCTCGGGATTGAACGTAATAGAGGTATAGAAATACGTGAATACAAAGACCAGCAAGAAATAGAAGATGCCGTACCAAAGCTGATTACTGACGAAGGCCGCCGCGAAGGCGTTGACCTTCAATCCCCACGTCGGCGAAAAGATAGAAACGATCCAGGCCGCGAACTGCGGAAAAAGCAAGACCGAAATCGCGAAGATCAACGGGATCATGCCCGCCTGGTTCACCTTGAGCGGCAGGTAGCTCTGCGCGCCGCCGTACATCTTATTCCCGCGCACGCGCCGCGCATAGGCCACAGGGATCTTCCGCTCGCCCTCATTCAAATAAACGATGCCCGCGATCAAGAACACGGCTACCACCGCGAAGCCCAAATAGGTCGTGAGCAACGTCGGCGTGTACGAAACGACGGCGGTTCCGACGAAGGACGGTATGCGGGCAAGAATACCGGCCAAGATGATGAGCGAAACCCCGTTCCCCACCTTCTGTTCCGTAATAAGTTCTCCCAGCCACAGTGCGATCATGGAGCCGCACGCGATCACGATCACGTTCGTCACGAACGCGAACGCGGCCGGCCGGTCGATCACGCCCTGCGAAATGAGAAGAGTCAAAAAACCGTAGCCGTTCACAATAGCGAGCGGCACCGTTAAGAGCCGCGAATATTGGTTGAACTTCGCCTGGCCGCGCGCGCCCTCTTCGTAGTACATTTCTTTGAACTTCGGAAAGATGATGGTCAAAAGCTGCATGATGATCGTCGCCGTGATATAGGGACCGACTCCCAGCATCATCACTGAAAGATTGGACAAGCCGCCGCCGGAAAAGAAGTTCAAAAAGCCGAAGAGCTGGTTGGAATTGAAATAGGTCGCGAGCCGCGCGGCATCCACGCCCGGGATCGGGATCGCCGCGAACACGCGGTACGCGACGAGCAGCCCCGCAACGATCAATATCTTGTTGCGCAGGTCTTTGACTTTGAAGATTTGAAGGAACCGGTTCATGGGCAAAAATTATTTCACGCTCCCGCCTGCTTTTTCAATTTTTATTTTCGCGCTTTTGGAAACCTTAAGGCCCTGCACGTCCACAGGGAAAGCGATCTCCCCGCCGCCAAGCAGCTTTATCTCACCCTTGAAGTTTTTTCCCACGAGACCGGCAACCTTAAGTAATTCTTGATTGAGCGAGAGAGGCCCTTTCCCCCGTGTAAACGATTTGATCTTCAGGGAAAGATCTCCCAGATTAAGAACCGTGTTCTTCTCGGTTTTTGGAATATTCCTGAAACCGCGGCGCTTCGGCAGCCGCATGATCAGATCGCGCTCGGCGGGATAGAGCCGCCGCCCGGCGCGGGATTTCTGCCCCTTCACGCCGCGGCCGGAATAACTGCCGCGCTTGCCGCTTCGCCCGATCCGCTGTGTCTTCTTTTTAATTGAAGGAATTTCGTGGAGCTGCATGTTAGGCTTTCAGTTTTTTGAGTGCTTCAATGGTCGCCATGGCGTTCGTGAGCTTGTTCGGTGTCCGCCCCAGGCACTTCGCTGTCGCGTCCTTGATACCCGCAAAAGAAAGCACAAAGCGGACGGCGCCGCCTGCCCGGAGACCATGCCCGGGGCTCGCGGGCTTTACCAGCACCTTCGCCGCGCTGTATTTCGCGATCACTTCGTGCGCGATAGTGCGGCCATCCTTCAAGTTGACCGTCATAATATTCTTCTTCGCATCGGTCTTTGCCTTCGCAACCGCCTGCTGGACATCCAATCCCTTTGCAACGCCGATGCCGACGCGGCCCCGCTCGTCACCCAGGACAATCGTGCAGCGGAAACGGAAGCGTTTGCCTCCGGCCACGACGCGTGTCACGCGGCGCATGTCAAGCACGCGCTCTTTGAATTCCTCTTTTTTTACGATCTTTGGGCCGCGATCCGGCCGCCGGTTATGCTGTTGTGGTTGTGGCATAAAAGTATTACATCTTCAGCCCTCCTTTTTTCGCCCCTTCGGCAAATTGTTGTATTCTCCCATGGAATTTCGACGATCGGCGGTCAAAAACAACACGCGCAATCCCCTTCTCCAGCGCTTTTTTGGCAAGCGCCTCGCCGGTGGCGAACGCCTGCACGCTCTTCGTCCCCTTCACTGCCGCCCCACCCTTGCCAAAGCTTGAAACGGCCACAATAGTATGATTTTTTACGTCATCAACAAGCTGGGCGTACACATAGCGATTACTGCGGCTTACGACCAACCGAGGCACCGAAGCGGTGCCGTAAAGACGGGCGCTTACCCGCGCCGCGCGGCGTATTCTCTTTTGATTAAGTTTCTTTCTTGCGTTCATGGTCTTTGTAGTAATTAGGCAGCCGTCCCTGTCGCGGCAGCCTTCTTTCCGACTTTCCTTTGGATCACCTCCCCCCGATAATGAATACCTTTCCCCTTATATGGTTCCGGCTTCTTCAGGGCACGGATCTCTGCGGCCACCCGGCCCACCAGGTCCTTATTAAGACCCGCTACCTTAATCGTACTCTTCTCGAGCGTAACGGAGGCGCCTTCGGGAATTTTCATGCGGACCGGCTCTGCGTAGCCAAGATAAAATATGAGGTCTTTCCCCTCAAGCACCGCGCGATAACCCACGCCTTCAACTTCCAATATCTTCAAAAAACCTTCCGTCACTCCCTGCACGGCATTCCTTGCGAGCGCCCAGGTTGTTCCTGCGTCGGCCCCGCTCATCCAAAGATTTTCTCCTTCTATTTTTGCCGTGACCGTGGGCGCGATCTTCACCCTTTCTTCGCCCTTCGGCCCCTTCACCGTCAAAAAACCGCCGTCAATGCGCACGGTCACCCCGCTCACTATTTTTATCGGTTTTTTGACCAGTCTGCTCATAGTTACCAGATCTCGAACAGATATTCTCCGCCGACCTTGTTCTTTTTGGCTTCTCTTTCGGTCATGATCCCCCTTGAGGTCGAGAGGACGCCAATGCCATACCCCTGTTTCACGCGGCGCAAACTGCGATAATCCATATACTGGTGCCGGCTTGGCTTGCTTATGATCTTGAAATCGTTCATAGCGCTCTTTTTGTCGCGGTACGATAAGCGGACCACCACCATGCTCCTTTTGCCGATCGTCTCCCGCTCCACGCTTTTCAGATAGCCCGCTTCCACAAGCAATTTCAAGACCGCAAAATCCATTTTGGAAAAAGGAAGGGCAAGCTTCTCCTTGTGCGCCTGCATTGCATTTTTGATTTCCGACAAAAAATGGTAGTACATTGTGGTTACCAGCTTGCTTTTTTTATTCCCGGAATTTCCTGGTTGGTCGCCATCTCGCGAAAACAGATCCGGCAGATGCCGAAGGTGCGCATATACCCGCGCTTGCGACCGCAACGGAAACAGCGCCGCACGATGCGGGAGGAAAACTTCGGCTGCTTTTTGCTGCGTGCAATGACGGATTCTTTTGCCATGTTATTGCTTCTTTAAGGGAACGCCGAGCGTTCGAAAAGTTTGGAGCGCTTGTGCGCGATTCTTCCTCCGGGGCACCAGGGCGATCCCGAGAGAGAAGGAAACCGGCGATTCTTCCGGCGCGATCTCCGGAAAGACGAACTGTTCCCGAATGCCCGCATTCAGCGCGCCGCCCTGGTCGATGTTCCTGAGATCCAGACCATTGAAGTCTCTCACGCGAGGCAATACTATGGTAATCAATCGCCCAAAAAAATCAACCATTTTATCGCTGCGGAGCGTTACCCGAAGCCCCACGATCTGCCCTTCGCGCACCTTGAATCCGGCGATGGATTTCTTCGCCTTCCGCACCTGCGGCTTCTGGCCGGTGATCAAAGCGAGGTCGCGCGAAACCTGCGCCAGCGCTTTTTCCTCAAAATTCGGCGTCTGGCTTAAGCGGCCGACACCCGCATCAACCACGATCTTCTCTAAAAATGCTTTAATTTTCTTCTTGTCCATGGTTAGGTGTTAACTTTGCATTTCTTGCAGTAACGAACCTTTCGCGGACCGTCCATATGGAAGCCCGCGCGCGTCGGATTCTTACAGTTCGAGCAGACGAGCATCACCTTCGAGACCGGCATCGGACGGGGCACAAGCACCGTTTCCCCTTTTTGTCCCTGCTTTTTCGGGCGTGAACGCTTCTTGAACACGTTCAACCCTTCGATGACCACTCGTCCTTCGTCGGGAAGCGCATGTAAAACGGTCCCGATCTTCCCGCGATCCATGCCGCTCATTATTTTTACTTGATCTCCCTTTTTTATGTTCATGGCAATAAATAATTTAGACGATCTCTTCCGCCATCGTCATTAATTTTTCGTACCCTTTTTCCTTAAGTTCGCGCGGGAGCGGGCCGAAAATGCGGGTCGCAATCGGTTCTTTTTTGGCATCGATCAGAACGACCGCATTTTCGTCAAAGCGGACATAGGAACCGTCGCGGCGGTGGATCGCATTTTTGGTGCGGACGACAAGCACTTTGACCACATCCTTTTTCTTCACGCTCTTCCGCGGCTCCGCCGCCTGCACGGACGTAACGATGACGTCGCCAACGCCCGCATAGCGGTGACGCGTGCCGCCGAGGATCCGAAAACAACGGACCGTTTTTGCGCCGGAGTTGTCTGCCACTTTTAATATGGAGCGTTCCTGGATCATGGGTTATTTTGAAACTTTTCCGACGATCTTCCACCGCTTCTCCCGCGAGAGCGGCCTCGTTTCTTCGATCACCACCTTGTCGCCTTTTTTATATTCGTTGTTCTCGTCGTGCGCCTTGAATTTCGTCGTCACGCGGTAATATTTAAGGTACTTCGGATGCTTTTTCAGGCGGTCAACGGCAACGACGCGCGTCTTCTGCATCTTGTCGGAAACGACGACGCCCGCGATCCTTCGTTTTTTATTTTGTTTCGTTTGCGCGTTCATGGATGAAGGTTTTTATTCTTGCGACTTTTTTCTTGAGCTCCTTGATCTCGGTGATGTCCTTGACCTTGCCGGCAGCAAGATCGAATTTGAGCGCCCGCAGTTTCTCGTTGGCATCCGTGATGAGGTGGACAAGTTCTTCGATCGGCCGATGTTTTAATTCCTGGACGTCTTTCTTTTTCATGGTTATTTTTTGATAACTCTGGTCTTGACCGGCAATTTGAAAGAGGCAAGACGGAGCGCTTCCCGCGCGGTCTCCTCTGGAACGCCGTCAACTTCAAAAAGTACGCGGCCCGGACGCACGGGGAATACATAATGGTCCACGCTCCCCTTGCCGCCGCCCATCGTGGTCTCGGGCGGCCGGAGCGTGACCGGCTTGTCGGGAAAAACGCGGATCCACACCCGTCCACTGCGTTTCATGAAGTTCGTGATGGCCTTCCGCGCCGCCTCGATCTGGCGCGACGTGAGCCACGTCGCCTCGAGCGCCTTTATACCGTACTCGCCGTAGGCAAGGCCAAGCCCGCGCGTTTCGACTTGGCGGCTCCGCGAGCGCCCCTTTTGCCATTTACGATGTTTGACTTTTTTAGGGATAAGCATGGTTATTGGTTGCTCTCGTCCTGTTTTTTCTTGTTGAATATTTCTCCTTTATAGATCCAGACGCGGATGCCGATCGTGCCATAGGTAGTGTAGGCGGTCGCTTTCCCGTAATCAATGTCGGCGCGCAGGGTCTGGAGCGGCAGCGAACCGCGCGAGAGCCATTCGTGGCGCGCGATCTCGTTCCCGTCCAACCGGCCGCCCAAGAATATTTTTACCCCTTTCGCGTCCTTGTTTTGCGCCACTTGTTCAAGATATTTCTTCATGGTGCGGCGGAAGGACATCCGCTTTTCAAGGTCCCAGGCGATCTGCTGGGCCACGTACGGCGCCGAGATCTCCGAACGCTTCAACTCCTCAACGTTCACCGAAAGCACCACTGGCGCTTTGTTCTTGCGCACCTTCCGGATCGCATCGGCGATCGCCTTGTTCAGCTCTTCCACCCCCTTCCCGCCGCGGCCGATCACAAGCCCCGGCCGGGCCGCCTTCACGAACACGCGGAGGGTGCTCTGCGTGCGTTCGATCTCCACCGCGGAAATGCCCGCGAGACCGATCTTTTTCTTGATCACTTTCCGGATCGCTTCGTCCTCCTCCAGATATTTTGCATAGCTGCCCTTAATGAACCAGCGCACTGGCCAGTTCTTCGTGATCCCCAACCGAAATGAAATTGGATGTATTTTCTGTCCCATGGTTATTTAGATGCTCTTGATTTTGGATTGAACATCCGCTTGAAGAATCCGCCGCCTTTCTTTTTTTCGCTGGTCTCTTCTTTGGGTTTTACTTCCGGCTTCACCCGCTTGTTCTTCGCGGGTTTCTCGCTGCCCGGCGGCAATTTCACCTTCTTCGGTACGACGATCTTGTATTTCGGCGTGAGGTTCTCGTTCAAGCCCAAGACCAGCGTCACGTTGCTCATTTTTTTCTGGATCGGCGATGCCGAACCGCGCGCACGGGGCAGGAACCGCTTGATCATCGGCCCCTGGTCAACGCGGAGGTCCGCAATGAAAAGATGGTCGGGATTCCACCGCTTGTTGCTTTTGGCGTTTGCCACCGCAGAACGCAAAAGTTTCAAAAGCGGCTTTGCCGGGCGGCGACGCTGCACTAAAAGTTGCGCTTCGGCATCGTTCGCCGAAAGCCCCTTCACCAGATCTGCCACGCTTCGCACTTTCCGCGGCGCGATCTTCAAATAGTTCAATTTTGCGATCTGTTGTTCCATGGTTTATTTTTTTGCCGGTTCCGTCTTTGCCGCAGCGGCCTGGGCTTTCTGCGTTTCTGCGGCTTTGATCTCCAATTCCTTCTGTATCTTGCCGCCGTGCCTCGTGAACTTTCGCGTCGGCGAAAATTCGCCCAAACGGTGCCCTACCATTTCTTCGGCGATCTTCACTTCAATGAAGATCTTTCCGTTGTGCACGCCGAACGTATAGCCTACCATTTCTGGCGCTATCTCCGAAGCCCGCGACCAGGTCTTTATGACCGACGCGCTCTCCGGTTTTATTTTTGCAATTTTCTTCAAAAGCCGTGCGTCAACGTAAGGGCCTTTTTTGAGGGAGCGTGACATAAGAGTAATGATTTATTTCTTCCTCCGCTGGAGAATGAATTTACTCGACCGTTTCTTTCGATTGCGGGTCTTGTGGCCGCCGGTTATCTTCCCCCACAGGGTCTTCGGCTTTCTCGTGCCGCGCGGCTGGCTACCTTCGCCGCCGCCGTACGGGTGATCCACCGGATTCATTGCCTTGCCGCGGACGGTCGGCCGGATGCCAAGCCACCGCGAGCGGCCTGCTTTCCCGATCGAAACCAGGTTCCATTCGGCGTTCGAGAGCTGGCCAATGGTTGCAAGCCCATTCCAAAGCACGCGCCGCACTTCGCCCGAAGAAAGCTTCAGATCGGTGTAGCCATCGGCATTCGCAAGCACTTCCGCATACGAACCCGCCGAGCGCGCGAGCTGTCCGCCGCGGCCGGGAGAAAGCTCTATATTGTGCACCTGGTAGCCAACCGGAATGTTCTTTAATTTCATGCGATTGCCGATCGCGAGCGGCGCCGATTCCGCCGTCATGATCTCCGTGCCTACCTTCATGCCTTCCGGCGCCAAAACATAGGCGCGGTTCCCATCCGCATATTTCACGCGCGCAATGAACGCCGTGCGGTACGGATCGTATTCCAGGGTCTCCACAAGCGCCTTTACGCCCAAACGATCCTGTTTGAAATCAATCATGCGGTACCGTTTCTTGTTCCCGCCGCCCTGGTGGCGCACGGTGATGCGGCCCTGCGAGTTGCGGCCGGCATTGGATTTTAATTGTGTAAGGAGCGGCTTCCACGGGCGCACGCCGGAGAGCCCCCGATAATCGGAGCCCGTCATACTG
This sequence comes from Minisyncoccia bacterium, assembly GCA_050008535.1. Lineage (GTDB taxonomy): Bacteria > Patescibacteriota > Minisyncoccia > UBA6257 > 2-01-FULL-56-20 > CAVYIK01. The sequence goes on along the minus strand of JBEKML010000002.1, from coordinate 49,409 downwards.
CGCCGCGATGGCGTGGTTGGTTTATATATCTTCATATTATTGGATGTCTATTTTTTGGCCGGCCTTCAGGGTGACGATCGCTTTCCGGTATCCCTTCTGCGCTCCCTTGATGTTTGCGCCGAACCGCTTCCGTTTTGCCGGACGATTCACGACATTCACGGCGACCGCATCCACTTTATAGACCGCCTTCACCGCCTTTTTGATCTCTTGCTTTGTCGCTCCGGGCTCCACAATGAAAACATACTTACCGAGCGCGGAGAGTTCGGTGGATTTTTCCGTCACCCAGGGTTTTTTAATAAGAAAGACGCTGGTCATGATTTTATCCTTTGTAATGTTTCTCGATCAGGGCAATCGCTTCTTTATCAAGGAAAAGGTTTTTGTAATTCAACACATCCAGAACATTGAGCGATGCGGCGTCAACCGCCTTTGCTTTCTGCAAATTGGAGGAAGCGCGGAACAAGTTCTTGTTCGCTGCGTTTTCCACAAGCAGCACGTCGTACCGTTTCGCGGTCTTCTTCATATTCAAAAGCGCGGCGAGCACCGATGCCAGTATTTTCGTCTTTGGGGCCGAAAGCGCAAAATTTTCAAATACCTTCACCTCGCCGTCTTTCATCTTCCGCGAAAGCGCGGAGAAAAGCGCCGAGTGTTTCATTTTCTTGTTCACTTTTTGGGAATAATCGCGTTCCTTGCGCGGTCCGTGCGCCTTACCGCCGCCCACCCACAAGGGTGACCGGATGGAACCGTGCCGCGCGCGGCCGGTCCCCTTCTGGCGCCACGGCTTTCTGCCGCCGCCACGCACTTCGCTGCGATCCTTCGCGTGCGCCCACGGGTCGCGCGCATTCGCCTGTTGCGCCTCCAAAACCTGTTTTATCAAAACCGGGTTCCAGCGCGCGCCGAAAACGCTCTCCGGCAATTCCACCGTCCCCACTTTTTCGTTCTTCAAATTGTAGACGTCGGCGTTCATTTTCTTATTTTCTGATCTCGAGCAGGCCGCCGCGCGCGCCCGGCACCGCGCCGCGCAAAAAGATCAGATTTTTTTCCTTATCAATCTCGGCAACGACCAAATTCTTTATCGTCACGCGGTCCGTACCCATATGCCCCGCCATGCGGCGGCCGGGCACCACACGCTGAAACGCGGTGGAACCGATGGACCCCGGCGCGCGGAAACGGTTCTTTTGGCCGTGCGTCTTCGGCCCCCCGCTGAAGCCGTGCCGTTTCACAACGCCCTGGAATCCGCGGCCCTTCGTGATCCCGCTCACCAAAACTTTCTCGCCCTCTTTGAACGCATCGACGGTCACCGCATCCCCTGCTTTGAACTTCCCCATTTCAATCGGATGCGCCGCGCGATTGCGGAATTCGTGCTTTGTCTTCCCAAGCGAAACCTGGACGGCTTCGTATCCGTCCTTCTCTTTGGTCCGAATGGTCGTCACCGCATTCGCTTCCGCGCGAACCACGGTCACGGGGACCACTTTCCCATCCTTCCAGATCTGCGTCATTTTCACTTTTTTTCCAAGAATGAAGGACATCGCTTTGAATAATGTCTTGCGGATTAAAAAATCCGGGCTGCCCCCGGACCCTTACGCAATCTAACCCATGAACCCGTGTTTTACACGGGATCGCTCAGAAATAACGAAATTCGTCTTCCGAGATAGGTAAATATTGGCATAAAACGTCCGAGGAAACCTTGAGGAGAGTATAGCAAAACGGGGCGAAGCGTCAAGGCCAAATCAAAAACCGCCCTTGCGGGCGGTTTTTGCAATTTCTTTCAGACCGCTTCTATACCATTTTCACTTCCACATCCACGCCTGCCGGAAGATTCAGATTAGAAAGCGATTCAATAATCTTCTGGCTGGGGTTCAGGATCTCCACTAGGCGCTTGTGCACCCGGAGTTCGAACTGTTCGCGCGAGTCCTTATGGACGAACGTGGAACGGTTCACGGTGTAGTGTTTGATCTCCGTCGGCAAGGGAATCGGACCGACCACCTTCGCATCGTTCCGCTCGGCCGCCTCAATGATCTGGCGTGCCGAATTATCAATCAACTTGTGGTCGTAGGACTTTATCCTCAACCGGACTTTTTGCGGTGTTTCCGATTCCTTTTTTGCCATGATTATTTTACGATCTTCGTAACCGCACCCGCACCAACGGTCTTGCCGCCCTCGCGGATGGCAAAGCGCTGTTTGTCCTCAAGCGCAACCGGTGAGATAAGCTTCACGGTGATCGTCACGGTGTCGCCAGGCATCACCATTTCGGTTCCCGTGGGCAAGGTCACTTCGCCCGTCACGTCGGTCGTGCGGATATAGAACTGCGGCTTGTAACCGGTAAAGAACGGCGAGTGGCGTCCGCCTTCCTCTTTGGAAAGCACGTACACCTCGGCGGAAAATTCGGAGTGGGGCGTCACCGTGCCGGGCTTTGCGATCACCTGGCCGCGCTCCACGTCTTCTTTCTTCAAGCCACGGAGCAGGGCGCCGATATTGTCGCCCGCAATGCCTTCGTCCAAAAGCTTGTTGAACATTTCAATGCCCGTAACGACCGTCTTTGTCGTCGGTTTCAATCCAACGATCTCCACTTCTTCGTTCACTTTCACCTTTCCACGCTCCACGCGGCCGGTCACGACCGTGCCGCGGCCCTCGATCGAGAAGATGTCTTCGATCGGCATAAGGAACGGCTTGTCGACTTCGCGGACCGGCGTAGGAATATAGTCGTCCAACGCCTTCACGAGGTCCAGTATCGGCTTTGCATCGGGATCGTCGACGGAAGTCACGTTCAATGCTTTCAGCGCCGAACCGCGGATCACGGGGGCGTTATCACCGTCAAAGTGATACTTCTTCAAAAGCTCGCGCACTTCGGATTCCACGAGGTCAATGAGCTCCGGATCGTCCACCTGGTCGCACTTGTTCAAGAATACAACGATCTTCGGCACACCCACCTGGTATGCCAAAAGAATGTGCTCCCGCGTCTGCGGCATCGGGCCGTCGGTCGCGGCGACCACGAGGATCGCACCGTCCATCTGGGCGGCACCCGTGATCATATTTTTGATGTAGTCCGCATGCCCCGGCGCGTCAATGTGCGCATAGTGGCGCTTCTCGGAAGAATATTCCGAGTGGTGCAGCGCGATCGTAATGCCGCGCGCTTTCTCTTCCGGCGCGTTGTCGATCTGATCAACGCCCTCTTCTTTCTTCGCCAAACCCTTTTTGAACAAAATGTGTGTGATCGCGGCGGTCAAGGTCGTCTTTCCGTGATCCACGTGCCCGATCGTGCCGACGTTGACGTGCGGCTTGGACCGGTCAAATTTTTCTTTTTCTGCCATTTGTTTTTATTTATTTTATTTTTATTTGTATTGTGCCTCCCCTTCCAATAAAAACAGCTTGTAAAGCTGTGGAAAACCTTAACCAATCGACCTGTTTTTTACCCTTGGTCAGGGATGCGTACCATGCTATTGTAGGGCAATTTCGCCGTTTTTGTCAAATGGGGAAAAGAAAGCGCCGCCGAAGGAGATCTCTCCTTCGGCGGGCTACTTATTTCTGAACTGTTTCAGTTTGTTGTTTCCTGGGTATCTCGCGTGGAGGTACTCGAACACCTGCTTTAGAGGATACTTCTCCACAAAGGCATTGTCGGCCTTCCCACTCATCCCATCGCAGGCGCATTCGGCATCGAAGACGAAAAACCAAATGTCGTCTGCGAAGGGGCTCGGCTCCCCTTCAAGTGACCGGAAGATCGTTGCGACTGCGTGCGCGTGGTCCGTCGGCACGTGGGCAAACCTCTGAAGCGCAAACCGGATGGGCCATACCTGCCGGCTCGGCTCGTACTCATAGACGCCGAGAAGGAACAAGGCCTGGTGCGATCTGGATTGTTTCGCGCACTGTAGGAACCTGTCCCTGTCCTTCCCGACCTTCCGCCACGAATCGCTCTTACCCACAAGCGTCATCCGGAGCGAGTAGAGCGCCGCGCCGATGTAGGGACAATCGAGCGTGCTGCCGGCAAGCGACTTCAGATCGGTGCCCGAACAACCAATCTTTTCGTACTTTCCAATGGCCTCGTTCATGAAGTCCACAAGCCGTCGGTATTCGTCGCGGGAAATATCCTCGGAGCGCCTACCGAGAAAGCGGTCGTAGCCGATCCGCAGATAAACCAGAAGGTCATCGGGGTGCGCCCTGCGGTATTCCTCGAATTCCTTCTGTGCTTCCGCGTGGCGGCCAGAGTAGGAGAGGGCGATCCCCCTCATGAAAACAAGAATACCGTCTTCACTCCGAACTTCCGGTCGTTTCTCGGCAAGAAGTCCCGGCGTGAAGAAAAAAATTGCAAAAAACAACGCTAAACAGGGCTTCATTGCGTCCTCCAAAACCTTAACGAACCGCAAACATTATGCGGATTCTTCAGAAAAAAAGCAACTGTATCAGCCTATCTTTTCTTCCCTTCTATGATGAGCTGCGCCACGTTCGCGGGCGTCGGCTCGTAGTGGTCAAATTCCATCGTGAAACTGCCGCGGCCCTGGGACATGGAGCGGAGCTCGGTCGCGTAGCCGAACATTTCAGAAAGAGGCACTTTCGCATCAATCACCTTCAGGTTCGGCCGGTCGCCGAGGTTTTCAATGCGGCCGCGTTTGGCATTCAATTGCCCCGTCACCTCGCCCAGAAAATCCGGCGGAACAAGGATCTGCAATTTCATGATCGGCTCCAAAATGACCGGCTTCGCGCGCTTCGCGGCTTCCTGGAACGCGATAGATCCTGCGATCTTGAACGCCGCTTCCGAAGAGTCCACCTCGTGGAACGAACCGTCGTACAAAGCCACCTCCACGTCCGTCACGGGATAGTGCGCAAGAATACCCTTATCAAGCGCTTCCTTCACGCCTTTCTCGGTCGCAGGAATAAACTCGCGCGGGATCACGCCTCCCTTGATCTCGTCCAAAAATACAAAACCGGTTCCGCGCGGAAGCGCTTTCACGCGAAGCCAGACATGGCCATACTGACCGCGGCCGCCGGACTGGCGGATGTATTTCCCTTCAGCCTCCGCTTCGCCCGTCACGGTTTCTTTGTACGCCACCTGCGGCCGGCCCACGTTCGCCTCAACGCCGAATTCGCGCTTCATGCGGTCTACGATGATCTCCAGGTGTAATTCACCCATGCCCGAGATAATCGTTTCGCCGGTATCGGGATCCCCCGCAACGCGGAAGGTCGGGTCCTCTTCGGCCAGGCGGTGCAGGGCCGTGCCCATTTTTTCCTGGTCGGCTTTCGTTTTCGGTTCGATGCGGATGCCGATCACGGGTTCGGGGAAAGTGATCTTTTCCAAAATAATCGCCGCGTTCGGATCGCAAAGCGTATCCCCCGTCGTCGTGTTCTTGAGGCCGACGATCGCCGCGATCTCGCCGGCGTAGACCTCTTCCACTTCCTCGCGGTCATTCGCATGCATACGAACCACGCGGCCGATGCGCTCCTGCGAATTTTTCACTGAATTCAAAACGTACGAGCCGCGCTTCAGAACGCCCGAATAATTCCTGAAAAAGGTGAGCGTGCCCACATAAGGATCGGTTGCGATCTTGAACGCGAGCGCGGTGAACGGTTCATCGTCGGTCGCGTGCCGCTCCACCTCCTCTCCTGTTTTCAGATCGTGCCCTTTGACCGCGGGGAGGTCCGTCGGCGCAGGCAAATATTCGACAACCGCATCAAGGACGAACTGCACGCCCTTGTTCTTGAGCGCCGACCCGCAAAGGACCGGCACGATCTTGTTCGCGATGACCGCTTTGCGGAGTGTCTTCCGCAGATCGTCGATGCCGATCTCCTTCCCCTCCAAATATGCCGCCATCACGCGATCGTCATTCTCCGCAATTTTCTCAATCAATTCGTGGCGGTGCTTTGCGACGTCCGCCTTCATGTCGTCGGGAACCGGAATTTCCACGATCTTTTCGCCGTGCTCGCCCTCAAAGGCGTACGCCTTGTTCAACAGAAGGTCCACCACTCCCTTGAAGTCCCCTTCCAAGCCTATCGGAAGCTGCACCGGGAGCGCGTGCGTTGTGAGGCGATCGAGGATCGACTGGAAGCTGCCCGTGAAATTCGCGCCCATGCGATCCAGTTTATTGATGAAGCAGACGCGCGGCACGTTGTATTCGTCCGCATAGCGCCAGTTCGTTTCCGACTGCGGCTCCACGCCCGCGACACCGTCAAAGACGACAACGGCGCCGTCCAGAACGCGGAGCGACCGCTTCACCTCAACAGTGAAGTCAATATGTCCGGGGGTGTCGATCAAGTTGATCTGATGCTCAAATTTTTTGTCGTGGTTCTTTTCGGTTGGGATCCAGAACGCGGTCGTCGCAGCCGAGGTGATCGTAATGCCACGCTCGCGCTCCTGCTCCATCCAGTCCATCACCGTATCGCCCGTATGCACCTCGCCGATCTTGTGGCTCACGCCCGTGTAAAAAAGCACGCGCTCCGAGACCGTGGTTTTTCCGGCGTCAATATGCGCTATAATGCCAATATTTCTGACTTTTTCAATTGGATAAGCTCTCTGCATGATTTAATGATAATTTAACTTGATTCAAATGCTCGCAAATCCACCCACGCATTCCAACATTCATGCAGAAACAAGAGGCTAGTATAAAAGCCCAACACTATTCCCGCGGCAATTAAAAATGATCCGGCGTCTCTGGCCCACGTTATCTTGCCATCCACGGGCTGATTCCTGCGGAAAATAATTGTCCCCGCAACGATAAAAACGATACTTATTGCCCAAAAAGTCTCAAAGATATACATCTTATCTCGCGAAGTGCGCAAAGGCGCGGTTCGCCTCGGCCATCCGGTGCGTGTCCTGTTTCTTTTTGATCGCGGCGCCTTCGTTCTTTGAGGCGGCGATAAGTTCATCTGCGAGTTTCTCCGCCATCGGTTTTCCCTTTTTTGAACGGGCGGCGCCGATGATCCAGCGTACGGCCAAAATAAATCTCCGTTCGGGACGCACCTCGCGGGGTACCTGGTAGTTCGCGCCGCCCACGCGCTTGGACGCCACCTCGAGCAAGGGCGATGCATTTTCAATCGCTTTATCAAAAACCACGATCGGGTCTTCCTTGGTCACCGCCCTCACTTTCTCCAGTGCGCCGTAGACCACGCGTTCGGCCACGGACTTTTTCCCGTCCTTCATTACATAATTTATGAACCGGCCGAGCTCAACACGGCCATGCATGGCATCTGCTTTATGATACTTTTTATATACGCGCTTTTTTCTCATGATTATTTGGGTCTCTTCGCTCCATACTTCGACCGCTGCTGTTTCCTGTTCTCCACGCCCGTCGTATCCAGTACGCCGCGCACCACATGGTACCGCACGCCCGGAAGGTCCTTCACGCGCCCGCCACGCACCATCACAATGGAGTGCTCCTGCAACGCATGCCCCTCGCCTGGAATATAGGCGGTGATCTCCATGCCGTTCGTGAGCCGCACGCGCGCCACTTTCCGCAGGGCCGAGTTCGGCTTCTTCGGCGTCGTCGTAAACACCTTCACGCATACGCCGCGCTTGAAGGGCGACCCCGAGTCCACCGGCCGATTCTTGATCGAATTAAAATAGTACGACAACGCAGGCGACTTGGTCTTCGCCTTCTGGGACTTCCTTCCACGCTTGATAAGCTGTCCGATGGTCGGCATACGTTAAAGAATAGTAGACGAAAGATTGATTTGTGTCAAATAAAACGCTATTATCGGAGCGATAGGGCCTGTAGCTTAGTGGCAGAGCAGCCGGTTTGCATCCGGCAGATAGGGGTTCGATTCCCCTCAGGTCCACCGCGCAAGAGATATATGTTTTGAAGCCCATTTTGCTCGCCTAGCCGTAAACGAAAGTTCCAATGATAATAAGGACTTCGATCACAAGAAAAATGGTGTAGGTAAAAACGATCGGCTTTTGTTTGTGGTGTAATCCATACCAGATCCAGAAGGAAGAACCTACGGCATAAGCGAACCACGAAATCGCGGAAACGCCCACGGCATTTTTCCCGATCCAAATTTTTAGAAGCTGCGGCAGGGTCATAAGAGGACCCAATATGCCCCCGAGATAAATGAGCTTGTCGATTATCGGCGAATGCTGATCGTTCATATTATAAGGCGGTTCACCATCATCAGAAGCGCTACAAGGACGGCCCACGAAACAAGCATCTTTCTCCAGGACCAAGCCCACATATTGGTAAGCCCATTGATCTCCCAACGGAACGGATAAAACGGCTTCATGCGCCACTCGCCTTTATGGGTCCAGATGTCCATAAAAATATGCGAAAAATATGCGGCGATCGCCATGCGCGGGAGATGGAAATAGAGCACAAAAGGAGTGATTATAAAAACGAGAAAAAGCAAGCTATGAGGAATTTCCCATAGGTCGGACCAGAAAGGATGATGCCCCCTGAAGCCCCGCCAATCTTTATCGTGAGATATCCAGAAATAGCGGTGGTATTCTTCCCCAACGCGCAGATATAAGGGTATTTGAAACAAATCAGGCAATAAAGAGAAGAGTGTTATGGTCGCGATATCTCCCGGAGATGCTGCCGAGGCCGATCCCAAAACCGTTCCTATTAAGATATGGCTTACTACGTCCATTTGAGAAATTAAATCGTGTTCCCATTATAACACCTCCGAGCGGCTCCGCGGACGAGCGGCCAATGTAAACCTCTTGGTTTTACAATGCGAATCCCCCGACCGCCGAGACGGCCAGGGGATTGTTTTAGCGCTTTTTGATCATGGCAACGCCACGCCACGCGTAGTGGATGCCGCTCCACGCCGTGAGCGCCGCCGATGCCACGATTGCCGCAGCGACGAACGAAGAAAGCCCCGTCCACCGAAAAGCTTTCGCGCACATAAGCAGCGCCACGACCACGATCTGGAAAAGAGTTGATGCCTTGCCCCACACGCTCGGCCGGAATCGCTGTGCCTGCGCGAAAACAAGGAATATCCCAACCGCAATGAGTATCAAGACGTCGCGGCCAAGGACGATCGTGACGAACCACCACGGCGCCGCGCCGGAAAATCCCAGCGCGAGAATGATGCTACTCATGAGCGCTTTGTCGGCGATCGGGTCCAGCCGCTCCCCGAAAACCGTAGCAAGGTTGAACCTCCGTGCGATCATGCCGTCCAGAAGATCTGTGATGGCGGCAATCGCGAAAAGTACAAGCGCCAGAGCGTTCCGTCCCGTCGCGATACCGTAGACGATGAACGGGGCAAGAACCAGCCGCAGGCCGGACAACAGGTTGGGAATGTTGATCATGCCTTCCCCTCCAACTGAATTATTCCTACTACACGCGCCCAATATCTGTCAAATTTCTAAGATAACCCGAGCGACTGTCCGGTAAAAAGCTGAAAGAGAAAATTCACCATCGGCATCAGCACGCCGAATCCGAAGAACACAAAAACGAGTACAAGCACCAATCCCCAGCGCTCCAAGAAATACATCGCGCGGAACGTTCTCTGCGTCTGCGGGAGCGCGGCGAAGAGCACGCGCGAACCGTCGAGTGGCGGAATGGGCACCAGATTGAAAATACCGAGAAGAATATTGATAAATACGATGACGGCGAGAAGCGAGAGGAAAGCATCCGGCACGGCGGGGATATAGGCAAGAATGCGGATCGCGATGCCGAAGACGATTGCGAGAAGAAAATTCGTGCCCGGCCCCGCAAGCGCGATCTTTGCGGAACCGCTTCGCGGATCTTTCAGATTGCGCGGATCATAGGGCACGGGCTTCGCAACGGCAAAAAAGAACGCGCCGCCCGAAGCGAGATACAAAAGGAGCGGCAGGAGGACAGAGCCAAAAGGATCAAGATGTACTAAGGGATTGATCGTCAGCCGCCCGGCGTTCCGCGCCGTGGGATCTCCCAGCCGTTCGGCCTCGTAACCGTGCGCTATCTCATGCAGCACCGCGGAAAAGATCAAAACGATAAATTCAAAAATGACGATTGCAACATTCATAACACTCATTGTACCATTGGAAGTGGAAGCGGGGCGGTTCACCCCTCTGCGCCCGTAGCTCAACTGGATAGAGCGCGTGGCTTCGAACCACGAGGTTTGAGGTTCAACTCCTCACGGGCGCACAGCAAGAAAGAAGAAGCAGTAATTGCATTTTTTTCGCGCTCCCCATAAAATGGGAGTGATTGTCGCCCCTATAGCTCAATTGGCAGAGCTGCTCCCTCTTAAGGAGAAGGTTCCAGGTTCGAGTCCTGGTGGGGGCACAAGACAGCAGCAACGCCAGAGGGTTTTGAAACGAGTACTAAGAAGGGCTCGTTTCAAAACCCTCTGGCGTTGCTGCGTTTTATTTGTCTGTAATCACCGCGAGCACGACGACGGCCACCGCGGCAAGGCAGAAGCCGACCCACTGGTGGACTTTCAGTTTCTCTTTATTGAAAAGCAGCCCTAATCCTCCCGCGAAGGCAATGTATCCCTCGCTCACGCCCATCGCGATCGCAATGGGGATGTAAAGCGTCGCATACGAGAACGTGATCCACGCGAGGTTATCAAAAAAACTGACGTTCAGGATCAGGCGTTTGTTCTCTTTGAAGTCCCCCGCGATCCCCGCAAGTTTCCCGGTCGCGGTGAGGTAAAAGAAAGTGATGACGGCCATGAAAGCATTGCTCACCCAGTTGATCATGAGCGGACTTGTTTCCCGCGAACCGAGACCGTAGAGGAAGCCGGAAATGCCCAAGCCGATCGTGCCGACGACCGCATATCCCACGCCTTTTTCCGTGCGGATGTTTTTGAAATGGCTGAACGAGCGCGTGGAAACGAGGATAATGCCGATGACGAGCGCTGCGATGAAAAAGATCTGGGCGAAGCTCAATCGCTCATTAAGGAGAAAAGCGGCCAGAAATCCAGCGACGGGCACCTCAAAGGCGAATATCGGTTCCACCACGGATATCTTCCCCACCCGCAACGCGTGAAGATTGAAAAGCGCGGCAAGGAAGATGACAAGGCTGGTTATCCAAAGAATAAAACTGTTCGCCGTGAACGCAGGGATAATGTCGCGGTAGACGAACGGAAAGAGGATGACCGCCCCGAACGCGGTGATATAAAAGAGCGCGATCCAATCGCCGAACTTCCGCGTGCTTTTTTCTATCAGAAAATCTCCCAAGCCCCAGGAGAAGAGCGCCGTTATGGCAAGAAGAATGCCCATCGTGCGTCGTGTTTTCCCTAATCATACACGGCATGGTATACTATGGGCAAAACTATGCCGCAGGTTGCGCTTGATACCCCGTTGTATGAAGTGCTTGGCGCGAAGTCCGCGTTCTTGCGGCGGCTTGAACAGCTCGGCATTAAAAATATCCGCGATCTCCTTTGGCACTTCCCTTCCCGCTACGAGGATTTCTCAAAAATATATTCCATCGCCGATCTGGAACCCGGCCAACAGGCGACCGTCCAAGGCATCATTGAAGAGGTGCACGCGAGCCAGAGCTGGCGCAGGCACATGAGCATTGTTGAAGCGATGATCGCGGATGAGAGCGGTGTGATCCGCGCAATTTGGTTCAACCAGCCGTACGTGGCGAATATTTTGAAAGTGGGCAGGCGCGCGAATTTTGCCGGAAAAGTTTCTCTTGCGGACGATGGTGAGCGGTACTTGAGCCATCCAGCGTACGAAGTGCTCCGCGGGAACGAAGCTGCGGCTCCCCGGGAAACCACCCACACGGCGCGGCTCGTTCCCGTTTATCCCGAAACGCGCGGCCTCACGTCGCGCGGCCTGCGCTTCATTATGCAGTCCATTATCAAGCGCGCGCTCCCGCTCAAAGAATGGATCCCGCAGCCCACGCTCGCAAAGCTCAATTTCCCGGAGATCAACCAGGCGATCCGCACGATCCATTTCCCGAAGCAGCTCGCGGATGCCGCCGCGGCGCAGAAGCGGTTTTCTTTTGAAGACCTCTTCCTTCTCCAGATCGTGAATCTGAAACAGAAGCTCAAACTCGCAGAGGAGAAAGCGCCCGTCATCACGGCGGACATAGAAAAAGTGAAAACGATCCTTGCCGCGCTGCCGTTCGAACTCACGGTTTCGCAAAAGAAATCGCTATGGGAGATCATGAAGGACCTCGCAAAACCGCGGCCGATGAACCGGCTGCTTCAAGGGGACGTGGGATCGGGGAAAACGGTCGTTGCGGCAGTGGCCGCGATGACGACAGCGGAGAACGGCTGCCAGACGGCATTTATGGCGCCGACCGAGATCCTTGCGCGCCAGCATTTTGAAACGATGAAGGAACTGCTCGCCCGGATGCCGGCCGAATACCAGCCAGCGATCGGACTCGTGACGGGAAGCGGTGCCACGGTGTTTTATGAAAATGATGTCGCGGCGCCCGTCACAAAACCGGAAATGAGCAAAAAAGTGGCCGCAGGCGAGATTGCGATCGTTTTTGGCACGCACGCGCTTATAGAAAAAACCGTGGCGTTCAAAAATCTCGGCTTGGTCATCATTGATGAACAACACCGCTTCGGCGTGCGCCAGCGCGCGGAACTTGCGAAGAAAAAAGGCGGATTCATCCCCCACTTCTTGAGCATGTCAGCCACGCCCATTCCGCGCACGCTTATGCTCACGGTGTTCGGCGACCTCGACCTTTCGCTCATCACCGAACTCCCGGGTGGGCGGAAGCCCATCGAAACAAAAATCGTCCTGCCGATCGGGCGGCAGGCAACCTACGCATTCGTGAAACGAGAGATCGGCGAAGGACGGCAGGTGTTCGTCATCTGCCCGCGGATAGAAAAAAGCGAAGCGCAGAATAACGGCCAACCAGATACCGTAGCGAAAATAGACAAGCGGACCATTGCAAATCTGGAAATGAAATCGGTGAAAGAAGAATACGAAAAATTGCGTACGAAAATTTTTCCCGATCTTAAGATTGCCATGCTCCACGGCCAGATGAAGGGCAAAGAAAAAGAGGATGTCATGAAAAAGTTCAAGGCGCGGGAATTTGACATCATGGTCGCAACGTCGGTCGTGGAGGTCGGCGTGGACGTGCCGAACGCCTCTATTATGATGATCGAGGGCGCCGAACGGTTCGGGCTTGCCCAGCTCTACCAGTTCCGCGGGCGCGTCGGCCGCGGCGAATATCAATCATATTGCTTCCTCATGGCGGATTCTGATGCGAAGGCGGCGAATGCGCGGCTCAAAGCGATCCTTGAAGCGAAGAACGGTTTTGAACTGGCCGAAAAAGACCTTGCGCTCCGCGGTCCCGGCCAATTCTTCGGCGAAATACAAACGGGGCTTCCCGATGTTGCGATGGGCGCGCTCCAGGACCCCGAACTCGTGAAGGCGAGCCGCGAAGCCGCCCTTGTGCTCGTCCAAAGCGATCCCTCGCTCAAAACCTATCTCCCGCTCAAAGCAAAACTCGCCGAGTTCCAGAAAGATATCCACTTGGAGTAAGTTAGTGTCTCCGCTTGTGCTTGCGAAACCTGCTTCGGACTCGGGAAATCCAGCTCGCTCATATACGAAAATCCGCCACCCTGGTCGCCGCTCCCGGGTACCCGGCGGATTTTCTATTCGCTCGCGGATTTCTCCCTCGCCCTCCCGCGTGGTTTCGCAAGCACAAGCGGAGACACTAATCAAACTTCCTACATCTGAGTACACTATAATCAGCGTTTTTCTCTTCTTGCAGGATGTCAAAAAAAGATTTTGCGGTGAGGGCAAATCGATTAGTAAAAGAATTTTCTACGACAAAGATCATCTCACCCTTCTTTTTTAATAAACTATCTGCATATTTAAAAATCCTATGCCTCTCTTCGGTGGTAACATGAAACGGAGGGTTGGATAAAATATAATCGAATGTCCCACGTTGCCGTTTGATATTTTGAGCAAGATCGACTTGCTTTACGTTTACTTGCGAAAATCCTGAAAGATTTTCTTTGGCCGCCTCGAAAGATGCATCATCCTTTTCATATGCGGTAATTCGAGCTTTTGGAAATTCATTGGCGATGATTATAGATATTGCGCCCCACCCCGTTCCCATATCGACGACTTCTTTTCCATTGAGATCAATATCCCAAGAAAAGAATGATTCCAGAAGAAATCTTGTTCCTTTATCAAGACCTGTTTTAGAAAAGATGGAGCTTCCAACGTCAGCTTTATAACTTTTCCCGAGAAAATCAAACTTCACTATATTTGATATTTCTATAGGTTTTAAATGGTTATGTTCCTTCTTTTCGCATTCAACGAGCCTTAGGCCGTCGGGTCCTTTGCCCACAACCTCACATACTAAGCCGTTCTTTTTGAAAAAGGTTAGGGCACTTTTCATCCCAAATTTTTTATAGGAAATAATAGCAATTTTTTTGCCAAAAGGAATATGGTCCCAAGCTTGAACAACTTGGTTATAGAGAGAAGTCGCGTTTTGACCCCACTGATGTTTAATGAGCGTGATCTTTTCTTTGTCGTATTCTTTTAACTTTTTAGAATAATCTTTCATGCTGGGATTATCTTACAGAATCGTACATGGGGCAAGCACCAGGCCGCAATGGTCTTGGCGGGGGCTCTCGGAGGCGCGGCGAGCTTGGTCTCCGCGTCTGCGCGGAGTCGCCGCGCCGAGAGAGCAGGGTGCGGCGTGCCGCTGGAGCACGCCGACACCCGTACCCGCAAAGACCATTGCGGCCTGGCGCTTGCCTTACTTGAACGTGACGACGGTCGCGGACGAACTTGCCGCCTGCGAGAGCGCCCAGTCGGCAACCACAGGGCCAGTCACGTAAACATTTTTATCTTCAATAAAGGTATTGCTCGCGCTTGAGGAGGATTTTATGGTGAACCCCGATCCGGCTACGGGCGGGGTTGCCGGCCACGTGTTCAGGTACATCACGCCGAAGACAAGCTCGACATTCGAGGTCGGCGTCGCCGGACCGCTCGATATGGCCGTCGCGTTTGACTGCGTCTGGGTAGAGGAAGCATCGACCAAAGAAGAGGTCGACGCACTGCGATATTCATAGAGAAAAAGTGAAGGATTATACCCGCCGCTTCCCCCGAGGGTTGCCGTAACCGTGTTCGAGCTGTTGCGCGCATTGGCCGCGGCAAAAATAGTGATCTTCTGATTGTATGCCGCGTACGTCGTGCTCGCTATGTTGCTCCATGCATTGCCCGCGGTGTCCCCGATCGAAATAGAAACGAGATTAGTGTTCACAACGACCGCAACGAGCAAACTCCCCGTGGCATTATTGCCTATATAGGTCCCCGCCATGTTCGTACTCGTTCCGTAAACAAGCGTGCTCGTCTGCTGCATAAGGGCAATTTTGGGAACGGGCGCCGTAACCGCCGCAGACGATTGGAACTTTTGGAAATATTGCTGAGTAGTATTTGAAGTATTCGCTGATACCGTGAAAGAGTACGATGCCGAATCGACGCCGTACGCCGTTGAGGAACTATTGAGATTGTAATGCCTTATAAACGAAAGGTTGGATACCGTCACCTTGTTCGAGGTCAAGGGCTGGAGCGCTCCGCCAAGGCCCTGCTGAAGATATACTGTCCCCGTGGCAAGCGTAACGAAGGTGGGATCGGGTGCCAAGGTTAGCTCCCGGAGCTTGAGCGTCCCCGCCGCGGCATCCTGCACCATATCGACCAGCCGTGCCGTTTGTATGTAATACTGAAATTGCTGGAGCAAGAATTGTCCCTGTGTTTCCACGTCGGTCGCCGACGATTGGCGGCTCTGCACGCGCGTCATGGTAATAAGCACGGTGATAAGCCCCGCCATGATAGAAGAAAAAATAGCGGCAAAAATCAGAAGTTCAATGATAGTAAACCCCCGGCGGACTTTCATTGCTTTATTTTATCATGTTTCCCCGGTCCCTCTTCCCCTTTTGGGTTACGCCCCTTGGGCGTAACCCAAAAGCCCAGGCGGAAGCGACCGCCGAGCATGAGCCGCGTCTGCGCTTCAAGCCCGGGGAAGGCGCCGAAGATGATGAGCGTAAGAGGCATAAGGGCCCATTGTAAAAAATAGACAAGATAATTGCGGGCGCGCAGCCCTTTTGTTTTTGGCGGCAAAAGAAGGATGCCCAAGATCGCGGAGCTCACGATACCGATCATGGAAAGCGATATGATGAACCGCGTGATCCGCGGCAAGTTGTAAGAAAGAAGCGTATCGGTAAAATGTCGGCCGCCAAGAAAAAGCGGAAGCCACCCCAGGGCAAAGATCATAAGTGCATTTGTCGCCCACGAATGGAATCCTTCCAGTACGTTGAACCTCCAGTAGCGTTTCTTCCCGGACGGGATCTGCGGATCGCGCCGGAACCCCTGAAGCATGTACGGAATGTTCTCACACCCCCATCCCCACCGCCGCTGCTGCTTGTAAAGATTTTTCATGGTAGCCCAAAAGGTGGGCGCCACGTTCGCGTCCATGGACAAGGGATATAAGAGCGGCTCCACGCGGAAGTCGCCGTGATAGCGCAAATAGCATTGCCAAAAAACCCGCGAATCCTCTGAGACAATATCCTTCTGCCAAAATCCGATATCAAGCAATACCTTGAGCGGCACGGATTGGGAAGAAAAAGAGGTCAGGCGTTCCGGGCGCGCTTGCTGCATCATTTGCCAAAAGGTCGTGGAGAATGCGACCACCCGCGCCAATGCCGGCGCCTCATAGATGTTGTTCGTAAAGAGCGGGATCGGCTGATAGATGGCGCGCAAGCGATTCTGCGCTGTGAGAAACACGTAGGTGAGCCGGCTGAAATATTCAGTAAAGACCTGCGTATCCACGTCAAAGACCGAAACAAGAATGTTTTCCGCGGGAATGTGCAACGGATCAAGCAGGATTTCCTTCGCCCGCAGCGCCGCCCAGGTTTCGTTGGATCCCTTGCCTGGGATCTCGCCGGGGAGGTCCGCAGGATGAGTCGTTACAAGAAAGCGGAAAAATTTTCCGCCGAACTCTTTTTTGATCCGCTCTCCCACCTCCTCCGCCGCCCTGCCCGCGCGCCCCTCAAGCGCAAGCACCACCAATAATTTTTCTTTCGGATAATGCGTTTCAAAAAGGCGCGCAAAGCTCTCTTTCACCACTTCGTACGGTTCGTGATACATCGGGAGGATCACGAGGTGATAAATATTTTCCCATCGGGGAACGCCCTTCGATTCGTTTAGGCGCAGAAGCCAATCCACCGCCATGTTTTTCTTCATCTGCGAAAACGTCGCGCGAAGATGGAGCGAAAGATAGATGGTCTTCAAAAGCCAGTAGACGTCGAAAAGGATGATGAAAATCGAAACCCACGCGGGGAGAAGCCACGAAAACAAAAACATGAAGATGATCGTTGCCCAAGCGAGCGCCCCAGGCAGGATCTCAAAAAACCGTTTTACCATCCAAGGAAGAAAGCCCGGTCAAACGAGTAGGCGCCGCCGCCGTTCAGGGCGAGCACGAGGAATGCGGTAAGGACAAGGAGGTCAAGCTCCCAGCCGCCGACGAACGGCTGTTTCTTTATAAGCTTCCGCACGACAATCGCGATAAACTCGAGCGCGAAAAGCACCGCGAAGGTCTGTGTGTAGAATCCAAGGATAAGCGCGATGCCGCCGAAAGATTCAAGGAGCGCGACGAGCGTCCCCCAGAACCTGCCCGGCTTGAAGCCCAGCCCGTCGAACTCAACTGCCGTCTGTTGCAGATGCCGAAGCTTCGGCCACCCATGCGCAAGGAAAATCACGCCGAGCGCAAGACGCAACGCAAGCACTCCCAAGCCGCCGTAAAAAAAGAAGACAGAAAGCATAGATTTTAACGAATGAAGCAAACCGACCTTTCAAAATATACGACTCTATTATATTATAGCAAGGATGCGGCACTCTGCTGCGATGGCCTCATCGTCTAATGGCTAGGACGGCGCCCTTTCACGGCGTAAATCCGGGTTCGATTCCCGGTGGGGCTACCACAAGAAAAATACAGAGGGGCTTTGAATCGAGTACTCAGAAGGGCTCTCTTCAAAGCCCCTCTGTATTTTTCTTGCCGTTGGCGCTCACGGGGAATCGAACGGAGGGGTGGGTCGACGGCGAGAAGATCACCTGGTCGCCGGAAGATCTGATGGAGACGTAGTACACCAACATTCAGTCCAAATATGAAATTACAAATAATTATAAACTCATATTTGGAAGGGTTAGCTCCTCTGAGCTAACCCTTCTGCTTGCGGTTACTGATCGCCGATCTCGGCACCAGCAGCGTCGGTGACCCCCGAGCGGTCAGCACCCGCCGTCCAGTTGTGCTTCGGCTTGAGTTCTCCGGAGCGGACCTTCGAATAAATCGCCCTCGCCGCCCTCACGGTTTTGGCGACAACGCGGACCATCTGGTAGCGATCAACCATAGGCGAATTGTTGCCGTAGCCCCCAACAACGTTCCTTACGGTCTCCACCTGCGCCGTCGCGCCGCCCCGCACGTAGATTCCTTGCGGCCGGAGATCCTCTTGGATTCTTCCGTCCAGCGTCACGTGATCAATCACGCTTTGCGGGATCAGCGTAGCGGTCGGATCCGTGATCTCGTCTGAAACCGGGACATATCGCAGGCCCGAGTTCCTGTGAGTCTCGATTTTCAGCTCCCCGATTCTGCCTTCCGTCTTGAGTTGCCGAAGCGTCTCTTCGCCTTTGGCCGTCAACCATATGTACATGTCAGTCTCCTGTTCGTTCGCTGGGTAGCGTGGTAAGTTTTACTCACCATCGGCCCGCGATACGTTCTAATTGAAATATTATCATAGATATATAAGCTTGTCAATAGTGGACACCGCGAGCTGCCCATTCACATATTTATTTATATATTTCCTCTTGAACACTTCAGTTTACTACCCAAGTACTAAACTCAAGTGTTCGCGCGATCGCCTTCTGGGGTCGATCGCGCGTATTGCCTAATAGGCGTCCCTGGGTCCATTCACCCGGTAGCCGTGCTTGCGATCTCCACGGACCACGAGCATCACAGTGCGACGCTCGTACAGGTTGTATTGGACATGCACTAAGGCCGTGAGGGTCACGGGGTTCCCGCAAACTTGGACACTGCGGTTGATGCCGAGATGCTTCACGGCATTGAACCAGTCGTGAAGCTCTGCGATCATCTCCCTGTGGCCGAGGCGCTTGCTGAGCTTCTTTTCGAGTTGCTCAACCCGTTTCTTCAGGTCCGGTTCGGATGGTTGACCTGCAAGATACTCCTTGGTCAGTGCAAGTCCGCCCACCAACCCCTCGTCCGCTGCCCACCGTGGCGGGGCAAGATTGACGGTGCGTTCCGCGATCGCCGCGCACGCACGGATCACGATCGGGACGTCCCCGTAGCCTGATCCGTAGTGGCCTCTCCACGGGTCCATGCCGGGAAGCAGGAACCCACGGACATCACGGCTGTTCACCGTGAGTTGGAGCGGAGCTTTGTCTGTTGTGTCGTTGAGGATACGGAGATCGATTCCGGGCGTGTGCCCGAACACCGAAATCGTGTGTTGGGCGGACAGCGATGCCGCCGCCAACAAGAGAACCATCACTATGTTTTTCATGTCGCCTCACTGGAAATCGTTGGATTTTGAATGCTTACCGCTACTGTTATTTTAACATATAAATGTCCATTTTGTCAAGTAGCCGGTTGCGGTCCGTCCCCTCCTGCCGCATGATATAAAAACAGAACCATGAGAATTCTTGCGATCGAAACTTCTTGTGATGAGACCGGCATTGCGCTCCTCCGCGCGACGGGCGGCTTGCACGCGCGGGGCGGTGCCATGCCGCGTTTTATAATAGATAAAAACCTGGTCGCGTCGCAGATAAAGATCCACCGGCCGTTCGGCGGCGTGGTGCCGAACCTCGCGAAGCGCGAACATCTCAAAAATCTTCCCGTGCTCTATAAAAAGATGTTTGGAGCGCCGGGATCCGCGCAGGAAGCGCGCCTGTGGCGCTCGATAAATCTTATTACGGTGACCGTCGGCCCCGGACTCGAACCGGCGCTCTGGACGGGTATCGGCTTTGCAAAAGAACTCGCAAAAAAACATAAGAAACCGCTTGTCGGCGCAAACCATCTTGAGGGGCACCTCTATAGCTTCCTCTTGCCCTCCCGATCGTCCACCGCCTACTCGTCGGCCCTTATTCAGAAGGTGATCTTCCCCGCCGTCGCGCTCATCGTTTCAGGCGGACACACGATCCTCTTGGAAGTGGAATCTCTCGCAAAATGGCGGCGGCTCGGCGAAACGCGCGACGACGCGGCGGGCGAAGCATTCGATAAAGTGGCGCGGCTGCTCGGTCTCCCCTACCCCGGCGGCCCGGAAATAGAGAAGCTTTCCGCGCGGGGAAATCCTTTTACCATCACCTTCCCGCGGCCGATGCTTACCGACAAGAACTACGACTTCAGTTTCTCCGGCTTGAAAACCGCGGTCCTCTATTATCTCCGGGACATGAAGCGCGCACCGAGTGCGAAGGAAAAAGCGGATGTGGCCGCGGGATTCGAGCAGGCGGCAGTGGACGTCTTGGTCGCAAAAACAAAGAGGGCCGCGCAGGAACGCGGAGCGGAATCAATTCTCCTTTCTGGCGGCGTGGCGGCGAACAAGCACCTTCGAAAAGCCCTTGCCCGCGCGGCAGGCCTCGTGGGCGCCGGATTTTTCGTCCCCGACTTTAAATACAACATGGACAACGCCGCAATGATCGGCGCCGCCGGCTACCTGGCGCATCTTAGAAAGAAACGATTCCGCCTTGCGGCCCGGGGAGATCTTACGATTTGATGACGTTTGATGATTGTGGCACGCCAGTCCACAACACCCCGATGACGACGAGAAAAAGAATAACGAGGACAACAAGAACACCGACCGCCATGCAGACCTTCAAAAATCCATTTTTGCCTTTTACTGCCTCCTCCATTGCGCCCGCTTTGAGCCTCCTTAGATTTGCGTACATTTCGTAGGAGTAGCAAACGCCGAACGCCGTAAAGCATAAAAGGAGGACGAGGTATATCACGTTGCCGATCGTTTTGCCGAGAAGCAGGGCGAGCGGCAGATACACAAGGAGGAGCACGCCCAAAAAGATCGCGCCGAGGAGGATACCCCTCCCCAAGATCGCCCACCAATATCCTTTTACGTATCCCCTGCTTTGCATGAGCGCATGCATTCCGCGCTTGTCTTCAACGACGAGCGTGTAATTCGCGAACATAAGCGCGACGCTCAAGATGATACCGGGAACGATCAAAAGCGCAAACCCGCCGACGACCGCGAGAGCGTCTAGTATGCATATCCACACCGCCGGCCAGAAAAGCTTCAGCCCCACGCGATACGACATCGTAAAATCCGTCCCGTGCGCGAGAGCGTTCACAAGTGCAAGTGAAGCCGGGATGGAGACGAGCGAACCAATCAATGAAAGAATACCGCCCACAAGTATCCGCGGCGGCGTTCCTCCTTCCAAAAACAATCGTCCTAATAAAAGGAGGATGCTTGGTATGAAAAATATCCACACGAGCGTCCAGAAACGCTCTCCATAGCGCCGCCACGCGCCCGTAAAGAGCGCACCGACCGGATCCATCGCTATTTTTGCCGCTTTCGGGGCCTCGTCTGCCATTGCCTTTATTATATAACACAGTGGCGCAACAAAAAACCGGAGCGTGAAGCTCCGGTTTTTTGGCTTGCCTTGCTCGCCCGCCTACTTCGTCGGTGTCGACGTTGCCGTCGGCGCCCCGTAGTAACCATTCATCATCGGGTACCCCATCATCCGGTAGCCACGGCCGTATTCCCCGTAGTAGCCACCATTGTACGCCCCTCGGAGTTCGCCGAGCTTTACGCCGATCGAAAACGCCACGACGACTACGATGATCGCAATCACGATCCGCAGGATGATCCGGCCATGCCGATGGCCGCACCCGCTCATACCGCACCCGCACCCACATCCGCACCCGCTCATACAGGTACACCCGCCGCACCCGCAAACCTTCTTATCTTTTTGTTCTTCCATAAAATGAGAAATTAAAACGACCTTTGTAGTTTACCTATTATATAGTATACGCTGTCCGGCGCGAAATAGTTTCCCTTCCGCAAAAAAATCCCCTATAATCCAGATATTATCGATGCCAGCCATGGAACCGCGCTATGACATAAAAGAAGTGGAGTCCCGCATTGCGGCCGCATGGGAGCGGTCGGGATATTTCAATCCGGATGTATGCGTGGAAAAAGGCGTGACGGCCGCGGACGCGGAACCATTCTCTATAATACTTCCCCCGCCGAATGTGACGGGAGAATTGCATATGGGACATGCGGCGATGCTTGTGATCGAAGATATTCTCGTCCGATGGAATCGCATGCGCGGCAAGCGAACGCTCTGGGTCCCAGGCACGGACCATGCGGCGATCGCCACGCAATCGCGCGTGGAAAAAATGATCGCAAAAGAAGAAAAGAAAAGCCGCTACGATCTCGGCCGGGAGGAATTTTTGCGGCGCGTGCATGAGTACGCAAAAAAGAGCCACGATACGATCGTGAAGCAGGTGAAACGGATGGGTGCGTCGCTTGATTGGAGCCGCGAAACGTATACGCTCGACGCCACGCGCGAGCGCGCCGTCCGCGCGGCATTCCAGAAGATGTACGAAACGGGCCTTATCTACCGCGGCGACCGGATCGTGAACTGGGATCCGCAGTTGCAAACGACGGTCTCGGATGACGAAGTGGAGTGGATTGAAGAAACGGCTCCTTTTTATTACTTGAAATACGGCCCGTTCACGATCGCCACGGCGCGGCCGGAGACGAAATTCGGCGACAAGTACGTTGTGATGCATCCCGACGACAAGCGGTACGAGAAATACCAGCACGGCGCAATGATTGATCTTGAGTGGATCAATGGCCCCGTGAAGGCGACGATCGTGAAAGATCCGTCAATTGACATGGCGTTCGGGACGGGCGTGATGACCATCACGCCGTGGCACGACACGACGGACTTCGAGATCGCCGAACGGCACCATCTTGATACGGAACAAATCATTGATCTGAACGGAAAGCTACTCCCCATCGCAGGCGAGTTCGCCGGAATGCACATCAAAAAAGCGCGGCCGCTCATCGTCCAGAAATTAAAAAAGAAGGGGCTTATAGAAAAAGTGGATGAGCATTACGCCCACCGCGTTGCGACGAACAACCGCGGCGGAGGCATCATTGAGCCGCAGATCTTGAAACAGTGGTTCGTGGCAGTCGAGAGAAAATTCAAGGCAGCGGACGGCGAAGAAAAAACACCAAAAGAGCTCATGCGTGAAGCCGTAGCGAGCGGCGCCGTGAAGATCACCCCCGACCGCTTCGGGAAGATCTATTTCAACTGGATAGATCATTTGCACGACTGGTGCATCTCGCGCCAGATCTGGTTCGGGCACCGGATCCCGGTGTGGTACAAGGGCGAAGAAGTTTACGTTGGCACTGAACCGCCGCGTGGCGACAAATGGACACAGGACCCCGACACTCTGGACACCTGGTTTTCCTCCGGACTCTGGCCGTTCTCGGTCTTCGGTTGGCCGGACAAAACGAAAGACCTTAAAACTTATTTCCCGAACTCACTGTTGGAAACGGGCTATGACATTCTCTTCTTCTGGGTCGCGCGGATGATCCTTATGTCCACGTGTCTTATGGGCACGGTCCCCTTCCGCGAAGTATATTTGCACGGCCTCGTGCGCGATGCAAAGGGGCGGAAAATGTCCAAGTCGCTCGGCAATGGCATTGACCCCCTCGCAATGGCGGAGAAATATGGCGCGGATGCTACGCGGCTCTCGCTCGTGATCGGCGCCTCGGCCGGAAGCGACATTAAGCTTTCCGAAGACCGCATCCGGGGCTACCGGAACTTCTCAACAAAGATATGGAACATCGCGCGGTTCATCAATATGAACAAACCAGCGGAGGGAGCGCCCGTGGACCCGGAAAAATTCACCATTGAGAGGCGCATGGAGATAGAAGCGCTTGATGCGCTCAAAACAGAAGTAACGGCGCATCTTGAGGCGTTTGAATTCCATCTTGCCGCGGAAAAGCTCTACCACTATATCTGGCACACGCTTGCGGACAAAATTGTAGAAGCGGAAAAGATCGCTTTGCGCGACGGAGATGCCGCGCAAAAAGCCGGATCCTACGCTCTTCTTGAATATCTGCTCTTGGCATCGCTCAAAATGCTCCATCCCTTCATGCCGTTCGTGACAGAAGAGATCTACGGCATCTTCCGTCCGGGAACGATGCTTATGGTAGAGGCATGGCGGGGCGATGGAATGGTAAAATAAAAACATGCCGCTGCTCGTAATTGCGCTCGTTTTCGGCCTCCTGCCGGGATTCGCGTGGCTTATTTTTTACTTGAGCGAGGACCCGCACCCCGAACCAAAGCGTCTTATTGTGCTCGCCTTTTTCGCCGGCGTTGCCTTCGGCTTCTTCGCGATCGCCCTTGAGCAGATGTTCAACCACGCCGCAACCGGGTGGGGCATTGCGGAGCTCTCTATTTTCTCTCTTCTCGTGTTCGCCCTTATTGAGGAACTGATGAAATTCGGTGCGGCGTACTTCGCGGTCGGCAAAAGTCCGATCCTTAACGACCCTCTTGACCGGATGATCTACCTGATCGTGGCGGCTCTGGGTTTTGCCACGCTCGAGAACATAGGCGCGATCTCGAACCTTCCCGCCGCCTTTTCCGGGACCGCCTTCATTTCAAGCGTATTCCAAATGGATTCACTCCGCTTCGTAGGCGCCACCCTGCTCCATTCCCTTACCTCGGGGATCGTCGGCTACCATTGGGCGCTCGGCGTCGCCCGCAAAAAGATAGCGCTGAATCTTTCGCTGGGGCTTGTGTATGCCACCGTCTTGCACGCTATTTTCAATTATCTTATACTGACCTACGGGAATATTTCCTATACGGTGCTGTTTCTTCTCGTGGTTGGATTCTTCGTGCTGAGCGATTTCGAAGAACTAAAAGTGCAACCAGCATAATCACATCATTATGGACACGCAGGACGAAAAATTCTTTGAATCATTGGCAGGGGCAAAATCGGATGCCGACGAGCGTTATGAAGTAGAGCTTGCGAAAGCCGACGCGAGTACGCTTGCCGTGCGGCCGAAAACCGCGCGGCCAAAGGCGGAATCCGCAAGCGAACCGGAAGGGCAGCTCACGGTGGACGTTTACCAGACGCCGGACGAGATCGTCGTTGAATCGGCGATCGCGGGCGTGAAGCCCGAGGATATTGACGTGAACGTCACGCCCGATTCCCTCGTAATTCGCGGTTCGCGCGAGCGCGAGCGCACGGCCTCCGGCGGCGAAGATTATCTCTATCAGGAATGCTATTGGGGACGGTTCGCGCGTTCCATCATCCTCCCGCAGGAGATCGATCCCGAAGGCGCGAGCGTTACCTTCAAGAACGGCATCCTTACGGTGCGCCTGCCAAAAGCGAAAAGGAAAAAATTACGGAAGCTGAACGTAAAGGCAGATTAGAACCTGACTTACATTGGTTGGGAATCCGTCGTGGGGGGATAATAAGGAACAGGGTTTTCGCGATCCTGTACGGTAACCGACACGTTCACTATATTCGCGCTTTGGCGGAGCAATGCGATGCTGTCGTTATATGAACTCACCTGATCGTAAAAATTCTGGATTTGATCGTTCAAATCCTGAAGATTGCTCATAAGGTTGCTCATGTCGGTGCTCGTCTCGATCTTGTATCCTTTCGTGGCGAATGGAACCACGTAGCGGAGATAGACCTTGGCGGTCGCTTCGGCGATGCGCGCGCTGTTCTCCGCATCAACGCATTTCTGCACCGTTTCGTCGCCGCTCGTTTTGTTGTAGCTCACGTCTTCAAGCGTTGCGTTTGCCCCTGTGGCAAGCGAACCGAGGTCTTTCATAAAAGCGTCGGCGTTCACAAGAGGAACCGAACCGCCAATAGTAATCGTCTTTACCGTGACCGAATCTGACGTCTTAGACCCCACATGATAGACCTCGGGGTACGAACTGCGGGATACTATCTCGCCGCCGTATTTTTGTATGAGGGCACTCACCGCGTCCGCCGTGGTATCGGCGTTCCGTTCATCGATAATGGTCGCGGAATAATCCGAGGAGGGGGAATTCAGGAAAACATTGCAGTTCATGTTGGCGATTGCGAGTCTTGGATACCCTCCAAATTGCTCATTCATGAGGTAAGAACACCCCGCAACAATGATAATGAGGACTATCACCACAAGACAAACGACCACCGCCGGCTTTTTGAGCGTATCAAGCATGGCCTTTAATGGTTTTATTGTATGCCGGCGCAGCGTGCGCGTCAATTATCAAAACTTCACATGCTCTCGGATAGTTCCGCTTGGAGTTGCAAAAAAACTCCATTAACGATATAGTAAGCCCCATGAGACAGTGTGCCATCTGTAGCAAAGGATCGCAGATGGGCGGCGCGCGCCGTCTGCTTCGCGGCCACTATAATCCCGTGAACTGGACCCGGAAATATCCCAATCTCCAGTACGCCCGCGTGAAAGGCGTGCGCAAGCTCATCTGCACGAACTGCCTGAAGACGCTTGCAAAGAAAGGGGCGGAAGCAAAAACCGCGCCCGCAGCGAAAACGAAAATAGTGGCATAATATCGCAATGAAAGGATCCGAAATCTCTCCGGTATCCGCAAGAGAACGTCGTTCTATGGGAATCTTAAGTGGTTTCATAGAAAACACGGCGGCCGAATTGCACGCACAAGGGATACCGGTTGGACCAGACGGACGCATCAACATGCTTGCTTATAAGGCGCTCTATCCCGAAGCCGGGCAAGATTTTGCGCACACAATGGAAGGCCAATCAAATGCGGAGGCGCTCCGCAAAGAAAAAGAGGGGGACAAGGGCGAACGGTTGGAAATACTCGCGTGCGCCCTTCTTCAGAAATATCTCGGGCCCAAATTCATCGTTGCACGATCGGCACCTTTTGACGATAAAAGAAACGGGGTTGACACGATCGTGTTTGAAAGAGAAACAGGAAATCTTGTGTGTGCTTTTGATGAAGTAAGTGAAACTTTTGGTGAAATATATCAAAAGAAACTGGACGCGGTGCAAGAGAGAAACCTTGCCGGAGGCGCCACGTTGAAGTATGGTCTTAGGCTTGAAAAACAAGACGGGAAAACAACCATCGTTCCGGATGGCATTGATCATGTCCCCCTCTTTTATGTTGCGCTTCCTGAAGGCCTTACCGAAAAGGGAATACGGGAATTTACCCCCTCTTTGAGCGAGCATCCCGATTTTGAAAAAAAATTATTTGAGTATTTCATCGCCGCCATCGGGCTTCAAGTGAAAAACTTGGAATTATATAGTGATAGTGGGAGATTAAATCCCGATCTAAAGAAAAGGCTGCGGGATTTCGGGAAAGTGGTAAACTTATTGAAACAAAGGTAAGAACGGGCCGTAGTATACCGGTAGTACGAGCGCATGGGGTGCGTTTAGACCGGGTTCGATTCCCGGCGGCCCGACAGAACGAAAAAAGTTTTTCATGGACCTCACAAAAAAACACTGCATCCCCTGCGAGGGCGGCATGCCGCCGCTCGATCCGGACCGCGTGCCGAATTATTTGAAGTATGCGCCCGGCTGGACCTCGCCCGACGGCAAAAAGATCACGAAGGAATTCAAATTCAAGGATTTCAAAGAAGCGATGGCCTTTGTAAACAAAGTTGCCGACCTTGCCGAAGCGGAAGGCCATCATCCCGACATATATATTTTTTATAACCTTGTCCGCTTTGAACTTTCCACGCACGCAATCGGCGGTCTCTCGGAAAACGATTTCATCCTCGCGGCGAAAATAAACGCGCTCAAGGCATAAGCCAGTGCTTCGGGTTCACGAAATACAAAAGAACAAAAAACCGGCCTTGCGCCGGTCCTTTGTGATCCCGCCCGATCTCTGGCTCTACGCCATGGGGGTGGGCTCAACTGCAATCCACGGATTACAGTGATTCGCCCTCCCGTTTATAATTATTTGATCCGAGATCTGTAGCGGGATACTGTTATTATACCATTCTCCACCGCCTTGAGGTGCAAGCCCGCATCATCTACAATCTACTCCGTACCACCCTCATGAGCCGAAACAAAAGAAAAGCCATATTTTACGTGCTTTTCGTCCTCTTTTTCATCATCGGCGCCGCCGTAGTGTTCTACGCCCAAGGATGGCGTTTCGATTTCACCACGTGGCGCGCGGAAAAGGTCGGCGCGATCTTCGTGCGCTCCTTTCCCACGGACGCCCGCATCCTCCTTGACGGCAAACCGATCGCGAACCAATCGGGATTTCTTTCCCGCGGCACCTTGATCTCCAATCTGTTCCCCCGCACGTATTCGCTCACACTCACGGAAAACGGCTACGATGAATGGCGCGAGAACATTGCCGTGCTCCCGGCGCTCGTCACGGAATTAAAGGATGCCGTCCTTGTGCCGCAAACGCCGGAGGTGATTTCCACGAGCACAGTGAAACAATTTTCTATCATCTCCGGCGAGACCATTACGCAAACCGCAAACGATGCGATTGTCTGGCGCGGAAAAACGATCGGGCGGGGCGAGATCGTAAGCGAAAGCGCAGACCTCCACGCCATTATCATCAAAAACGCCGGAGCGGGAACTTTCTCACTTTATGATTTTACCGAAGGCACTTCCACCAATCTTTCGGCGGTTCTTTTAAAGAACGGCGTGAATGCGGCAACGCTGACCGATCTCTTGATCGATCCCCGCGACGCAACGAACATCATCGCGATAAACACGCACCAAGTCTGGACCTTTACTACGACGCAGGGGGCGGCAACCACGGTTGGGCGCACGACGGGAGGAGAAACAATAGGATCGTCGCTCGCCGTTTCGCCATCGCTCATCGCATGGACAAAATTCGGAAACAGTTCCGGCGCGAGCGTTGTCCTCTACGACCGATTCGCAAAAATAGCAAAAGAAAGTTCAGGAACGGTCCCCGGACAAACGCGCGATCTCCAATGGATCTCCGATGCTCTTTTGGGCGTCCTCCAAAGCGACGGGTCGCTCTATTCTTATGATGTAAACGCCCAACAATTTCAGAAACTTGCCGATGACGCGAAGGAATTCAGGACCGCAGACGACGGAACGGCCGTCGCCGTGCTTGAAAATAAAAGCGTGGAGATCCTTCCCCAGAGCGATGCCCAAACCTACCGCCGCTTTAACCTGTCCGACATTGCAAATGCAGAGCAGGTGCTCTGGTACCGGGACATGAACCATCTTTTCGTGATCTATCCCGCCTCCGTTTCTTTCCTCGACCTTGACGATCTCGGCCTTCGTAACTTCGTGAGGGTGGCGGATGGCGTAAAACCCCTTTACAAACCAGATGAAAATGTTCTCTATCTTGTGAATTCCGCCCAAAAAATCATAAAGTTTGACTTTCCAAAGTAAAACTGATGAAAAAATTGTTATCCACAGCTCCCCTTTGACAAGGCATAGTGTTAAAATGTCTTTACGTCGAGATTAATTATCAATTAAATTTTAAACAATGATTTTCGGCAAGCATCATTTCACCGAGGTGAGAAAAAGGGATGGACGCATCGTACCGTTCGATCAAACAAAGATCACCAACGCGATCGCGAAAGCGATGAACGTGACGGGCGAAGCGAAATCCAAAGAGGATGCGGAAAAAGTTTCCGAGCAGGTGGTTGTCGCCCTCGAAAAAAAGTTCCCGAAAGAGCACATTCCCACGATCGAGGAGGTCCAGGACATTGTGGAGAGCCAGCTTATCCTTATGGACTACGCCAAAACCGCGAAGGCGTACATTCTTTACCGTGCCGAGCGTGCGGAGATCCGTGAAAAAAAGCGCGAGATCCCCGAGCACGTAAAAAAGCTTGCCGAAGCAAGCAAACAATATTTCCGGAACCAGCTTGCCGAGTTCGTGTACTACCGCACCTATTCAAAATGGATCCCCGAAGAGGGGCGCCGCGAGACCTGGATCGAAACGGTGGATCGTTACATAAATTTCATGAAAGAAAACCTCGGCAATAAATTGACGGATGCCGAGTACGCGGAAGTGCGCGAAGGAATTTTAAAACAGGAAGCAATGCCCTCCATGCGCCTGCTCCAATTTGCAGGCAAGGCCGCGCGCGCGACGAACGTCGCCGCATTCAATTGTTCGTTCACCGCGCCGCAGAAGTTGGAAGACTTCGCGGAGATGATGTATATCTCCATGTGCGGCACGGGCGTCGGTTTCTCGGTGGAAAGCCAATACGTGCAGAAGCTCCCCCAGATCAAAAAACAGACCGGGAAAAAATTGGATGCGTTCATCATCCCCGACAGCAAGGAGGGATGGTGCGATG
Source organism: Minisyncoccia bacterium (assembly GCA_050008535.1). Classification (GTDB taxonomy): domain Bacteria; phylum Patescibacteriota; class Minisyncoccia; order UBA6257; family 2-01-FULL-56-20; genus CAVYIK01. The sequence continues at coordinate 19,272 of JBEKML010000002.1, read as the reverse complement.
CCCTTACCCTCGGATTGAAAACGTGGTTCGACGGCAAGGATATTGATTTTGATTTCTCGCAGTTGCGTCCGGCGGGCGCGCGGCTCCTTACGATGGGCGGGAAAAGTTCCGGTCCGGAGCCGTTGCGCGCACTCCTCTCCTTTACCCGCAGAAAGATCCTTACGAAGCAGGGGCGCCGCCTTGGGAATATTGACGTGCACGACATCTGCTGCAAAATCGGCGAGATTGTCGTTTCGGGCGGCGTGCGCCGGAGCGCGATGATCTCGCTCTCCGACCTTGACGATCCGGAGATGCGCACGGCGAAGACGGGGCAGTTCTGGATCACGGATCCACAACGCATGATGGCGAACAATTCAGCGGTTTACACAGAAAGACCGAATTCCACGCAATTCCTTGAAGAATGGATCTCTCTTGCGAAAAGCGGCACCGGCGAACGGGGCATTTTCAACCGCGGCGGCATGGCCACCCAGCTCCCCGCGCGGCGCAAGAAGTTCCTGAAAGACGAGATCAATCGGGTAGGCACGAATCCCTGCGGCGAAATCATCCTGCAACCCAAGGAATTCTGCAATCTCTCGGAAATCGTCGCCCGTTCCGAGGACACCGAGGAAACCTTGATGAAAAAAATGCGGCTTGCGACCATTTTGGGCACCTATCAATCCACGCTCACCAATTTCCCCTATCTTTCCAAGGAATGGAGGCAAAATTGTGATAAGGAACGTCTCCTGGGCGTTTCCGTGACCGGCCAGTGGGACTGCGCGGCGGTACGCAACGAAAACGTGCTCCGCAAACTCCGCGATTACGCGATCGAGGTGAATGCGGAATACGCGAAGCGCTTCGGTATCAGTGCTTCCATGGCAATCACGTGCGTGAAGCCGTCCGGAAACCTCTCACAGACCGTGGATTCCTCCTCCGGGCTCCATCCGCGCCACGCGAAATACTATATCCGCCGCGTGCGGATCGCAACGACCGATGCCCTTTTCCAGATGATGAAGGACCAAAAAATGCAGTACTCCCCCGAAGTCGGCCAGTCGCTCTCGTCCGCGAACACCTACGTCATTGATTTTCCGGTGAAGGCACCCGAAGACGCCGTTACCAAGAACGACCTTACCGCCATTGACCAGCTTGAGTACTGGAAGAAAGTGAAAGTGGATTACACCGAGCACAATCCTTCGGTCACGATCTCCGTCGGCGAGAACGAATGGATCGACGTCGCGGACTGGGTTTACAAGAACTGGGAGATCATCGGCGGCGTTTCCTTCCTCCCGCGCGAGGATCACGCTTACCTTCTGGCCCCCTACGAAGAGATCACGAAGGAGCGCTATGAGGAACTCCTGGCCAAGATGCCGGAGATCGATTTCTCGCAAGTCCTTCTCTATGAAAAGAGCGATACGACCGACGTAAAGAAAGAGCTCGCTTGTGTGGGCGGCGTGTGCGAGATCGAAGAAGTGCCGAGCGAAGCAAGCGCGAAGGTGTAGTTGCGTAAAGGATAGTGCCTGGTATAATCGGGATAGCTAATGGACTTTCAAGTGGGTTCTACCCTGCCTCTGCTTCTTCCCGCCCGCTTAGAGGTTCAAACAACGATCTGACATTAAGGGAATCGACTTGAAGAACGCATCCACTGTTGTTCCAGTTTCCTTCCCAGTTCGACGCCGTCATCGGTGCGGACAGTACCCCGCCATCGCCATTGGCAACGATGGCGCGGCGCCTATATGCAGTCCCGGCCCTTCCTAGCTTTTTCCTAGCTAGCCAACCAGAGGGGCCGTTTTTCATTTTTAGTTTTTTTACCTTCCTAGGCCTTTGCCGCCGCAAGTGCGACCGCAAGTGATTGCTGAAACGCCATGCTCGTCTCGGTCGCGCCCGAGACGACGTTTACGTTCGCACTCTGCGCCGCAAGCGCTTCTTGTATAAGATATGGCATTGCCTGCCCGTTGATACTACGGGAAGTGCTGCGATCGCTCGGGTATTGGAGGAACTGTACGGCGGTCAGTTTTGCGTTTTGAATAGTTGCTTGCACCTGGACGTTGCCGTAATAAGCATCAGCGACAGACCCCGTATAAACCCCGTCCTTATATATTCCTGCCGGTTGTGGCGGTGGCGCCGGTGGTGGTGCTGGCTGCGGCTGTGGTTGTGGTTGTGTTGGCGGCAGTGCTGGTGCTGGTGGCGGTTGTGGCACCGGCTGCGGTGGCTGTGGTTGTGGCGCCGGTTTTGGTTGTTGCGCGATCGCCGTAGAGGTCGGTGCAGTTTTTGGCGCGGGTTTCTGTATCGGTGAAGCGGTTTTTGGCGTCGGCGGCGCAGCAATAGCAACCTTTGATTGCGGCGATGACGATGGCGAGAGTGGCAGCGTTGACAGCAGCGTTGACGACGGAGCTAGCGCCAAAGAATGGGGAATCACTTCGGGCGGCGGCACATCCGGCGTGGCGAACAAAACATAAACGGAAAATGCCCAAACCAGAGTGGACGACAGAATGATTTTCCTAATCATCGCTTCTCTCTCCGCTCCCGTCTCCTTTTTCTCCCCCACCGTCGTCCCCGCCAGCTCCTTGTACGGAAAAGTGGGTGTGAGCCTGGCTATTGTTCACGCTGGTTGTGGAATTCGTTATGGAGTTTGTATTCGTGTTTGTGTTCGTAGCGGAGCTTGTGTTCACGGTGGAGCTTACCTCTACTGCGGAACTTGTGCTCGTGCTTGAATTTGTGCTTGTAGTAAAGTTTGTGTCCACAACAGTGGAGCTTGCACTTGCGGCGCCCGTATTATCGTCCAAAGAAACATCCGCAGATGCGTCGGTGGACGTATCGGCCGATTGTTCCTGTTGTTCGCTCTTTGTGTCTTTCGGGGAAACACTCTCAGCGTTCTGGAGCTGGCTCGGCGCGGACGTGCTCGTGCTCTCGGTATTCTCCGACGCCATGGTCGTGGTCGCTCCCGCAGTATTTACCCTCACGACCTTCATTGCCGCAGCTCCGGCCGTGATCGTCGACGCCCCCACCAAAAGGCCCGCCAGTAATCTTGCAAATAGTTGCCTCATGCTAAGTAATACAGCGAAGAGGGGGTCGTTATTACAACCCTCGCCGAAATCCCCAGACCGGAGGATAAAAACGGGATTTTCTGATACAATGAGACGGTGAAAAAAGAGGTGCCTTTCCCCCTTGGATGTGCCGTCGTTTTTGCTGTGGCTTTCTTTGCGTTTGAAATAATTTTCCCTTCGCTCGCCATGGTGGGCGGAGCGGTGGGCGCGGTACCCGTAACGCCCGCACCGCAATGGCAAATAGCTACCGTGGCGCAGAATACCGTTGTGCTTTCTGCGTCTCTCACCACATTTCTCCTCGCCCCCGCTTCAAGCACCGCGAGTTCAAGTGCCATAAGTTCAAGCACCCTAAGTTCAAGCACCGTGAGCTCAAGCATCCAGATCGCGACGGGATTGTTGCCGAAAGTAACTTTGCTCGCCCAAAAGACCGTCGACAAACCTAAAAGCACGCCGAAAAAGGCGACGCAAACCGCGCAGCCGAAACCGATTGCCACCGCCGCGCCGATCACCGTGACCGCACAATCGTTTCTTGATGCCACGACGCTATCTCTCAAAGAGCAACCCGACGGACCATACGAGGTGGTGCTCACGACGAACGCGGGTGCCGGGAAAAATACCGTCTGGGGCCTTGACGCAGCGACGCTTGGCGGAAGCAGCTCTCTCCCACCTTTCTCTGTTTCTTTTTTGTGCGATCCCCCGCCGATCATGCCCGCCCCCGACATGAGCGACCAGAATCCGATCTTCAGCGTAAGGACGTCTTACCACTGCACGATCACGCTCACGCCGCTTTCCGGAAATGACGAGCGGCCCCGATCCAGAACGTTTTCCTTCGCCACCGGCCCGGGCCAATTCATTATCACGCGGTCGCTCGCCATGAACACACTGCTCACCAACAACAAAAACACCGGCGGCTTCGTCTTTAAGAACCAGGACGCAAACACCATCACCGTGACCGCATTAAACCTCGCCATTTCGTATACCGCCCTGAATGTGAACGGCGCGAACGGCCCGTTTGTCTTGAGGTTTTTGGACCCCGTGACCGAAGCACCGCTTGCCGACTATCCTTTAGAGAACCTCCCGGCGAATCCCTCGCTTTCCTATACGCAAAACGCAGATGACATTACCATCCCGCTCTCTTTCGCCGTCGCGCCGGGAACCCAGAAAATGCTTCCCCTTGTGGTGCTCGGGGTGAACAGGATGCAAATGTCCGGCATAGACCCGAAGATCACGATCACGATACATAAATTGACCACGGACCAGAGCGACGCCAGGATCATGCTCAATGCCGCGCAGATCACATGGCACTGTGTCGTCCCCGTCGGCGCCTACGATCCCAACGCGACGAGCGGCCCCTTTGCGACGGGCGAGGCATGCCAGTAGCAATCATGCCATTAATTTTTAACTCTCATCACAAACACAACAGCTTGCTTCAACATCTCCTCTATTTGTTGGTCCGATAAGCCTAACCTTTTAGGCGAAACCAATTCACTGGCAACTTCAAGGAAACCATGCCGTTCAACGCTGAACCCGAGGTCTTCAAAGAACTTCCGCGCCGCCTCCTCGCTCTCAAAACTATTCGCCTCAACATCAATCCCTGACATTGCTTTAACCGTCGCGCGGCCGTCCTCCCTTTCCCGTTCGTACGCCAATATCTTTTTGAGGGTGATATCGGAAGTGATCCATGCGCCCCCGAATTTTTCAAGCAAAGCATGAACATTTCTCGCCACAGCGCTTTTCTCATCAAAATTCAAATAGCGCAAAAGGCCTTCGTTCACCACCGAGATCGGCCCACTTTTGAAATGTCGGGTTGCCGCAAGAAGCGAGTTCTCGTCCAAGGCATCCCCGTCTTCCACGTGAAGGTTGCTTTGGGGCTTTGCCTTCCCTTTTGAAAAAAGATTTTGCAATAGTTCTCTCTTGTGCGCCGCCATCACCGGAAGATCAACCTCAACGTATTGCAGCGACGGATCTTCCTCTGCCATCGCAAGCCCCCGTCCCGCAAGGCCTGCAGCGAGTTCCAAAATTTGATTCGTCTTATTCTCTGCAAGTAAACGATTGATAAGCTTGTAGCGGGCTTCGAATTGTGGCGCAAGGTTGGACCTCTTTCTCGCGCTCTCCATAAACTCGATCTGAACTGGATCGGTTGGCTTCACCACCCCGTCAAGTTCTTCGAAAATCTCCCTGGCGTATTCGATGTCCGAGAAAGTCCGGAAATATGCCACGCCCCAGGCCGTAGGCCCGATTTTTTCGTAGCCACTTTCTTTTTCTGCTTCTATCTTTTTCATACGTTAGATCGGGGTCGTTTCGCCCGTTCTACCGCTTCGCCCATTGAGGAGCCCTTCTGGCTTTGCGGAGGCCGTATTTTTTGCGCTCCACCATGCGGGAATCGCGGGTGACGTAGCCCATCGCGCGGAGGCGCGGCTTCCACTCGGGGGTCTTCAGAATGATCGCGCGGGCGAGGCCGTGCCGCACGGCTTCGGCCTGGGCGTTGATGCCGCCGCCGCCGACATGCACCGTGACGTCAATGTCGCCGAGCTGGAGCTCTTTCAAGGGAGCAAGCGCCACCGCAACGAGCCGCGGAAGCGTGAAATAGCTCTTCACATCCTTGTCGTTCACGGTCATCTTCCCGCTGCCCGCCATGATCCGCACGCGCGCGATGGCGGTCTTGCGCCGGCCGATGGCCTCCGTATAGCGAACGCGCGGAGCGGCGGCGTGCGCGACCGGAGCAGAAGCCGCAGGCGCGTGGGTCCGATGAACAGCCGTGTGCGCAGCGCGCGTCGGCACGTGCAGCTTTCCCTCCTTTTTTATCGGTTCTTTTGCCGTAGCCATGGTTATTTGGATTTCGCGCCGGCTTTCATGCCGTCTTCCACAAAGATCAGGTTGTTCAGCCGTTTCTGGTTCAAAAAGTTCCGCGGAAGCATTTTTCGGACGGCGCGACGCAGGACCGACTTCGGATCCTTCGCGAACTTTTGTTCGAACGTGAGCTCCTTCAGATGCCCCACGTAGCCCGTGTGATGGTAATAGATCTTTTGCGTGCGCTTTGCGCCGGTCACGACAATGTCTTTGTAGTTTTCTACGTATACTTTGTCGCCCGAAACGCGGTTCCGCGCATAGGAAGCGCTCTTCTTGCCCTGCAGGATGAGCGCGATATCCGAGGCCACGCGACCCAGCACTTTGTTTTTTACGTCAATATGATAGTCCATGGCGTCGTTATACGAACTCAATGCGCACTATGCGGGTGCCGTCCCGCTTCCGACTTTTCCCAAGCTTCGTCACGCGAAGATATCCGCCGTGGCGCTCCGCGTAACGCGGGCCAAGATCGTGGATAAGTTTTTCCGTTATCTTTTCATTCTGCACGCGCGAGAAGATGATGCGGCGCGCGGCGAGCGTCTGCTTCTTGGCGAAGGTCACCAGGCGTTCCACCTGCGGGCGGATCGCTTTTGCGCGGACTTCTGTCGTCTCCATTTTCCCCGTGCGGATGAGATCGTTCGACAAATTCCGCAGGAAAGAGATCCGCGGACCGCGCTTGCGATTGAATTTTTTGCCTTTTTTCAGGTGCCGCATGATGAGTGCTTATGCCGATTTCTTCGGCCGGCCGCGCTTCTTTCCTTCAGTCGCGCCCTCGTCCTTCGCGGACTTTGCCGTTTTTTGTGTTTCAAAATTCTCCACCGCGACCGTTGCCACTTTCTCAAAGTGGTCCTTCAGAATGTTCGCCGCCTTGTGCAGGGCCGAGGAAGGGCTGATCGTGCCGTCGGTCGTGATCTCCAAGCGCAGGCGGTTGTAGTCCGTCCGGTCGCCCACGCGCATATCCTCAACTGTGTAGTTCACGCGCGTCACGGGCGTGAAGATCGCGTCCACCGCGATCGTCCCTATCGCAAGCCGCCCCTCTGATTTGCGCGCCTCCACCGGCACATAGCCCAGTCCCCGCTCCACCTTCACTTCTATATCAAGTTCCGCATCTTTTGCAGTAAGCGTCGCAAGCACTTCTTCGGGATTGATGAGTTCTACGTTTGTATTGAGCTCGATATCTCCCGCCGTTACCGTCTTTTCCCCTTTTGCCCTCAAAGCGAGCACCTGCGGCTCATCCACGTGCAAGCGGAAGCACAGTTTTTTGAAGTTCAGGACGAGTTCAACGATGTCCTCTTTGAGGCCGGGCAGGGTGGAAAATTCGTGCGGAACGTTCTTTATTTTTATCTCCGTCACTGCGGCACCCGGCAAGGACGAGAGGAGCGTGCGGCGAAGTGCGTTCCCCACCGTAAGTCCGTACCCCGCGAACAACCCCTCCACCTCAAAGACGCCGTTCTTTGCGTCCTCTGAAACGGTTTTTATTGAAACCGTTGAGCTTAAGTATGCGTATTCCATGTTGTGTTTTTATTTAGAGAATGATTCGACCAAAAGGTTTATCTCGAAGGGAATATCGGGAGCGGAAGGCGGCGAAAGCACCGTGCCTTCCATTTTCTCCGGATGGAGTAAAAGCCATGCCGGCGGGTCGTATTTCTTCAGAAGCTCTTTCCTCTCACGAAACGCGCCCTTCATCTCCGAGCCCTCGCGGACGCCCACGACGTCGCCCTTCCGGACCATGAAGCCCGGCGACCGCACCTTCTTCTTGTTTACGGTAATATGGCCGTGCGCCACAAGCTGGCGGGCGGCAAGGCGGGTAGGCGCAAAGCCCAAGCGGTACACCACGTTGTCCAGACGGCTTTCAAGGAATTCTAACATCTTTGCGCCGGAAACGCCCTTCGCGGCAACCGCCATGCCGAAAAGCCGCTTCAGGCCCCGCTCGTCCACACCGTAGGTCAGCTTGAACTTCCGCTTCTCGCGGATCTGAAGACCAAACTCCGAAAGCGAACGCGGGCGGGAGCGCGGACCATGCACGCCCGGCCGGTACGGCTTCCGCAGAAACGCCGACTTCGGCGACATCCCGCGGTCACCCTTTAATCCAAGGCGCACGCCCAATCCCCGCTCTTTTTTTTCTTTAGGACCCATCATGGTAATTAAACGCGTCTTACTTTTGGAGGGCGCGGACCGTTATGGGGAACCGGAGTGGCATCTTTGATGGAAAGAATATTGAAACCTTGATTGATGAGCGACCGGATCGCCGAATCGCGGCCGGAGCCGATGCCCTTCACGATTATGGAAATGTCCTGCGGGCCGGTGGTCTGGATCTTCTCCGCGATCGCTGCGATCACTTTGGACGATGCGAAGGGAGTCGCCTTCTTGGGGCCGGAAAAACCGAGCGAACCGGCCGAAGCCCACGCAAGAACGTTGCCCGCAAGATCGGTTACCGTGATCGTCGTATTGTTATATGAAGCGTTTATGTATATCCTCCCTTCTTGCACCTTTTTGGAACGCGCGACAGGTGCCGCCGCCGGCGCGCTTCCGCCGCCCGTCTTTATATCCGCCGATGGAGTTGTTACTTTTTTCTTTCCCATGGACGTTATTTGAGCTCGACTTTCCTCTTGCCGCTGCCGGCGGTTTTCCTCGTATTGCCGCGGACCGTGCGCGAATTGGTGCGCGTGCGCTGGCCGCGGACCGGCAGGCGGCGCAGATGGCGCAAGCCCCGATAGGTCTGCAGCTCCTTCAAGCGATTGATGTTCTGTTTGATGCGCTGGCGCAACTCGCCCTCCACCGCAACGTTCTTTTCGATAAAACCCTGGATGCGCGACGCTTCGTCGGAGGTAAGGTCCTTCACGCGTTTGTTCATGTCCACCTTTGCGGCAGCAAGTGCCCGTCGGCTCAAAGACCGCCCGATGCCGTATACGTAGGTGAGCGAAATTTCTATCCTTTTATTGTCCGGAATGTTGACTCCTAGAATGCGCATGTTAGCCCTGGCGTTGTTTATGTTTTGGATTTTTGCAGAGAATATAAATTCTGCCGCGGCGTTTGACGACCTGGCAGCTCGCGCATATTTTTTTAACTGAACTTCGCACCTTCATATGGTTCGTCGTATTTTTTGCTTCCCCTAGAGCCGGCGCACGATCCTCCCCCGCGTGCCATCGGGAGAAAGTTCAACGAGCACCCGATCGCCGGGCAGAACTCTGATGTTGTGTATCTTCATCTTGCCCGCGAGGTGTGCAAGGATCGGCGCCTCTTCGCCCGGAAATTGGACCCGGAACAACAGGCTCGGCAGGGCCTCCAAAACCCTTCCTTCCTTCGCGCCTTCCATTATCGCCAAATAAAAACCGAGCTCATGCTCATGGTTGAAACAACGGAACGATTATAGCGTAGGGGGGCATTCTTTGTCAAACCGTTCAATTCGCGGTGATCTGCACTTTATTGGGGTTTGAGGGAATGCTCCAGAGCCACACTGGCCAAGCGGAGATCTTCCCGTCGGTAAGGCCCGGGATGGCGGCGATCGCGGTGCGAGCGTCCCCGATGCTCTTCCCCGCGATACTGGCCTTAAAAGCGTTTTCATCAAACGCCCGCGTGAGCGTTCCCAGCGCCGAAAGCGAGAAACTTACGGTTCCCTTTGCGAAGTCCGCATGCACGCCGCTGTAATTTTGGGTGAATGAGTTCCACACAAAGTCAGGCCTCCCTTCGCTCGCAAGCGAAAGAAGGAATGCCTTGAGCACTGACTCGTCAAAACCGATCGCCTGGAGCGAGGCTTCCCCAAAGACGCTGAAATTGCCGCTCGCGTCGGTGCTCGTATTTGCGGTGAGCTTCGTCACTTGCGCGCTTGTCGCCCCGTCAAGAATTTTGAAATTGTCCGGATATCTCGTCGTAAGATCGCTCGTCAGATTCGCTTGCAGGACCGCCGTCACCTTCGTTTTCGCGCTCGCGATATCGGCCGCGGTCGGCACCGCCCTCTTCCCCACGAAACCGCCGCTCGTGCCGCTCTTCAACTGGCCGTAGAACGCATTATATTTCGGGGAACCCTGGAAACCGGGGATGGTCAATTTATCAACCGGACCCACGTTGTAGGACGTTCCCGCCTGGTCGGCGACGGCCGGCGCATCGATGGAAGAGGGCACGATCTGGCCGTTCGTCACCTGCGCCCCCGGCACGGTGACATTGTTTACGAGGCGAAAGAGCTTTCCGTCGGGCGTCACGAAGCGCGTCGACGCCACGAGGTCCTGCTTCGCCGAACTGTAGGCGTTATAAATAGTGATCGTTCCCTGTGCCTTTATGGAAACATTCGCGTTGCCGGACGCGGGGAAAAGCTGCGTCGTGTTCTTCGGCAAAGAAAAAACCGCGGCATGAATGCTGATGACGGCACCATTAGCTGTTGACGTGGCGATGGATTTGCCGGCAACCACGCTTCCCTCGTAGTTCCACGGCGTTTTTTGAAAATCAATGGCGATGTTCACGTGCCCAAAAGACCACGTTATGATGCCCAAAGCTGCAAAGACGATAACGACCGCGATGATGCCGCCCCAAACGAGCTTGTGCGAGACTCCGCGCCGGGGTTCTTCCTCTTCCTCGTTTTCTTCCCCCATCTCGGGAGCGCTCCGTTTTTTAAAGAACCTGCCCTCTTCTTCCTCGAACGTCTCTGCTTCTTTGGCCGCTTCTTCGTCGGACTCTTCCTCCTCTTTGTGCACCGTGAGCTTCACCGGTTCTGTTTTTTTCCTGCTCCGTTTCTTGGGGGCGGGGTCCTCCCCTGCTTCCTCGTTCGCGGGAACGATATCGGCCACGCCGCCCGTACCGCGCCAAAGCGGATGGCTTCCCTCAAGGCCGCTTTCCTTCGCGAACGCAAGGATGTTTTCGTCCACGGACTCAATCGTCACCGTCTTCCCTGCGGCGTCCGCTTCGCGCTTCAAAAGATGAAAATTCCGCATTGAGCGCCCGAGCGCGGATTCTTTCGGTATCACAACGACGACCTCATCGCCCGGTTCCTCGAGCACCCGATCAATAACCTCGGCAATCCCCTCGTCTTTTAAAACGGTGATTTTTTTCATTACGACGCGATTACTGCAATTGTACCATACTTATCCCGCGAGCCAATGCAGGCGGCGGCGGAGCTTCCGATTGATCTCCGAATTGCTTTTGTCAAAATAGGCCTCAACAAAATAGAGCAGCATGCGCGGGATGGTATTGTCTTCCCTGTCCATCCGTGATTTCTCTTTGGGACCGTGGGCGGGGAGCGTGAAACCGAGTTCGGCAAGGATCTCTTTCGCCGGATGCCTCACGAGCGTCGCCGCGCCGTGCTTGTGCGGCAAGCTTATCGGTAGCGCATGCGGCATATCACTATAAACCGCACCCTTGATCTTTCCTTTCGCAATTTCCCCAAAGAACGCTTGGAGTGCCGGCTCCACGATCTTTTGGAACGCCCGCTTCGCGTTCTCCGACACAAGGCCGCGATGATAGAGGCAATAGAGCTTCTTTGCGGCCTCCTCGTTCACCGCGAACGCCTCCCTAATATTCCCAAGAAGCGATGAAAACGACCAAGGAAACCGCTCGCGGTACAGCACCGCGTATTCCCCTTTTGGCCTTTCAAGAATGAAGAGTGATGCGCCCTCGTCCCCCGCGGCAATGAGATTCAGCGGAAGCTTTTGCACCCGTGCGATCGCGCGAAGGTGCGCCTGTGGCGCCTCGGCAAAGAAAAATTCCTGCGGCGAATTGAAAAACGGCTTCAGGTCCTCAAAAATCCGGCGGGTGGCGAAAGTAAACTCCAGGAGCAGCGAGATTTTTTTCCCCGCGACCCCGACCGGGCTCGCGAGTGCCCTGCCGTCCACGGCAAAATGGTCCGCCTTCGCGCCGACAAGCACCGCATCAAGGTCGCTCGCCGCAAGCCGCTTTGCCGCCTCGTTCCGACAACCGTTAAAAACTTTTGCCATCGCTTGCGCGATAAGATTTTCCAGTTCGGCGATCGTTATCCTGCTCTTCATGTTCGCGTGCTCGCGGGAAAGTTCCAAGGGAACAGGGATTGTCGTCGCCAAAGATGAATCCGCCGCCGCGATCACCCGCCGCCCGGACGACTTCAGGAACTTCGCGAGCGGCGCGCCCCCTATTAATTTTTCGAAAACAATATTCCTATCCTCGTCTACACTCAAAAATAAACCATTCGTGCCTTTTGGAGTGATCTCCAGTATCAAAAACTTTTCTCGCGGGTGGAAGAAATCCCACTTCACCACTTCATTGTAGCACCGCGCTAAAACATTATTCAATCGCCGAGTACCCCACGCACGCGACGGATGCCAGCGCCTACCGCCTCTTCCTTCACGATCTTGAAATGCCCGATCTCCCCCGTATGTGTTACGTGCGGACCGCCGCAGAATTCCCTGCTCCACGCGGAGGCAATGTCGCGGCCCACATAATATACTTTCACTTTTTCGGGATATTTTTCCCTGAAGAAACGCAGCGCGCCAATCTTCTCCGCTTCCTCTTTTGGCATCTCTTTAAAGCTCACCGGCAAATCCTCTTTTATTTTTGTATTCACCAATTCTTCCGTTTTTTTGATCTCCTCCGGCGTCATCTTCCGCGCAAATGAAAAATCAAAGCGCGTGCGCTCGGGCGTGATATCCGATCCCATCTGATGCACCTCCAGACCCAAGACCTCGCGGAGCGCCTGCTGCAAAAGATGCGTTGCTGTATGCAGCCGCAGCACTTTTTTCATCTCCTCTTCGCTCCCCGCCTTCAATTCGCCCGTGTCTAAGACCAATCCATGTCCACCGAACTTTTTCTCGGCGCCGGCACGGGAAAGCTCCTGATGCTTTTTGAACTCCTCATCAAAATCATTTCTTTTAAGACCCTCTGCACGGGCGCCGCCCAGTTCCTTTATAATCTCATACGGCAAGCCATAACTCTCATAAATCTTGAAAGCGGACGCAGCATCAATCGCAGGGATCCGCTCCAATTCCCGGAGGCCATTCTTAAGCGTTTTTCGGAATTTCTCGTTCTCTTTTTCAAATTCATCCAGAACAACCGCCCGATCAAGTTCGGGATAGAGCGCTTTGTATTGTTCGACGGTCTTTTCTAAAATCTCACGAATGAATTTTTTTTCAGAGAGGTGTTCGTGCACAATAATCCTGCGCATGAGCCGGCGCAACACGTATCCCGCTCCCTTGTTTGATGGCCGCACGCCATCCGAAAGCAGGAACGAAATGCCGCGCGCGTGGTCAGCTGCAACGCGGGCACTTTTCACGCCGATGTCCGGAGGTAATGCCGCGACGAGGGGGATAAAAAGGTCCGTATCAAAAATATTTTTCTTCTTTTGCACCACCATCACAAGGCGTTCCAGGCCCATGCCGGTATCAATACCTTTTATCTTTAATGGCGTAAGTTTTGCCTTTCCTTCTAAAAGCTCCTCTCGTGAACCGGTTGAAAAGAACTCATTGAACACGATATTCCATATCTCCACATCCGCCCCGTCCGCGCTTTTACAATAGATCTCTGTGGTTGGTCCGCAGGGTCCCGACGTCCCCGTCGGCCCCCAGAACACATCTTCCATCCCCTCCTCGCGGATATCCGAAACGCCCAAAGATTTCCAGATTGATCTTGATTCCTCGTCCTTTGGCACCGTTTTCGATCCTTCAAAAACCGTTACATAAGAGATCTCTAGACCGAGCTCTTTGGTAATAAACTCGTGCGCCAGTCCAATCGCCTCCTTCTTCCAGTAACCGCCGAAGCTGAAGTTGCCAAGCATCTCAAAAAACGTAAGGTGCGTTTCATCCCCCACCTCATCAATGTCCGACGTGCGGAAGGATTTCTGCACTGATGCGGTATTCTTGCTCCCAAAATCCTTCATCGCGTCAAGCTCGCCCGTGTAATATTTCTTGAACTGCTGCATGCCGGCGGTCGTTAGGAGCACCGACGGATCGTCGGGGATCAAAGACGACGAAAGCACCACGGCGTGCCCGCGGGCCTTGAAAAACTCCAGGAATCTTTTACGGATCTCTTCGGAGGACATGGTCATCAGCCCAGATTTTCGAACCCTTCCAGCGCCGCGCTCTTGCCGTGCTCGCGGATCTTCTCAAGCGCTTTCGCTTCGATCTGCCGGATGCGCTCGCGCGTGACGCCGAAGGCTCTGCCTACTTCTTCAAGCGTGTGGCTCACGCCGTCATTGAGGCCGAACCGCATTTTAAGGATCTGCTGTTCGCGCTCGGAGAGGTCGATCATAATTTCGCGGATAAGATCGCGGAGCATCGCGCGGGCCGTGAGCTGCGAAGGCGTCGCGTTCCTTTCATCGGGAATGAAATCGGAAAGCGTGGAATCCTCCTCGTCGCCGATCGGCGTTTCGATGGAAAGCACCTCCTGTGAAATTTTTTGGATGTGCCGCACTTTTTCCACGTCTATCCCCATCTCGGCGGCGATCTCCTCCGCAAGCGGGTCGCGGCCTAATTCCTGAATGAGCTGCCGGCGCGCCTGCGTATATTTTGAAATGGTTTCCACCATATGGACCGGGATGCGGACGGTGCGCGACTGGTCGGCTAAGGCCCGCGTGATCGCCTGGCGGATCCACCACGTGGCATATGTTGAAAACTTGAAGCCGCGGCGATAGTCAAATTTCTCCACCGCGCGCGAGAGGCCGATATTACCTTCCTGGATAAGATCAAGGATGGAAAGGTGCGGCGTGCGGTTCACGTAGCGTTTTGCGATGGAGACCACCAGCCGCAAATTTGCCTTCATTAATTTTTGCCGCGCTTCCTCGTCGCCCTTCTCCGCGCGCTTCGCAAGCTCGCGCTCTTCGTCTTTAAAAAGCAATGGCGTCTTCCCGATCTCCTTCAGATACATCTGCACGGCATCCGGCACGTCGCCTTCGAACGCCATTGATTCATCCAAATTTTTTTCTTCTTCGTCTTTCGAGAAATCGATGAGGGCGCTTGTTTCGATCACTTTGATCCCCGCTTTTTCCAACCGGTCATAGATCTCGTCAAGCAGCTCAACGTTGTCTTCTATTTTGGGAAAGTAATAAAGGATCTCGTTGTCCGTCACAAAGCCACGGGGGCGGCCGCGCCCTACCAGCTCCTCGATCTCCGTCGCATACGTCCTTAAGCTCTTCTCAAGTTTCGAAAGCGGCTTCTTTGTTTTTTTTGCCTTTACCTTTTTAACCTTCTTAGACGCCACTTTTCTCGCCTTCTTCTTCGAGGCGCGTTTTACTGCGTGCCGCTTTGGGCGTCTCATTTTCCTGGGCTTTTTCGGCTTTTTTGCCCTCTTTTTCATAGGGAGAACGTCAAATAATACCTCATTATTGACTATTTATTGCAATTTAGCAACTGGGGCAGGAACCAAACTAGGATTCCCCTGTCTGTGCCGCCGAAAGATTGTCCAGTTCTTCAAGTGCCGCGTTAGCTTCTGCTTCATTACCCCTCGCATTCGCATTTTTCACGGCTTGCGTCAAAATCTGCCGCCGCTCCTTGTAATATTCCTTCGCAAGTTCCGCCTTAAGCGCGCTTATTTCTTCGTGCGGGATCTCGCCCGCGGCGCGAAGGACGATAAGGCCGATCGTCTCGTCAAGCGACGGGTCCTCACTTTTTGTCTTGCCGGCTTTCAAAATACGCAGAATTTCTTTTTGTGTCGGATTGAGAAAATTGACGCAGCCATCAAGCATGGCAAAATCGCTTTTTGCAAGCACGGCGGCAAAAAGCTCTTCGGTGATGAGCTCTTGCCGCGACATTTCGCGTTTCGGGGTTTCCTCTTTCTTCGGTCCGGAAAATGGGATTCCCGCCATGTTCGTCTTCTCCGCTTCCTCTTCAAGTGTTCTTTCGGGAATGCCCGTGCGGCCAGAAAGTTCCTTGAACCA
The DNA here is from genome assembly GCA_050008535.1 of Minisyncoccia bacterium. Lineage (GTDB taxonomy): Bacteria > Patescibacteriota > Minisyncoccia > UBA6257 > 2-01-FULL-56-20 > CAVYIK01. The sequence goes on along the minus strand of JBEKML010000002.1, from coordinate 3,576 downwards.
GGAACCGCGCTCCACGGGGCTCGCAATGGCTTTCAGTTTTCCCAAAACAATGCGGAGCCGGTGCAATCCCTCACGGCCCTTCTGCGCCACGGGGTCCTTCGGCAGATACTTTTCGAAATAGAAAATGGGCGCGGGGACGGCGGCCGCGATCGCGCGGCGCACATTTTGGGGGTCTGCCTGCGCGGCATCCGCCGCATCCTTGAAATCCTTGAATACCGCCACCTTCACCGTAAAATCATTCGCCTCGGCAAGGTCAATGGCGCGCTCGGCGGCATCGGAGCCGGCGACGTCGTTGTCAAAGCTCAAGACCAGCTCTTCCGCAAGGCGGTGCACCGAGCGCAGATGGTCGGCCGTGAGCGCCGTGCCGGAACTTGCGATCGCATTTTTCACTCCCGACTGCCACGACATCAAAAAATCCATCTGGCCCTCCACTAAAAATGCCGATTTCGCTTCGCGGATACCATCCTTGCTCTTCCAAAATCCATAAAGCAGTTTTGATTTTTGGAAGATGGGCGTTTCTGGGCTGTTCACATATTTTCCCATGTCGCCGCGATCAAGCTGTGGGAGAATGCGGCCAGTGAAGCCGACCACTTTGCCCACATGGTTGTGGATAGGGAACATGATGCGGCCGCGGAAACGGTCAAGCATCATTCCGCGCTCCGTCTTTATGGAAAGCCCGGCCTGTAAAAGATCTTGCGGCGCGGCGCCGTTGTTTAGGAGAGAGAGGGAGAGCGCCTCCGGTTCGTTCGGCGCCCAGCCAAGCTCGAATTCCTCTATTGTTTCCGCTTTAAGCCCGCGTTTCGCAAGATATTCTTTCGCGACCGGCGCCGCAGCCAATGCTTTTTTAAAATAATTTTTCGCGGCGTCATTCAGATCGTATAAAAGCCCGCTGTATTTATATTCCGCCGGGTTCTCGTGCCGCAATTCCACCCCTGCTTTTTCCGCAAGCATCCGCAACGCTTCCCCGAATTCCACGTTCTCATACCTCATGAGGAACGTGAAAATGTCGCCGCCGATCCCGCATCCGAAACAGTGCCACGATTGCCGGTCGGGCGAGATCATGAACGACGGCGTTTTTTCTTTATGGAACGGGCAGAGCGCTTTGAAATTCCTCCCTGCGGGCGTGACCGTCAAGTAACCGCGGAGAAAGTCCACAACATCAAGCTTGCTTTTGATGAGTTCCGTCGTCGTGGAGGGCATGCTTTGAGCTTATGCCAAAAAAAACGCCCTCGCAACCGACTACAGGATCACGATGCCGCCCACCCCGAAATGCTGGTTCAACACGATGAAAAGCCCCGCGATGAGCACCACAAGCATCCCGCCGAGGATCACTTGCGGGTGCTGAATGCGGATTTTCACGAAAACATTGATGAGCAGTGCCGCGGCGAAAACAAGAATGATGGCGAGGTAGAAATAAGCAATGGTGTGGCGCGGATCGGCGAAGGCTTTTTGGATAAGGTTTGCCGATTGCGTTTGCGGCGTCGGAGCGGAAACCGAGACTGTCTGTGGCGCTACTGCTCCAGGCGCAGCCTGTGATGAAGTTTGCGATGCGGCGCCTTTTATCGCCACGAACGAACTTCCGCTCGTTGTCGCTACGGCCATCGGCGCCTGCACCGCCGGTTTTTGCGTTTTTACTGCGGGCGCGGCGGCAGGCATGGTGGTTGGCGCGGCCGCCGCCAAAGCGGCGGGTGGCACCGCCGGCATCCCAAAAAGTTCAACAACATACACGGCGGGTTGGCCTTCAAACTCGCCCTGTGCCGCCGCCATGCCGATATCCGTATATCCGGCGTTTAAAATGTTCGCGCGGTGTTCAGGTGAATTAAGCCATGCGCTTGTCACGTCCGCCGAGTCAGAAAAGTTTACGGCAAGATTTTCGCCGGCCGCGGAAAATCCATAACCGACTTTCTCGAACCAATACCATGGCGTGAGGCCCGTCGGGCTCGTATGCGCAAAATAGCCGTTCGCCGCCATATCGTCCGCTTTTTGCTGCGCTGCGGCGTCAAGCAGCGGATTCTCGCGCAGCCCGGAAAGACCGTCCGCCGCCCGTGCGGCGTTCGTACCGTCGATCAAAGCATTTACCGCGATAATGCCGAACAATTTTGAGCGCGGAATAAGGGACGAAGCGCTAAAGAGAAAAGCGGCCTCAACAACGAGCGCAACAACCATCACAAAGGCCACCACCCGGGGCCGCAGGAGATGCGGACGGTGATCGTTCCCTTTGTGCGGAATCAGGTATTTCTTGAGGGTCTTTATCATATTCCTATGCCTATATTATATCACAAAAGATTAAAAACACAAACGCCCCGCTTGGAGCGGAGCGTTTGCGCGTTTCGTACGTCAGAGATGGCGCTACAAACCTTTGTATACCTGCAACTGCGGCATCGGCAAATTGAGCGCCGAGCACACAATCATGTTAATCCAGCGCCTCGTCGTTTGATAGACGAAGCCGGTCGGCGTCGTGTCGTTCAGAAGCCCGAGCGGCACCCATGGAGCAAGTACCTGCGAATTGTACTTGATCTGGAATTGCTGCACCGCGTTGAAATCTGCCTGACCGTATATTCCCGTCACGGGAAGATTGAGGCCCAAATTTCCATTAAGGAACGTTTGGAGCTTTTTCACCTCGTTAGGATTGTTGTTCCATCCAAGACGAATATAGTCATTCAGATACGTGCCACAGCTCGTTGAAGCGCCGAGTACCTGTCCGCCCAGAAGCTGGATCGAGGCATGCGCACTTCCAATATCGCTGCCGTCTATCCCGCGGTACTTCACGTACACCGTTTTCGCGCCGGCTCCCGCAAGGAGCACCCATGGCCTTGTGGTCACATAGGGTTCCCATGTGGAGCTTGCAAAGTCAGGAGTATTCGCAAGTTCCATCGTAGAGGCGCCCGTTCCATAGAGCGAGAGCATTACGCTTGTCGTTGCTGTGGAGGTCGCATTGTTATTGATCGCAATAACGTAAGACGTCCCGCCACCACCAGAGAACGTTCCGCCGCCGCCTCCACCGCCTCCACCACCGCCACCGCCACAGTTTGTAGTGCAGGGCGGCGTCTGAACGGCGATAGAGACAGAAGATGAGTTGTTCGCCGGATCATCAACCAGCGAGCTCAATTCGGAAACCGTCGCGGTGTTTGTGATCGCCTGGCCGGCCAGCTGGCCATTCACCGACACTGCGATCGCGAGCGTCGCGGTCGCGTTCGGCGAAAGCGTTCCAATATCCCATTCGCCGGTACCTATGTTGTAGGTAGTGCTCGGCGAAGAAGAAACTGAAACGGTGCTCAGGCCCATCGGCAGAATGTCCCGCGCGACCACAATGGTCGAGGTCGCAGGGCCGAGCGCGGTCACTGTGATCGTATAGGTCACCGTATCGCCGCCCTTCGGATTCGCATTATCAACCGTCTTTGTGATCGCGAGATCGGCGACGGTCGAACCGCCACCACAATTCACTGTGCACGTGGTCGTCGCCACGACGATCGTCACCGTCGAACTGTTGTTCGCAGGGTTCGGATCGGTCGTTGAGGCGTTTTCTCCCACGGTCGCGGTGTTCGTGATGGTGGTACTCGCAGTGCCCGCGTTAGC
>JBEKML010000001.1:0-535199 GCA_050008535.1 Minisyncoccia bacterium | reverse complement strand
TATCTAATCCTTTTTGCTCCCCACGCTTTCGCGTCTCAGCGTCAGGAAGGTCCCAGTGCAATGCCTTCGCCTTTGGTGTTCCGCACGATATCAACGGATTTCACCCCTACACCGTGCGTTCCATGCACCTCTAACCTCCTCAAGTTCCGCCGTATCTCCTGCACTTCCGGGGTTAGGCCCCGGGCTTTAACAGAAGACGCGCGAAACCGCCTACACGCGCTTTACGCCCAATAAATCCGGATAACGCTCGAGGTCTACGTTTTACCGCGGGTGCTGGCACGTAGTTACCAACCTCTTTCCATACAGCACTCATTTACATTGTTACTGTATTACCGCAGTTTACAACCCGAAGGCCTTCATCCTGCACGCGGCGTCGCTCGATCAGGCTTTCGCCCATTGTCGAATATTCTCGACTGCTGCCACCCGTAGGTGTACGGACCGTGTCTCAGTTCCGTCGTTGGGGGTCAGGCTCTCACCTCCCCTACCGGTCATAGCCTTGGTAAGCCGTTACCTTACCAACTAGCTGATCGGGCCTAGGCCGATCCTAAAGCGTCTTGCGACTTTGCCCTTGCGGGAACATCGGGAATTACCCCGCCTTTCGGCGAGCTGTGCCCGTCTTTAGGGTACGTACCAAGGTGTTACTAACTCGTTCGCCGCTCTTTATTAACATCCGTCACTCTTGATGTAATCGCAAATGACTTCAAAAAATAAAGCGCTCGACTTGCATGCCTTATCCACGCCGCCAGCGTTCATCCTGGACCAGGATCAAATCCTCTTAAAAAAGAATTTGAGTTATTCGCTCAAACCCTCTATAGAGGGGTTCGAGTGAACTCTGTCGCGGCATTTTGTCATTCGGAAACGCCGCCAAAACGAATAAAGAATAAATGTGGACAACTAAAAAATTCTCTACTGCTATTCAGTTGTAAAGAAGCGGTCGCCTTCATCACGGGGTCTAGTGTAGCAAATTGGGATTGGATGTCAACAGGGAGCCCCTCCGGGCATTGCTGAGCTCTAACATCCTCCAGTTGCCGGGGCGCTAACGGATTCTTAAAGTATTCTGCCCGTTTAGGAGTCGATCCTCGATCCCCTAATTGGAGGACGAGGAAGCATTCGGGGTTGACGAAACCGTAGTGGTGGCGGGGAAAGAATTGATTAGTGTCGGATGCAAAGATTGATAGCTATTCCTCGTATTGCCATGCACCAAATCTGCGGTTAACAAGATCTCTTTTGGATACGCAGCTTCCAGTTCCTGCACCCTAGTGTCCCGTCGGGCCAGAATTTCAAGCTGCGGAGCATTGAGGACACTATTTTCACTAATGATCTCGCTGGCCGTGTGAAATGGATTAAGGGTATACCAATTGTGTGGCGCACTGTAACGCGTAGCAAGGAGGTAGGTTGATCCTGGACTGAGTAAGTATCCAGTGGCACCCCTCGGGCTTTCTGCCATATATAAAAATCCATTCAAATAACCCCCCTCTTGATTGACCGTAACAATTCCACTCAAATCGCCTTTTATGTTTGAGATAATTTGCACAGCAAATTGGGTTTCGGGGCCAGCTCCTACGTCTTGTGTCCCAATCTGCCGAATAACTTTGCCCATGAAGACATTATGCGAAGCCCCTAAAAGAATTTTGTCATCGGCGAAATCAGCTATATAAGAAAAATCTATCGGCCGAACGACCGGGGCATTGCTTTTATTGATACTTGGTCGGTGGAAAGCATAAGAACCCAGCCATAACGTGCCCGAGAGGATAACTAATCCGAATATGTACTTAGAGTTCTTGGGCATATGTTTTTATGGAACAGAAAGGTGACCAACGGAAATGGACCCACAGCTGGAACTGACACTTCGAGCAACTTGCTGTATTTCTTCAGCGCCAGGAGCATTGATAATAGTTTTTATGGTCCCGTCTTTGAACATGAGATGAGGATAAATCCCTGGACCGAGATCAACGCCGCCTACCCGACATTGCATGATGAGAGTTTTTGCGTCCCTCCAATTAACTTGATTCTGTTGCGCCGAATTGTCCCTCTGAATAAATACATAGAGCATTCCCGCAACACTACATATAACGAGCACACTAACTATTACGATTGGATTTTTTTTCATAATTTTTATTTTTTAATGCGACCATAATTCTTGACCTTTAAGGTAATTGAAGTCAAGTGTGTCCTGTGAGCCAGGAGTTAACTGACGGGTAGTATAATAATTCATTATATTCCCTATGTAGCTATGATCGAGTCCTAGGGCGTGCCCAAGTTCGTGCGTAGCCGTGTTTTGTATCTGATACGAATCATAACTATATTGCGAGAAAGCGTAGGTATTGAAAAGCAACGAGGTGACCTGGCTAGACGTAGGGAAGGGACTCCACCTTCCAGTCCAAGAACGATCGCTCCCGTCATTAAAATCAGAAACTATTAGGGTTGCATTCGATGAAATCGTAGTAGATACAATATTAATTCCTCCGAGTGCATTCCAAGCCGCAGCTCCGATGTCGACAAAAGTCGAATATTGCGTGCTACTAGGATACCACAATAAGGAACTGCTATGAGCAGCTGTCGGATAAATCAGCTGATTCAAGAGAAAATGCCCAAAAGGAGTAGTCGTCGCCGAGAGTAGCGGATCCCCGATCTGTCCGGATGTTGCATTGCTGGTCACAAGATCTAATGAGTTCCCATTGAATTGCCATAGCCCTCGAAAACCAGCAACAGAAGTCGCTTCCTGGCCCCAGGAGTCCCGGATATCCGAATACGATTTTTCAACATTTGAAATTTGCACTTCGTCCATGTAGCCTGTCAACCAGTATTGAGTTGATGTAGAAAGGGCGGTTCTCCCAAGCCAAATAGAATCGGTGCTTGTAGGAGTGAAACAATTTCCTGAGATTGGCCCTTCTGAACCGGGCTCTAGGACTTGAGCGACGCCATCATAATACAGATTAAATGCATTAATAGAGGAGGTGCTGTTATTCTTTGTAACAGCAACATTGTGCCAAATCCCCTTTGTATCAAAAGAAGCTCCATTGAACCCAGCCGAAGAAGATGCGGCGTGAAAATCTATAATCCCAGAATCGCATTCCAGCAAGAAGTGGATTCCGGCATCCTGGTCTCTGCTTATAGAGAATCCCTTGTGCGTTGTGATGTCTCTTGAATCTATGAAATTCACAACTGTGGAAGTCGATGATGTGGTGTTATACCAGAACTGGACCGTGAACGGATCTGTTGCCAAAAAATCTACATTGGCGGCCGGCCAATCAAGAGAACTCGATCCATTTAAATACAAACTTTTTGCCACAGCTATAGAAAAATCGGTGGAGTTCGTGTTCGTTCCAAACAGACGCCACGACGAAGATGCATTATTGCTATCCACCACTCTTGCCTGCCAATGATAACTTCCATTATCCCCCGCATAAGATGTAGTAGCAAAATTCCCAGGCGAGATGAACGAGCTCGTGGCGGTTGGGATGTTGGTGAATGGAATACCTACGGGTTTTATCTCAACTTGCAATTGTTCCGTATTGGTACCCATAGAGTATAGAGTAGCACCAAAGACCACCGTGCCCTCTGTCGTGATGCCCCCCTCGGGAATCGTCGTCGTGGCATCGGATCGGTACTGATTCAGCGAAAAGTTATAGAGATTCGCAATCTCCGTCCCCGTGAGGGCCCTCGAGAAGACGGCAAGGTCGTCCAGGGAGCCGTCATATTCCTCCCAGAAGCCGCCGGGGTCGCTTGAGCCCATAGTGAGGGACCGGGGGGAGTTGCCGAAGGAATCGCCGTAGGGGTGGGACCAGACCTCGGCCCCGTTCACGTAGAAGCGCATGGTGCTGCCGTCCCAGGTGCCCGTGATCATGTACCACTGGTTAGGCGTGAAACTGGCGCCAATGTCTTCAATGCCCGCGGAGAGGATGTGCCAGCGCCAGTTCGTGTTGTGGGTACCGAGGATGAAATAGTCGCCGTAGGAACCGCGGTTGCCGGCAACGGAGGAATAGCCGCTCGTGTTCTCCGGATAAGCCCAGGCGGTGACAGTGATGCCCGCCCAGCTGGAAGTGGGCAGATTTACAGGCGTCGTGATCCGGGTGTTTGAACCGTTGAAGCTTGCGCCCTCGCCGAACATGGCGGAGGAGGTGTTGTAGATAATACTAGCATCCGACCCGTTGTTGCTTCCTTTTGCGTCGCTTGAATTATCTTCGAAACGGTAGTAGGAGACGAGGTCGGCATCGTTGTAGAGCGGGGTGGAGTAAAGTTCTCCTAACGGAGGGGCACTCGGCACGTCAATGATGAAATCGGTGGAGGTGGAATTCGGGCCAAACAATTGCCACGTAGAAGTGGCGCCATTGGCGTCCTTCACCCTCGCCTGCCAGTGATAGCTGCCGTTCGCGCCGAAAAAGGTCGTCGTGGCCCAGGTACCGGAAGAGACAGAGATGCTGCTCGTCACGTTGGGTATATCAGAAAAGTTTGGACTCGTGGTAGCTTCCACTTGAAGCTGCAGCGTGCTCGTGCCCATGGAATTCAATGTGGCGCCGAAAACAACCTCTCCTTCGTTCGTGGTGCCACCCTCTGGGATGGTCGTCGTGGCATCGGATTTGTACTGATGAGGCGAAGAGAGGGAAAGTGACCACGTCCCGTTGTACAGATCCGCTATCTCGGTCGCGGTGAGCGCGTGGTTGAAGATCGCCAGGTCGTCGATAGAACCGTTCCAATACTCGCTCCCTACCGAAGTCCCTATTGCAACGGGATGCGGGGTGCCGTTCGTCCAAGTGCCCGTGCACGAGGTGGAAGCCACGGCGACGCCGTTCAGATAGAGCCACTGGACAGAGCCATCCCACACTCCTGCCACATGCTGCCACGAACCCGTGGCGACGACAGAGGGAGAATCAAGGGCGCCGCCACCCGTCAGGCCGCCGCTCAAAAAGAATTCCCATTTGTTCGCATTGGAGACCCGTAAAATAAAGTTGTCCCCATAGGCACCGGCGTTGGAGGCGATCCTGCGGTAAGCCCCCGAAACCGAGGGAATATAGACCCACGCCGATACGGTGATGCTGCTTGAACCTGCTGCGAGATAATTGTTGGCGGTGATAGTGTCAGCGCCCGTACCATTAAAAGAGGCGACTTGCCCAAACGCACCCGTCGAAGTCGCGTATGATATCCCATAATCCGCTCCATTCCCGCAATATGCGTTGGGAGCGTTGTCGCTGGAACCGCCTTCCATCCGGTAATAACAGAGAAGGTGCGCGTCGTTGTAAAGCGGAGTGCTATAAAGTTCTATTGCCCCGCTCGCGTGCGCTGGCGGCGCCAGGAGCAAGACGCTGCCAACTCCAACGAGAACAAGTACGACAGCCACGCCGGACATCCGCCCAAATGACATGCCCTAAGTATACCATGCGCGGCAACTCCAGATAAAAATTGACGAAAGAAAAAAGGCGTAGTACACTGCTTCTATTATGAAGACGGACATCCATCCCGTATACTACAAAAACGCCAAGGTGGTCTGCTCCTGCGGCAACACCTTCACGATCGGCGCGACCAAGGCGGCTATCCACGTGGAGATCTGCTCAAAGTGCCACCCGTTCTACACCGGTGAAAAGAAATTGATCGACACGGCGGGCCGCGTTGAGAAGTTCAGGACGCGCCGCTCGAAAGCGGCCACCGAACCGAAAGCAAAGAAGGTGCGCGCCAAGAAACAAAAATAAGCAACGCCGTATGCCGTGCAGCACAGGAAGGGTTTCGAAAAGAGTACTAAGAAGGGCTCTTTTCGAAACCCTTCCTGTGCTGCACGGCGTGACGTAAGGTTTATTTTATTGTTTGTTGCCGAGTATCTCGCGCACTTTCCCCACGATCACGTTCAGGTCCGCCGCTTTGTCGATATAGTTCTCCATGCCGAGTTCTTTCGAGAGCTTATCACGGTCGTTCGCGGCCATGGGCCAGGGATCTTTCACGCTGCTTAAGAAAGCGATCTTCACGTCTTTGGTTGCGGGGTTCTGCTTGATCGCGAGCGCCGCGTCCGTCCCGGTCTCGCCGCCCGGCATATGAATGTCCATCAAAATGAGATCGGGATGTAGTTTTTGCGCGGCATCGATCGCCTCACTTGCATTGCGGGCGACAACAGGATCAAAGCCGGCAGCGTTAAGTTTTGCCGACATGATCTCAAGGAAATCATACTCGTCATCAACAACAAGAATGAGCGGTTTTTCTCTCATTGGAGAAGTGCTTTGATCTTTTCCGTAAGCACGCCGAGATCGTCAGTCTTTCTTAGATATCCCTGCGCGCCGAACTCCGCAGAGAATTTTTTGTCGATCTCCTGTATCTCCACATGCGGATCGCCCATGCTCGTGAGAAACACCACCTTGATGTCCTTGAGCGCCGGATCCTCTTTCATCGCGAGCACTGCCGCTGCGCCGTCCAAGACCGGCATTTTGACATCCATAAGCACAAGGTCCGGCTTCGCCTTCGCCATTTTATCAAGCGCTACCTGACCGTTTTCCGCAGTATCCACTCTGAAACCTGCCGCGGCGAGCTTGGCGCTGAAAATCTCCCGAAAATCCGGCTCATCGTCAACCACCAAAACAAAGGGTTGCCCAGTCATTGATTTGATACTATTATAACATGTTGAATCAAGATCATGACGACAAACAAGATCATTCTTGAAATGCGCGCCGGCGCCGGCGGCGACGAAGCGGCCATTTTTGCGGGCGACCTCGCGCGCATGTACCAGCGCTATGCCGCAAAACGCAGGTGGGGATTTTCCATTCTTGATTCCAATGCCACGTCGCTCCAGGGATTCAAATCTCTTGTCGCCGAAGTAAAAGGTGAAGGATGCTACGAGGCGCTCCGGCACGAATCCGGCGTGCACCGCGTGCAACGGATCCCCGCAACCGAAAAATCCGGGCGCGTGCATACTTCTACGGCTTCGGTCGCCGTTCTCCCCGTTGTTGAGGCGAAAGAGGTGCATATCGTACCAAGCGATCTTGAAGTAACATTTTCCCGCGCGGGCGGACCTGGCGGGCAAAACGTGAATAAAGTGGAAACTGCGGTGCGCATCCTCCACAAGCCGACCGGCATCGTCGTTGCCTCGCGCGAGGAACGCTCACAGTATGCAAATCGGGAAAAAGCGATGGATGTCTTGCGCGCAAAACTTTATGAGATCGAGAGCGCCAAAGCGACGGGTTCCGTGACCGACCTGCGGCGCGAGCAGGTCGGCTCCGCCGACCGGTCGGAGAAGATCCGCACCTACAATTTTCCCGATGATCGGATCACCGATCACCGCATCGGGAAGAAGTGGCACAATATTGAAAAGATTATGGAGGGTAATATGGACCCGATCGTCGCGGCGTTTGAAAAGGTGTAACAGAATTTTTCCTACCGTTTTGACGCTTTGATGATCTTATCCGCGTCTTCAATCTCTTCGGCAATGCCCTCAATCAAGTCGTATTTTTTCGCCTCCTCCGCCGTAACCCACGCGAATTCCGACATCTCGTGGTTGAGCCTCACCTCACCGCTCTTATAATGCGCCCAATATGACAGCGTGACCACGGGATAACCATCAGGCCGCACAAACACAAGGTCGGTAAGATATTGAGGTTTTTCGATTTCCAGACCAACTTCTTCGCGCACCTCTTTTCGCAATACGAATTCAACCACGTTATACCATTGCGGATGCGTAGGCGATGTGCGGGGCAAATGACTGTATTCCGTAAAGACCATTTTTCCGCCCGGCACTGTCCACTTGTTCGGAAAAGCTTTTTCACTGGCCGCGCGTTTGGAGATCAGAAACTTTCCGTCTTTATAAATAATGGCTGTTATAGCGACAAAGTGCAGTCGCGGGTCAATGTCCATGATCAGATAAGGATCTTCGCCACCTGCTTGATAAGCGAAAGCGCCACGGCCGCGGGCAGCAGGCTGTACGACGGGACGCCGTCGTAGTCCACGATCCACGGCGTTTCGATGATCTTGATCTTCTTCGTTTTTTCATCCCGTTCGTAACTGTACATCGGCGTCGCCTCGTAATCGTCAACGAATTCCTTTGCCTTCTCCACGGGAACGGAGTTCCTCAAAAGCACCTTGGGCACGCCCTTGAGCTCCAAAAGCTGGCGCGATATTTTTTCGTCCATTTCAAGCCGCGCGCGGATCGGCTCAATGCCGAGCTCATCGCCTTCTTTGGATACCATCCGCGCCCCCTTGCACGCCGGATTATCACAGATCAGATAAAAAACTTTTTGTTTTTCGTCATAGCCGATCTCTTTCGTCGGAGCGAGCTTCAAGCTGCGCGGGGTTTTGCAAACGGGACAGACCACGCGCGCTTTGATCCGTTCGTCGATCACGGCATCCGGAACATCGATGAACACGAAAAAATCCGGTTCGCCATGATATCCCAAAAGCTCTCTCAAAAAAATGGAGTAGTTGACCTGATCAAGGCCACGCGGGAATCCATCAATGAATATAGCCTGTCGCGGACGTTTACTGATCTCGTATTTCAAAAGAGCGATGATGAGTTCGCTGGAAACAAGCGTGGACTGGCTTCGCCCCTCGATCAATCCGTCTATTTCTTCAAGCGAATGAAAACCGCGGTAATGCTTTGCCAAAAATGCGGAAAGTTCGTTTTTCTTTGCGGGGTCGGAAAGTCCCGCGTGGACGTCGCGGACGATATCCCCCACCGCCACATGGCCGATGTGCGAACCACCGATCGCTTCCATAAAAAGCTTGGAATAGGTCCCTTTCCCGGAATTTTTCTTTCCCAAAAGGTGGGCTACGAATGCCTTCCCGCTCTCAAGATATTTACGGATCGCCGCGATCTCCGGCCCAGCCTTCGCCGAAAAATATTCCCGGCGTTCGTCCGGATCGTTCAGATTGAATTTTTTGGTAACTCCTTCAGTTTTGGTCTTAAAGACCGGGAAATCAAAATTTTTCATTTTTTAAGAATAGTTATGGTTCAAGGCGCTTAACTCCGCGGTACATAAACATCGCTTCCCTCACATTCTCGATCCCTAAAAGCTTCATCAACATCCGGTTCGGTCCCATGCCATAGCCGCCGTGCGGCGGACAGCCATATTTGAAAAAATTCAAGTAAAATTGGATGGTGTTCAGCTTCATTCCCTTTTCTTTTGCCTGGGCGACCAGCACATCATACCGATGTTCACGCTGGGCGCCAGTGGTCACCTCAATGCCATTCCAAAGCAGGTCGAAGCTCTTCGTAAGCGACGGGTCTTTTTCGTCGTGCATATGATAAAAAGGCCGAATGGCTACGGGATACTCGGTGACGAATACGAATTCATGTCCTTCTTTTTCCTTCACATATTCGCAAATTTTCCGCTCTTCCTCCGGCGACAAATCCCCGGCCTTCTCACTAGAAACTTTTAACCCCGCAAGGATCTCCTTTGCTTTTTTCATGGAGATCTTCGGGAACGGCGTGGCGGGAACGACCACTTCCCTCCCGAATGTTTTAGCGATTTCTTTACCATATTCTTTTTTTACTTTCTGGAGCGCGTGGACGATAATGTTCTCCTCTTCGGCCATGACATCGTAGTGCGATTGGATATAAGAGATCTCCGCATCGTAGCCGGTAAATTCGGTCGCGTGCCGCGAGGTGAAGGACGGCTCTGCGCGGAACACCGGCCCTACTTCAAATACTTTTTCAAATCCCGCCGCCATCGCCATCTGCTTATAGAACTGCGGCGATTGCGCGAGATATGCTTTCCGCTCAAAATATTTCACTTCAAAAACCTCCGCGCCGGATTCGCTCGGTGCTCCGATCAGCTTCGGCGAATGAATTTCTATGTAATTATTTGCCACCCAATATTCGCGGAAGGCCGCCTCGAACGCGGTCCACACTTTGAACACGAGGATGTTCTTCGGCTTTCGCAGATCTATCCAGCGCCAATCAAGGCGAATGGATTGGTCGGCTTCCTCCTGTGATCCTTTTTCAAAAATAGGGATGGGCAATTCCGGCTCGGCGGCGGAAAGCACTATTATGTTCTCCGCGGCGATCTCAAATCCACCGGGAGCCTGTTTTTCCTCTTTCGCAAGGCCGGCAATTTCCACGACGGATTCCAGGCTAAGCGACTCCCCGACCTTCATCGCCGCCTCCGCTTTTTTTGTGATAACGACTTGTATCAACCCGGAGACGTCCCGTATCAAAAGAAATTTGATGCTTCCTTGGTCGCGGATAACCTGCACAAAACCAGCAATAGTCACCGCTTTGCCAAGATGATCTTTTACCTTGCTAATCAGTATTCTCATGTAATGAATGAAGCTGGTTCGCTGTTATGCTAATATTAATACAATGCTGACGTTAGAACAAATGCTTGTGCGACTCGTCGTAGCGCTTGTCCTCGGCGCGATCTTGGGCGTTGAACGCGAATTGGTCGGCAAAGAAGCCGGCGTGCGAACGGATATGCTCGTCGCGGGCGGTGCTTCGATCTTCGCGATGATCGGCTTATCCCTTCCTTATCTCGTCAATGCGATATCGGCAAACGGCGGGAGCCCCGCGGATCTCGTTGCGGCCACGACCGGGTTCAGCGTTATCGCGAACGTCGTCGTAGGCATCGGTTTCCTCGGCGCCGGGCTCATCATCAAGATCAACGATCATCCCCGCGGCGTCACCACCGCCGCACTCGTCTGGCTCACGGCGGCTATCGGTATGCTCGCCGGCGTCGGCCTTATAGCGTTCGCCGCGATCTCCGCACTTCTCATTACTCTACTTTTGTATTTCCTCCGCAAAATGGATATTACTGAACGACTGGAAAGAAGGAGTATTGAAAATCGCTAATTCGTGCTACGCTTGTCTTAGTTTGGCCCCTCTCTTTCGCGGGAGAGGGGGTTACACCTGAGTGAGTGGCCCTACTATGTCCACCCACCTTCAAGAACGCTTCGTCAATCCAGCGAGGGAATCCCACGGGCACCCTCTTATTCCTAGCCAGTTTCAGAACCAATCCATTGCCCATCCCTCGTTATGAGGCGACCGCCTCCCCCAAGCGGTCGCCCCTTTTTGTTTAGCTAATCATGAGCTCGCGCACCGAAACACCGCAAACCCCCCGCTCCGGTCGAAAATAAAGTGGGGGGTTTGGAATGGGTACGATTCAGTTGTGAAGTGCTAGTGATTGATTAAGGGGACGGACCGCATCTGCGCAAGGGATAATTCCCCGGAGGCGTGGCATTCATTTACCCGGCTCCATCTAGGAATCGTTTAAGCGGCTCGCGGCTGTCCCCGATCATGCATCTGATTTAGATAGATATTTATTTTTGCGACCTTTTGTAGTTCTTGCCCGGCTCCATGGCGCACCGGTCACTTGTTACTACAACGCCCCGGCGCCGTTCTTTCATTCAATCTGGACAGCGATAACTACTACCACGGCACGATCTTCTCGGCACCGAAAGGATAGATGGTGCCGCTGGCATTCACATCGCCAAAGACCACAACAACGTCGCCCGTCCGGAAAGAAGTGGTCGCAAATACCACCGTCGCGGTTACCGTGCCGCCAAGATTCTGCAAGACAAAACCACTATTGGTAAAAGCGACGATCTCGCCCCGGTGCACCGTGCTTGGAACCATTTCCTCAAATTCGTAAAAGGCACTGATAAAGGGAAGGTTGTCCCCCGCATAATCCGCGATCGTGCGATGGAACGCAGGAGGAACAACCAAAAAATTTATGAGCGTAGCAAAACCGACGATGACGATAAGGAGGTAGATAAGCGGCCGATGGTAGGCGAAGGCATATTGCCGCGCAAGGAGCACTACGGCGGCGGTGAAGATAAGGGTGAGCACTATGAGGACAAGCGGCAACGAACGGAGGAAAAGATACCATCCGGCGAACCCAAAATCGTAGGCGAACCACGCACCGCTCTCGTGCAGTGTGAAAATGGCCATGCTCCCAAGACAAACAAGGAGCAAGAATAAGACGATGGCCGCCGCGGCCGCGAGCCCGGTACGCACTACGAAATGCCACCGCGGCCGCATTTTCACTTTGCCGCGTTCAATAGCATCAAAAATGTTTTTCTCAATAGCGTCTTCTTTCATAATATAATTATTGTTCAATGATTTTTCTCAGCATGGCCCTCCCCCGCCCGAGTCGTACACCAACCGTTGCAATGGGAATATGGAGCACGTCCGCGATCGCCCGATAATCCATTTCTTCAAAATAATAGAGGATGAGCGGCTCGCGATATTTTGCGCCTAACGTATCGAGGCAACGATCCAGCAGCCGTTTCATCTCCGCACGGTGAAGATCGCCGTCGGCGGTCTCCTTTGCGATCGCAAGATGCGGGAACAGAATATCAAGGTCAAAAATGGATATGTTCCTTTTCTCCCTTTCCCGTTTCTTCAAGGCGTTCACGAACTCATTGTGGGCGATGCGGTACAGCCATGGCGAGAAGCGCTGTTTCACACGAAAGCTCTGGATATTCACGTATGCTTTTATGAAAACCTCCTGGACCAGGTCTTTCGCATCATCATTGCCAAAAAGAAAACGCTTTGCATAGCGAATCATCTTCGGCTCATACCGCTCCACAAGAATGCGAAACGACGAACGATCGCCTTCCTGCACCCGCTTTGCAATTTCTTCATCCCTTGCTTCATGCTCTTTCATTTAGATGGATAGAAAGGCCTTACCTAGTACTACAACGACGTTTTTATTTTATTTCAACCGCTATCATAATACAAAGCCGACAGAGCTGGACACATAATTTAACATATGTTAAAAATACTGCGCCACACTAGTGGTGATCTTTGTCAAAGAAAGGCACACCCATGAACTCTCTGTTTCCTCCCCACCTCGATAAGGGGTCGCGGGACACCGGACCGAACGGCCCGGTACGATTTCTGCAGAATCTTCTGATCGCCAACCTGCCCGAGGTGGCAAGGGCCATTGGCCTTATCCCGGATGGCGACTACGGGGACAAGACCTTGGCGCTGGTCGTATTCGTGCAGTACCTGGCCGCGAGAGAGGGCTACGACGTCGAACCCGACAACATTGACGGCCACCTCGGCCCCATAACCCGCAAGGGCTTGCTTGCCGAGTGGCATCTCGCCCTCGACAAGATTCCAGCCCAAGCCGGCGGCGAGTGCCTGTATATGGGGCCGGGATTCACGGAACCGAAGCCCTGGCCTCCTGCGCCTGCGCCCGAACCCGTACCCGAACCGGCGCCGCCAGCCGAACCAGTGCCGCCAGCCGAACCGGCGTCCGAACCCGCCCCGCCCGAACCCGTACCCGAACCCGAGCCGGCGGCGGGACCGCAACAACCGTCAGCCGAAGAACCGGCACCCGAAGCATAGTCCGGTCCCACAAGCAGAAACAGCCAATCATGCGCCCCGCGCCGGACTTCCGGAACGGGGCGCAGTACTTTTAGGGGGTATACTATAAATGAATATAATGCCGGAAACAAAAACTTCAATTTTCGCCCGCGCGCGGAATTGGTATGCGCGTTTTGAGCGGCCGTTCTCTTCCTTCTCGCTCATCGGCGGCTTCATTTTTGACGCCGTAACGCTCCGCCGCATTGATGTTTTCTTGGATAATATCTGGGTCGTGGGGCATCTTGCGATCGTCACGATCTGCGCGGTCTGGATCAACCTTTTGGATAATACCGCGAGCCCGGACGGGAAAAAGCCGGAGGCGGACCCGCACCGCCTGCACTTTTGGCTCGTAAATGTCATGCAATTCTTTTTTGGCGGCATCCTTTCCACCTATCTCGTGTTTTATTTCCGCAGCGGCACGCTCGCGACGAGCTGGCCATTCCTTCTTATCCTCGCGCTCGCCTTTATTGCGAATGAATCCCTGAAGCGCCGGTATGCGCGGCTCTCGTTCCAGGTGGCGCTTCTCTTCCTTTCTTTTTATTCCTTCGCCATTTATCTGATGCCCATCCTCTTCCATAAGATCGGTACGGAGATATTTTTGATAAGCGGTGTCGTGAGTTTGGCCGCGATCAGCATCATTATTAATATTCTCGCGCGTTTTTCCCGCGAACGCTTCGCCGGCTGGAGCGGCTGGGCGGTTTTCTTTTCCGTGGTCGTCGTCGCGGCCATTGTGAATGGTCTCTATTTTTCAAATCTTATCCCGCCGCTTCCCCTTTCCCTCAAAGACGCCGATGTTTACCATTCGATCATCGCGAACGGCCCGGGCAATTACACGGTAATAGATGAATACCAAAACGGAGGCGGACCATTGGCCTCCGTCGGCTTCCTTGCGCGCTTTTTCGCCCTGAACCAGACCGTGCATATCGTAGCGGGCGACCCGCTCTACGCGTATACGGCCGTTTTCTCCCCTACCGCCCTGAACACGGATGTCGTGCACGAATGGCAATATTACGACGAGGCAAGCAAGGCGTGGGTTACGCAGAGCCGCATTCCTCTTTCCGTTGCGGGCGGCCGCGACGGGGGCTATCGGACCTTTTCGGAAAAATCCGCGATCACGGCGGGCTCGTGGCGCGTGAACGTGGAAACCCCGAGTGGCCAGGTCATCGGAAGATTGAACTTCGACGTCATTGTACAAAACACCGAACCGGCGCTTACGACGAAGATGATCGCCGGAACAGCCGCGCAGAGTTGATCAACGGCAAAAAGTCCGTCGCAAAATTATAGAATGCGGCGATGGCGGGACCGGCGAAGCCGGTGAGAACGAGCGCAAATCCCACGGCGTTCGAAACGACCCAGATGACCATGTCCCACTTAATGACGGATGCGGTCCGGCGCCCGAGCGAAACCATTTCGGGAATGCGCGCAAGGTTGTCGGTCAAGACGACGATGTCCGCCGCCTCTACGGCGACCGCGGCGCCCTCGTTTCCCATCGCGATGCCGACGTCCGCCCGCGCCAAGGCCGGCGCGTCGTTTATGCCGTCCCCCACCATGGCAACGGCCCTGTTTCCGCTATCTTTGAGAAGCATTTCCAATTTTCGCAGTTTTTCTTCCGGCGACATTGAAGCGCTGTAAGAAGCAAGGCCGAGCTTTTTGGTCATCGCCGCGGCAACAGCTTCGTTATCGCCCGTAAACATCGTAATATTTTGCACGCCCAGTTTCCGCAGGGCGCGCATGCTCTCCGCCGCCTCCTCGCGGGGTACGTCCGCAACTGTGATCAATCCCGCGCATTTTTTATTGATCGCGACAAGCACCGTGGTCCCGCCGAAGCGTTCCTTCTTTTCTTTCAGCTTCTTCTTCGCGAGCGGCTCCACGCGAAGGCCAAGATCGGCGCACATGCCTTCGTCGCCGATCGCCACTTCAATTCGCTTCGCACCGCCATACCGCACCCAAATGCCGTTGCCCCTGTGGATTTTCACTTCGTCGGGATCGGGAAGAGCCGATCGGGACGCAACGTCCGTCAATTTTTCCAAAGCCGCTTTGAAGATCGCGCGGCCGACAGGATGCTCGGAGAATTTTTCCGCCACGCCGACCGATTGCCAGAATAAATCCGGCGAAATGCCCTTCACGATTTCTGCGTCGCGCAATGCGAACGAACCATAGGTGAGCGTGCCGGTCTTATCAAGCACGAGCGTCCGCGTTTTGCCGAGCGCATCCAGCCACTCGCCGCCTTTCACAACGACCCCGCGGCTCGCCGCCCTGCCTAAAGCGGCTGTCACCGCGAGCGGAATCGCCACCGCCATATCGTCGGCGCACGCAACAAGGAAAAGCGCAGCGGTCATCAAAATATTTCCCGTCACAATATACACGCCGAGACCAAATACCAATACGATGGGAAGGAAAATGGCCGCGAAGCGGTCCGCAAGCCGCTCGGAGCGCGATTTGTTCTTCTGCGCTTCGCGGATCAGCCCCGCCATCCGCTCAAGCGTGGAATCTTTGCCGACGCCCGTCGCCCTGAACTTCGCCGTTCCGGACTCGATGAGTGTGCCGGAGAGCAAACGATCGCCCTCACGCTTCGGGACGGGCACCGACTCACCCGTTACGGACGATTCATTCACGAGCACGTTGCCAAATACGATCACGCCGTCGGCGGGAACGCGATCCCCGTCCTGCACGAGAAGAATATTATCCATTTTGATATCGTCCGCGCGGACCTCTTCCACCATATCCCCTTTTGCGCCGTCTTTTTTGAGCCGCCGCGCCTTTTCCGGCTTCAAGCGCAGAAGTTCCGCGACCGCATTCTCAGTACGCGACTCCGTATACCAATCAAGCAAATACGCGAACGTAAGCATGAGCACGATAAACGCCGCGGAGCGGATCTCGCGCGTCGCGAAAGAGATCGCCAGCGCAAAAACATTAAAGGTATCTATGGTGACCTTGCGCCGATAGAGTGCACTAGCTGCCGCCCCTACGGTAGGAAGCGCCCCAAAAAGTGCGGCGATCCACAAAACAATTCCTGCCGCAGAAAAAGCAGGGAAGAAAAGATTTATGATGAGCGCGAACGCAACGACGATGATCAACAGATATTCCCGGTCCGGTGATCGGAATATAAAGGTCATAGTTTCATTATATAAAACGGATTACAACCGCGTCTTCACATACGCCCTGGTCTTGGGGCCAAAGTACCCTGCCGCAGGGGTGATGCCTGCGTGCTTCTGGAATTCTCTGAGAGCGTTGTAGGTGAGGGGGCCAAAGACGGTCGTCGCGCCGTGGGTTTTGAGCTGTGCGGCGGCAGGGCCGGCGTTTTGTTGGATCAGGAACTCCTGGAGGGCCTGGACGTCGGAGCCACGGCTCCAGAGGGAGAGATTGCGGGAGAAGAGATAGGGGGTGGTGGACGAGGAAATGGCTTGGGCAGTGGTGGTGCTGGTGGACAGATTCATGAGATAGGCAGGGATGGGCGTGAGGGGAAGGCCAAGCTGTTGCTGCAGTGCACGCAGGGTTTGATAGAGGGAGAGGAGCTGGGCAAGGAGAGAAGAGGTGGAAACGGTGGTGGTCGCAAGGGGGGCGGTTGCGAGGAGCGTGGGCAAACCACCGCCGCCGGGCGGCGCCGCGTAGCTCGCGCCGACGCCGACGGTCGCATTGGGAGCGGGGAAAACTGGCGTGGCGGAGACCAGGGAAGAAGGAGAAGAGGTGCCAATGCTGTTCACGGCGGAAACGCGGAAATCGTACGGTGTGTTGTTCGTGAGGCCCGTAACGATAATAGAGAGGGAGGTGGTGGCAGCATGGACAAAACTGCGCCAGAGAGGATTCGCCGTTTCTTTGTATTCAAGAAGGTAATCGGTGATGGCAGAGCCACCGTTCGTGGCGGGAATGCTCCAGGCGAGGAAGACCTGGGTGTCGCTTGATGAGGCCGTGAGGGATTGGGGCGCAGAGGACGTCCCGTTTACGCTCCCCATGGTATACGTCGCTAGGTCAAAGAAGGGGCCGGTATCAAAATTGTCGTCGGCTTCTATGGTAACGGTGGTCGTCGTAGCAACCGTGGGTATGCCCGAGATGAGGCCTGTTGCGGAGTTCAACGACAATCCTGCGGGTAATGTGCCGGAGGCGATGCTGTAGGTCTGGGAGGTTCCCTGGGTGGAGGTGACAGCGATAGTTTGGGAATATGCGAAGCCCACCGTGCTTGAGGGGAACGAGGCGGTCGTGATGTGGATGAAGTTGAATTGGAGGACACGGTAGCCACTAGCCTCATAGATATACAGTCGGTTGTTGACCGGGTCGTAGGCGTGGGAGGACTCGGGCGCGATAAACGCGTTCTGGCTGGTGCCGGAAGCATTGGTGGTCCAGGCAGCCTGGCCTATGTTGTTCTGTGCGTTCGCCCCATTGAAACCGCTCGTAGCGTTCGCAGGGACAGTGAAGATCGTCACGCGATTGTTGTCGTGGTCAGCGACAAAGAGCCGATTGCCCGTTGTATCATAGGTGTCATCGTCGGTATTGTTGAGCCCGCTCTGTGTGGTGGCCGCGGTGCTTGAGGTGAAATTCGTCTGGCCGAGCTCAAAGAGGGCGTTCTCGCCGTTCACGCCACTCGTGGCATTCGAAGGGACAGCAAAGATCATCACGCGACTGTTGCCAGAGTCATCAACGAAAAGGCGGGCGTTCACCGAATCGTAGGCCACGCCGGTAGGAGCATGGAGCCCGCTTTGGGTGGTGGCCGCGGTGCTTGTGACGAAGTTTGTCTGACCGAGTTCAAAAAGGGCGTTCTCGCCATTGATGCCGCTCGTGGCATTCGCGGGGATGCTGAAAGCCATCACGCGGTTGTTTGTTTCGTCGGCCACGAAAAGGCGGGAATTTACGGAATCGTAATCAACGTCGTCGGACCCGTGAAATTTGTTCTGGGCGACAGCAGAGCCATTTGAAACGAAATCCGCCTGCCCGAGCACGAACGTCGCTCCTTCGCAGTTCGCGATGGTAGAGGTCGCTACGTTGAAGGCGAGGACGCGGTTATCGTGTCCATCCGAAACAAAGAGGCGGGAATTTACGCTGTCGTAAGCGAGATTGGACTGTTGAAAAGTACTCGATGTGACGGCGCCGCTCCCGGCGGTTGTGAAATTGCAGGCGCCGAGGACATACTGGGCGGTGGTAGTCGTGATATTGTTGGCGCTGTCCAGGGGGAAAACAAGAATACGGAAATTATCTAAATACGAATCTGAAACAAAGAGACGATGGTTGATCGTATCAAGAACGGTATTACTCAAACTGTCGAACCCTTGGGCATTGACGAGAAACCCGTCGTCCACGATACCATTCACAAAGGAGGCCGTCGCGAGCGCGCCGGATAGGTCATAGTGGCCGATGGCGAATGAGGCGTTCTCGCCGTTCACACCACTCGTGGCGTTCGCAGGGACGGCGAAGGCCATCACGCGGTTGTTGCCTGCGTCGGCTACAAAAAGGCGGTTGTTCGTTGAGTCATAGGCGGTGCCAGAGGGACCATTAAGTCTGTTCTGGGTGGTAGAGGCTGTGCTTGAGGTGAAGTTCATCTGGCCGAGCACAAAGTCGGCGTTCTCGCCATTGATGCCGCTCGTGGCATTGGCAGGGACGGTGAAGGACACAACCCGGGCATTGGTAACAGAATCAGGAACAAAAAGGCGGTTGTTCGCCGAGTCATAGAAGATGCCTGCGGGTCCGTGGAGTCCGCTCTGGGTGCTGGTCCCGGTGCTTGAGGTGAAGTTCGTCTGGCCAAGCACAAAGTCGGCGTTCTCGCCATTGATGCCGCTCGTGGCATTGGCAGGGACGGTGAAGGACATCACGCGGTTGTTTGTTTTGTCGGCTACAAAAAGGCGGTTGTTCGTCGGGTCATAGGCGGTGCCGTTAGGACTATTAAGGCCGCTCGCGGTGGTAGTCGCGGTGCTTGAAGCGAAGTTCGTCTGCCCGAGTTCGAAGAGGGCATTCTCGCCGTTCACGCCGCTCGTGGCGTTCGCAGGGACAGAGAAGGCCATCACGCGGTTGTTGCCTGCGTCGCTGATGAAAAGGCGGGAATTTACTGAATCGTAGGCCACGCCGACAGGATTCTTGAGTCCGTTCTGGGCGGTGGCCCCGGTGCTTGAGGTGAAGTTTGTCTGGCCAAGTTCAAAGAGGGCGTTCTCGCCGTTTGTAATGGTCGATGTCGCGACATTAAAGACCATCACCCGGCTGTGGAATCGGTCGACCACAAAAAGGCGGTCATTGGCTGAATCATAGGCGATGCTTTCAGGGGAAAAGAGCCCGCTCGGCGTAGCGTCTAGTGCCTTCGAGACGAAGTCTGCCTGACCGAGAACGTACGAGGGCGTGCTTGAGACGAGATTGCCGTTCGCGTCAAGAGGAAACACGAGTATGCGGTTGTTCCCGTCGTCGGACACAAAGAGGCGGCTATTCGTGGTATCCACGGCCACGTTGTGCGGGGAGTTAAATCCGAGCGCGTTGGGGGCGGTGGGGCTGTTGTTCGCTGTCTTTTTGGTCCAAATGGGGTTGCTGTTCACATCCACTTGCCCCAAAAGATTGGTCGCGTTGTAGATCGCGGCATGGGAGACAAACGGCAAGGCAATTCCTAAAAACCCCAGGAGCAGCAGCGCTGGGAAGATCAACTTATTACGTAATGTCTGGGGCATGATCCTAAAAAATACCGACATCATTAAGTATACCGTAAGTAAGTTAGAAATATTCTGGCGTATGTGCTATGCTTTCTCATACACATGAACAAAGAAAAGAAACAGCGCGTCACATTTTGGGTCCTCATCGCGGTCGCAATGGCCATCTCTGCTTTCCTTTACGTAAGGAATATTCCGCCGGCGGCCGGGAAATACCAAGGGTTCGCCAAGTGCATCGCGAATACCTCGACCACTTTTTACGGCGCTTTCTGGTGCCCGCATTGCCAGAGCCAAAAGCGTGAATTCGGGGACGCCGCACAATATCTTCCGTACGTAGAATGCTCCGCATCCGACGCATCGGGACAAACACAGGCTTGCATCAATAAAAATATCACGGAATACCCGACCTGGTACTTCCCCGACGGCTCAAGCTCTACCGGCGAACAATCGCTTCAGACGCTTTCCGACAAAACCGGCTGCCCCTTGCCTACGAGCACTTAATTTTTGGCGCACATGACCCCTTTTGTTCAAAGTATCACCAATATTCTTTCTTTCTTTACGCTTCTCGCCGACATTTTTGCCGTCGCACTGCTCCTGTTGCTCGTGACGCCGCTCAAGCGGCACGGGCGGGGAAGACAAATAGCCGACTTTTTCGGCGAACGGGCGATCTTTCTTTCGTTCCTTGCCGCGCTCGCCGCGACCGGTGGCAGCTTGTTCTACTCGGCAATCGCCGGATTCGCGCCATGCGATCTCTGTTGGTGGCAGCGGATCTTTCTCTACCCGCAGACCGTCCTCCTCTTTACCGCGTTCCTCAAGAAAGACGAAAATATGCGCTTGCATTGCAGCGTCCTCTCGGGCGTGGGCGCGCTCATCGCCCTCTATCACACCTTCATCCAGTTCGGCGGGACGTCCATCGTCCCCTGCTCCATAACCGGCGTGAGCTGCACGATCATTTATTTCATAGAATACGGCTACGTTACAATCCCCACGATGTCCCTGACCGTCTTTGTACTACTCCTACTTCTCATGTCCGCGCCGAATCCGAAGAAGAAAAACATAAACGAACTGTAGCCACACACAAAACAAGTATTTGAAACGAGCCCTTCCGAGTACTCGTTTCAAATACTTGTTTTGTGTGTGGCTACCGCAGTGTGATCAACACGATCTCCGATTTTGTGTTGAGCCGCAAGGGCGGACCCCACGTGCCCACCCCGCTTGAGGTATAGGTCTGCATGTTGCCCACGCGATGCAATCCGTAATCAAAACCATGATAGATCCGCCACGTAAGATAGTTGAGGGGAAATATTTGGCCGTGATGCGTGTGACCGAAAAGTCCCAATGCGATGCCTGCCTCGTTCGCAATTTCAAGATAATCCGGTTCGTGTTTCAAAAGAATAGTCGGCTGGTCCCCCTGCGCTCCCGTTCCATTGAGTCTTTTCTCAAAGTGTTTTTCTTCATGGTTCCGTGTTTTCAAACGCTTTAAATTGAGTATTTTTCTGAAATGATCCTCGCGGTGAGCGGTATCTTTGTCGCTCTTATCGCTCACACCGATCACCGAAATGCCGTCAATGTCCACCCTTTCGTCTTCTAATATCCGTATGCCGACATTGCGGATGGCCGCAAGCGCCGGGGCGATATCCGACAAGAAATATTCGTGGTTGCCGGTGATGAAATATACGCCGTGCGGAGGGCGGAGCGATCGCAGGGGCTCGATCACGTCTTTAAGATCGCACGCAACGCCGTCGTAGAGATCGCCGCCGATAAAAACCGCGTGGGGTGCGAGCGCCCGGATCTTTCCCGCCACTTTCTCCGTGAATTCCCTTCGCCACACCTTCCCAAGGTGAAAGTCGCTTACGAAAACGATCTTCTTTGTTCGCCATGCTTCGGGAAGACCCGGCATGGCTATGTCAATGCGCGTGATCTCCGCCCGACCGCTTTTCCACGTTCCATAAAGGTGAAGAAAAAAGGAAAAGCCAAAAAGAACGCCCGCAAGAAGAGCCGGCGAAACATAATAGTTGAAAGAATAAAGCACCTTTGCGATAAAAAAGAACGCGACGGCGCCCCCAAAAAGGAAGCTCACGAGGCCGAACCAGTAAGCAGCGGCGGCATAATACCAATCAAAGAACTTCCCCTTGTAAGCGTGGGCCAGGAGCGATGCGGAAAGAAAGGTAAACGCAAGAACGACAAAGATCGTTTTAAAGAGCAGCCCGCCGATGCCGAATGCCGCCGCAGCGACCGCATATACCGCAAGATGGGTAAAGATCAAAAGAATCTGCAGCACAAGGACGCTAAGAACAAGGGCGATCGGCATGTTCAGTGATTTTCCTTCAAAACTTTTTCCAAAAGCATGATAAGTTCCGCCTGTTCTTTGGAAGTAAGGACGGCGAACAGGTTTTTGAGCTTGTTCATTTTTTCCCGGACGCCCCGCGCAAGGAACGTCTTCCCCTGCCTGGTAAGCGCCACCCGCACCGTCCGCCGGTCTTTTTTGTTGAACGAACGGACCAAAAGCTTTTCCTTTGCAAGGCAGTCAATGAGCAGGGTCGCCGCCGGCGGCGTCACGCAAAGATACCGCGCCACGTCGTGCATGAACGGCCGCCCTTTTCCCTGCACATAGCGCAGCGTCTGGAAATGCAGCATGGAACATTTGCTTTTCTCGTCCCGCATCCGGCGGCCGATGTTAAAAAGCAAAGAAATGATTTTTACGTTTTCCGAAGGCATATACAATAGTTAGATTACTTAACTATTATGGCGCGGTGGCAGAAAAAAATCAACTGGTTCACTGCCCATTTGGACCGCCGCCGCCGGGCACGCCGGGTTGCCGTACCTGGATGGTCTGCGCCGTCACGCTGCCATCGGTATTTTGCGTTCCGCCGATCACAACATTTGTGCCTGTCGTAAGATCGCTTACCGATGCCGGTGACGGCTTGATGACCGAAGTAGAACTGGAATAGAACACGATCTCCGAATTGCCGTTCGGGAGCCGCACCGTCAGGCTCTGCGCGTCCTTGGAAACGATTTGTCCTGTCACGAACCCGCCACCACCCGCATTCCCCCGACCGCCGAACCCGCTGCGCGTGGAACTTGCGAAGCTGCCCGTGCGTCCCGCGAGCGAAGATGACGCCGTTGATTTCCCATAGTACATGCCACCCGCAAAGGCAATGATAGCGACTGCGAGCCAAATAACGTGCACCAGATATTTTTTCTTCATTAATTTTTTATTGGATTACATCTACGACCTTTTGAATATTATTCATAGCGCAATGCTTCGATGGGACTCAACCCTGCCGCACGCCGCGCGGGATAGTAGCCGAAAATAATGCCGATCGCCGCCGAAACGCAGAAAGCGAGAACGATGGAACTCAACGAAATGCTTGTCGCGATGGACGTAAAATACGTAACCAGGGATGCAATAATCCACCCAAGGATGATCCCTGCCAAACCGCCGCTGAATGTAAGCATGACGGACTCGGCAAGAAATTGCGTCGTGATATCCTTCTTTTTCGCGCCGATCGCCTTGCGGAGGCCGATCTCGCGCGTGCGCTCGGTGACCGTGGTGAGCATCATGTTCATGATGCCGATGCCGCCGACGAGAAGCGAGATGCCGGCGATCGCGGCGAGGAGCGTCGTGAAGGTGCCCGTGACGGACGACGCCGCCGCCACGATGTCCGCCTGATTCAGCACGTTGAAATCGGCCAACGTGGGATCGGAGATATTGTGCCGTGCGAGCAACAAATTCGTAATGTCGCTCTGCACTTGCGTCATGGATTGCTGGTCCTGCGCCTGAACATCAATCTCGGTCACGTAGGAAACGTTGCCCACAAGAAAATGCTGCGCGGCCGTGAGCGGCACGTAGATCATATTGTCCTGGTTATTGAAACCGCTGCCGCCTTTGGACACCATGACCCCTACCACCTTGAAATCAATGTTTTTAATGCGGATCGTAGTCCCGATCGCCATATCCGGCGTCGCCGTCGCGTTCGTGGTGCCGAAAAGATCCTGCATGACCGTGGGGCCGATCACCGCCACGCGGCTTGAAGCGGCGACATCCGCGTCGGTAACGAACACGCCCTGCGCTACTTGAATATTTCTCACCTGCGTGTACGCGGGAACGGCGCCGAGTACGCTCGTATTGGTGTTCGTGCCGCGGTAGAGCACCTGGTACCGCCCGCTCACTTCGGGCGAGATCGCCGCGACGCCCGAAAGCTGCCCGATCGCGGTCGCATCGTCCGGCGTGAGCGTTTGCGCGCTCCCCCGCCCCGCGCTCACGGTCGATCCAATGGAGCGTTGCGTACCAGGCATCACCAGCAGCAGATTGGACCCGATCGATTGGATGCTCGCCTGGATGGAACTCTGTGCGCCCTGGCCGATCGCCTGGAGCGCGATCACGGACGCGATGCCGATCACGATGCCGAGCATCGTAAGCCCCGACCGCACTTTGTTCACGGTCACGGCGCCGTACGTTTCTTCGAATAAATCTTGCGTAGTCATAGATGAGTATTATTGCAGTTCTTTTTCGTGCCGCGCGACGCGCTTACGGTGATTCTTCTCGTCGCTCAAAATAGCTCCGTCGCGGATATGGATAATGCGGTCGGTATGTTCGGCAACATATTCCTCATGCGTGATCAAAATGATGGTCTTGCCGTGTTGCTTATTGAGCCCCTGGAACGTATGCAATACTACCTCGCCGGTTTTGGAATCCAGGTTGCCCGTCGGCTCGTCGGCAAGGATCAGCGCCGGATTGTTCACGAGCGACCGCGCAACCGCCACGCGCTGCATCATGCCGCCGGAAAGCTGGTTTGAATGATACTGCCAAAATTCTTCGGGAAACGCCGAATCGCGGAGCGCTTGCGCGGCGATCGTTTCCCGTTTTTCCTTGGCAACCCCTTCGTAGATAAGCGGCAAAGAAACATTGCGCAATACCGTCGTGCGCGGCAAAAGATTGAACGCCTGGAACACGAACCCTATTTTTTCCCGGCGGATGTCGGCGAGCTCGTCATCCGAAAGCTTTGCGATATCCCGGCCGCCAAGAAAATATTGCCCGCCGGTCGGCGTATCAAGTGCGCCCAAAATGTGCATGAGCGTCGATTTCCCCGATCCCGACGGCCCCATAATGGCCACGAATTCCCCCTCGTCGATCGAAAAGGTGATGCCCCTTAGAACTTCGGTGTCTATGCCGCCGGTATGATAGGTCTTCCTGATGTCTTCGCACTCAATGATCTTCTTCATCGTCCAGATGGTCCGCCGCCGCCAAGAAGTCCACCGCCGAGACGCAACGCACTCGTGCCGCCGGTGGATGCGGTTGATGCCGTACTCGCCGACGTCTTTATGGTCTGCACGATGATCTGGTCCCCCACGTTCACGCCGGATGTTATCTCTGTGAGCGTATCATTGGTCAATCCGATGGTTACCGGCACGCGCTTGGTTGCGGCAAGTTGTACGCCGCCCGTAGCGCTCGTCGCGATCACGGAACTCGCGACGGGCGACGCAGGTTCAAGAACATAACTCGCACCGCCCTGCGTCGTGACCGCCGCATTCGGGACCGCAATCACGTCCTGGTGCGCCGCCGTAACGATGTTCGCCGTTACGCTCATGCCCGGTCTTACTTGGCTCGTCGTCCCCGATGCCTCCTCAAAGGCCACCTGCACGTTATAATTCACCACTCCCTGGCTCACCGTCCCCACGGCATCTATTTCAGATACTTGGCCCGCAAGCAAAAGATCGGGGAGGGCATCAAAAGTAAGCGTCGCTTTGTCGCCAAGCGCCACCTTCGCCGCATCTACTTCGTTCAATGTCACTTGGGCCAGCTTCCCCTGCGTCACCATGCTCACCGCAGGCGAGGGAACCGTCACCCCTACGATCGCGGGAACGGCGGAGACAATGCCCCCGATGGGCGCCTTCAGGGAACAATAAGAAAGATTCTGCTCCGCGTTCTGCAGTGCGATCTGCGCATTTTGGATGCTTATCTGCTGCGATTGGACATCAAGCGGATTCGGCCCGGCGACGAGCGCCGCAAGCGTGGTGCTCGCCTCATTCAAAGAAAGCTGTGCGTTGTTCAATGAATTCTTATCGTTCGCAACGGTATTCATCACCCCCGCAATATTCGATACGTCGCCGCTTGCGGTGCTCGCATAATTTCCGAAATTAGTTTGGAACGTGGTCGTGATGGCAGGCAGCTGGGCAAGTCCGGCATTCTTGGGATAATTGTTCGTCACATAATCCAAAAGTCCCTTTACGGCCTTCACGGCATCACTGATCGCCTGCGCCGTATGGTACGTCTCGGAAAAAAGCGCATCAAGCGCCGCCGGGTCCGCATTGCGGTTCGCCGCATGGTAATCGGCAAGGTTCCCCGTATACGCCGCAGCCGCAGCACTGTAATTTGACACGATGGCATCCCGATACGGCACCGTACCTACCTGCAGGTAGCTCGGCATAAGACTCACGTACGCGTCCGGGTCGTTCTGCGACTTGTTGATATCGTTCCCCGTAACAAAACCCTGGAGTCCCGCCATGGTGGTTTGAAAATCAACGAACGCGGAAGAAAGCGCGTCAAAGCCGCCCTGATAATCTTTTGCAAGCGTCGTTGATGCGCTCGAGAGGCTCTCTTCGCCCATCGTTACCGCATTCTGGTCCGAAAGGAGCGTTGTCGTCGCAACCTGTTGCAGCTTCGCGAGGGAAAGCTGCGCCGATTGCAAGGAAAGCTGCGCCTGCTGCACCGACTTCCCCTCGTTCACGGTGTCCAGTTGCACGAGCAACTGACCCGCCGCCACACGGTCGCCCACCTTCACATACACCCGGTTCACGGTCTCCGTTACCTGGGGTTTGATGTCGATAGAGGTGACCGCCTGCACCTGTCCGCTTCCCGTGACCGAGGAAATGACGGTCCCCGTCGTCGCATCCTCCACAACATATTTGGTCACGGTGACCGTGCTCTGCGCCGAGGTGTACCAATAATATCCGCCGCCCGCCACAAGGAGAAGCACTACGAGCGAAACGATCTTATGCGCGCGAACCGTCCGACGTAATTTTGAGAACATGATAGTTTGTTTTATTAATTGAAGCTTGTGCCGGGAAAGGGCGGCGGAAGCGGCATGGACGACGATGCTTCAAATACACGAACGAACCTTGCCTCGATCTGCCCCGCCCCGTTCGGCGATCCGATCACCGTAATCATGTCGCCGGCCCGCACGTCACCCATCGTGATCATTCGGTTGTCTTCACGGATCGCCGTATCCGGAAATATGGCAACCGAATGCTCGTCACCGTCAAAATCTTTTACCGACAGCGACGAACTGGAAATATCGATCACTTCGCCTGCCACCCCGTGCATATTGAAGGATGGATGGCCAATAGGGCCGCCATAAAAATTTCGGTAATAATTATCCCCGAAGCGGCCCAGGAAGGCCGCTTGTCGATGTCCCACCATGGCACCAACGCCGAACACAATAAATAATACGATTATGCCTCCCAGTATCCAAAGGATCGCCCTGATCTTCGAAGAATGCAAGAGTTCTTTCATGATTTTTTAATCAAGAGGAAAGATGAAAAGTATGCCGGCGCAGCAAGGCCATCTCGTCAACAAACGCGGCTGCGGACCATATCGCAAAGAAAACTCCCGAGAGAAGCAGGGCGGCGGAGAACACCGGAAAAGATTCGACGACGGAAAAGATGAAGTCCGAAAAGCTCGCGATCGTCGCCGAAAAATCCGAAAAGAAAAGCGACGCAAAGGAAATGAAGCCGGAACGCGAAGCATCGGCGGCCACGGCAACCCCGCCATAGACGACGAGCGCCATGGAACCCGCAAGGGCCGCGCCGAGCGCCACGGTTCTCGTCAAAAATCGCCGGCGCTCTTCCCGCTCAATGCGGAGCAAAATTTTCTTTGCAAGTCCCGTAGGCGGCGCAGGCATGTCCGCATCTGCTCCCAAAATAATCTCTTTGAATATCCCGTCTTCCATTAGTAATGAATACGAACAAGCGGCTTTCTTAGGTGCGCGCCGCCGGAACTCACCTCAAATTGAGGCAGCGCTTACTTCGTGCTCCGTAAGAGCAACGGATTTATTGCAGCATCTGGCTTAAGGACTGCAAAATTCCTTTCATGGATTGGAGAACGTCCGCCATCTGGTTCGCCACCGCCGGAGGCCGTCACCGTAAAGGGTAAGGAGCCGGTCGTGCCGGTCGTGGTTAAGACCGCGACCGTGTGGGAGCCTGTCGCAATGCCCGCGAGGGACACGTTGATCTGGGTGGCGCTCTGGTAAGTCACAGCCGAGGCGGACACGGCGCTGCCGTCGATCAGAACCCCGTTGCCCGAGGAACCAAAAGTGCCATAAAGAACGAGGTAGGTGCTCGCAAGGGCGGTGTTGTTCGTGTACGCCCCCGTTGTCGGGTTGTAGCCCTGGACGCCGTTCAGAACCGGGGACGGCGCGGTCACTGCGTTCGTCACCGTGAAGGGTAATGAGTTGGTCATACCATAGGGGGTCGAGACCGCGACCGTGTGGGAGCCTGTCGCAATGCCCGCGAGGGACACGTTGATTTGGGTGGCGCTCTGGTAGGAACCGCGTTGAGCAGCGAGGAACCAAAAGTGCCATAGAGGACGAGGTAGGTGCTCGCAAGGGCGGTGTTATTCGTGTATGCCCCTGTCGTCGGGTTGTAACCCTGGACGCCATTCAGGGTTACGCTTGGCTTTGGTTGCGCCGATACGGTAAGCGTTACGGGGACTGAAATTGCGACACCAAACGCGCTCACGGAAATTGTCGCAGCATAATTTCCTGCCGATAAGCCGGTTGGATTTACCGTGACTACAACGTTCCCCGGGACACCGGCGGAAACTCCCGTTGTCGCACTCGCAGTTAGCCAGCCATTCCCCGATCCGTAACTGACACTGGTTTTTATATCGCTCGCACCAGAGGAAAGGGAAACCGACAATGACTGCGACGGCACGGAAGTCGCGCCCTGCTGGACGGTAAAGCTTAACGACGCCGGACTGACCGAGAGAACCGGCTGAACCGGCGACGACGTCACCGTCAGCGTCACCGGCACCGTGATGGTCTGGCCATTCGCGCTGATCGCGATAGACGCCGTGTAGGTGCCAGGGCTAAGACCGGCTGGCGCGTTCCATGGCTGCGGTGTAACGGTGATCGTCTTGGTCGTGCCCGAACCGGTCAAAGCACCAATCGAAAGCCAATCGGCTCCGGACGGCAAGGGGCTGGTGTAGGTCTTTGTAACGGTAACGCCGGTGTTGGGATAATTGGTAAGCATTAATTGAGAACTCGCAGGAGAAGGATTGTTGATGGCATTGGACGAGGCGGTAAAACTCAACGATGCGGGACTCACTCCCATAGCCTGCGGGGTCCCGCCCAAATAGCTCACCGAGTTGATGACGAATGGGAAACCGGCTGGGATCGTCAGGCCTCGCGTCGCATACGGATCCAAAGCATCAGCATAGGTCAGGTCAACGGGGCTCTTGATCGCGGCGGACAAGGTGATCGGCGCAGAACCCTGAAGCAAGGTACTGTTTGCCCGCAACTGGAAATAATATTGTACACCGGCAGGGATTTGATAATTACTGAGGTCCCACGTGGCCGCCGTCCCATTGACCGAGAATCCAACAGGAACCCCAATATTTCCTCCGTTCTGGTCAATCAGCTGGACGCTCTGCAAAAACCCATTGGCGTTCGATGATAATCCCGAACCCTGGAAGGTAATGGTCAAGCGGCCAAGCGCAACAGGACCGGCCGGGTTGGCGGTTAACATAATCGTGCCAAGCGCGTCGGCGCTCACAGGCGTGCGATTCGACGTTGCTCCGGAAGGAGAGACGACCAGACTCAATGTGCTACGCAAGACGGCGACGCCATTGCCGTTCGCATTTGAGATGTTCACGTTGGCCGCAATGTTCGAAGCGGTTCCGAGCGCTGTCACGTCCGAGGAATTGATGATCTCGAATTGATGCACGCCGTTGTCGTTTGGATTAAGAGCAATCCATGGCACCACATCTCCTCTTAGCACAAATGAAACCGAGTTGCTTTGTGGGATAACGACAGGCGTCGGAAAATGGAACTGATAGGCGTAGCTGCCGTTCGCAAGGCGCGTCGGCGCGCCCGCCGTGCCCAGCACCGTTCCCCCGCTCGAGAGCGTAAGATTACTAAAGGCAGCGGTGTTGTTCGACGCCGTATAATCCGTCACGGTAAGATCGGTCACTTTAAGCGATTCAACATTGGATGTTTCAGTAAGACGGAATGCCGCAAGCGCGACGCCGGTTGAGCCCATCACCACCTGGCCGCTCGAAGGTTGGATCGGATCCGCCGAAACATTCAGGGACCCATGCTGGGTGGCGGTTGCCGCCACAATCGTGAACGCCTTGCTTTGAATATAGACGCCTCCCGCACTCTGATATTGTTTTACCACCTGAATATAGTAATCTCCCGGAGGCACTGTTGCGTTGTTTGTAAGACGTCCCACGACCCATCCACTATTAGGATTGCCGTAAATCGGGTGAACAATCGCATTTCCTATAATTCCATACGCACCCCCATTCGCATTTGTAAGAAACAAGGTGTATGTGTCTCCGTCTCTCAGACCCGAATCCGTCCAACTTATGGTCTGTTGCGATCCTATTTGCCAACGCTCTCCTCCGGCAGGCGAAATCATCGTAAGCTGTTGAGAGGGGTAAGGCGGGGTTGAAGTTGTAGTTGAAACCGGGCAAGCCGGAAATTGGCAGGTTGGCGGAACAGGGCTGACATAGGTGCCGTCAGGGCAAAGTTTTGCGACCGTAGGGCAGACAACCGGAGGCGGAGTGACTACGCCGCACCCGTACAGCGCGTTCAGTTTCGCGCGGGTGCGCGCGCCGACGTAACCTGTGCCGTTCACGAGGCCGGCGGGAGTGAGAATATCACTCCGATATTTTTCCTGGAATCCTGTTACTGCCGAAGCGGTAACTTCGTCAAAGGTGCCGCTCGTCCAATTTTTCTCGGCACCGACTCCTTCTTTCGTTAAAGCCGTCTGAAGCGCGGTCACCTCGTCCCCCGAGCTGCCCACGCCCAGATTGGTGTTAAATGTATGGCACCACGACGTACCTGTCCCTCCCTGCGCCGTCAGTTGCGCCTGCAGCTGTTGGATTTGCGCGAGAAGCGCCTGGATCTGCGCTTGCAGATCGGCGTTCGTCGCTGCATTCGACACGACCGGCAAAACAGAAACCGCGATGAGGCAAGCCACCATCGCCATGGTTAGTTTTTTCATGACTTTATCTTACCACAAATACCTCCCACAGGCAATGAATTCTACACAAAACTTGAATCGGGGGGCTCGCCCACGATGACCCTCCGAAGCAGCGCAAGCCCTCTGCGGTGCTTGCTTTTTACGGTATCAATGGGTTCGCCCAGGGTCTCCGCGATCTCGCGGAACTTCAGCTGATCGTTATACCGCATTGCAAGCACCGTCCGATAGCCGGGCGGAAGCGTAGTAAGTACACGTTCAATATCAAGTTTCGTCGTCTTGCGCGCAAAAATAGCATCAGGAAGCTCCGGCGCAGCAAGATAAGGCGCGAAGAAAACGTCCAGCTGGTCCTCTTCTTCGGCAATTTGCGAAAAGAGCAATGGTTTTTTCTTTTTAATAAGATCGAGCGCGGCATTCTTTGCAATGGCAAAAAGCCACGTTTTGAAATTCTTTGACGGATCGAATTTTTTGAGATTTTTCCACGCGCGCACGAACGCTTCCTGCGTCACATCCTCCGCATCCTCGCCGTTCCGCAAGTAGCGGTACGTGAATTTGTAGACCACACTTGTGTGGCGCTCCACAAGCTCCGCAAATGCATCCTTCTCTCCTTTGAGAACGGATCGCACAAGATCATTGTCAGTTGATTCCATATATTACAGGAGAACACAAAAACGATCGTTTTGCAACTTAAGCTTTTCTGCGTTCGTACAGGCCCACAAGTTTTGTTTCTTCAATAATGTGGCCTTGCATGGCCGCTTCGAGTTTTGCCTTGCCGGAAGTAGTTGGAAGATCAAGCATCATATCAAGCGCATAAAGATGGAATTCATAATGATGGACGCCGTGGCCCGGCGGCGGGTAGGGGCCGGTGTACCCGGCGCTCCGCGTGTTCCGCCCCTCCGCTGCTCCGGGCGGCATGCTTTCTTCTTTGATAAGCGTGGTTGCGGGCGCAATGTTCCAAACCACCCAATGCGTGAAGCCGCCCGGCATCGGGGCGTCGGGATCGTGCATGATGAGCGCCAAACTTTCCGCGCCGGCGGGCACGTTCTCTATCCGCAACTCAGGATTGATGTTCCCACCTTCGCAGGTGAACTTTTTTGGGATCGTCCCGTTGTCTTCAAACGAAGGACTTATAAGAAGCATTACTATATTATACAACCCTACCTGCCTCCTTTTGACAAAAATTCGTCGTATTCCCTGCGCATCGCGTCCACGGCGGCCGCGCTCCGGGGTTTCGTCACGCCCGGATAGCGCCACGCACTGATCACTTTCCGTTCCCGTTTCGCATCCTGGATCATCACCCAAATCTCCTGCGTCCAGCGTTCTTCCTTTTTCGCGCCCGCGCGGCCGGCAAACGCCTTGATCGCCGCGGGCTGCATCATCGCGACCGTCTTCGGCGCCACGCCTTCCTCCACGCGCTTCGGGCTGTTCAACACGCGCCGCACCCGCGCCGGCGACAGTTTATAAAAATACATCTTCGCCTGCGCATGATGCGTCCACGAAAGAATGATTGGTTTTGGCATCACAGCCATAAGAAGATTATATACTGCCAAGATTTAAAATTTATAAAGTGATGCGCGAGGGCTGGACGGACCCAACCCCCGCGCGATACCGGTCATTGCCGCTGCCATGCTCGTCGCATCCGCCTTTTGTAGATGCTTGTCCGGGCGGAGTAGTAAGCCCAGAGCGTTGCCATGCCGGTCAAGAACCACTGGATGGCGAAGGGCGCTGCCAGTTCGTCCTGGGTTGGAAACAGGCCGAAGCGAAAGAGAATGAAGGCCGTTCTCAGTGCCCCCAAAACGAAACTGAGGACCCCTCCAGCCAGCAAGGAAATCAACGCAGCGGCCAATGCCACCTCGAACCGACGCATAGACATATGGGCACCTCTCCCTGCCGCTTGTTATACAAAATTACGGGAAATCCCGCAAGATAAAACGTCCTAGAACCGTTCCGCGGCGCGGCGGTAGTTGCAATAATCGCAGGCAGGGACGGGATCCGGGGCTTCCGGCTTATCAAGCGTTTTCCGCGCGCTCATGAGCGCCTGCTCCACCCACGAATCATCCCCGACGAGCGGCTCTATGAAAAGATCGAATGCGAGCGCCGCCTCACCCTCGCCAAAACCCTTTCCTTTGTCCACGCGCGCGAACACGAAATAGCCGACGTTGGAAACATTGAATTTGTTCTGCCGCAAGAGCCATTGATAAACTTCCATCTGTCGCCGATAGGAATCGTAGATTTTATGCTCGCGCGCACCCGTCGCCTTGTAGTCCACCACCATGAGCTCGCCCGCCGGGTTCACCCAAACGTCGTCCACCGCGCCGGTCACAAGAAAATCCGTCGGCTTGTGTTCGAATTGCACTCCAGTAAAGTTGTGGCGCCATTTATTGAGATCTTCGTGCTGATATGGAACGGCGTCGATTTTGTTCTTCTTCATCACCGGATGCGGCGTTCCCTTCGCGCGATGCACATCAAATTCTTCCTTCAGCAAAAAGTCCACCGCGTTGTTGA
Organism: Minisyncoccia bacterium; assembly: GCA_050008535.1. Lineage (GTDB taxonomy): Bacteria > Patescibacteriota > Minisyncoccia > UBA6257 > 2-01-FULL-56-20 > CAVYIK01. The sequence continues at coordinate 501,593 of JBEKML010000001.1, read as the reverse complement.
GCGTGAAGGGCATGCTTGGCGGCCGCTTGATCCCCTGCTTCAGATCAAGCCAAAAGCATTTCGGGCAATCAATAAAAAGTTCCAGTTTTGAACGTGAGAGCTTGGTCATCGGAACGGTGTATTCATTATACTCGCAGAAACTTTGATTTTCACTGCGCCCTGCCGCACCACTGTCGTCCTCCCGTTTTTTATTTCCAAAAGCGTGGAGGGCTTCGCCCGAAGCTGGCCGACGTCTACGTAAAAATCCACGCGATCGCCGAAATATTCCTTCGCCGCGCGGATCGTTTTTGCGGGCGGTTTGCCTTCAAGATTGGCAGTTGGTGCGACGAGCGGTCCGGTTTTTCGGAGCAATGCGCGGAGCCATGCCGGACGCGGTAGGCGGAACGCGAGCGAGCGGCCGCCGCAATGGAGATATTTGAATTTTTTGAGCGCGGCGGAACGGGACACGATCGGCAAGACAACACTTATTTTCCCCGGCCACATCTTCTTCAAAACCTCCGCAGTTGGGCGGTCAAGCTGAACGCCAAAGCGAGCAATGGCGCGCGCATCTCCGATCAAAATGATCATTGGCTTTTGGGGATTGCGGCGGCGCAAACGATAAATGCGCTCTACGGTTTTTCGCCGCAGCGCGGAACCGACGATGCCATAGAGCGTGTCGGTGGGAATCACGCCAACCTTGCCGGACGCGAGCCATCCTGCCACCTGTGAAAGATTTTTATATTTCGGCGCTTTCATGGTTCTTATTATCCCTTTCGCGATTCCCGGCCCGGCAAAAAAGCGCCGCGGCGAAGGGCCTTATGATAGCCGATGGCGAACCGGTGCGCCTCGTCGCGCACGCGGACAAGCGTCGCTTTTTGCACTCCTTTCGGAATGGCGCCGAGAATATCATTCCGCTTGCGCTCGGGACCTTTCACGATACCGACTATAGGGATCCGCAAACCCGTGCGCAAAAGCACCCGCCGCGCGGCGTTCGCCTGCGCGATGCCGCCGTCAATCAAAACGAGGTCAGGCAGACGCCAGCCATTCTGCACGCCGACATCCCCGCTTCCCTTGTGCGCATTACCCATCTGACCAACACGAACGCGGCCGCCGGAGAAATGCTTGAATCGCCGCTCCAAAATCTCCGTGAGCATGCCTACGTCGTTCGGTTTGAAAACACTGCGGATCTTAAATTTACGGTATTCATTTTTGTCCGGCTCGCCATTTTCAAACACCACCATGGAACCGACCGCCGACGTGCCCGAGGTATTTGAAATATCATAGCCCTCAATACGATAGCTCCTTGTACCCCGCCCTGCGGGCACAAGCACTTCGGAATCGGCGATCAGCGCCGTGTCGCGGATATGTTGGAGCGCGAAGATCTGCCGGCGCAGGCGTTCCGCTTTTTCAAATTCAAGTTTTTTGCCAGCAGCACTCATTTCCTTCGTGAGCGATTGAAGCAATCGTTTCTTTTCCCCTTCCAAAAAGAACTGTAACCGCCCGATGTTTTTTAGATATTCTTCGCGTGAGATCGCACCCACGCAGGTGCCCGGACAAAGACCGATCTCGCAATCAAAGCAGGGTCGCGCGAATTTCCCGACGCGTTCTGGATCGTGCATGCTCCATGGAAAGATCTTCCGCAAAATTTTGAGCGCCTCACGGACGCTTGAGGCGGACACAAAAGGGCCGTAGCGCTTGCCTTGCCCGGCGCCGTCCTTCCCGCGCACCAAAAGCACGCGCGGGAACTTTTCTTTCGTAATCTCAATGTACAAAAAACTTTTGTCGTCCTTTTCACGCACATTGAACGGCGGCATGAGCGTTTTGATCAATTCCGCCTCGCGGATGAGCGCCTCCAATGCCGTATCGGTCTTTTCGTAATCAACTTTTTTTATTTTCACTACGAGCGCCTCTATGCGCACATCATGCGGCCGCTCAAAGTAGCTTGAAACCCGCCGGCGCAAATTACCCGCTTTGCCGACATAGAGCACGCGGCCGGCGGCGTCCTTCATCAAATACACGCCGGGTGTTTCCGGCAGTTTCTTATAATTGATCACTTTTTAACTACCTAAAAGCACATACACCGCGCATTTTTCAATGCCGGGCGCGATGCCGCCCTCCACTTCTTCGCTCACTGTTTCCAGGCGTATCCTTGATTCGTCCCCACCGGCGCCGTAGGAGATAAGATAGTCGCCCTCCACATAGGCGAGCTTGTGCCCTCCTTCGCTGTAGATATACCGGTCGTCAAAGTAGCCGAGCTTCTTGCCATCATGCGCCCAAATACGATGGCCGTCGATTGAGCCGATCTTTTCTCCGCCGCGCCAGAGAGTATTGCCGTCGATCTTTATCATGGATTCATTATAGCAAATTATTTCAGGACCTTCCGTAAGTATTCGCCAGTCGCGCTTCCGGCGCGGCGCATGATCTCCTCCGGCGTGCCCTGCGCTACGATCCGCCCGCCGCGCTCGCCGCCCTCGGGACCGAGATCGATCACCCAATCGGCGGTTTTGATGACATCCAGGTTATGTTCGATCACCACCACGGTGTTCCCCCTGTCTACCAGCCGCTGCAACACTTTCAGCAATTGATCAATGTCCGCGAAGTGCAAGCCGGTCGTGGGCTCATCAAGCAAATATAAAGTACGCCGCGTGTCGCGTTTGCCGAGTTCGGCGGAAAGCTTGATGCGCTGTGCCTCGCCGCCGGAGAGCGTGGTCGCCGACTGGCCAAGTTCCAAATATCCCAAACCGACCTCTTCCAAAATCGTAAGTTTTTCATGCAGCCACGGGATGTCCTCGTAGAATTTGACCGCCTCTTCAACCGTCATCCGCAAAATATCGTAGATGTTTTTGCCGCGGTATTCCACTTCCAATGTTTCGCGGTCAAAACGCTTGCCCTTGCAGACATCGCAGCTCACATAGACCGTCGGCAAAAAGTGCATCTCAATCGCGATCGTGCCGTGCCCTTCGCAGTTCTCACAGCGACCGCCCGGCACGTTGAAGCTGAACCTTCCGGGTTTGTAGCCGCGCACGCGCGCATCCTCCGTAGAAGCAAAAAGATCGCGGATATGCGTCCAGGCGCCCACGTACGTCGCCGGATTGGAGCGCGGCGTGCGTCCGATCGCCGACTGGTCAATATTGATGATGCGGTTCACATATTCCAAGCCGAGCATCTGCTTATAGCCGCCCGCTTTGTAATTCGCGCGGTTCAATTTGTCCGCGGCCGCTTTATAAAGCACGTCGTAGACCAAGCTGGATTTACCGGAGCCCGAAACGCCCGTCACGGCAACCAGGCGCCGCAAGGGAATTTCAACGTTAATGTCCTTCAGATTGTTCGCGTGCGCGCCGAGGATCTTCAAATATTCCTGCTTCGTTCCCACCGTGCGCCGCTTCTCCGGCACTTCAATGAACTTTTTGCCGCGCAGATATTGCAGCGTAAGCGAATCCTTTTTGGTATCTTTGATAATTTCCGGGATCGGGCCGGCTGCCATAATTTTCCCGCCATGCACGCCCGCCGCAGGCCCGATGTCCACCAGATAATCCGACTTGCGGATCGTTTCTTCGTCATGTTCCACCACAATGATCGTATTCCCCAAATCGCGCAGGTCATGAAGTGTTTGTATAAGCTTCGCATTGTCCCGCTGGTGAAGCCCGATCGTCGGCTCGTCAAGGATATAGAGCGTCCCCACGAGCCGCGAGCCGATCTGCGACGCAAGCCGTATCCGCTGCGCCTCGCCGCCGGAGAGCGTCCCCGCTTTGCGGTCAAGCGTCAAATATTCCAAACCGACGTCCATCATGAACTTCAGGCGGCTTTTGATCTCGCGGAGCGGCGCCTCGGCCACTTCCGCAAGCGACGCATTTTTGAACTTCATCTTGTCAAAAAATTTGTACGCCGCCTCAATGGAAAACGCCGTCGCGTTGTTTATGTTCTTCCCGTCTATGAGCACGTTCAAACTTTCCTCGCGCAACCGCTTCCCCGCACAGACGGGGCAAACCTCTTCCGACCAAATCTCCTTCGTGCCCAGGCCGTGGCATTCGGGGCACGCGCCGTAGGGGCTATTGAACGAGAACAACCGCGGCTCGATCTCCGGAAACGAAAATCCGTCGTGCGGACAGGTGAATTTTGCGGACAAAGAAACCTCCCTGTCGGCAATGATCGTCACAACATCGTTCCCGTATTTGAGCGCCGACTCGATCGCTTCCGCAAGCCGCAGGCGATTGTCCTTTTCTTTGAAATTGATGCCGGCGGGCATGCGGTCCACAACAAGCTCGATCGTGTGCACTTTGTAGCGGCCGAGCTCCACGCGCTCGCGGAGCGAATGATAGGCGCCGTCAATGCGCACCTCGGAAAATCCCGCGTTCAAAAAATCGTAAAGCATCTGGTAATATTCCCCTTTTCTCCCGCGCACCACCGGCGCCAAGATCACCATATTCTTCTTCGCTCCCTTCGCGCCGCTATTTTCATTCCCAATATCTATCGCCACATCCACGATCCCTTCGTTCGTAAGTTTCTGGATCTCGCGGCCGCAGGTCGGACAATACGGCTTTCCCGCACGCGCAAAAAGCACGCGGAGATAATCATAAATCTCCGTGATCGTCGCGACGGTAGAACGCGGGTTCGCCGAATGGCTCTTTTGATCTATTGAGATCGCAGGCGAAAGCCCTTCAATGTCGTCCACGTCCGGCTTATCCAACCGCCCCAAAAACTGCCGCGCGTAGGCGGATAGAGATTCAATATAGCGGCGCTGGCCCTCGGCGAAGATGGTATCAAACGCCAAACTGGACTTCCCCGAGCCGGACAAGCCCGTAAAAACAACCATCTTGTCCCGCGGGATCTCAAGATTGATGTTCTTCAGATTATGCTCGCGCGCACCCTTAATGATGATCTTGTCGTGTGGCATGTGTTTGCAATACGTAAATTGCCCCCGGGTCGAGCCCTGTAGGGGTATATCAGGAGAAGTATAGCGGCGAAATGCCGCGAGGTCAAATAATATTACGCTACTTCAGCGTTATAGCACTGCTCGCAATAGACAATCTCAGGGCGATCGGAAGAATAGGATGTTTCGAATTTATTTGGACAAGAACTCGTAGCATGAAAATGAGCTTGGATATTGTGATATGCGCCATTGGACGATGCTCCTCCGCCGCATTGGCATGCGCGCGTCCACAAATGAACAGGCCCACGCTCTTCATATAATTGGGTGAATCTGCAAAAGAAGCAGGCGCGAGGAACAGGAATCTGGTTTTGCCGATAAAACCGTAGCTCGTCTTCAATCACGCGATAGTTCCGTTTACAAAGAGAACACGCCAAGATACTTTGGACGATATTATCGGGCACCTCGTTAATGTCATCCGGGACTTCCCGAAGAGTTTCTTTCCCTTCCGTTTTTGTAAAGTTTTCCTGCCATCGCAAGCCCGTCGAAATCACCGCATCCCTATCTAATGGATATTCGTCCTGAGCAACTGATTCGTTATAACAAAACGGAGAAAGCGCGGCAGGGAAAAATTCTCCGTACTCGCCGCGCGATTCCATTTTCTTTACCAGCATTGGAACAAGCTTCTCATATTCTTCTTTTGCATATTGTTTGTTCAAAATACAATACTGCGCACTCTTTAACCCCACGCATCCGAAAAGGTGTTCCGACGATTGGCAGCTGTCGCTGTATATAACGTCATTATCTTTATGACAATAACCAGTGAACAAGGCGTGGTACGAATTATCGGGATTGATTGAATCGTAACACAGCTCTTGTTCTCCCCCGCTCAAACAATCGTAGCTGTCGCGAATAGTATCGCCCCGCTCAAAATATTTTGAATTTTCCACCCGGACAGTGATATAACAATGTTTTGCGTTTTTTGAATTTACCAAATAATCGCCGCTGCAATTTACGCTGTTTATAATGTTGGCATATTTTCGTGGATGCTGAAGGATGAACATCTCAAATTCCTTCCGCGCCCGCTCCGCACCCGTCCATGTCTGAAGCGCATATTCTTTGATGATTGCTTCGTATTCTTCTTTTGTATGCTGCTGGTTTTTGAAGCAGTACTTCTTACCGCGGAGCCCAATTGACAAGAAACAGTTTGAGCAGTTACGGCAATCGTAGCAATAGGCGCAATCAAGAAGCCCCGCCGAATTGAACGCGTAGCGGCAACGGGAAGAAGCGTCCACATTTATGGCGTGATAGAGCTGCTCTCCACCCTCTAAAAGCACCGCGCAATCCACCGCATTTTTCGCCCCAACAAGGCAGACTGAGTACATGCACTCTTCCACTTTCCAAGAATTGATGACCATATAACAATTTTTTCCGAGGGCGAAATAATTGGTATATTGGCAATTCACGCTCGCAATCCCATCATCGTTCAAAATGGCAAGCGCCGGGACCGCATCCAATAATTCTTTAAACTGCGGAAAAAACGGTTTTTCAGCATTAATATCCTTCCCGAATTTCTTGGCATCCCATTGATCGCCCCACCAGCATTTTGGGCAATATACCGGAAAGGGCTTGTCCGGCGAGTAGATAGAGAGAATCCTGTTCTTGCACAGAGCACATTCCCGCGGAAAAAAATTATAATCGTTCCGCCACGTCATCCGCCGCTGCTGACGGCAATCGGGGCAGAACGTCGGCGGCGGAACTTTTATCTTCTCATAGAACGCAAAATCGTCCGGCTCGATCGTGAACTGGGTTTTGCAATTCTGGCAGGTGCGCGTTTCCGGCTGCATTACCCTTATTCTAACAAAATTAAGGCGTCAAATAAGGGAACGATCTCCTCGTAAGCGCTTCGAGAAAGAGAAAAGAAGGATGGCCGCCACAGCCGCGATGGTTGCCCCGAAGTAAAAAGGGTATTGAGGGCCGAACTTATCCCACAAAAATCCTGCGAAAAAACTTGCCGGAAGCGTAGCCAGTCCTATGGCCGTCCCATAGATGCCGAACGCCCTGCCGCGATGCTCAAACCCCACCATGTCGGCAAGGAAGGCCTTTGCGACCCCCTGGCTCGTCGCATAGTAGATGCCGTAAAACCCATAGAGAAACCAGACAAAGAAAGCCTGCGAGGCGAGAGCGAACCCAAGGTAGACAAGGGCGTAGGTAAACCAGCCAATGAGCATCGTGGGAACGCGGCCGATCTTGTCGGAAAGCGACCCAAAGGGAACCGCGAACATCGCGTAGATAAGATTGAAAAGGGCGATGACGAGCGGGACCTCAAGCAATGTTAAACCGAGATTCTTTGCCCGCAGGATGAGAAACGCATCGGATGAATTGCCGAGCGTAAAAAGGATCACGATGGCAAGGAAGAGGTAGAACGACCCGGGCAGTGGAGCGCTTGACGCGGATTTTTGGGGCTGCGCGGGATCCCGGGGCCCGACCTCTTTTATTTTCGCAACGAGGATCAAAAGCGTGATAAGGAGCGGAACGGCGGCGAAGAGAAGTATGTAATGGTACAGCAATGCACTCCCACTCAGGAGGTACAAAAGCCCGAAAAGGATAAGCGGCCCGGCGACGGAGCCCAGCGTATCAAGCATCCGTGCAACGCCGAAACTTCTGCCTCTCGTCGTTTTCTCCGCGGAACCCGCGATCAAAACGTCCTTTGGCGGATCCTTGATGCCCTTGCCCGTTCCGTCAATAAAACGAAGGCCCAGCACCGCCGCGCCCGAGGTCAGGAACGCAAGAAGGGGGCGGCTGATCATGGAGAGAAAATATCCCAGGAAGATGATCGGCTTCTGTTTTTTGAACTTGTCGGAAAAGAACCCCGAAACGACCGTGAAGAGATAACTGCTCGCCGTCACAAGTCCCTCGGCGACGCCGACGAACGCTTTATCGAACCCAAGGACGGTCGTGTAATAGATCGGCAGGATGGGCGTGAAAACGTCCTGGCTGATGCCGCCGAAGAAGCTTAAGAGGCCGACAAAAAATACATTCCTGTTTTTCGGCGGGTCCTTCGAATTAGCCATAACAGTCTTTCCTTAGAGAGCCGCGAGCGCTGCGCGGGTAAGCGGTCCGACGTAGCCCACGGAGGGCGTGATGCCGCGCGCGATCTGGAATCTAATGACCGCGGCCTCCGTCGCCGGACCGAAATAGGTTGTCTCGTTTCCCGGAGAGCCAGAGCCCGTTTCCGCGACCGTAAATCCATTAGCATTCAAAAGTCTTTGGAGCGTGCGCACGTCCTCGCCGCTCACGCCACGGTAGAGGTCGCGCGAAAGTGCCACGCCACTACCGCCAACAGTGGAACTGCTTGAAACCGCGGGCGGCTGCGCCGTCCCAAGGGGATGAGCAGTAACGAATGCCCGTGTTACGGGCCCATAGTATCCGCCGGGCGGAGAAATGCCCACCGCCACCTGGTATTCCACAAGAGCCGCTTTCGTGATCATCCCGAAATTACCGGTTGCGCCGGCGCCCGCAAGGCGCGTCGCCGCGGCGCCCGAAGCCGCTTGTATCAGATATTCCTGAAGCGCAACAACCGCCGCGCCGGACGAACCGATATCAAGATCGCCGGCAGGGAGGGGGCCGCCGCCCGCGCTTACCGGCGCAGGAACTGCCGGAATGGACGCAAGAGCGTCGATCACGGGCGCGGGCAGGGTGATATTGGCGGCGAGAGCGGCAATGAACGTCCCACGGAAGTTCGTCACAAGAAACCGCGCGAGAGCGGTGCTGTCGGAAGTCTGCATAAGGATCGTCGCGAGGTCCGTTATCTTTTCCTGGATGGTGAACTCTCCCGTCAGGCGCGGAAACGGATCCACCGGAACGCCGGAACTATTGTGTATCTCAAAGTGAAGGTGCGCGGGTCCGCTTGAGGCGTTGCCGGTATTCCCCACATAGCCGATAAGCGAGCCCTGTCCCAAGACGACCCCCGACGCTACGCCCTCGCCGAAACGGTCAAGATGCATATAGACGAATGTTTCGCCGCCCGGATTCGCGGTATAGACCGCGTTCCCTTCGTCCACGCCCGTTTCGATATGCAAGACGACTGCAGGGGTCGGAGAAACGATCGGGGTCCCCTTAACCGCCATAATATCCTCGCCCTCGTGCGTTCGGCCGCCGGAGCGCGGGTCGCCAAAGTTCGGCGAGATGTCTTTGATCCCGACGCCAAAAAGAACGGGCATCGAAACCGAGGCAGCGGCCGTACTGCCCAATGCGGAAATTTTTTGCTGCAGATCGCCCGATTGCTGCCGATATCCTCGTATTTGTTGCTGAAGGGTGCTGGTCGGCACGCTTGAACCATCCCAATAGAACCGGTTGTGCGAAGAGGACGCCGTCCTGAATGTCGTACTGGTCGTTTGCGCCCCCGCCGCGGCGGGCAAGACTGCAAGCGCGAACAACAAGATCACTACCGCATAACGCTCAAGATGATTCATATTTAAGGATTATACCTCCCATCGCCCGTTATGGGGATCCGGTCCCCCAGATACTTCGGTTTTGCATGGAACACCAGATCGAACACTGCTTTCTCGTCAGCGAACGCTTCGCGGAAATAGTTCCGGAAAAGGGAGGGGCCGTTGTCCGCGTTCACCCCGTAAGCGTTTATCCCGAGCTCGCGGGCAATGAACACCGCGCGGGGCAAATGGAACGATTGAGTGGTGATCAGCATGGAAGTAACGCCGAAAATATCCCGGGCGCGGTACATCGTGCTGTAAGTATTGAAACCCGCGTGATCGAGAAAAATATCCTGGTCGGGAATGCCTTTGAGCAAAAGGTAATTGCGGACCGGATTCACTTCGTTATGGCTCACCGTGCTGTTGTCGCCCGACACAAGAATTTTAGAAACTTTCTTATCCTCGTACAATGCGATGGCCGCATCCACGCGGTCTTTGAATATCGGGGACAGCGTGCCGTCCGGCAAGAGCGCCGCTCCGGGGATGACCGCTGCCTGCGTTTCCGAAGCGTCTTTGGCGTTCTCATAAATATATGGCGCCGCGATACCCCGAACGGTGAGGTTCGTGGCGAGGATAAAAATAATAATTATTTCGCAGGCAAGCGCGAGAGAGAGGAGGACGGGTTTCATGGGGATGTATGGCATAATGATAGTGCGATGAAGGTATTAAATAAAATATGGTTCGTTGCGCTATTGCTCTGTGTTGCTATGGCCGGGAATAGCGCGAACGGAGAAGGTTTTACCTTCACCCATGATCTTACGCTCGGAACCCGCGGGGACGAAGTATCCGCCCTGCAGCAATTTTTAATTGCCGGCGGTTTTCTGGGAATTCCCGCCCCCACCGGTTACTTTGGTCCGCTTACCAGAACCGCTCTTCGCGCATGGCAGGCATCGGCGGGTGTCTATCCTTCCGCCGGTTTTTTCGGCCCTGTTTCAAGGGGGAAAATTAACGCGACCGTCCAGCAAGCAGCAATTGATGCGACCGGGGCGCAGAGTACGGTCGCAACAACAACTGCAGTGGCCGGAACGACGAGCGTAGCGATTGCGAAGAACGCAGATGGATCCCCGGTGCGTCTCAAGATCCCGAAGCTCAACATTGACGCGGGTTTTCAATATAACGGCCTCACACCCGATGGGGTAATAGAAATACCGAGCAATATCGTTGACGTAGGCTGGTTTACGGGCAGTGCGCGCCCTGGAGAAAAGGGCGTTGCCGTCGTTACCGGGCATATCGCTCAGATACGCGGAGGGATACTGACGAAACCCGGCGTGTTCGGCAATTTGAATGAACTGAGCGCGGGGGACAAACTGTATGTCCTGAACGACAAAGGAGAATCCATCGCTTTCGTGGTCCGCGAGAGCCGCAGTTATGATCCGGCAGCGGATGCCGCCGATGTTTTTACGTCCCGCGACGGCGGCATTCATCTTAACCTTATCACCTGTGAAGGCATCTGGAATCCAGCTCGATTAAGCTACAGCCAAAGATTGGTGGTGTTCACCGACGCCGCGCAGTAGCCAAAAACAAAAGGCGGTCATCCGGCTAGACTTTCTCTATCCCTTCCCCACCTTCTTGTACAGCTCTTTTATCTCGTCGCGTAAAATGGCGGCGAGTTCAAAGTCCAGGCGTTTGGCGGCCTCGCGCATCTCCCTCTCTTTCTCGGCGATCAGTTTTTGCATGCCTGTTTTGGATTTCGGTATGGGCTTGGTCTCCAGCTTCAATATCTCGTCCACGTCGGGCAGGATGCTGGATATGGCCCGGACGATCGTGCGCGGAGTGATGCCGTGCTCTTTGTTGTAGGCGATCTGGATCTTGCGGCGGCGCTCGGTCTCCCCCACCGCGCGCTCTATGGAGCCGGTGATCTGGTCGGCGTAGATCAACACCTCCCCTTCCACGTTGCGCGCCGCGCGGCCGATAGTTTGGATTAAAGATACTTCGCTCCGCAGAAAGCCTTCTTTATCCGCGTCCATAATCGCCACAAGCGATACTTCTGGCAGGTCCAATCCTTCGCGGAGAAGGTTCACGCCCACAAGCACTTCAATTTTTCCTTTACGTAAATCTGTCAAAATTTTGATGCGATCAAGCGTTTTCACATCGCTGTGCAAATAATTCACTTTCATTTTCTTTTCTTCAAGGTACGCGGAAAGGTCCTCGGCCATACGCTTCGTCAATGTGGTCACTAAAACACGTTCTTTCTTTGCCACGCGCCCTTCAATGCGCGGGATGAGGTCGTCCACCTGCCCGCGCGCGGGGCGAATCGTGATCTTGGGGTCCACAAGGCCGGTCGGGCGGATAATCTGTTCCACGATTTGCCCCGCGCCGGTCTTGGGATCACTTTCGCGGCGTTCATACGGCCCGGGTGTCGCGGAAGTATAGATCGTCTGCCCGATGCGGTTCACGAATTCCGGGAATCGCAACGGCCGGTTGTCTTTTGCCGATGGCAGGCGGAAGCCATACTCTACGAGCGTCTTCTTGCGCGAGGCATCGCCTTCAAACATGCCCTGGAGCTGCGGCACGGTCATGTGCGATTCGTCTATCACCGTAAGAAAATCGGGCTTGCCGTCGGCCGTGTGCGGGAAATAATCCAAAAGCGTGGCTGGCGGTTCACCCGCCGCGCGGCCGGAAAGATGGCGCGAATAGTTCTCTATGCCGTGGCAGTAGCCCACCTCGCGCATCATCGCAAGATCGAACTTCGTGCGGCGCTCCAAGCGCTCCGCTTCCAGGAATTTTTTCTCGCGCTCAAAATATTTTAACCGCTCTTTCAGCTCCACTTGGATCTCCTTGATCGCCCGCTCCCGCTCCGGCGCCTCGGTGATGAAATGTTTTGCCGGCGCAAAGATCACATCCGCCACCTGCGGCGTTTTTCCCACCTGGAATCCCACTACCGGATCAACCTCATAGATCGTGCGGATCACGCCATCCCGCACCTCAAAGTTATAGATCACCTCGCGATCCGCCGGCATGATCTCCCAGTTTTCGCCGCGCAGGCGGTACGTGGCGCGCTTTAAATCCGCATTCGTGCGGCTGAACTGCAGTTCCACGAGCTTCCGTGCGAATTCCTTCCGCTCAATGCGATTGCCAACCCTAAAATGAAAAATGTTCTGCGCGTACACTTCCGGCGCGCCCAAGCCGTAAATGCACGAGACCGACGCCACAATGATCACGTCGCGCCGCGTGAGGAGCGCGGTCGTCGCCGCGTGGCGCAGCTTGTCTATTTCATCATTGATGAGCGCTTCCTTGTCTATATAAGTATCGCTTGAAGGAATGTACGCCTCCGGCTGGTAGTAATCGTAGTAGGAAACAAAATAATTGACGGAGTTTTTCGGGAACAGCTCGCGAAATTCATTGCAGAGTTGCGCGGCCAAGGTTTTGTTGTGCGCGATCACAAGCGCGGGCTTCCCGATTTCCGCGATCACGTTGGCTATGGTGAAGGTCTTTCCCGAACCCGTGACGCCCAAAAGTGTCTGGTCGCGCAATCCGCGGCGCAAACCAGAAACAAGCGACTCGATCGCTTTCGGTTGGTCCCCTGCGGGCTTGTTTTTTGAAATCAATGCAAACTTCCCATCGGGCATTGTCAAAAGTCTAAATTTCACGGCCACAAAAGTCAAAAAATGATGATGCCGTCGGGAAGCACGCTCCCCGACGGCATATTGTACAGCCCAACCTACCTTTCAAACACCCGAAACAGTCCGGGCGTTCTGTTCTTTTGCTGCCCATCGGGCCATTGCTGCCGCCGTTCGCGCCGCCTCTTCAACCACCGCCTGAAAGCCAGAACCCCGACGATGATCGGCGTAGCCGGAAGGGCAACGTAAGCGACGAATCCATCACGGAAGACGGCGGCGGGGTCAACCGGCACCCCTATCGCCGCCAACATCGCGGCTATCTTGCTCAACTGAAAGAGCCCCCAGGCTCCCCAGATAAGCGTCAGCAAGGAATACGCCGCGTACTGTACGCACCACCTTGCCACGATGATCATACAGACCACCCCCTAGGATAGATTCAATACCGAGGAAATAATATCACAAAAGCATAAAAAAAGCAAAAACCGCTTCTCGCCTCACACGAGAAACGGCTTTTGTTCCGTTAACTTAACGTTAACTACATGAATGATTGTAGCAAATCCCGCCGGAAAGCCACTGTGGATAAGTATTCTGCCGTTACGAATCTTTCCTTTGCCTGTGCTCCTTTTTGATGCGCCAATACTCCGAAATCCCCGCGGAGTCGGGCTTCACGGCATTCTTCCGCATCAGTTCCGCCGGATATTTTTTGATGATATGTTCAAGCTTTTGATTGATGATTGTTTGGGCGTCAAGGCGCAAAAGCACCGCCATTTCTATCGCGTAGATCAAAACGTCGGCCAACTCCTTTGCTATTTCCGCAACTTTTTCCGGATTATTCCTCACTTCCTCCAAGGAAAGATTTTCCCATTGGAAAAGTTCGAGGAGTTCCCCGCCCTCTATCATGATGGATTTCGCCACATCCACCGGCCGAAGATTATCCCACCCGCGCTCTTCAAGATACATCCGCACCTTGTTTTCGAGTTCTTTCAAGGATTCTTCTCTGTTTGTTTTTTCCATGCGAATATTATAGCACCTTCGTGAGCGGGCACTTTGCGTGGTCGTGCGGCCGCGCGGGGCAGTATTTGCGGCCGTACTCTATTAAGAGATACGTCGCCTCGAACCAGCGCGACTTGGGAATAATGGCCATCAAATCGCGTTCTATCTTCTCCGGCGTTTTCTCGCGGGAAAGCCCGAGCACGCGCGCGAGGCGTTTTACGTGCGTATCCACGGCGATCCCCACGACCACGCCATAGGCATTCCCTAAAATGACGTTCGCGGATTTCCTGCCCACGCCCGGGATTGTGACCATTTCCGCCATTGTCCGCGGGAGCCTGCCGTGAAATTTTTGTTTGACCGCCTTCGCCGCCGCCAAAATATTCCGCGTCTTTGCGCGATAAAAACCGCAGGCATGAATGTCTTTTTCGAACTCGCGCGGCTTTGCACGGAGGTAATCCTCAAGCCTCCGATATTTCTTAAAAAGCGCCGGCGTCACCTCATTCACTTTTTTATCCGTACACTGCGCGGAAAGCTGCACGGCGACAAGCAACTCCCAATTATTATGATATTTGAGCGCGATCGCCGCGTTCGGGAAAATCTTTTCCAAAACTTTGAAAATCCGTGCGGCGCGACGCCGCAGGCGCGGCAAATCCTTTCTTGCAATCATTGATTCTCATTATAACGCGGCCGGCCATGCGAAGCACCACGCCACGCGCCGCGCGGTTATTCCTCTATGCGATACCCAAACCCGTGCACGGTTTTCAATAGCTTTTTCTTGCGGCCTTCGTCTATCTTTTCGCGGAGGAACCGGATGTGCACGTCAACGGTATTCGTAAAGGGATCGGCATTCATATCCCACACGTGCTCCAGAATCATCGCGCGCGTCAAAGTTGTCCCGGGATTTCTCATCAAGTATTCAAGGAGCGCGAATTCCTTGCGATTGAGTTCAACGCGTTTCCCTGCGCGCGTCACGGTACGCGTGTGCGTATCTATCTGAAGATCGCCTACCGCAAGGATCGGCCCCGTGATCTTTTTCTCGCGCCGCAGGAGCGCATTGATCCTTGCCAAAAGTTCCGCGAACGAGAACGGTTTTGCCAGGTAATCGTCCGCGCCAAGGTTAAGCGCCTCGATTTTTGTGGGAACGTCGCCCATTACGGAAAGGATAATGATCGGGAACGTCTTTCCGCACTCACGCAAGGTCTTGCATACCTGAAGCCCGTTCTGCTCGCCGGCAAGCTTGATATCAAAAATGCCCACGTCATACGGATTCACTTTGGCCCACATAAGACCTTTTTCGCCGGTTTCCGCGCAATCAACCGCAAACCGCTCGGCTTTTAAGCTGTTCACGATGTAGCTTGCGACGTCTTTTTCGTCTTCCAAAAGCAATACGCGCATGGTTGTTTTCCATAATTATGACAAATCAATCATTAAAAAATTCTAAAATGAAACCAGCCCAAAAAGCTTGACAATTATTACCGCACCGTCCCCGAACTTGCCGCAATCGACAAAAGTTCAACCGTAAAATGAAGCGTGGCATTCGCAGGAATGATCGGCGGATAGCCGTTTGCGCCGTAACCAAGTTCCGGCGGGATCGTAAGGTCCCGCTTCCCGCCCACCTTCATCCCGGCCACACCAAGGTCCCATCCCTGAATCACTTGTCCGGCGCCAAGCGTGAAAGTGAACGGTTGCTTGCGATCATATGAACTGTCGAACTTCGTGCCGTCATCAAGCGTACCCACGTAATTGACCGTTACCGAATCGCCGTTTTTCGCTTCGGCGCCGGTGCCCACCACGACATCTTTTATCTTCAGATTTTCCATAATTTGTGATTGCGCTTGTTGTGCCGCATTTCCTGCTTCCACTTGTGCTTTCTGCATCGCCTCGTCCGATTTTTTATTGTACCATGTCGCCGCCGCAATGACCCCGGCCGCAAGCACCACAAATGCAATGATAGAAATAACTTTTTTCATATTTTTTATTTTACGATATTTTTGAGCCGGGCGGAACGACCCCGTCCGGCACAAGAAGAAACGGCTCGCCGTCTTCGCCATGCGCCGCAAGGAGCATTCCTTGGCTTTCGAACCCCATAAGCTTACGCGGCTCAAGGTTCGCAACAAGGATTATCTCTTTTTCTATCAGGTCTTCCGGCGCATACCGTTTCCCGATGCCGGCAACGATCTGGCGCTGTTCGCCAAGATCAACCTGCAACTTCAACAGCTTTTCGGAACCCTCCACCCGCTCGGCGGAAACGATCTTCCCCACGCGCAGATCAACCTGCGCAAATTCATCAATGGTCACCGAAGCATTGTACCAGACTTACAATTATTTTTGAACCGCTTGACAGTATGCCCAAAAATTTGACAAGCAACGTAAATTATGCTATATTTTCTAACAGCAGGGAGGCTGCAATTGAGATTAAAAAATACCAAAGAGATCCTTGAGCACCTCAGGCAAGGCGTCTTCGTCCGCCTGCAATGCTCTCCAACTCACGGCATCGGCGTCTTCGCCATCCGTGACATTCCCGCCGGCATTGACCCGTTCAATGAACGCGCGAACAACATGTCGTTCGCCAAAGTGTCGGCAGCGAAGATCCTGGACGACCCGGAGATCCCCGACACGGTGAAGAAATACGTAGAAGACATGTGTATCAGCCGGGGAGGATACCTGTTCGTCCCCCGGCGCGGGATGAACGTCCTGCCACCGGTCTTCTACATCAACCACTCCAAGACCCCGAACGTCGGAGCCGACCCGGAGGACTACTTCTACACGCTTCGTCCAATCGAAGCTGGCGAAGAGCTCACCGTCGACTACGAAACCTACAACGACGAAACCGGCCTGGAGGAGGGCTAAGAGATGGGTTGGCTTGCTTATGCCATTCTCGCTTCTCTCCTTTTCGGAACCTACAACATCTTCGCCACCAAGGCGAATGTGGCCCACGGAGAGAACGTGACGATGCTGTTCGAATCGGCGGTATGGATCATCCCAATCGCCACCATTCTCATCGCTGCCCGAAGCGATTTCCAGAAGGTGACGCTCGCCTCTGCAACGTACGCAACGCTCATGGGCGTTGCCGAAGCGAGCGGATTTTACCTGATGCTCGTCGCTCTCCGGAAGGAACCGGGAAAGATGACTACGATCACGCTCGTCATCGCTCTTTACTGGATCGCCACGCTCGCATATAGCGAAATCATCATGCGAGTGAAACCGGGATGGATTCCCGAAGCGATCCCCGCCACACCCAAACAATGGGTAGCCGTCGGCCTTGTGCTGGCCGGGGTGATACTCTTCAATCTACGTTAACCGTGCGGCCGCCTCTCTCTGACGCGGCCGCTACTCGTTTGTCCCCTCCGCCTCCTCTCTCCGCTTCGGATTCATTACGTTCCCCCAATCAAGAATCGTCTTCCCCTGCTTAAGCAACGTGGAGCGTTCCTGCCCCGAAAGACTAAACACTTCCCGCACGCCTCTCATGCGGTCATTGAAGAGCTTTCTCATATTCTCCACGATTTTATTGTATTGACGATGATAAAGACCCGCAGTCAGCTTATTGATAACCGTGTGATCCTGCTCGTCTGGCGCCACGCGTTGGTTGTACCATTCTTGAACAAATTTCAGGTAGTCCGGCGTAAAATACTGGCTGTGGGTATATTCAGCGTGAAGCGCATCCACCATCCCCCCTAACCTATCAAGCGGCAATTTTTCGGTTCCATCGAAAAAACGCATCATAAGATGTGCGGGAGCCCCCACTTCCGAATCATCTTCGGGAGGAAACTCGTAGGGAACCTCCTGTAGGGCGCCGTCGCTCTTTTCGTAATAGAATCGCTTGAGGCCGAAGCGATTAAAAAGTTTTTCCACCTCCGGTTCCGCTTCTCCGATAAAGGAACCCATCTCCTTGCCACCTGTTTTTGCTTTCTCAAGCGACCCCCTGAGGGCCATTTCAATAAGATCCGGCATTAGCGACTGACCCTTATACTCCGGATCCGTCGCAACATACCAGACAACCAACGCAATCTCTGAAGTACCGGGTTCCCCACCAGGAATCTCGATGCTTGCGGTCTGCAAAAGGGTTATCAGTTTCCCCTCGGCATTCCTAGCCGCATAGTTGTCAGTCAATCCATATTTTATCCCTATTTCATATGCCATCGAATCTGTTTGTTCCTCTGGCGTAAAGAATTTACCGTAAAATTCATGAATCTCCCGCCCGGCTCTCTTTGCCGCTTCATCATCATGACATTCAACGCGCTCCACAACAATTCCCGGCGCGAGCTCGGTCGCTTTATAACGATTAAGAACCTCTAATAATTTCTGCACCTCCGCATACGATCGGTCGCACCGCTGCCTCTGTTCATCTTCAAACGGATTCTTTCTCATATTATTGTTTTTTCGATAATACCATCTCGTCTTGGTTTAGACAACTTATAATAGTAATATTATTGCATGGATAAATCGCTGTTGATCGCCAACTTAAAGAACGGTGTCTATGTGCGCCCGCAACCTTCGCCGCTCGGCGGCGTGGGCCTCTTCGCCATCCGCGACATCCCCCCCGGCATTGACCCGTTTCCGGGAGACAACATCGAATTCACCGAAATCCCGGAGGCCGAGATCATGAACGATCCAGCCATCCCCGAATCCGTGAAAAAATATGTAGACGACATATGTGTCTACCGGGAAAATTGTTATCTTGTCCCGAAAGACGGTCTCAACAATATCACTATCAGTTCTTTCATAAACTATTCCACAACTCCCAATATAAAAGTTGATTCTGTTGGGGGGCGCTTCACCTCTCTTCGTGAAATAAAAGCCGGAGAAGAACTTACTTCGGACTACGCAACCTATAACGACGGCCCCGTTCTCTGAGGTGGAGTTTTTCAGTTTATCCTCTTCCCGTTCTCGTATACCTCCAATTTTTTCTTCGCAAGCGCCCGGAAGAACGGCTCTTCGGGCACGACGGCTTCGGGCGAGAAGCTTCCAGGTTCTTTTATAACACCTTCCTTGATCATTTTTGCCATGATGACCGCCGGGAAACCGGTGTCTATGTTGCAACCGGCGTTTTCCCATCCCTTGACCACGGGCACGAGGCATTCCATTAATATTTTTTTTCTTTTACCGTTTTTCCGGCCCGTGATCTCCACAAATAAATTTTCTTTTTCGGTATAGCCATCCGGAAACGGCAACGTTTTCAGGACCGGCGCCAGCATGTCAAAAGGAGCAACCCTGATCCCTTCAAGCTTCACCGGTTTGTCGCGGTGAAAATTGAGGTCGATCAAGGCGCGGATCTTCTCTAAAGAATGTTCCGGAAAGCCCCCGAAAAATCTTACGTTTTTGAGCCCCTTTGCCTTGTAGTTACGATAAAAAGTATAGATTTCCGGATGTTGTATCAAAAACGCTTTTTGCCGCCCCACAAGCCGATAGTTGCGCTCGCGCACCACCTCAAGCGGCCTTCGTTCGGTCCACCGGCCATTCTTAATGAACTTCGGATTATAGGTAAGTTCCTCAAGAATACTTTTCATGGAAAACGGTTCCACGAATTTTTTCTGATTGGAATCCCACGCAAAGCCGACATCGACGCTTTCCACCGTATCGAATTTTTTAGCGGCATACCGCAACATCACGTTGCCGATCCCCGGCACCGAACCGCATCCCGTGATCGCGGTTCTCCCGATCTCTTTGAAACGCCGGTCCAAACCGAGCTGTTGCCTGGTCAATTCGATCCATGAACCGAGATCAACACAATGCCTCCGGGTAGCAAGGCACGCTTTGTAAACATTCAAATTCCAGTACATGTCGGCGCAATTGATCACCACATCCGCGCCGGACCTTCGAATGACCTTCTTGGCGGCGTCTATGTTCCGAAGGTCTACGCGCGCGAACGTATACCGCCTGCGGTCATATCGTTCAAGTAAAGCAGCGAGTTTCGTTTTGTAAAGATCGGCGGCGAAAACATGGTAACCCTGTTCAAGCAGGTCCCGCACCACGATGCGGCCCTGTATGCCGTCGGCCCCGAGCACGGCGAAATCATATTTCATTGCGTCATGAAAGGTAGCCCCACGTTTGCAATCTATCCCGTTCGATGGCCCATCGCGATCCGATGTCGCTTCTGTAGAACATGTTTTGGATCATGATGTTTTGGATCCGCGAATAGGTCTGATGCTGTGCTTCCTCCACGGTGTTTCCGGAACCCGTAACAACAAGGAGCGATCCCGACTCGCCGGCAATGCGCCAGATCCCCTCCTCCATTTTGACGTCCTGAATATGGATCCCGTCAATATTGTTCGGCTTTTTGAAAAAGATCGGCAAATCGCGGTATATTTCCACCGTTTCCTTGTCCCTTCTGCTGAAATAAGTAGGCACGAATATCTCCACGCCGATCTGAAAGCCTCGTTTTGTCTTTAGTTCGAATGTTTCGCCGTTGGCTAATTTTAACAACCATTCCGCAGCCGGCGTGGAAATGCCCTCCAGCTGGACGGAAATGGTGGGATATCCAAAGCGCGCGGTAAATTCAAGCGGATAGATGCCCCGGCCGTTTACAATACAATTAATATCAATATATCCTGCATATCCTGATTGCTGGAGCGCCGGAAGTATCTTCTCAAGCGTCTCTTTGAAAAGAGTGTTCGGCTCGCTCCAAAACAGAAGAGCGCCCATGTCGCCCGTGAACGGCCCCACTTCTCCGGGGAAAATGCGCTTGTGCTCGAAATTGGTGTTGATGGGCAAAATAAAATCTTTGCCATTAAAGAAAGCCCCCACGGCGACTTCCACTCCCACGACGAGCCGCTGAAGATGGAACGCCGGCGCTTTTTTTTGCCACACCGCCTTGTTTTGGCCAAGCATCTCAAGAAGATCTTTCCCGTCTTCTTCCTCTCCCAGAAACAAAAGACCCTTCCCCGACGAAGGAGTGTTGCCGTTCGGCTTGAAAACGTAACGCGACGGGTTATTTTTTATGAACTCTATTGCTTCGTCGTAATTTGAGAAATTCCAGCTCGGTAGCACATTGATGCCATATTTTTTCATTTCCGTCTGCCCAAATTCCCGGTCAACCTCCAGCCGATCGGTGTACGCCGAGCAGCCGACCACCTTCTTCCCTTTCCGGCGCAGACGGTCGGCGGTGTCCCCGTATCCGACGTGATCAAAAACAATAACGTCGGCCCAGTCGACCCAGCTTTCCCAATCGGGAACTTTCTCCAGAAAACCGTCGTAGACGTCGGCATCGCTTTTTGCCTTGATAAACACCTTGACCTCGCACCCTTCCTTCTTGAGTGTCCAAGCCACATCCCCGCTCAAACTCTCGTTCGAAACAAAAAGGAATCTGAGGGGCGCCTTGGCGCCCTCAGGCATATTTTCTTCTTTTCGGTTCGCAATGTCGTTCGTGACGGCAACCCTGTTGTTCATAATACTTCACTACCGATCGTGTATTAAAAATATAACAGAATTATTTTTTCACTGCAACAGATTTCTGTGCACAAGGCGGAGAAAAAATTTTATGTTGATAAAATCTTTTGCGAATCCGTCCTGCCCTAAGGGTTCCAGCTTATAGCGATATTGTCCACCTGCGCGCTTGAGGCATTATTCGGGCCAACGATGAAAATGCGGTAGCGGAAATAGCGGAAGTTGCTGGTGTAGGCGGAAGAAAGCGCAAGCGGGACACCGGGACCGAGCGGAATATAATAGGTGTTCGAAGTCCCATCCGTGCCAAGAAAGGTGGTCCATGGGCCGCTTGAAACACTGCTCACCGCGAATTGGAACTTCACCGTTGTGCTTGTTGGTTGGGTGCCCTGCCAGAGGACCGAAATGAGCTGCGCCGACACCGAGTTGGTGTCAAAGGTGGCGGAATCCAAGTAGCCAGTTATGGTGGACGAAGGAGTCCAGAACGTTTGCGTCTTATAGGTGGAGCTTGCGCAGCCGCTGCTTGTGGTATTATCGCAGTTGAAACTGATCCACCCTGCGAAATCGTTCCATGCATAGCCCTGAAAATCTCCGCTCGCATCAATGGTAACTTGGTAGGCGGGGGAACTACTATTAAAGCCGATCCAGCCAAGGCTGTCGTTCCAGGCCCAGCCGGAAAGATGGCCGGAGCCGTCGTTCGCCACCTGATAAGTGCTTGTGGAGCATATGTTGCCGATGCTGGTTGTGTGGCAATCGAGAGAGATCTGCCCCACCGAGGAACTCGCGTAACCCGTGAGGCCCTGCCCGGTGACAGTTGTGCCGCTCCCGTTGTTCCAAAAGTCAATCCACCCAATGAGATCGTTCCATGCCCAATGAGTATAACTGCTCGAGTTTATTGCGCCGCTTCCTCCTGTCGTAATCAGAAGAAGCGACCCTGGAATGCTCGTGAAGCTAATATTCGAAGAGGTGGAAAACTGGTTCCCCACCGTAGTGATCGGCCCGTTCAACCCTCCGCCCCCCGACCAATCAGTCTGATCATAAGCATTTTCGTAGTTCCGCGTCAGGTAGGCGGAAACGGTCAAGGGAGTACCTTGCGGTCGACTGCAGACGACCGTAACTTTTTTCGTGGATGGATCGTAGGTGCCGCTGCTCGTCGCGATGTAACCGCTTGAATTGCGGATGACATCGTCCACATAAAAATATCGGGCGAACGTGGTTGTATTCACCGTGACGGATTCCGCGCCGCTTGTGGCCACAAAGGGCGATTGCGTGGTTACAAGGTAATAGGTATGTGCGGAGGTTGTTGCGAGCGCAAGAATACCATTCCAGTTTCCTCCCGCCCATGCCGAGACATTGTCCAAAAGCTCCTTTTGTAGCGCTGTCGCAGTTACGACACTATTTGTCGTAGTGTTTGTTTTTATGGCTGGGATGATCAGGTTTGCAGCCCCAGTAAACAAAACGACTCCCAACGCGACAGCAATGAGAACCTCCACAAGTGTTTGTCCCTTGGGCATTTGCCTTTAGTATATAACAACCGAGCTATCCACAGCCCCCCCTGCCCCATAATTTGATAGACTTAAGCTAATGGATATCAAGGATACCAAGCGCATCATAGTTCTCGTTGCCCTGGTTCTTGTGTTATCTTTTGCGGCCTACGTGCTTACCACCACCACGACCACGCATGTCAGTGCTTTTAACGGCCCCCCGAACGGCTGCACGCCCCCGAATTGTTCGGGAGCCGTCAGTGTCCTAAGCAACGGCAATGTCGGCATCGGGATGACAACGCCGGGACAAAAATTATCGGTGGCTGGCGCGTCGATGACCTTTACTTCTGGTGGGCTTGGTAATCCCGCTGTTGGTATCGGGAACACTCAAGCTGCGACGTTGGCGGAGTTGGTGGGTTTCTATGCTTATGACACTTCTAGCGGATACCAAGGTTGGATTGGTGGCATTGGGGTAGGGGGAGAGGCGGGGAGCTGGGGAGCAAAAACTCTGAGATTTCAAGTGCCAGATGGGGGTGGAAATGTTTTAAATGCATTGAATATTCTAGGTGCTAGTGGCAATGTCGGCATCGGGGTGACGGGGCCAGGATATAAGCTTGATGTAGTGAGCGGCGGTGGGACGACGGCGCGCTTCGGCACAGCAGGAGCGGATACCGTTGTCATCGGCGGCGGCGCGGGAAAAATCACCGTTGGTACCGTTGACCCAGTCTATACGATCAACGGCGATAAATTCGCTACCTACGGCGTGGAAATGACCGGCGTGAAGGGAGAAACAACGGGCGTCGCCGATTTTCCGGGAACGAGTTTCTCTACGGACCAAACATACTCCTACACGCTTGATCTTGCGGGAGCGGAAAAGGGAAGCGATCTGTGGCTCTTTAAAGAAACAACGCAGATCCTGAAAAATAATCTGAACGGGCTTGTGGTAATACTCACGCCGAGTTTTGACGGCGACGTGTGGTACGTGAAAAATGCAGCGAAAGGAACCGTTACGCTTTTCGCCAAACCTTCCGCATCCGCGGCGTCCCTTGAAGTAAGCTACCGTCTGACCGCGCCTCGCTTTGACGCGAACCAATGGAGCAATATCGGTTCAAGCGATGCTCCGGCAGGGATCATCGTAAATGAATAAGGTCTTTTTCTGGATAGTTGCGGTTGCCATTATTCTTATCGCGGCTGGATCGATATATTACGTGGCACGACATCCGAATAATCCTGCGTCGGGCAATAATGCCGCAGCAACGCAACCCGCGCCGCTCATGGACAGGGGCATTGAGGTGACGAGCACCGCGCAGGCGGCCGCGAATCCCATAAGCGTATTCCGTTTGAACCTGAGCGGACAAAAATTGACCGCGCTACCAACGAGCGTTTTAGAAATGTCGAATTTGACCCTACTCAATTTGGCAAACAATAGCTTGACCGATCTACCCCCGGAGATTGGCAATTTGAAGAATCTCCAGGTTCTTTACCTGGGCAACAACCCGCTCACGAGCTTGCCGGATGAGATTGGGAATCTGCCGAATCTGTGGATGCTTTCGCTCTTCAACGATCAACTGACCGCTCTCCCGCCGAGCATCGTGAACCTTAAAAGTTTGAAGGTTTTGGGGTTGACCGGAAACCCTATACCGTCAAGCACTTTAAGGGCGCTCCAGAGCAAATTGCCGAAAGTTCGGATCATCACGAAATAATGTTTTTTCTAGGCGACACCGTAGGTCGCCCGTTTCATAATCGGCATGAATAGAAAATATCTCTATGCGGCGGTCGGGATGGTCCTTGTTGTGACGCTTTCGATATTTTTCGCGCTCCATGGCGTATTCAATAAGCCACTCCCGCCGCTCACGACGGTTTTTCCGAGGGACGATAACAGATTTTCCATAAGTAGCCACACCTTAACTGGCCCGCAATTACAGGAAGGATATTTGATCCCCTTTTATCCGGCATCGGGGGGCACGCAGACCATGAGCGTCAAGGTCTCGGACAATGTCCCCGTTACTTCTGTGCTGGTTACGATGGTCATGGACAATGGAAGCACCACGTATCCGCTCGCGCTGACGGAAGGCAGTGCTACGCAGGGATTATGGAAGGGTTCCTGGGCAGCCTCAGATACTTATAAGAGCGTATATGATATAATCATATATGCAGCGGATCGGGCGGATTCGTCTTCGGTACAGATAACGCTCAAATGAAAAAAATCCTTCTTGTTCTCATTGCGGCCGTCTGCTTGATCGGTTTTGCGCCGAAAACCCATGCCACCAATTGTCCCAGTGCCGTTTCCGGCACGGCCAACGTTTCGGCGAGTTGTACGTTTCCCGGTACGGTTGATGGAGTTGATGGGGGTATTACGATAGCCACCGGGCAAACCTTGACCATCAATTCCGGCCAAACCATTGTTTTCGACATTGGTTCATCGTTCGTTCTCAACGGGACGGGCTCTCTTGTCCTCGTGGGTACCGGCAAATTGGTAAAGTCCTACTTGTGGATACTTGATGCCGACGGGGATGGCTGGCCGTCGACTACCACAGTGGTGGCGTCCTCAACTTCTCCCGGGGCAGGCTACAGGAGATTGAATTTGATGCTGTCCCGTACGGTCGTGGACTGCAACGACGGTGCCTATTCCCTTACTAATACATGCGCGACCATTCCCGGCGCACCCACGATCGGCACGGCAACAAAGGGAAACGGCAGCGCATCCGTTGCTTTCACGGCTCCCGCTTCAGACGGCGGTTCCCCGATCACGGGCTACACCGCGAGCTCCACGCCGGGCAACATCACCGGGACCTGCGCTTCAAGCCCTTGCACTGTCTCCGGCCTTACGAACGGCACCTCGTATACCTTCAAGGTCTATGCGACGAACGCCATCGGCAATGGTCCTTTGTCCGCAGCAAGCAATGCCGTGACGCCTTCCACCGTTCCCGGAGCGCCGACGATTGGCACGGCGTCGGCCGGCAACGGCAACGCATCCGTTGCTTTCACGGCTCCCGCTTCGAACGGCGGTTCCCCGATCACGGGCTACACCGCGAGCTCCACGCCGGGCAACATCACCGGGACCTGCGCTTCAAGCCCCTGCACCGTCTCCGGCCTTACGAACGGCACCTCGTATACCTTCAAGGTCTATGCGACGAACGCCAACGGCAACGGTGCTGCTTCCGCGGCAAGCAATGCCGTGACGCCTAATTTCCCGGATAATGACGGCGACGGGTATCGCAGCAACGTTGATTGCAATGACAATAATTATTATGTGTACACGAGCGAAACCGTGGTTACGGATGCCGACCACGACGGCTATGGGGCGGTCGGCTCTTGGAATGGAAGTGCGTGCCTCGGTGCATCGGGTTCGCTTAATGGAAGAACTTATTATGACGACGGGAGCAGTGGCTACGCTTACCTTGATGCAAGCCAGGCGCTGGGATGGGATTGCAACGACAGCGATGGGGGTAAGTGGCAGAACCTGAGTGGCTACGTTGATAACGACGGCGACGGTTATGGTGCCGGTTCGGCCCAGCAGGTCTGCTCGGGCTATTCTCTCCCTTCGGGGTATGTCAGCAATAACACTGATTGCTACGATTACAACTCAAGTGCGCATCCAGGAGGAGCAAGTCAATGGTATACAACCGACAGAGGAGACGGTAGTTATGATTACAACTGCGATAGCATCCAATTCCAACAGTATACTGGTACTGGCTCCTGCGGGCCCGCTGCTGATTCTGCCTGCAATAATACTTGTCCCGGAGCTTGCCAAACGCGGGTCGGAGGATGGCGCACGGACTATGCGCCTCCCGGTTGCCAAACGGGGGCGCCCAGTTGTGGCCAGTGCGGGGGTATCTGGAATACTGCGACAATGGGCCAGGTAGTCACGGAATGTTATTCATGCAATTATTGGTACCAATCGACGCAGGGCTGTTATTGATGAGATTTGTCGCTGTTTTTTGATATGCAAATGGGGCAGGAAAGGTTCCCGCCCCATGAACTCGATTACGTACGGAGAAAGCGATGGGCGCCGCGCCATCGGTCCGCTTACTTCTGGGCCGCCGGTGCCACCATCTTCCCGTTGACGGAGAGGCGTGAAACGCCATCGCCGTCCGAGGTCTGAAAGGTGATCTCGCGCTCGTCCGCGAAAGTCACTTGGACGACCGCGCCGTCAGCCTCCACGATGGAGGCCTCGTTGCCCACGCCGTAAAGGGTGTAAAATCCACCCCCTCGGTTGATGAGCCGAGGCACCCGCATCCGTGGCGCCGTAGGCGTAGCATTGCTGGCCGTGGGCGTTGGCGCTGATGTCGCCGCCGTCGCCGGCTGGAAACGCGAAGGTGTGACACACGCCGTGCCATCCGGCAAGGTCATCTGCAATTTGACCTCCGCTGTGTCCCTACCAGCCGTTTGGCCGACCTGGATCAGGGCCGTGGACGGGAAGGGCATCTTCCCGAAGTCCAAGCCCATAAAAGCTATCCGCGCCGGACAGCCGTCGATAAGGATCGTCGTCCCCCCGAGGACGGTTGGCAGAGGACCGCTGCCCGCGTCCGCCGTCGCTACCTGCGACGGCAAGAAATTGAACTGCAAGCCGCGGACAAACACCCACGCGCCAGGCTCAATCACCGCCTGGTCCCCGTTATTGGGGTTCGAAAGGCTGGTAATCATGCCGACCGTGGGACCCCATGGCACCGGCAGATAGCCCGGTTGGTGGCACCACGGGAGACCCGTCTTGGGGTCCGTGAGCGTCTGCGCGTGCGCGGTAGCAACCGTTACGAGAAGAACTGCACCGACCGCGGCAAGCACCGCGGCCCTTAACTTGTTAATGGCTCTCATGTGAGTGCCTCCCTCCCCATACAATAGCTCAGTTCCTCGGTTTTTGTCAAGCCCTCGCCGCAAAAACAATGTTACGCTCCGTGGCACTTTTTATAATTCCTAGCGAGCCCACGCGAAAATTTATTTTCGTGATGGGCGAGCGACGGAATTTCAAGCGCCATGACAGCGCTTATATTTCTTGCCGCTACCGCAAGGACATGGGTCGTTCCTGCCGATTTTTCCCGAGTGTGCGCCGCCGGAAGATTGCAAGACCACCCGGTTTTGATTGGCGGCGCCGCTTGCCGCCGATCGTCCCGCAGCCGGTTGCCCCGCCGTATTGATCAATTTGAACACATTCACAAAAACCATCCCATTGAAATTGCGCCAGAAATCTTTAAAAAGATGGCTTGCTTCGTGGCGGTATTCCACGAGCGGGTCGCGCTGGCCGTACGCGCGGAGGCCGACGGATTCGGAAAGCGCCTCAAGATCCTCAAGATTCGTCATCCAAAGCATGTCCAAAATGCCCAAGAGCTGCCCCTTTGCAAGCTGGTTCTCCGCCACGCGTGCGGATCGTTCTTCTATAAACGTCCGGGCATCTTCGGCGGTCTTCAAATTTTCAAACACAATGTCGCCGGCGGCGCCGTTCGGGATAAGCTGCGCTTCTTTAAATACTCTTGCCATCTCTTCGCGCCGCTCTTTTGAACCTGGTTCCTCGAATGCCGGCGCAAGCGCCATTTCGAAATGCGCGAGGGCGGCATCCGCGATCGTTTTTGCAACCTCCTCTTTGTTCATCAAACCCAAAAATTCCGACCGGCGCCTATAGACCGCCGCGCGCTGTTTGTTCAATACGTCGTCATATTCCAGCAGATGTTTCCGAAGATCAAAATTCGCGCCCTCCACTTTTTCCTGCGCCTGCGCCACGGCCTTCGTCACAAATTTGAATTCGATCGGCTGGTCATCCGGAAGGTCAAGCCGCTTCATCATATTGCCCAGCCGCTCGCCGCCGAAGATGCGCAGAAGGTCGTCCTCGGCGGAAAGGAAAAATTGTGAGGAACCCGGATCGCCCTGCCGCCCCGCGCGTCCGCGGAGCTGATTGTCGATGCGCCGCGCCTCGTGCCGCTCGGTGCCCACCACGTGCAGACCGCCGAGCTCGCGCACCTTTGTCTCGTCCGTAGGCTTCGGCGGGTTGCCGCCAAAGATGATGTCTACGCCGCGGCCGGCGACGTTCGTCGCGACCGTC
The DNA here is from genome assembly GCA_050008535.1 of Minisyncoccia bacterium. Classification (GTDB taxonomy): domain Bacteria; phylum Patescibacteriota; class Minisyncoccia; order UBA6257; family 2-01-FULL-56-20; genus CAVYIK01. The sequence continues at coordinate 472,803 of JBEKML010000001.1, read as the reverse complement.
ACCGCCCCCACCCGACCCGCTTGTGCGATGATCGCGCCTTCGCGCTCATTGTTCTTCGCGTTCAGTACTTCGTGCGGGATACCAGCTTTGGAAAGCGCAGAGGAGAGGATCTCGTTTTTTGCGATGGAAGTCGTCCCGATAAGGACCGGCTGGCCTTTCTTTTGCCGTTCCCCTACCTCGCGCACTATCGCGTCGATTTTCGCTCCGAAGTTCTTGTAGATGAGATCGTTCATGTCGCGCCGCACGAGCGGCCGGTTCGGCGGGATGCTCATCACTTCAAGTTTGTACACCTTGAAAAACTCCTCGGCGGAGGTCTGCGCGGTTCCCGTCATGCCGGAAATTTTTTCGTACATGCGGAAATAGTTCTGGATGGAGATCTTCGCGTACGTCCGCGATTCTTCTTTTACGTTCACGCCCTCCTTTGCTTCTATCGCCTGATGCAGCCCCGCCTGGTAGCGCCGGCCGATCAACATGCGCCCGGTGAACTCGTCCACAATGATCACTTCGCCGTTTTTCACCACATAGTCGCGGTCGCGATGAAAGAGCGCCTTCGCCTTCAAGCTTTCCTCCAAATAATGCACAAGGCGGATGTTTTCCGGCGCATACACATTCTGGATGCCGAGCACTTTTTCCACCTTTTCCACGCCCGCATCCAGGATCGCAACGGACTTCCGCTTTTCGTCCACTTCGTAGTCCTTATCTTTCTCAAGAAGCGCGGCGACTCGGGCAAACGTTTTGTATGCGTCGCTTGATTGCGAATCCGGCGCCGCAATGATCAAGGGCGTCCGCGCTTCGTCTATTAAAATGCTGTCCACTTCATCTATGATCGCAAAATAATGTTCGCGCTGGACACGATCTTCCAAGCGGTACACCAGATTATCGCGCAAAAAATCAAAACCGAACTCATGGTTCGTGCCATACGTAACATCCGCAAGATACGCCTCGTGCCGCGCTATCGGACGCAAAAAGTCCTGCTGCACCAAAAAGCTGCCAGTCATATCGCGCTCTTTATCTATCATTTTTTCCGTATCGGCAGGCACTTTCCATTCGGGATCGTAAAGGAATGCTGCGTTCGGAACCAAGCACGCAACGGAAAGCCCGAGCGCCCGGTATATCTGCCCCATCCACACCGCGTCGCGGCGGGCGAGATATTCGTTCACGGTAACGATGTGCGCGCCCTTCCCCGCAAGCGCGTTCAGGTAAGCGGGCGCCACGGCCGCAAGCGTTTTCCCCTCCCCCGTCATCATCTCCGCCACCGCGCCCTTATGGAGCACGAGCCCGCCGAGCAATTGCACATCAAACGGACGCTGGTTGAGCGTCCGTTTCGCCGCCTCGCGCGCGAGCGCGAACGCACGCGGAAGGATTTCCTCAAGTACCGCTCCGCCCGCGATATCCGACTCGCGCTCGGTTTCGTGTTCGGCCGCCGCTACCGCCACCCGTTCCTTCAGCTTCAAACTTTCCGCCCTTAATTCTTCATCGGTAAGTTTTTGAACTTCCGGTTCAAGCGCGTTGATCTCCTGAACCCTCAATTCAAGCGATTGGAACGACCGCCTATGGAAAAATTTCTTTAGAGAATCCAACATAGCTTAAGGATTATAGGCGTTTCGAGAAGAAATTTCCATGTTCTGTGGCGTCCCGCACGCCCTGCGCAAAAATTGGACAAAATAATTATTCTATGGTACAATTACTTCCAGCTGTAAACCTCACCATAAGGAGGTGTTGTACTGTGGTACCACACATCAAGACCTGTGCTGGATTGGGAGTTTTACTGGTGATGGCGACATCACCCGCTCGTGCTCAAATCCAGCAATTCCAAACGAGGACCCTACAGGAGCCAAGGGAGGGATCCAGGAAACTGGATATCCTCTTTAGGACTTCTGAGTGGTATCTCGGTTTTGGGACGGCATTGGATATGATCAGCACCCTCAAGGTGTTGAATCATCCCACGGTGGCGCTTGGGGCGGGTAACACCGTCTTGGGGCGCTTCTCCGGCGTAGAGAACGGTTGGGCAGGATCCATTGTTGGCAAAAGGAACGCGGGCGCCGTTGTTGCGGCGAACGTCGCTCTGAATGCCGGCTTGGGTATGCTCAGTCGGAATCTATACCGACGCGGGGGGCATTGGCGGTTTCTCGCTATTGGGTTGAATGTGCTCAAGGGCACAAACAACACCATGGCGGGGATCGGCAATCTCCGGTTCAACGCAGGAATCGATGGCCAACTGCGGGCTGCAACTGGTTACCGGGGGCAGATCGCTTGGTCCCACTAGCGGGATCGGTGAATCCAACCTTGTAACGTAGTTGGGCTGGCGGTTGGGGAGGTTGCGCTTCTTGGCCGCCAGCCACTTTTTACCACTTACAACAACAAATTCAGTGAACCACGTCAACTTCTTGACTTTTGAGGTGGCCCTGGTACACTGAACTTAGTCCGTCATCGTCAGCTGTAGTTTCCCCTGGCCCTGTGGTACCCCGGGAGAAGCTTTATGGAGCTGACAAGGATCCTGGGGGGACGCGCTCGCAACGGCACGACCCCCCTCCTTTTTTTATAATTTAACCTTTTCGACCCCGCTTCGGCTCCATAAACCTCGTTTTATACTTTTCAATTTCCAGCCGCAGGGTGTCTTTCGTGCGGTCAATGGCTTTGCGGACATCCTCGGCATATTCCTCCGCACGGAGGATCTTGCGCGGTAAGCGGAGATCCGCAACCGCGAGAAAAACCTCTCCTCCTTTTTTGTGATGCCGCGTCGTGCGCGAGAGCTCAAGCCAAAGCTCCGCCTCGCCGGTCTCGTCGAATTTCTTCACGAGCTTCGCAAGCGGGGCAAGCTTCTGGTCTATATAAGTGCCTAGGGACGCCGTCAGATCAAGATTCGCTTTAATATTGATTTTCATAGATGCATCGTTAAACGATTTGTATCTCCTCTTCTAATAATAACCCGAACTTCTGTTTCACGGCGGCCTTCGCGAGCTGGATAAGCTCCTTCACCTCCGGGGACCCCGCGCCCAAAACGTTCACGATGAAATTCGTGTGCTTCACAGAGATCATGGCGCCGCCGACGCTTACGCCACGAAGGCCGGCTTCGGAGATCAACTTTGCGGCCGAAATCACAGGAAACGGGTCGGTCTTCACGGAAAACTTTGAACCGCGGAATGTGAGCGTCCCTTCCTGCACGGCTTTTTTGTAATGCGCGCTCCCCTTTTTATGGATCGCGTGCAGCGGGATGTTCTTGAAAATGCTCCCGATATTGGGGTAATCCAACGGGTGGCTCTTTTTGCGATGCATTATCTTTTCCTGGATCGCGGCGGCGATCTTTTTTTTATCCCCTTTTTTCATGCGGAACGTGGCCGAAAGGATGATCTCCTGCCCCTGTTTTTTCTTGAAAATGCTCATGCGATAGCCGAAGGCGCATCGTCGTGCCGGCCGCTCGATGATCTTCATCGTCTTTGTGTCGAAACTGCGCACCGACGCTATTGCGTCTTTCATCTCGCCGCCGAAACAGCCGGCGTTCCCGCGGATGGCGCCGCCAACGGTTCCCGGGAGCCCACCCGCCCACTCCAGGCCCGAAAGGGATTTTTTCACGCAAAAGGCGAGGAGGTCCCGCATCAAAACGCCCGCGCCCACCGTGAGTTCTGTCCCCTGCGCCTTAAGGGTAAGAAGGTTCGGCCGCACGACGAGCCCGTCAAAACCGCGGTCGTCGATCAAGAGATTGGTCCCGCCGCCCAAAATAAAAACGGGCAGCTTTTTTTTCTTCGCCTCTTGAACGGCCCATCGCACTTCTTTTTCGTTTTTCGGCGCGAAAAAAAACCGCGCCGGGCCGCCGATCTTGTAGTTGCTGTAACGCGCAAGCGGTACGTTTCCCTGAAATGTTGGCATGGTTATTCTGGGCCGGCAACTGAACACAAGAAACGCCGCTCCACTCAGGCCTCTCCCCTGCACCAAACCGGAACACCCACGGGGGCTTCACGAAAGGACTGAGTGGAGCGGCTGTGGTGACCTCCAATTCTTTTTGTGGTTGAATGAGTGCTCTCCAGCCGGCTCCGCAATCAGTATAGAATATCGGCATTAAAATTCAATTAAACCAAAAGCCCCTTTGCAGGGGCTCTTGGCCAAAAAGAACTGTGTGGGATTTTCCTCAGTCGACGTCGTCGTTAAGGAAAACTCGCACCCATTCACTGGCATTATAGCAGATATCCCAAAAAGGTGCAAGTCTCGGCCCGGGCTGGCCCGGCCCAGCCCGGCCCAGCTTTGCCCAGCCCAGCCCTATACCCGCTCTGCGGGCTTTTTGAACACAATATACTTGTAACCCAGGAAATCCCAGAGAAATGCCGCCGCCACGCCGGCGAGCGCGCCGATGTTCGCCCAAAGGTTCGGGGAAATCGAGGCCGGCGCGGCGATGCCGCTGAAAACGTAGGATGCCACCCCCACATTCAGGAGGAATCCCCCTACTGCCACCAGATAGAACTTTATGGTCTCCGAAGAACTGGCCGGCTCGCGCGAACCGAACGTCCAGAACTTATTCCAGAGGAAACTGTTCGTGGTCGCCGCAAGGAACGAGATCGTTTTCATGATCCGGTAGGGCCACGCCGCAGGCGTCCCCAACGCCAAGATTTCAAGATTCAGGACGCCGATGTCAACGAACGTATTGAGCACCCCCACCGCCGCGAATTTCCCGAATTGATAGAGTACTGGCACCAACTTTCCCAGGAGGTAAAGCACAAAGAGCGCAAGCGGCGCGAGGATCGTAAAACCGACGAATATCGCCACGCGCACTGCAAGCGTGAGATCAACATGGAACGAGCCCGCCACGTTCGCCAAAATCGGCTGAGAGAGAAGCCCCACCGCCGCTCCAATAATGGCGATCGCCCACCAATCGCTTCGTTTCATTGAAGAGATTAGTTAAGTTCGTAGGTGACGCTTACGGTATCCGTAATCTCCTGCGTTCCCGCCTGAATCGTCGGAGCCGTAGCCGGGCCACCCATACCCATCGTCTCGTTCGCTACCGAATACATCGCCCGCGGTACCGGGATATAATTGTTCTCCGCCACGTTCACTATTTTCCCCAGAGAGGTCCCCGCTCCCAATGCCATCTCCTTTGCCTTCGTAATCACCTTCGCAAACGCATCTGCCCGCGCAACCATGAGCACCTTCTCGTCATCAGCAAAGGTAAAGGTGACGCCCCCGATCTGATTCACCCCCAGGGGCGCGAGGCCGCCGATCACCGACGCCACCTTGCTCAAGTCGCGCACCTTCACCTGCACGGTTTGCGTCAGTGTGTAGCCGGTGATGTAGTTGCGCTGGGTGTTTTTATCCCACTGGTAATTCGGCGAAAGATCGTAACCGGTGGTCTTTATGTCTGCATCCGCGATGCCCTGCGATTTCACGAATTGCAGGACCGCGCTCATCTTCTGGTTATTATTGTCCGACAGCGTGCTGGGATTCTGCCCCTGCGTGACAACCGAGAAGGAAATTTCCGCAAGATCGGGACTCGCCGTCGTTTTTCCTTCGGCAGAGACCGTAATGGTCCGCGAAGGATAGAACCCATCCCCCACCCTTTGAAGCATCGGCATCACAAAGAACACCACATTGACGATCAAAACCACAACAAACACATCAAGCACTATCCAAAACCATTTTTTTGCACCATCCATAATAATTTTATTTTTTATTTTTTATTCCTGTCCGCGCGACGGCGACGACCATTTTTTTGAATTCCGCCGCGCGCAAGCTGGCGCCCCCGACAAGGGCACCATCTATTTCCTTATATTGTACATAATTGTGGATATTTTTGCTGGACACAGAACCACCATATACCACACGGGGAGCGAAACGAAAAGCTTTCTTTAAGAAATTTTTAATGACGGCGGCCATCGCCACGGCATCCTCCGGCCTATCGTATCTGCCGGTGCCGATGGCCCAGATCGGCTCATAAGCGACCTCAAGACGCGATAATTTTGCGCGCGAAACCCCCGCCAGGTCTTTTGCGAGCTGTCCCTCAACGAATTTTTTTGCGGCCGCGGCCCCCTTTCTTCGCACCGAAAGCGACTCACCCACGCAAAGGATCGCACGCAAACCATCTCTAAGCGCACGTTTGATCTTTTTATTGATCATCGCGTCGGTCTCCTTGAGCCACCGACGCCGCTCCGAATGGCCGATGATCACGTACCGCACGCCGAGCGACCGGAGCATCGCGGGCCCCACCTCGCTCGTGTAGGCGCCTTTCTCTTCCCAAAACACGTCCTGCGCGCCGAGCATTACGCGCCCCCTCCCACGCTTCCGCATCTCCGCGATCCGTTCCAGATAAATGAATGGCGGACAGACCGCCACCTCAATCTTTTTCGGATGTCTTATCTTTGCAACCGCGCGAAAAAGAACGAGCGCCTGCTTTTCGCTCTTCGGATTTTCCTTCCAGTTCGCCACCACCAATTTCCTCATACTAAAATCTTACCATGTTAAAAATGTTCGAGCCCACTCCGTCTTGTAGGTAGTGGGCTCATGGTGGACCGTTTGCCCGCGGTCCCGGGATTGCGTTCACGGCTTGATCCGAACGCCGAACGAAACAACATATCGGCCGGTATCGCGAATGACGAAGGCGGTGGGGGTGATGCGCTTCCAATTCCGAACGTGGCACAGAAGCCATGCCTCGCCGTACGAGTGACCGCTGAAGATGCGATCGTATCCCTCGACGGAAGCGGTGACACGCTTGCCGACGATCGGGAACTCGCGGGTCGCGCCCGAGATGAGCAGATTGCGCGTTCTGATCCCGCGGAGTTCAGGGAGGTATGCGATGAAAAGTCTTGGCATTGCCTTCTCAAGCTTCGGAATGGCCTTGTGCAGGTTTATCCGTGGCCCGAGCTGGACAAACGCCTTGCCCTTGGCCGGGATCCCGCCGATCTCGCCGTGTGCGGTGAACCACGACGCCGCCTTGGGAGTGAAATTGACGAGATGGTTGGTGAAGAAGAGCTCGCCGGGAGCGCTTTCCACGAAACCGAAGCCGCCAAACTTCCCCGCCGATGTTGGAACGCTCCACGCGTACTGCGGGTATACCACAACGCCTCGTGTGCCGCCGAACACGTCAAGCCACACGCTACCCGTGGCTTTTTGGTCGCCCGATTGGGCGCTCACCGCAGCCGTCGCGATGAGAGCAAACAAAATGGCATAAATTGGAGTTTTCAACTTGAGCCTCGCTGGGAGTAATTATATTACATTGAGGCCAATTTGTCAAATCCCCCGTTCGAACCTCTTGATAGAAAAGCACGAAGGAAGGTGCTGTGGTATTTTTGAAGACCCGCAGGCCGTTCGGCTTGGCCGGCCGTTTTCCTCTCGGCCGCGAACGGCCGAGGACTAACGAGCGCGCCGCAGGAGCGCGCGAAGTGGGCTTCAAAAATACCACAGCACCTTCTTTTGTACCGCCATCGGGATTCGAACCCGAGTTTTCGCCGTGAGAGGGCGACGTCCTAGACCGGACTAGACGATGACGGCATTACTGCTTTTATTTCTTCCACTATTTTATACAATTCCATCGCATGAGAACCCTTTACCAAAACAAGGTCTCCTTTTTTGAGGAGCGTCTGCAACAGCTCCACGGCTTCGTCGGCCGTATCAAAAGAATGAACGTTGGACCGCTTCATTCCCTGTTCTTCCGCGGCTTCCGCAATGAATTTCGCGCGCGGGCCGACAGTGAACAAGACATCCGCCGATCCCGCCGCAAGGCGTCCCACGCGCTCATGCGCTTCGGGCGCATATTTGCCGATCTCAAGCATGTCGCCAAGGACCGCAACCCGCCGTTTCGCGGGAAGATCGCGCAGGGTATCAAGCGCCGCGTGCATGGAAAGCGGGCTCGCGTTATAGGAATCATCCATCACAAGAGTGTCTTTTATCCCGGGCAGGAGCTGCATGCGCGAATCCGCGGACCGATAATTCCCGAGCGCTTCCGCAATCTTAGCGAGATTCATCCCGAAAATCAAACCGACCGAGGCCGCGGCGGCGGAAGCATAGGCCTGCGCTTTTCCGAAAACATTCGCGAGTCGCACCGGGACCGAATTTCCGGCGCACTCAAGTTTGAAAGAAACGCCGGCAGGCCGGTCGGCCTCAATGCGATTTTCGAACCGCGCGATCCGCACCCCTGCGCCGTTCTCGAAACCGTAGGTAAAAACCCTTCCGCGCGTGCGCGGCTCAAGATCCATCACCGTCTCGTCGTCATAGTTCAGAACGGCAGAGCCGGCCGCAGTGAGGCATTCGATAAGCCGTCCTTTTTCGCGCGCCACGCCTTCCGGCCCCCCGTAGAATTCCACGTGCACCGGATACTCCCCGACCGCCGTAATCACGCTTACGTTCGGCCGCGCGATCCTTAATAAACGTTTAATGTCGCCCGGCCGGTCCGCGCCGTATTCCAAAACAAGGATCTCCGGATATTCTTTTGATTTTACGATGATGCGCCATTTGGCGACCGTGATCACCTTGCACCAGAAAAAGAATTTTCGCAGGCGTTTTTTGCCTGCCGGCGTGTCGCGGCTCACGAGCCGCAATTCCTCCGGCGACCAGTCGCCCAAGATCGCGAGCGGCAGGCCAAGGTCATTGTTCATATTGCCCGAGGAGGCCCTTACGCGGCGCACAGCACCCAACACCGCCGCGATCGCGAGTTTCGTGGACGTTTTCCCCACGCTCCCCGTCACGCCCACGATGCCCGGCCGGTAGCGCCAGATCGTAAGCCGCGCGAGGAGGCGCATATGCCACCCGAGCAAGCGAACAAAAAATTGTTTTATGAAAGTCATAGGCGGTCCGGAGGAATATTATAATAATTGATCAGGTACTGCGAAAGCTCTTTGAACGCCGGCACCACGCTTTGCGCCGCGAGCGCCGTGCTCGGCAGCGCATCGATCTTAATGAGCGCGATGAAGCGCGGATTGGTGGTCGGTCCGAAGCCGATGTACGAGTCAATCACCTTGTCAGTATAACCGCCATGCACAAGATCAGGAATGAACGCGGTCCCGGTCTTCCCCGCAAGCGAATATCCCTCAATATTGGCCACCTGCGCCTTGTCAACCGCGGAGATCATCATTGCCGTCACTTGTTCCGCAGTGCTTGTGCTTATCACCCGGCGGATCACCCCGGGCGAAAGCGCCGCATTCACGTACGGCCGCATAAGATTCCCGCCGTTCGCGATCACTGCGAGGGCATTTATGAGTTCAAGCGGCGTCACCGCCACTCCCTGGCCATAGGCAGCCGTCGCGAACGCCACTTGCGGCGCCTTCGGGCTTAATTGGTTCAAATTCCCCGCAAGGTCCCCGGGCAGATCAATGCCGGTCTTCTCGTTCAATCCGAACTTCTTCAGATACTCCGCGAAAATGGCGTTGCCGGTTTTCCCTTCCGCAAAAACCGCGCCGGTATTGATGGAGTGCTCGATCACGTTCGTCATCGTCGCCACGCCGTAAGGCCCGTGCTTCACAAGGTCGTAGTTGGAAAGTTTTTTCCCGCTCACCGTCACCGTGCCGGAATCGTAGTAGGTCGTCGTAGGCGTCAATTTCCCCGCATCAATGCCGGCCGCCATCGTGAGCACCTTAAAGACCGATCCTGGCTCATAGACTTTTTGCACCACCGGATTCAGAAGGTCAGCGATGGGAGATGCGGAATAATTATTGGGATCAAAATCGGGGGAGCTCCCCATCGCGAGTATTTTTCCGGTCATCGGATCTTCCACGATGATGCTCCCGCCCGTAGCATTCTGCGACGCAATAAGGTCGTCCAAAATTTTTTCCGCCTCGATCTGCACGTTCGGATCGATCGTCAGATTGACGTCCGTCCCCGCTCCTAGTTCATCATCGTAAAATCCCTCAATGCCGTAGTGGCCGCTCTCGCCGGTATCCGAAGCGTTCGGCCCCACATAGCCAAGCAGTTGCGAAGCGGTGGTCGCCAAAGGATAAAAACGCGCGGGCTCAAAATCGGCATAGATCCCCTTCATGTTTTTTTGAGTAACCTGATCGGCAACCGACTGGTCCGCTTTCCGCGTGAGAAGTTCGTATGCGTCGTTTGGCCGGGAAAAAATCTTCTGCAGCGCAGAAACCGGCATGCCGAGGATGGGCGCCATGGTGTTGGCGGCTTCCGCGGCATCGTCGATCGCTTTGGGAACCGCGTAGATCATGGGAAATTGCTTTTCCAACGCCGCCGGCAATGCGCTCTTGTCCTTATCGGTAAAATAAATGGACCCGCGGTCGCCGTTCACGCCGCGCGACGCCAAAATCTGGGTCTGCGCTTTCGCGAAATAATAATCCCCCTTCACCAGCTGCAATTGATAAATATGAAACCCTAAGAGCGCGTAGGCGACGATAAGGGCTACGATTAATAATGCGAAGCGATAGGCCATTTTTGATCGGTCGTCTTGCTCAGATGAAAGTAGTTCGGTTTTGATTCGGGCACAAGGCCGTTTTTCGCCACAATGGCTGCGATCTCGCTGCCGCTCAGGGTTGCAACGACCGTATTATTTAAATCAATGTTCTTCGCTCCTACGGCATCAAGTTCCACTTTTACTTCGGCGATAGTGTGGCTCAGATTCACCGTCGCGTTATAAAGAGCCACCATGCCAAAGGTCGCCGCGACGAGTCCGATCGATATGACCGCAAGGACGGTGTTCAAAATGCTGTTATTTTTATTTGGTTGAATAAAGGTCATTGGATCAGATGATGAGCGCGGCCCGCACTTTTGCCGATCGGCTGCGCGGATTTCTTGCGATCTCCTCGCGCGATGCCACGATCGGCTTCTTCGTCAAAATTTTCAATTTATTTTCCTTCGCCGATTTTTGAAATGATTGTTTTACGATGCGATCTTCGAGAGATTGGAAGCTTATGATAACCGCCCGCCCGCCGCTCTTTATCACCTCCTGCGCATTTTCGATCGCACGCGTGAGATTCCCCAATTCATCGTTCGCGTAGATCCGCAGGGCCTGGAAGGTTCTTGTCGCCGGATCGATCCTCCCCCGCTCGTAATTTTTCGGCACCACCCCGCGCACGATCTCCGCAAGCTCCCCACTGGTCACGATCGGCCTCTTCCGCCCCTCTTCCTTGATCGCCTTCGCGATCTTTCTTGAAAGCCGTTCCCCGCCGAAAGAAAAAATGATGTCCGCAAGTTCCTTTTCGCTCTGCGCGCGCAGGATCTCGGCAACCGGCGGACACGCATCGTCGTACGTCATGATGAGCGGCTCATTGCGCGCCTCTTCGCCGAAACTGAACCCTCTTCCCGAACGCGCGAGCTGGTCCGAAGAAAAACCAAGGTCAAGGAGCAAGCCGTCCGCTTTTCCCAATTTTTCTTTCGCAAGGATCGCGGGAAGGTCCGCGTAATTGCCGCACACATAGCGCTCGCGGGTCCTCACGCCGCGGCGCGCTTCGCGCGCCGCGATCCGTTCCCCTATCATCCCTTTCTCCCAATCAACCCCCAGGAAAATACCCTGCGGCGCGATCCTTTCCATGATCGCCGCCGCGTGCCCTCCGCCATCCACCGTACCGTCAATGATGAATTCGCCGGGTTTCGGATCAAGCAATGCTATTACTTCGTTTAAAAGAACTGGAACGTGCGGCACAGAACTAAATCCCCAGCTCCCCCAATTTTTCCGCGATCTCCTCTGATGAACTTTCGGTCTTTGTCTTATAGGATTGCCACGCGGCCTCATCCCAGATCTCAATGCGGTTATAAAGTCCCGCCACGATCACTTCTTTTTTGAGGCCCGCATACTTGCGTAGATAATCAGGGATCAGAATTCTTCCCTGGCTGTCGATCTCCACATCCGAGGCGCCCGCGAGCATCAAACGTACGAATGCGCGCGAGTTCGCCTGCGCCAAGGGCAGTGCGATCAGTTTTTTCGCGAGCGTGTCCCACTCGGTATTCGCAAAGACAAAAAGACAACTATCAATTCCGCGCGTGATGATGGCCCCGGCCGATAATTTATCGCGGAACTTCGCCGGAATTGCCATCCGACCTTTGACGTCCAGATTGTGTTGGTATTCTCCAAGAAGCATGGCTTTTATTGGCTCTGCACAGAAAGTGGCGTTTATCCCCAGAATTATCCACAACTCACCACTTTTGTTTAATCATAAACCACCACGCTGTGCTGTCAAAAATTAAATTCTTGTCAAAAAGCTACGCAGAAGCATTGTTTTATCTGCGCTTTCTCTTAAAGCCTCCACCGGATATTCACAGCCTATCCACGCGCGCCGATTTGATGCGCAAAATAACGGTTCCCCACTCTATACGCGCCTGTGCTTCAGTAGCGCAACAAGGAACCTGCGTATCTTTGCGGGATCGTGCCGGAGCGGCGCGCGCATGATAGTATCGTTCTTTCCTTGAGCATGCACCGTCGGCGATATAAGGTCGGCGGTCAGGACCTTCACCTTTTCTTTTTGCAAAACACACAGATCGTCTTCGGTCACTTTTACTTTTTCAAAACGGTCTTTTACAAAATCAAGTGTTTTCTTCGGAATATTTTTATTGATCACGACAATGTCAAACGGCCGCCGTCCGAGCTGTTTTTCGAACCAGCGCAGATAATCGCGCAGAGTATAAAAACTGTCCTGGCCGCGGTGCGCAAGAAGATTTACGAACCAGATTTTTTTCGCTTTGCTCTTTTTCCATGCCGCCGCAAATCCTTTTACGTAAAGATGCGACAAAAGGCTCGTAAAAAAATTCCCTGGCGCAAAGATCAAATAATCAGCGGCGAGCATCGCCTCCCGCGCCTGGGCGCCTATTTTCGCCTGCGGCTTCAAATATAATTCTTTGATGGGCGCCTCGGCAAAACTCACGTGTTCCGCGATCTGCCCTTCGTCGCCGAGCGTCCGGCGATTGGACAGCTTCGCGCACAATTTTGCAAAATCATACGAAACCGGAAATACCTTGTTTTTTAAATGAAGCAGTTCATGCAAATGAAGAATGGCTTTTTCTTCGTTCTTGTGTTCGTCAAGAAAAGAACGCAGGAGAAGATTCCCAACGTTCACGCCGAAGAGGCTGCCGATGCCGAACCGGTGGCTCAGGGTCCTTTCGGTCTCCGCATCAAGAGCAAGGTTTGCCATAATGCATTGGCGAAAGTCCCCGAGTGCGACGCCCCCATAATCGCGGCGCATGGCGCCCGTTGATCCCCCGTCGTCAAACGCCGTCACGATCGTCGTCACGTTTACCGGCAGATCTCTCGCCGCCCTCGTAAATGTGGACGCTCCCACCCCACCTCCCACAAACACAATATTTTTTCTCTTCATCCGGTGGGCGTTGCAGGGATCGAACCTGCGACCTTTCCGATGTGAACGGAACGCTCTACCACTGAGCTAAACGCCCTTGCGCATGGGCATCGCGCCCTTTTGCCGTCATGACCTAAGAAGGAATGCCGTCAAAAGGGCGCGATGCCCATGCTTATATTATATTGTATACCCTATTGGATCTCCGCCTGCGCGCCCGCCGCTTCCAATTTCTTCTTTATCTCCTCGGCTTCTTCTTTCTTTACATTCTCCTTCACCGTCTTCGGCGCGCCGTCCACGAGGTCCTTCGCTTCTTTCAAACCGAGGGTCGTCACCTCGCGAACCACCTTGATGACGTTCAATTTGGAGGCACCCCCGGATTTCAAAACAACATTGAAGCTGGTCTTCTCTTCCGCCGCGGCCGCTCCAGCTCCTGCGCCCGCCGTGATCGGCGCCGCTGCCGAGATGCCGAACTTCTCTTCAAGCTTCTTCACGAGCTCCGCGAGCTCCATCGCCGTAAGCGATTCGATTTTGGTAATGAGATCGTCGTAATTTGCCATGAAAGTATTGTGCTTGCGTTAGCTCGACCTTTTTGCCTTTTGATCCAGAATATAGAGCAGTGATTTAACGGGTGCCGAGATCATTCCCAAAAGCTGCGCCAAAAGCACTTCCCGCGGCGGCAATTTGCCGATGAAAACCACTTGCGTCGCATCCATGGGCGCGCCCGCCTTCACATCGTATCCGCCAAGGAGATGCTTCACCCACGTGTTTTTGTCGCCGCCCTCCGGCACCTCAAGGCCCGAAAAGAACCTGAACGCCGTTCCCGCAACCGCCTCGGTCCCATTCTCAGCAAAGATCGTGCCTACGGAGATTTTAAATTGTTTGAGGTCGGTATCGATCCCCCGCTCTTTCAAAAGCAATGCGAGAAGGCGTTTTTTGATGACGAGAAAGTTCGCGCCCTGCTTCTTGAGTTCCATCCGGAATTTCCGCACGTTCTCTGCGGAAATTTTCGTAAAGTCGGCAAAGACGAGCGCCTGGCTCTTATCAAGCATCGCTTTAGCTTTTTTTAATTCCTCGCCTTTTTGCGCTTTGGTTTTCATGGTTTTTTATCGCCCTTAAAATTCTCCCGAACAAAAAAACGGCTTTTCCAAAGCCATTTGAGGGGCAAAGAACCGCGTGATTCTTTGCGTATTCCTCGGCAGGCCTTATTCCCTTCTTTTCTTCGCGGGACGCCTGCGGTCTTTGGAAGTGTTTCCATTATAGCGCGCCCTCAAACTCTGTCAACCCCGCTACGTTATTCAAGCTGGCAAATCAAACTCGCGGAGGCGGAAGGATTCGAACCTTCGATGCCATTTCTGGCATAATGGTTTTCAAGACCATCCGTTTCAACCACTCACGCACGCCTCCAATCGTGCCGGTGGACCTAGGGGGAATCGAACCCCCACCTCCTCCATGCCATGGAGGCGTTCTGCCACTATACTATAGGCCCTTCGCTACTGATTCTAAAATCAACCCGGAGATATATCAAGCCGACGAAATGGCCTCGAGTTTTATCCCGAGGCCATTTCACGCTGCATTGTTAATGAGAAAAAATCGCCCTATTTCGCCACCGGCCCTTTCATCCCCGCCGCAGACATATTCTTCTTGCTGAACACGTAGAGGTAGAGTATCTCAAGAATGCCGAGCGTGTTCACAACAAGAAGAACGACGAACCACACTTTGCTTTCCTCGCGCGCGGCCTTCCAAAGCGCAAGCCCTTTCCAAACAATGGACCAAATAATGACAATGGCGAAAACCAATCCGCCCATTCCCGTCGCCCAATTCAAGCCCACTGGCGACCAAGCGCCATAACCTTGTGGATACATAATCGTTCTGTAATCATTACGACCTTTGATCCGCTTTCCTGCATTGTACCACAAAAAAGAGAACCAATTCCTCGCAAACAACGAATAAGGCAAAAAGGGATTTGGAAAGAGCCCTTCTTAGTACTCTTTCCAAATCCCTTTTTGCCTTATTCGTGCCCCCGTGAGGAATTGAACCTCAATCTACGCGTTAGGAGTGCGCTGCTCTGTCCGTTGAGCTACGAGGGCGAATCCGGCCCTGGGCCGTTCACGCGTTAATAATTGCAGAAAATCTTCCCGAGGGCAAACCTATTGTATTTTGCGCGATTTATCCTTAAAATATCGTTATATGGGAAGCGTGCCAGAGCGGTTGAATGGGCCTGACTCGAAATCAGGTATGCCCGAAAGGGCATCGGAGGTTCGAATCCTCCCGCTTCCGCTCATTGCCGTTGCCCTATCATTACTTCTGCTTCTCTTTGCCATCAACGCCATGCACGATCTCATTCCGGACGACAAGAACCAGGTTCACACGAATTGGTACGCCGATACCGATTTAGGATACACGATCGGCTATCCATCCAACTGGAAGTTGGAAAATCAAAAGGGCCAGGATAGAATCACAAATATTTTTATGCCGCCGGGCGTTACAGAACCGGATGCGGGAAAAAGCCTGACGATGAAGGTGGTGCGGTTTGCCAAGGAGGGAGAACCGTACTCTTTTCTGCAGCCCACCTGCCCGGAAAAACAACAGGCGGGAACATTGCTGATCGATGGCGCGCCCCGCGTCCGCTGTTCAAACAACACAAGCGGAGCCGCCCTCTACACGACCAACCTTACGCACGGTACCGTTTACTATGAATTCACCTATCCGGCAAACTCGCCGATCGCATCGATTGCCGAGGGGATCGTTCAAACCCTGGCGATAACGCCGAAAGCCACGCTAGCCATGAAGGCCTTCGGCTCAAACGAAGAATTCGAACTCAAAACCGGGGAATCGGCACGCCTGAAGGACGAATCGCTGGTCGTTATCAATAAAAGCATCGGCGAATCCTCCCAGACGTTCGGGGATACGGGAGAAGGAAGGAACGTGATCAATCTGATCCTTCAATTTTCCAACGGAACAACATCGGAATCCATGATGCTGCAAATAGACAAATCGCGGATCTTGAAACCACTCGCAGTTCTCCATTGGGAACAATATACCGTGACTGCGGTCGGATTCGCCCTCCCCTATGGAACAATCGTGTTGAAAGTAGAATAATAATTACATGGATGACCAGCGCGTGATCGCAACGATAAAAAAAGTGATGCCGGCGGTGGTCTCCGTCGCCATCGCGAAACACTTGGAGGATCTCGAAAAAGAGCTTCCGAAAGAATTATATCCGTTCATTCCGAGCGGGCCCGGCGGCGAGAAACTGCAGATCCCGGATTCAATGATAGACAAGCGCGGAATGGTGGAGGTGGGGGGCGGATCGGGATTCGTCGTGGACGCGAACGGACTCATCCTTACGAACAAGCACGTGGTCGCCGACCGCCAGGCGGAATACACGGTCATTTTGAACGACGGGCGGCGCTTCCCTGCGGAAATTTTGAGCCGCGACCCGATCAACGACGTCGCCATTTTGAAAATAAAAGCTGATCGGCTCCCCTGCCTCAAGCTCGGCGATGCAACAAAGCTGCAGCTTGGCCAAAGCCTGATCGCGATCGGGAACGCGCTCGGCATTTTCAAAAACACGGTATCCCTGGGCATCGTCTCGGGCCTCTCGCGCTCAATAACGGCGCAGGCGGAGCCGGACGCACCGCCGCAGGAAATGCGCGGGCTTATCCAAACGGACGCCGCGATCAATCCGGGCAATTCGGGCGGTCCGCTCGTCAACGCCGACGGGCTCGTCGTCGCGATCAATGCCGCGATCGTCTCGGGCGCACAGAGCATCGGCTTCGCGATCCCCGTGAACGCCGCAAAGCGCGACCTCGACGACATCAAAAAATACGGCCGCATCCGCCGGCCGCTCCTCGGCTTGCGCTACATGATGATAGACGACGACATGAAAGAAAAAATGGGGCTGCCCGTGAATTACGGCGCACTCGTCGTGCGCGAGAGCGAACACGATTACGCGGTCGTCCCCGAAAGCCCCGCCGACAAAGCCGGTCTCAAAGAAAAAGATATCGTGCTCACCCTGAACGGCGCAAAGCTCGACCGCGACCATCCCGTACAGGATTTTCTGGAGAATTTGAATGTGGGCGACGAGATCGACCTTGTCGTTCTCCGCGGCGGAAAGGAACTCACCGTCAAAGTGGCGCTCGCAGAACGAAAATAGTGGCTGCGCATACAAGGTAGGTTTTGAAACGAGCCCTTCTGAGTACTCGTTTCAAAACCTACCTTGTATGCGCAGCTAGTACGAATACGTATCCACCAGTAGGCCATTCCGGTCAAAGAGATAAACGTTGTCGTGGGACTGGTCAAGTGGGCTTGAGCCGGTCCACGCACGCACCTCGTGCGAAAGAAAATCGGCATCGGCGTAGTGCGCGTCAAAACAGGATTTATAGTTGAAATTATTTTGCAGATAATTGACGCAGCTGTAATCGTTCTGTGGAATACGGATATCGGAAAGATTCGCCATCTGGCAGCTGCCGAGCGAGAGAATGTAATTCTGGCAGGCGCCGCTGAACGACTGGAGCGTGGAGCGGTCAATATACGGGCAGTTCTGCGGCAACTGCGGATTGAACTGCGTTTTGTTCGGCAAGTAACCGATGCACTTGTTGAGCCGCAGGTTCACCGGCGCCCAGGTGGAATAAAGATTCAGCATATCGCCGTTTTTCAAAAGGATGTCGGTCGCGGGATTGAGTCCCAGAGGATCATAGACGGTCACCGCCTGCGGGATGTACTCTCCTCCGCGATTGGATTTGATGTGCCAGCTGGTCACGTCAATGCTCGAGGTCTGTGCTGTAGGGTATGCATAGAACGATATCTGGCCGTAGGAGTATAAGCTTCCGGCCGAAACCCCGCCGAAGCGGACCTGGTGAAAATACGGCGAAAGCTGGCTCGCGGTGAACCCCGCAGGAACGTCCCAGGAATTCGGAGACGAGGTCTGCACGGAACCGACGAACGTGCCCGTCGGAGGGGCGGCGGGCGGAATATAAGGAGAGTTTAGATTGGTGTTCAACGAAGAACTTGTGAAGTGCGGCAAAAGCCAGGTCAAATTGAGACCGCCGGTGCCGCCGCTTATCATTCCGGAATTATACGCATATATGAGCGCCCCGAGCAGCACGATCGCAACAATAACAAACGCAAGCCTTCCCATCAAAGCACTATATTTACCAATTTTTTATCCACATAGATGACCTTTTTGGGAGTTTGTCCCTTAATCGCATTCTGCACCTTTGCGTTACCGAGCGCAAGCGCTTTCGCGGCATCTTCCGTAAGCGACGCATCCGCGGAAATCGCGTCGCGCACCTTGCCGTTCACTTGAAGGATAAGGGTAATCATTTTCTCCACGGTGAGCGCGGAGTCGTACGCGGGCCACGCCGCACAATGAACGGAAGCGGTGTTCCCAAGCGTTGCGCGCCAAAGTTCTTCCGTAATATGCGGCGCGAAGGGAGCAAGGAGCTTCAAAAATATCTGGAGCTGTTCTTTTTCGGGCGGCCCGGATGAATCATCTTCCAGCGCACGAAGACAGACCATAAGTGCGCTCACGGCAGTATTATAGTGGAGCCGCTCAATATCATCCGTCACTTTTTTCACGGCGACCATCACCGCCTTCGCCGCGCCGCCTTTTTTGTCACCACTTTCTTTGCTCGCCTTTTCCAGGCGCCCCTTTCCCGCCGCGACCGCCTCCCCCAATTTCCAAACGCGCTCCAAAAAGCGGAGGATACCGAGGATCGCCCGGTCGCGGAAGTCGCCGCCTTCTTCAAACGGCGCAAGAAACATAAGATACATCCGCAGCGTGTCCGCGCCGAATTGTTTGATATATTCGTCGGGGTTTACCACGTTCCCTTTTGATTTTGACATCTTCGCGCCGTCTCTGATGATCAGCCCGTGCGCGCGGAATTTTTTGAATGGTTCCTCAAAATCAACCAGTCCCCAATCGTGGAGCGCCATCGCAACGAAGCGCACATAGAGCAGGTGAAGTACGGAGTGTTCGGCACCGCCCGTATACATTGCGGCCGGAAGCCAACGCTTCACCCGCCCGTCATTCAACGCGCTCTTTTCATTCTGCGGATCAAGATAGCGCAAGTAATACCACGCAGAATCAAAGAAGTTGTCCAGAATGTCGGTCTCGCGCCGGGCAGCACCGCCACACCGCGGGCATTTCGTCTGGTAGAACGACGCTTCAGCGGCAAGCGGAGAAACGCCGCTTCCCGTCGGCTGGAAATTTTTGATATGCGGGAGTTTTACCGGAAGGTCCTCCTCCGGAACCGCATACCATCCCGGCGCGTCGCTCCGTTCGCCCGCATTTTTCGCCGCGCACGCTTCGCAATGCACCATCGGGACCGGCGGCCCCCAATACCGCTGGCGCGAGATTGACCAATCGCGCAGGTGGAATTGCACAACCTTCTTGCCCCAGCCCTTTTTCTCAATATGATCCATAACTACCTTGGTCGCAGCATGAATATCCAAACCATCCAAAAATCCAGAATTCACCATCTTCCCTTCCTCTTCCTGAACCTGTCCGGGACGGGTGATCGGCGAAACATCCCCGTCGTTTCCCACAACGACCCGGATGATCTCTATACCGAATTCTTTTGCGAACTCAAAATCCCGGAGGTCGTGGCCCGGTACGCCGACCACCGACCCGGTGCCAAAAGAAGCAAGAACGAAATCACTTACCCAGATCGGCATCTTGCGCCCCGTCAGATGATTGAGTGCGTAGCAACCAGTAAAAACCCCTGTCTTTTTCCTCCCTTCCTGAATACGCTCCTCGTCGGTCCTGCTCTTCGCTTTGGCAATATATTCGGCAACCTTTCCACGATGTTCAGGAAGGGTAATTCGCATCGCAAGTTCGTTCTCTGGCGCAACGACCACAAAGGTCGCCCCAAAGTTTGTATCGGGCCGCGTGGTAAAAACACTCACCGTTTCCTTTGTATCCACAATGGGATAGGTTATTTCGATTCCCTCTTTTCTGCCTATCCAATTCTTCTGCGCTATTTTCACCCTCTCCGACCAGTCAAGCGTCTCCAGATTTTTTAGCAGGCGGTCGGCATATTTCGTGATGCCGAAAAACCACTGCTCAAGCTCCTTTTGGATAACCGTCGTGCCGCAGCGCTCGCACGCGCCCGCAATCACTTGCTCATCCGCAAGTACGGTCAAATCTTTCGGACACCAATTGACCGATTGCTTCTTACGGTACGCAAGACCGTGCTTGAACATCTGGACGAAGATCCATTGTGTCCAGCGGTAATAGGCGGGGTCATAGGTTTGCAGGCGTTCGTTCCATGCGAAGCCGTTCCCGATGGATTGCAATTGCTTATAAAAGCGTTTTTCGGAGATCGCCGCCTGGTCCATCGGGTGCGCTCCGATCTTCAGCGCGTAATTCTCCGAGTGGATGCCGAACCCGTCCAGGCCAATCGGCTCAAAAACATCATTGCCCTGCATGCGCTTCATCCGCCCGTAAATATCCGCGCCCGTGAACGCGTAGACATTCCCCACGTGCAGCCCTTCGGCCGACGGATACGGGAACATCATCAGGTTGTAGAACGGTTTTTTCGCGCGGTCCAGGTCCGGTTCATATATCCCCTCCTCAAGCCATTTCTTCTGCCATTTCTCCTCAATTTCCTTCGGTTCGTATTTGGACATCGGTATCTCCTATTGTAAGACGGTATGGTGATTTTCTCAATAAGTTCCTGCAATGCCGCGTGCAGAAGATTGACGAAGTGAATTTTTCGTGTTAAAATTGCGGCAGCAATAGAAATCACGAAGGTCCGAAAGAAGGAGGGTCCCGTGCGAGAAATCGCATTTGTAAGTACCGCAATTGTATCCGCCCTCCTCACCGTTTGGATGGGGGTGCGATACTGCAGAAAGGTCGTTCGTGGCGACGCGCATCCGCCAATCGCCACATGGTTCATTTTCGAGATCGGCATCGTGATGAGCTTGATAACATACTTGACCTCTCACGAACACAATGTCGTGAAGAGCATCACGAACGCCGTTGACCTCTTCGCTGTCGGGGCAATTTTTACTACGCTGCTCGTTATGCGAAGGCGCGGCGAAAAATTCCCGGCGACAAAAGAAGAGCGCGAGAACCAACGGTGGTGCTTTCGAATCATCACCTGTGCATTCTTGCTGTGGGCCGCAAGCCATAACCCGTGGGTTGCGAACGTGAGCTTTCAGGTCGTAATGATCGTGGCCTACTGGCCGATGGTCAAAAGGCTTCGGCGTTGGCGGGAAGAGAAAAGTCCCGAGCCATTTGATGCGTGGGCAGTGAGCGCCACGGCGAGCTTCTTCGGGTTATGCGCCGCGCTCATCGGCGGTGGCGGCCTGGCGGTGTTTTATCCGTTACGGTCGGTCATATTCTGCTGCGCGATCCTCCGCCTTATCAAGCAGATCGAACGGCGGAACAGTTCATCAGCTATCTGAAGCCCGATTGGCACCATGCCGGTCGGGCTTCCGCAATTTTAGCTCCGCATTACGCCACCTCGTCACGCCACCTCCGCCTGGTAGCACTGTTCGCAGTAGACGATCTCGGGGCGGTCGGGGGCGTAAGTGGTTTCAAATTCATTCGGACAGCGGCCGGTGCCGTGGGGATGCTTCGCCACATTTTTATATCCTCCCTTTTCCGCATCGGCACCGGCGCATTGGCACGCCCGTTTCCATAATGTCATGGGATTCCGCTGGCGGATGCGCGCGAAGTGCCGACAGCTGGGGCAAAGCGCGGGAAGCGGAATATTCATCTTTCGGTACAATGCAAGTTCTGCCGGCACGACCCTGAATGCCTTCGTGCACTGGTCGGTCATGCACGCTCCTTTGTGCGCGCACTCAATTATTTCATCCACAATGGCATCGGGAACCTGCCGGAGCGTATCCGGAACCGCGCCCGCCGCGATCGTCGACACATGCTTCTTTTCATCCGGTTCGCGCCACGGATATCCCTTTTGCTGCGCCTCGGCGGGTGTCAACGGGAACATTTCCTGCGCCAGCGTTTCGTTATAGGTGAACGGCGAAAGCTCCTCAGGGAAGAACTCTCCATAGCGGTACTCGCGTCCGGACGCATCACGATACGGCATCGTATTCATATGCGCGACGATCTTCGGCACAAGCGCTTCATACTCTTCTTTTGAATATTGCTTGTTCAGAATACAATACTGCTTGCTCCGCACGCCCACACATCCGAAAAGATATGCCGCGTTATGCACGTTGTAGGAATACTGCACGTCATGGCAGGTGAAGACAAAACGGGAGAAGAAGATCCTGCTCCCCGGATAAGCCGTGGAGGTTTCGTAGCTAAGTTCGGTCCCAAGCCCCACATGATCAATGTCCATGCCGTCCTTCACTGTTGAGTACAAAAGAAATGAGCGTCGGCAATCCTCTCCCCCGCCAAACACATCAAAGCACTGCGTGCAATTTTTACAGTTCTCCATGTTGTCGCCCGAAGAGTTCGTGCAATGGATCATCTTCGCGAATCGGCGCGGATATTTGAGCATATGCTCCGCGAATTTTTCTTTGATATTGTCCAAGGCGCGCCGCGAAGAAAGATTGAGCTCGCTCAATTTCTTTTGATAGTCCTCTTTCGTGTGTTGCACGTTAAAAATCTGATAGCTGCCGTTCGTAAGGTTTGCGCACCCGAAACAATCGTGGCAATTGCGGCAATTGAAGAGAAACGCGCCATCGTAACACCCTTCGCAATAGCGGCTGTAGAGCAAGCGGCTGCAGGATATGCAGTCCACCGTTTCGTAATTGAACTCCGACTTGTCCACCCAGTACGTATCAACGCAAAATTTACTGTGGAACGTATAGGTGGAATAGAGCGTGTCTTCGTTGAAATCGCCGCCGAATACCAGATAACAATTTTTGTTTCCTTCCGTGATGCTGCAATATTCGCTGTTCACCGGATTGATGTTCATAAGCGCAATGTCGGGCACTTCGCGCCAAAGCTCCCGCACCTGTTCAAAAAAGGGCCGGGAAAAATCAATGGCGCGCCCGTATTTCAATGGATCCCAGCCGTCTCCCCACCATGCCGCATGGTCATAGACGCGCTGGGGATTGTCCGGCGCAAAGATAGAAATGAGCTCCTCGGTATGCCCGGGAAAATCGCACTTTCTCCGATACAGCGCCCGTTCGTTCCGGAATGCCATGCGCCGCTGCGCCCGGCAATCAAAACAGAACGTCGGCGGCGGGACGCCGATCTTTTCATAGAACGCAAAATCCTCTGGCTTTATGGCGAACTGGGCTTTGCAATTCTGGCAGGTTTTGGTTTGAGCTTCGGGAATGATCTTATTATACCCCAAACACGCGCCGGACATTTTTTCCAATCTGTTCCCGCATCCCGTCCAGCGAAACATCTTTGAGCTCGGCGAGTTTTTTCACGACCTCCACCACGTACGCGGGTTCGTTGCGCCTGCCGCGATAGGGCGCGGGCGCGACGTACGGCGCATCGGTTTCGGAGAGGAGCCGGTCAAGCGGCACAAGCCGTATGAGCTCGTCGTAGTTCCGCGCAAACGTGATGACGCCGCCGAAGGTGAAAGAAAAACCGAGGCCAAGCAATGCGCGCGCCTCGTCGGATGTGCCGGTAAAAAAATGGATAATGCCGGGATTCGCGCCCAAAGGGTTTGCGGAACTTTCTTTTAATATCTGAATAAGGTCGGCGAACGCATCGCGGCAATGGATCATGAGCGGTTTTTTTACTTCGCGCGAGAACTCGATCTGCACCAAAAGCGCCGCTTTCTGTTTTTTTATCTGGTCTTCGCGGCTTTCATTCTCGTTGAAATGGAAATAATCCAATCCGCACTCGCCGATCGCGACCACTTTCGGATGCCGTGCAAGTTCCAGATAATGATCGCGATCAAAAACCTCGCCGCGCGAGGTGAACGCTTTTGCAGCCTCGCCGCCACCGAGCTCGTCCGCATCATGGAACGAAACGCTTGTGTGAATGGGGTGAAGCCCCACGGCCGCATAGAGTCCTTCGTGTTGTTCCGCAAGCGCGACGGCGCGCGCCGAGGTGTCGCGCTGGGTGCCCACATTCACCATCCGGATGCCCGCATCCCGCGCGCGGCGGATCACTTCGTCACGATCGGCGTCGTATGCCGAAAACTGCACATGCGTGTGCGCGTCAAAAAACTCCATATTACTTGAGCCGCGGGAAAAGCGTTTCTGTCTTTTTGGCCCGGAGAACATCCCCTTCCCAAGCGAGCGCCTTACTGATCTTTACCGAGGCATCTGGCAGAAACGGCAGGAGTACGGCGGCAATGTTATCAAGCAGCGAAACAAGGTCAAAGAGGGCTTGCTTGCGCGCTTCGCCATCTTTTATTTCCCATATCTTTTTCTCGTTCACGAAGCGGTCACCAAAAGAGATCGCGGCCCAGATCGCGGCAAGCGCCTCCGAAAATTTGAATTCACCCAGTTTTTCCGCAACCGTGCGCTTCATCCCGCCGATCTGCGTTTCAAATTCCGGGTCAAGCTTGCCAAGCTTCAATTCCTCCTTCTCCGCAAGCGCAAGCACCCGCGCGGCGAAATTGCCAAGTCCGTTCGCGAGGTCGGCGTTGTACCGCTCTTTGAGCTTCGTTTCGGAAAAATCCCCGTCGGCGCCGAAAGGAATCTCGCGGAGGAGGAAGTAGCGAATCGCATCGTTCCCGTATTTTTTTTTCAAATCCAGCGGATCAATCACATTTCCAAGCGATTTCGAGATCTTTGTGCCATCGATCGTAAAAAAGCCGTGCGCGATCACCTGCCCGGGAAGCGGGAGCCCCGCCGACATGAGCATCGCTGGCCAGATTACCGCATGAAAGCGGGTAATATCCTTCCCCATAGCGTGGATATCCGCCGGATGATTTTCCCAACCCTCAAGGCCGACTGCCGAAACATAATTGACAAGTGCATCGAACCAAACGTAAATCACCTGATTCGGATCGTCGGGCACCGGAATCCCCCACTCACGTTTCTCCCGCGAAACGCTGATGTCTTCCAACCCCCGCTCCACGAAACTTTTTACCTCATTGAAGCGGTTCGCGGGCACGACGAATTCCCCGTGGGCCTCGTAAAACTCCAAAAGCTGCTTTTGATACTTCGAAAGACGGAAGAAATAATTCTCTTCGGAAACGAGTTCGGGCCTCGTCTTGTGGTCGGGACAAAGGCCGTCCACCAATTCATCCTCGCTCATAAACGCCTCGTGGCCCTTGCAATAAAGTCCCTCGTACTTGCCTTTATAAATGTCCCCGTCGGCCGCGACGCGCGCCCAAATTTCTCTCACCGTTTCAATGTGCCGCTGTTCCGTGGTCCGTATAAAATCGGTGTTTGAGATACCGAGCTTCTCCCACGTGGAACGCCAAAGGTCGGCCATCCGGTCGGTGTAAGCGCGGATCTCCTCCCCCGCTTTTTTTGCCGCATCCACCGTTTTCTGCGCAAACTCGTCGGTGCCCGTTAAAAAAACCACATCCTCACCGTACGCTGCCCGTGAGCGTGCAAGGACATCCGCCACGATCGTCGTGTACGCATGGCCGATATGCGGCTTATCGTTCACGTAATAGATCGGCGTTGTGATATAAAAACGATCCATCGGTACGCGCCGTTCCGCTACCCGGCTGCCGCTCGTTTCTTCGTCGACCACTCCTGGATGACCTCCTGGAACACGCCCGCAGCCGGAACCGAAATGACGATGCCCAAAATGCCACCCACTTCGGCGCCGATGAGCAATGCGACAATGACGATCACCGGATGCAGCCCCACCATCTGCTGGTTCAGGATCGGCACGAGGACATTGGCCTCAAATTGTTCGGCAATGACAAAAAAGATCAGGGTATAGATCGCAAGCGTGTTGGAGGTCGAAAGCGCGGAAATCACCGCAAGCGCGCCCGAAAGGAACGGCCCCACGAACGGCACGAGCTCGAAGAGCCCCGCGAGAAATGCGATAAGCAACGCGTATTTTACGCCGAGAACGGTAAGCCCCGCCCAGACGGTGAATCCGAAGATGAAGCTCAGAAGAATCTGGGTGCGGAACCACGAACTAATAAGCTTCCTTGAGCGATCGTAGATCTTAAGCGCGGTCTCTTCGTACGCCGGCGGGATCACCACCTTGAGGAACCGCTCCACCCCGTCCTTGCTCAAGCTCAAATAGAACGAGCAAAGGATGACGGCGATGGCAAGTCCGACGCTTCCAATGGCATTTGATAAAAAGTCAAGCGGCGAGCCTCCCGCAAAAAACGCGGAAGAGAGCTTGCCTACGAGCCCACTCATCGATTGCGACGTGTTCAAGCTCAAAAACGTTCCCAGGCTTCCCGTAGCCACTTTTCCGGTGGTGGAGAAGATGGTGTTCAATTCCACAATGATGACCGGCACCAAAGAATAGAGAACGAACATAACAAAAAAAACAGAGACCAGGAATATCAATATGACGCCTACGCTCCGCGGAAGCCCTATGCGTTCAAGGAAATTCACCAGCCCCTCAAGACCGGAAGAAATAATGATGGCAAGAAAAAGACCAAGCACGATCTGTCTCCCCTCGTAAAAGATCGCCACTAAGACGATGAAGATAAGTATCCGCCACAAGCTTGCCCATGAGATTTCGTACCGTTGTTTCTCCATTGTGATTACACCATAAGATTTTTTTCAAACATCGCCCGATTGCGGTAGGGACCAATGATCGCAAGGTTAAGCCCCTTGCTCTTAAAGATAGCCCTCGCAACCGACCGCACCTCCGCCGCGGTCACTTTATTCATTCTATCTATAATCTTCTCCGGCGGCAAAAGCGCTTTCGTAAGGATTTCCTGCCCCCCGTAAAAGCTTGCGAGCTCATCGGAGGTCTCAAGGCCGAGGATGAGGTTCCCGATGAGATGGTCCTTTGACCTCTGCAACTCTTTTTCGGGGACCGCTTCGTCGCGCAATTTTCTGCACTCTTCAAGAACGGCCTGAATGACCGTTTGGATCTTCGCATGATCCACGCCGGCAGAGATCCCGAACACCCCGTGATCAAGGGAAAGCTCGGCATCCGCGTGCACATAATACGCGGCACCCAGTTCGTCGCGCACCCGCTTCCAAAGCCGCGAGCTCATCCCGCCGCCCAGGACATCGGCAAGCGCCTGGAGCGCGTACCGCCGCTTGTCGAAAATATCGAACGCGCGGAACCCAAGCACAAGGTGCCCCTGGTCGGATTCTTTCAGTTTAAGAAGAAGGGCCGGCTTTTTCTGGTGCTCGCGGGTCTTTGGTTTCCCTTGGACCGGGCGGCGCTTGAGGTTAGCAAACGCCTTTTGCACTTGTTGTATGACCGCCTTCTCGTTGAAGCTTCCCGCAACCACGACGGCAGTTCCCGGCATCACGTACCGCTCGCCGCGATAAGCCACAAAATCCTCGCGCGCCAATTTTCTGATAACCTCCTTGGTGCCGCCGACGTCCCACCCCGCAGGCTGGTCGCCGTACATGAGCGAAAGAAAAATATCTTGCACCTTCCGCATCGGCGTGTCCTCGTACATATTGAGCTCCTCAATGATCACGCCCCGTTCCTTTTCGATCTCTTCCGGCACAAAAAGCGGGTTCAGATAGAGGTCCGACACAATATCCAGGATCTTCGGAAGCTTCCGCGCTTCGGCCTTCGCCCAATAGCCGGTGAATTCCTGCGTGGTAAAAGCGTTGGACTGCGCCCCTAACGCCGCGAGTTCTTCCGCGATCTGTCCGACGCGCGGCCGGTTCGTCGTACCCTTGAACATCATATGCTCAAGGAAATGCGAAAGGCCGTTAATCTCCTTTTTTTCATATTCCGACCCTGCTTCCACAAGGATCAAAACGCTCGCCGCAAGGCCGCTCCGCTGCGGCGCAAGGATCAAGCGCAAACCGTTTTTGAAAATAATTTTTCTGAAATGGGTCATGAGGTGATGGTTTTGATGTCGTCCATAAAGCTTTGCGCCCGATCAACGACGGCCTCCCCGTAGGTCCACAGGTAGTTCTTCCAGCGGCCTCCGGCGTAGTATTTTGCGGCAGTGCAACGCTCCTGGCTGACGGTTGAGCTATACACCGATTTGCAGCCGACCATGGCATCTTTCAAATAGAGCGCTGTCGCAACGAAGGCATCGGCATTGTTCCATGGCGAAGAAGGATTGTTCCCGGTGATTTTTGCAACGCCCGCCGCATAAAGCTCCCACGTGGAAGGGACGAACTGCGCCGGCCCCATCGCGCCCCCGTATGCGCCGTCGGCGTTCGGGCAGGAAACCATCATGGTGTTCGGGTCAAGCTTGAGCTGCCCCACGATCGTGAGAAAGATCGGGGTATTAGATGGGCTCATAGCCGTTTTATAGTTGCACTGTCCGACGTTCTGGCCGAGCGCCGACTCGCGGTCCAAAATGGCAAGGATAAAAGCGGCATCAATCCCCGTGGCGCTTGAAGCGAGCTTGGCGTACTGGTAGGCCTGCTCAAAAGAAAGCTCGCCACCCCCCAGGAGCTGGAAGATGCGGCTCCTGATCTGCGCCGCGGTCGCTTTGGTCTGCACAAGCAATGCCTGGTACTTTGATTCCTGTCCTTTTGTTTCCGTGAGAAGCTGCGCTTTTTGGTTCTTGGTGTCCGCGACCCCGGCTACCTGCGTCCGCTGATACGCAGCCGCGCTTGCTGCGTCACTTTTCGACGCCTGGAACTGTTGCTCCTGGTCCTGAAGCTGGCCTTGAAGATCGGTGATCTGCTGCACCGCCACCCGCAAATTATCCTGTACCAACGCGATATTCTGGGTATCGCTCCAAAAATCCGAAAGGTGCGGGTTTTTCAAAAAGATCTCCATGAGGCTCATCTGGTCGGTTTCATACAAGCTCTGTATGAGCCCCCCGATCGAGGTTTTTTTGTCTATGATATCCGCCTGCGTGACCGTGATCTGCGACTGCGTACTTGCAATCTGATTGTTCAGTTGAGCGATGGTGAGGTTGGTCGCTTGGATCTGAAGATTCAGCTTGGCGATCTTTGCGTTCAATTGGGAAATCTCCCCATTCAGGGTATTCCCTTGTTTCTCGTAGCTCGTAACCTGCCCCTCGTATTGATTGATCTGCGTTTCAAGCTGCTGCAATTGGTCTTGAAGCTGGGCGCGTTCCACGGTGGCATCCGTCGTCGTTGCGTCTCCCTGAGCGCGCGTGAAGATCGTCGGTGCCGCAACCGAACCGAAGATCAAAAAAACGGTTGCCCCGAGAGCAATGAGCGTCCGCAACGATCCGATGACAGGAATCCGGAACGCCCTTTTATAGGACAGATTGATCCGCAGGGACGGATTTTCAAACGCGCTCCAGCGCCGCCCCCAACGCGCGGACGGCGGTATGACGTCGCCAAGAACAGCAGGTTTTAAGCACCTCCGCATTACTCCCATTATAACGGAAGCGGGGGCTATTTGGTATCGGCTTTCTCGGCCCTCCCTTCTGCCTTTTCGGTTTTTCCCGTTTTCTCCACCTTCTCTGCTGCGCGCTCCGCTTTTTTCTCTTCCCCTTCCACTTTCACCGCAGACACATCCACGACAGGTTCTTCAACAACCTTTTCTTCCTCCTTCGGCGCAGGCGGCGTCGCGGTTGCGACCGCCGTATTTTCCTCAATAAGCACCTCAACTCCTTTCGGCACCACAAGATCGCGCACGTATATGCTCTTATTAACATCGTCAAGCGCCGCGAGGTCAACAAGAAGCTTGTGCGGCAGGTCCTGCGGCAACGCCTCAACCTCAACCTCGGACATAGATTTGTTCAAAATAGCCCCCTTCTCTTTTACCGCCGGCGCCTCGCCCGTAAATTCAAGCGGCACTTTCGCCTTGATCTTTTCGTCCATTCTCACCTGATAAAAATCAACATGCGCCACTTCGCCAGTGATCGCGTCGTGCATCACCTCGTAAATGAGCGCCGGCCTCTTGTCTTTTTCAACAAGCAGCGTAACCACCGTATTCATCCCCGCCTCCTTGAATACTTTTGTAAAATCTTTCACCGGCACCGAAAGGTGGATGTTCGCAAGGCCGTGGCCGTAGAGTTCGGCAGGAATCAGGCCCTCCGCCCGGAGCGCCTTCGTCTGTCTCCCAAATTTTTCCCGTTTTTGCACGGCTAAGTCCATTGGTAAGGAGTATAGCAAGGATTTTTCCGCACCGCAAGCATCAAAATCCTTAAAAATTATTTGGTGTTAAAATAAAACAATGGTTACACAACTGGCAGGATACTTCTCCGGGATAGCGATTTTATTATCTTTCGTCCCTTATTTGAGGGATATTTTCTTACTGAAGACAAAGCCAGAAAGAGCTTCTTGGTTGATATGGGCCATATTGGGTTTGATCTCTCTTTTCTCCCAACTGGCCAAGGGGGCATCGTGGTCTTTGATCATGACGGGTGCCCAAGCTGTGGGCGATACATTGATCTTCTTATTGGCCATCAAATATGGATTGGGAGGATTAAATAAAAGAGATATCATCGGCCTGATCGGTGCGGTCATCGGTCTGATTCTTTGGTATTTTACCGGAGAAGCCGCCGTAGCACTGTTTGTGGTGATATTTATTGATGCAATCGGCGCCGTTTTAACCACCATAAAAGCCTATGAATATCCCACAACAGAAACGATCAGCTCCTGGCTACTTACTTTTCTTGGGGGTTTCTTCGCTTGCGTAGCCGTCGGCAGCTTCAATCTTATTCTGTTAGCCTTCCCGTTTTATATTTGCCTGGCGAGCCTATCCATTCTAATCGCGATAAAGTTTGGGCTCAAAAAAACTATTACAACAGCTTGACCGTGCCAGGTGGGTTGAGGAACCATCGCGGAGGACGAGAAAGAAATCAACGAGCGAATAGAAAAAATGCCGGGTGCCCCCGTGCGAAGCGCGAGAGGGCGGCATTTTTTCGTATATGAGCGAGTTAGATTTCTCGAGTCCGGAGCGCGGTTCCTCAACCCACCTGGCACGATCAGCGTCCGTTGAAAAGTTTGAGCCGATCCGCCACGATCTTCTTTATCCCCGCGACCGCCGGCGGAAGGATTTTATACGGGGCGATTTCGTTTGGATTCATTGCAAGGCCTTCCCCCACGCCGCGGCGCCAGGCGAGGCGGAGCTCGCTTGAAACATGGACGATCGTCATGCCGGCCGCAACAGCCGCCTTGAAATCCTCGTCAGCGGTGCCGGAACCGCCGTGCAGCGTCATAAACCGGCAACCCGCCGCGGCAATCGCTTTTTTTATCTCCACGATCCGCGCGATATCCAAGCGCTTATGCTCTTCGCCCGTCACCATCTTCGCGAGAAGCCCGTGCATGTTGCCGACGGCAGGCGCGAGCGCGTCCACGCCCGTCGCCTCTACGAACCGCGCGGCTTCCTCCGGCGTGGAAAACTTGAGCGACTCTGCGGGGCGCTCCGCCACGATCTCTGACGAAGGACCGAGGTAGCCGATCTCCCCTTCAATAACGATATTTGGGTTTATTGAGCGGATAATTTTCACCGCCTCCACGGTTTGCCGGATATTTTCTTCCATCGGCAGCGCCGAGCCGTCAAAAAGTATTTCGTCAAAACCGGCCTCGGCGGCCTCCTTTGCTTTATCCAGTGAGTGCGTATGGTCGGCATTCAAAAAGATCGGGAAGTCGTATTCTTCGCGCAAGCTTTTTACGAGCGCGGCCGCCTGGCGCACCCCGACGAACTCACGCTCCCCTTCCGAAACGCCGATCAAAACCGGAACGTTCTGCTCGCGCGCAGCTTCAAAGATCCCTTTGAGCGCAGCGAGTTCGGAAATATTGAAATGTCCCACGGCAACGCGGCGGGCATCGGCATCAACAAGTGTTTCACGGAGGGTTTTCATGGAGCAGGAAAATTTGCCGCGCTATATAATTTTTGCGCGATAATTTTTCGGCGCTTTTTTCAGGAACTGCATCAGTTTTTGTTTGGAAAGGAGGCCGGTCTGCGCACCGAAGAATTGCACCACGTGCATGGATTCAATCGGCGCCCAGCGCAACGCCTCGTGCACTGGCAGGCCGTAGATCAAGGCGCACAAAAATCCGGTGGAGAACGCATCGCCTGCGCCGGTCCGCGAGATCGGCGGCCGTGGGTCAGGATACGGCGGCATGAAATAGCATGCATTACCGTCGGAGGCATAAGCGCCATCCGGCCCGTCCGTGATCGCAACGACCTTCGGCCCAAGTTTGTGCAACCCCTTAAAAAGCGCATGGATGTCCGTCCCCTCTTTTTTCTTCAGGACGAGCTCCGCTTCCTCACGATTCAGAAAAAGTACGTAGGTGTGTTTGTAAATATCCTTCAGTTTGTCCGCGCCGAACCGCAGCTGGAACGTGCCCGGATTGAATCCCATCCGCACATCGGGATGCCGCTTCATGTAACCCGCCACCTTATGATGGAAGGGCAGCGTATGCTCGGCGATGGAAGAAAAATAGACCCAGTCTGTCCGCCGGTCCAACAAACACGGGTCCGTATATTCATACTTTTCGTGCTTGATAAGGATCGTCCGTTCCGCCTGGAAGGTAAGCACAAAATGATAGTTCGTCGGCTTCCCGCGGTTCACCCTCACGAACTCCGGCGAAACGCCTTCTTTGCGGTACACATCAAGGATCTCCTCGCCGTAGTGATCCTTCCCGATGGCGGTCACGATGGCCGTCTCAAGCCCCAGGCGGCTTGCGCCCACTGCCACGTTTGATGCGTTTCCCACTGCGGGCGCGACGATAAGCGACTCATATGGTATTTTTGTCCCAAACGACATGCAAAGCTGGCAATCCTCATGGCGCAAAGCGCAATGCACCGACGCTTCGTGCAGTTGGATAAAAGCGTCTATCACTGCGTCGCCCACGCACACCAGATCATATTTTCGCTTCATGGTGCTTCTATTATACCTTATGCGCGGCGCTTCGTCGCCGTTTTTCCTTTCAAATGTTTGAAAAATTCAATTTGCCGCAGGCGCTTCTGCGCCTCCGCCTTTGTTTTATAGGTGCCAAATGAGCGTCCGGTCGTCTCCGAAAGCACAATATACTTTCTGCCGATCTTTTTGATCACGGAATTATCTTTTTCTCCTCACCGCCCGTTTTGCCGCGGCTTTGATGTCTTTTGCGCTCATGCCGTATTTCTCGATAAGCGCGTCCGGCGGACCGGATTCGCCGAAGGTGTCCTGGAGACCGATGAATTCCATGGGCACGGGCGCGTGCTTCGCGAGCACCTCGGCCACCGCGCCGCCCAAGCCGCCCTGCGTCTGATGTTCTTCAACCGTCACGACCGCGCCGATCTTCTTTGCAAGTTCCACGATCTTTTTCTCGTCAATCGGCTTTATCGTGTGGCAATTCAAAACAACGCTGCCGATCTTCTCTTTCTCCAATTCCCGCGCGGCGAGAAGCACGTTATAGAGAAGGCCGCCGCAGCCGATCAAAAGCACCTCGGGCTTTTTTGATTGCCAGAAAATTTCCGCTTTCCCGGGCGTGTACGGCGTTTGATCGGTCGTCATGATCGGCGTCTTCTCGCGCTCTAAACGCAAATAGATCGGCCCCCAAATATGCGCTGCGGCAAGCGTCGCCTTCCGCCCCTCGATCGCATCGCATGGTACGAACACTTTCATATTCGGCATCGCACGCATCATCGCTATGTCCTCCGTCGCCTGGTGCGTCGCCCCGTCGGGACCCACGGAGATGCCCGCGTGATGCCCGGCGATCTTCACGTTCGCATCGTTGTACGCGATCGTCGTGCGTATCTGCTCCCAATTGCGGCCGGGAGAAAACGTCGCGAAGGATGCAATGAACGGAATTTTACCGGAGACGCCGAGGCCTGCCGCGATGGCCGCCATGTTCTGTTCCGCGACGCCGAGCTCGAAAAACCGCTCCGGAAATTTTTTCGCGAACGGCTCCGTACGCGTGGATTCCCTCAGGTCCGCGCAGAGCGCGACGACGTTCCTGTTTTTTTCTCCCGCCACGACCAAGCCCTCGCCGTAACCGTCGCGCGTCGGCTTTCGTTCAACCGTTTCGTCGAACAACCTCGGATTCAGTTTTGCGGCGGGGTTCAGCATTGTTTTTGTTTTACTTTATCCGGGTCATGCGGCGGATGACCGTCCCTGACGGCGCTGTATGAGCCATATACTGCCGCCGATCACGAGCACCGCGATCACGAGCCCCACAAAGAACTTGAGCTTGTCGTCGATACTGTCCCAACCGCGCATATAGCCGTAGATGATGCCCCAAAGACCCGCCATCATGATGCCGATGGGCGCCCCCTGGCCCGCGAGGCCGGCATAGAGCACAAGCAGAAATCCGACGACAAAAACAACGATGCCGATGATGTTTGCCGCGATGAAAACATTTCTATTGTAGAGCTTCATCGCATCCTCGTATGTTTTCTGGGCGGCATTATACTGCTCCTGCTGCGCCTGCTGCTGCATATTGTAATCCGCCAATTCTTTTTTGCACTGCGTGTCGTTCGCCGCGCAGGGCGTCGGCGCGTACGCCGGTATTGGTTTCATGATCGTCGAATAATCCGGCGCCACGGGTTCGGGATAGAACGCCTTGATGCCCAGCGTGATGAGCGCCCCCAAGATGATGAGCGTACCGATTGCAAGCACGATATTTACTATTTTCATGATTTTTAATGAAGTTTTATTGATGTTCCGACGTTATTTTTCCTCTCGATGCCCGGAGTTCGGCCAGCGCCTGTTGCGCCTCCCCGGGCTTGAACGGCTTTGCATGCCACAAGTAATCGTTCTCCATAAAGTCAACGCCCTTGCCTGGGATCGTATGCGCAATGATGCATGTCGGTTTTTCATAAATGGCCCTTGCTTCGTGAACGGCCGCAATGATCTCCTCAAAACTGTGGCCGTCGATCTCAAGCACGTGCCAATTGAACGATTCGTATTTCTCGCGGAGGGGCTCAAGCGGCATCACGTTTTCGGTAAAGCCGTCGATCTGGATGTTGTTGCGGTCCATGACCACCGTGAGATTGTTCAAGCGGTGCTTCCCCGCAAACATCACTGCTTCCCAAGTATTGCCCTCCTCGTGCTCGCCGTCGGAGGTAAGGCAATACGTTCGCCATTTCTTGCCGTCCATGCGCGCCGCGAGCGCCATGCCCGCCGCCTGCGAGATCCCCGAGCCAAGGGGCCCCGATGTGGTTTCGATGCCGGGAAGAACGCCGCGGTGCGGATGGCCCTGCAGGCGCGTGCCGAGCTCGCGCAGCGTTTTTAATTCTTCCACCGGAAAATATCCTGCGTGCGCGAGCGCCGCATACTGGATCGGACAAATATGGCCGTTCGAAAGCACCAGCCGATCGCGATCCGGCCAATGGGGCCTCTTGGGATCATGATGCAAAAGGTGAAAATAGAATGCGGTAAAAATTTCCGCCATCCCCAAGGGTCCCGCGATGTGGCCCGACCCCGCGCCCGAGACCATCTTGATCACGTCCTCGCGGAGGCGATTCGCCGTAAGTTCCAATTCTTGTAATTTTTTTTCCGTGAGCGATTCCATATGAGGGAAAAATGTCGTGCGCGACGGCATCCATGACGGCAAGCGCGACCCTGCCGACGCACGATACCATGCCGAACGAGGCAGGCGGAGGTGCACGAGGTCGTCGTACGCCGCGGCGGGATCGTCGCTCCCGAAAATATAGCTGCCCGATACCACCACGTCCGCACCGGCCGCCTTCGCGCGGCGCGCCGTCGCGGGCGTTATGCCGCCATCCACTTCAATTGTAGCATCCGGCACTCTCCGCCTTAAAAACCTTATTTTTTCAAGCGTGAGCGGAAGAAATTTCTGTGCGGTCGGGCCAGGATGGACCGAGAGGACCTGGAACAACGTGCAGTGTTTGCAATAGGGCTCCAGTTTCTTCATGGGCGTTTCGGGGCTGGAGGAAAGCATTACCTCAACGCCGCGTTTCTTGCATATTTGCAAGATCCACTCGAAGGAATTTCTCTCTGTTGTTTCAATGTGAATAATAAATCGCTTCGCACCCGCAGCAAGCCATTGTTCGATGTATCGCTCCGGCCTCTCCACCATCAAGTGCACCTCCAGGTTAAACGGCACGCGGAGGTTTGCCCACTCCGTAGGATTTCCCCATGTTTTATGAAACGTGAATGCGCCGTCCGCGACGTCAAGATGCAAAAAATGTCCTTCTTCCAAAAACGTCTTCGCGACCTCAACCCTCTCCCGCACGGACTCAAAATCGGTGCAATTGATGACGGGAATTACCCTCATATCATTTTTGCCTATCAAGCTCTATCTTCCCGATCTTTTGAAGCCGGCGCGCGTACCGTTCCTCTTTCGCAAAAGGCGTCGTCAAAAAAACTTTCACGATGTTCAGGGCGGCCGCTTCATCCACAAACCCCGCGGCAAGGGCAAGAACATTCAGGTCGTCGTCGTGCCGTCCCTGATACGCATGATCGGCGGACATGGCAAGTCCCGCACGCACGCCGTCGAACTTGTTCGCAACGATATCCGTGCCGAATCCCGACCCGCAGATCACTATGCCGCGCCCCACCTCCGGCGCTGCGGCCACCTTCGCCGCAACCGCCGACGCATAATCGGGATAGTCGTCATCCGGCACAAGCTCCGCCGCGCCGCAATCCACCACGTCGTACCCCTCGTTTTTCAACTCCTGCTTCAGCCGCTCCTTCAAGTTAAACCCGCGATGGTCGGCGCCGAGATAGATGGTCATTAGAGAATCGCCGCTATTTTCTCTACGTGCTTCACGAGCGTCGCAACATAACCGGCCTCGTTGTCGTACCACGAAAGCACTTTCACGAGATCGCCGTCAATGACCTTTGTAAAACCAAGGTCGACGATCGCGCCGTAGGGATCGCCCACAATGTCCGAGGAAACCAGCTGTTCGTCCGTCACTTTCAAGATCCCCTGCCAGCGGGGCGAGGCGGCGGCGTCCGTCAGGATCCGGTTTATTTCTTCCACGCTTGTTTTCCGCTTCGCGACGAACGTGATGTCGGAAATGGAGCCGTTAATGGAGGGCACCCGGAACGCCATACCGTCAAACATTCCTTTGAGTGAAGGAATGGCCCGCGTGACGGCGATCGCGGCGCCCGTCGTGGACGGCGAGATATTCTGCGCCGCCGCACGGCCGCGCCGATAATCCTTTCCGCCGCG
Organism: Minisyncoccia bacterium; assembly: GCA_050008535.1. Taxonomy (GTDB): domain Bacteria; phylum Patescibacteriota; class Minisyncoccia; order UBA6257; family 2-01-FULL-56-20; genus CAVYIK01. The sequence continues at coordinate 435,577 of JBEKML010000001.1, read as the reverse complement.
GACGGGGCCATCCACAATGCTCTGCGTCGCGGTATAGGAATGCACGGTGGAGAGTATCGCCTTCACGATGCCGGGGTTCTCCGAAAGCACCTGGATCACGGGCGACGCCGAATTCGTCGTGCAGGAGCCGTTGGAAGTGATCGCGCATGTTTTCAAATCGTCTTCGTTAATCCCCATCAAAACGGTTTTTCCGTCCGGCCCGTCCTCATCTTTTGCCGGAGCCGTTATGACCACGCGTTTCGCCCCGGCGGCCAAATGCACTTTATTCCCCTCGTACGACTCGAACAATCCCGTTGATTCAATGACGATATCAACCTTGAGCGCTCCCCAGGGGAGCTGCGTCGGGTCTTTCACCTGCAAAAACGTTATTTCCGTTCCGTCGACCACAAGCTTTCCGTTCGGAAGGTCCGCTTTTACGTCTTTTCCGTACCGACCGTAGACCGTATCATATTTCAGAAGGTACGCAAGATTTTCCACATCGCCCAAGTCGTTCACCGCCACGATCTCCAGATCCGGCGACTCAAAAGCGGCCCTGAAAAACAACCGGCCTATCCGTCCGAATCCGTTTATCGCAATGCGTGCCTTTGCCATCCTTCTATTATATACCAATCTGCACCCTATCGCCCACTTTTATGCCGTCTTTCGCGACCGTGCCGGCGTTCACCTCAAGCACCTTGTCCGTACCGTCCGGCGATCGATATAAGGTGAGCCCCCAAAGCGGCACGCCGGGCTGGGGCGCCGCGTTTTGCGCAAAACCGAGAACGGCATCCCCGCCGATCCAGATAATATCGATCGGAAAATTCATGTCTTTCATCCAAAAACTCTGGGCCGCGGGCTTGCCGAAAAGAAAAAGCATCCCCTGGTTCTCGCCCAAGCTCGGACGGAACGAAAGTCCGCGGGCCTGCTCGGTCATCGTTGCGGCGATCTCTACTTCAAAAACGGCGTTGCCGATCTTTGCTTCGTTTTTCGCAAGCGGCTGATTGGCTTTTTGAAAAATCCCCAAATACGCCGTGACGAGCGCAACCACGACCACCACAATCCCGATCAATGTCCAGATCATCTTTCTTTTCTTCCGGCTTTTTTCCGGGTCCATTTCCTAGATGGTACCACGCCGTGCCCGCGGCCCAAAAGCGTTCGGCCCAAAAATCGCAGGCCGAATGCCACGATGCCGAACGCCACCGCAACATTGAGCGATTCTTTCTTCCCGAACATGGGGATCTCAAGCGTTTTGTCCGCAAGCCTCATGAGCGACGGAGGAAGTCCGTCCACCTCGCTTCCCAGCACAAGACAAAATTTGCCGTGCACAAGCGATGCGCGGGGAAGGTTGAAATAGGGAATGGCGGTGCGCGATTGTTCAATGGCGAAAACGTGATACCCTTCGCGCTTCAATTGTTTCAGAACCGCCGCGGTATTCTTGGCGGATTCCCACGCCACATACTCATGTGCACCGAGCGCCACTTTCGCAAAGTCGGGCCGGAGCGTTTTCAGCCGGTCAAAAGGCGCGGGCGTAATGCCGCAGAGATAGATCTTCCCTGCGCCGGCCGCGTCCGCCGTTCTGAAAATGGAACCGACGTTGTGGACGCTCCGCACATTATGGAGCACGACTGCGAACTTCATGCATCATATTATAGCGTGAAGTCGTCCGCATTGTTGTCGGTATCGACTGGCGCGCCGTTTACGGACTTCCTTGTAAGCCGCTGGCCTGCTTCTGGGTTCGTCGGATACGCGGCTCCTTCGCCGTATTGATTCGTCCCCTTGCCCCATGCGACCGCGTCGATAATAGTGCCGCTCGCATTCAAAAGCGCCGCGCTGTTATCGGCCGCGAGGGTTTCTGTGCTTGTCACGTTCGCGCCGATGGAATCGCCGAAGCCGTCAGCCGCGTTCGCCCACGTAAAATAGCCGCCGGATGCCACGATATTTCCATCAGGAAAAACCCGCAGCGAATAATCGGCGCCGCTTTTAGACTTTTTGCGCAATTTCCATCCGCCAATATCCACCGGGGCATCGGTCGGGTTGAATATCTTTACAAAATCATTCGTGCTCGCGGCGCCCGCGATCTGCACTTCCGCAATCACGAGGTGATCGATGGACGGCGTGCAGGACTGCGCGGTATCCGTTGTGGTTGTCGCCGCCACGGTCGTCGTCGCGGAATCAGTGCTCGTGGCAATCGTCGTGGTGGCTACCGTGGTGGTAGCCGTTGTTGTTGTTGTGGTGGTGACCATCGCAACTCCCTCATTCCCCGTACTCGCAGCAACGGCAACGGTGCCGGCGGCGGCCGGCCGCGACGCAATCGAATTCTCCATTTTCGGCGTTCCCCCGGGCGCGACGCTCGTGTGCCACCCCACACCGTCCGTATCGCGCTCAAGGGTTTGTTTTGTCGTATTGTTCCCTGCCGGCCAACCAGAAGAGGCATCCAAAACATCAGAGACGTTGCACGCGTCATCAAAAATCGCGAGTGCACCGCCAACATTTGAGAGAACGCCGGAATATGTTTTATCGGCTGTTACGCCAGCCACCGAATCTTCCCCGCGCGCAACGAGCAGCAATCCACCCGCAGGGACACTTGTGCCGGCATCAAAAACGATCTTTATTTTCCCCGCCGCATCCAAAATCTGCCAATGGGAAATGTCCATCACGACGCCTGAAATATTTTTGAGCTCTATCCACTCGCGGTTAACCGCCGCAGATACCGTTTCCCCGGCAAGCGGCGACGATCCCATCCATGCGATCTCGTTAAAGATCAGCTTGCGCGAAGCATTGGCGGACGTCGCAACGGCACACTGCGGCGGAGGCGCGGTTTCCACTATAGTTCCGGTTGTAGTGGCCGTGGCACTACCCTCCTGCATACTATCGCGTGGCGACGCGGCATTGTTTTGCGGACTGCTGCTTTGTAGAGCGCTTTCATTGTCCGGAGTGATCGCGATTTCCTGGCCGGCGTCCGATACATGATCAACAGACGACGTCCCCTCCGCAATCAAGTCTGTACTGCTCGCCCCAAGATCAATTTCCGAAACGTAACCGCCACTTGCGCCGCCGAAAGTATCGTCCCAAGAATTCACCACAATTGCAGTAGCGTTTTTAAAAACATTCGTGGCGGTTGCCGGAAAGAAGAAATACACGGAAGCAAGCGCGGCAAAAAATCCCCCGATCACCACGCCGAAAAATATCCTTTTTATACTGATGCGGTTCTTTATGGTCATTTGCACCGCATCCTATCACAACGACCATTAAATCTTCTTTAAAAAGAACTTGACTGCGTGAGCAGCAGCAAGGCAAGGTTTTGAAACGAGTACTCAGAAGGGCTCGTTTCAAAACCTTGCCTTGCTGCTGCTCACGCCGCCACGACTGATTTGCTACAATTGATTTATGAAAATCAGACCGAAAACCAACCGCCTCAAAATAACGCTTCTTGTTTTTTCTGCAGTGGCGGTTGCCCTTGGCATCCTTACCGCACTCATCCTGTTCTTTCCTACCGGATCCTACGAACCAGTCATCGTGCGGGGTCCCGGCGCCGTTTCCTTTTCCAATTTTCCCTCATCGACCACCTCCTCTTCGGCGAGCAACGCATCCACAACGCCGATCAGCATGATTCCCGGCAACTTCGCAAGCGAATATCCACCTCCCTATCCCGTCACGTGGGCCGAAGGACACGAAACTTTTTCCATCACTGGCGCCGCGTTCCAGGGAAACCAGATCACTTTCTCCCTCGCGATCGAAATGAGCAGCGTCTCCGAATGCGTGCCGGCGAACCTCCGCCTCGTCACCGACGAATCCGGCACGCTTGAACCGCCGAGCTCCCCCGCCGGCAGCACCTTCACGTTCCCCGACACGCAAAACTGCGGAGGCACGCCTGGCGCAACCTACAGCCAATCAGTCACCTTTGCCGTCGGCCCGTCCGTCGCGGTGCCGTTCCTTTTCACCACCGGCGGCGCATCAAATGTTTTCTTTACCGTTGCCACCGATACCGCCGGCAGTGTTGACGTCGCGTTGCCTTCACGTTCGGGATAAGTTATCCGCCGCGCAATACGCTTGAAACCGCCCGCGTTTCTGCTACACTACTATACGTATTCCGGCGTAGCTCAATGGTAGAGCGGCTCCCTGTTAAGGAGATGGTTCCAGGTTCGAGTCCTGGCGCCGGAGCAGGCAACATTTAGTATCGGACCGACCGAGAGGCGGTCCGTGGAGACGCGAACATCCAATCAATAGATCGGGAGTCTGGTCGTTTGTTTGCTGATCAACTCTCCCGTTGAGGCATTGACGCGTGCTTCGGAAAGAGCGTACTCATTCCTATAGGTTATCGCCCAAACCAGGGTGTTACTTTCTTCGGAAAGATTCAGCGCCGATCCGTTTCCCATGCCTGCAATCGAAAGCGCTTGTTTGGCGCTAATTTTCCAATCCGAAAGAGGAATGGGTATGAAATTATCTTTTGCGATATTCGTCACAATAGGATCGCTCGGGTCCGGTCTGTGATAAGGGTCGATCTTAACTTCCGAATAACAATTCCCACGAAACGAATAGTAGGTAAAAAATCCTCCCGTTTCTTGATCGACCTGTACGCTTGTTCCTGCCAGCTGAACGTTTTGACCGCATTTCTGCTTGGCACGTTCAGCCACCGCCTCATATCCAGAATCTCCCAACGGAAGATCAATTTGCAGAGGTTGAGATCCAGTGGCGACAGCTGTCCCAGTCGTCCGATTTAGTGACGCCGACAAAGGGGTAGTCCCAGATGAAAGCTGAGAGATGCCGATCTGACCCAGTGTTCTTCCATATATTTCGCCAAAGAAAAAGAATAGCGCGGCAGTTCCAATAAAAACGACTATGGCAACCAGTTTTGAATACCACGTGACCCTGTTCCATTCTATATTCACATTGTGATTGTATCATTTTGCGACCGAGGTGTGTTATTCCCCTCCCCTCAAAGGATTCTCTGGGGACGCTTGTGGGACTTGCCCCAAAAAATTCAAGTCCGACTTGGGGAGCACCCAGTAAAAGTATCGGACAGACCGAGAGACGTACGATTTTTTTAATCTGATAGAATTGAGGTAATGGAACAGGAAACGCGCGCGTGTCAGAACTGCAAAAATAATTTTGCGATTGAGCCAGAAGATCTTACGTTCTATAAAAGCCTCAACGTGCCTCCACCAACATGGTGCTGGAAATGCCGGGCCATGCGGCGGATGGCGTTTCGCAACTTCCGTTATCTTTACGAACGCACCTGCGCTGGCACTGGCAAAAAAATTTTCAGCATGGTGCCCCCCAATGCGCCCATGCCCCCTTTCGATCGAGACTACTGGTGGAGCGACGCTTGGGATCCTAAATCGTATGCGCGGGAATATGATTTTACGCGGCCGTTTTTCGATCAAATACGGGATTTGTTCAATGTTATGCCATTCACCTACATCATGTCCCGCAACCAGGTAAACAGCGATTACAGCATGGGTCTGGATATGAAAAATACATATCTATGCTTCGATGCAGGGTTTTCTGAAGACAGTGCATATGGGGTTACCCTACAAAAGAGCAAGCAATGTTTTGACACTATCAATTGTAAACTGTGTGAACTCTGCTATTACGTGATTAACACCACGAACTGTTATAAGACCTTCTTTTCCAGGAATTGTACCGGCTGCCGTGAGGTATGGTTCAGCCAGGATTGTGTTGGGTGCAACGATTGCGTGGGGTGTACCGGCTTGCGCAACAAAAGTTACTACATTTTTAACCAGCCGCATTCGAAAGAAAACTATAGAAAAAAAGTGGCGGGATTCAACCTGCATTCAAGGCTGGGATTGGAAAGAATGCAAAAAGAGGCGGAGAGGATTTGGCTTTCGTTTCCGTTCCGTTTTCGGCACGGGCTGCAGGACGCGGGTTGCACCGGTGATTACATATACAACTCCTCCCAGGTGCGCAATTGTTTTTTTACGAATGAGGTGCAAAACTGCACACATTGCCAAAGCGTCATCTACAATCCGATTCGGGACTGCATGGACGTTACCTCCTCAGGCGTCGATATTGAGCGCAACTACGAAATAAGCTGCTGCGGACAAGGCCTGCGCGGAGTATATTTTTCGTTCGATTGCGAAACAGTGAGCGATGTACGATATTCCATAACATGCCGCAACTCGCGGGAAGTGTTCGGCTGCGTGGGGCTGCGCAATGCGCAGTATTGCATCCTCAATAAGCAGTATTCTAAAGAACAATACGAATCACTTATTCCAAAGATCATCGCGCATATGAACGAGACGCCCTACGTAGATACGCTGGGTAGGATATATAAATACGGCGAGTTTTTCCCGCCCGACATGAGCCCTTTCGGGTTCAATGAATCCCAAGCATACGAATATTTTCAACTTCCGAGGAGTCAAGTTGAGCACATGGGGTTCAACTGGCGCGTTCCCGAGAAGAGAAAATATGAACCAACCAAGGCCGCTTCCGCCTTGCCCGACACCATTGCCGAAACTGGTGACGACATCATACAAGAGATAGTCCAGTGCAAGCACGACGAAACCGGCGATCATGCCGGACTCCAATGTGGAGCTAATTGTCCTACGGTTTTCCGCATCACTCAGCAAGAATTGCAGTTCTATAGGAAAATGAATTTGCCGTTGCCGAAGCTGTGTTTCAATTGCCGCCACGTAGAGCGTATCAGCTGGCGCAATGTTCCGCAGCTTTATAAGCGTACGTGCGCATGCGCTGGAGTAAAGGCAAGTAGCTACATAAATACCGCCTCTCATTTTCACGGTAGTGAACCCTGCCCCAACAAATTCGAAACCACCTATGCCCCCGACCGCCCGGAAATCGTCTACTGCGAGCAGTGCTACCAAGCAGAAGTGGCATAATCCCTTCTTAAACAGGTTCTCACATCGTCCAGCCGCCGGAGCGTGTTATAATAAACATATGTTCAATAAAGTCTTGACGGGGGGAATCCTTGTCGGCCTTTTGTTCTTTAATGCTGCTTTTGCTCAAAATGGGACCTCGACGAATCAGGATCTGCTCGACACCATAAAACAACTCCAAGCGCAGGTACAATCACTACAGGCACAAGTAGTGGATCTTCAGAATCAAGTACAATCCGTGAAAACAGAACTCAAGTTTAGCAGGGTCTTAACGCAGGGAACTACCGGCGACGACGTAAAACAACTGCAGGAGTTTCTGAAAACCTTCCCCGATGTGTATCCCGAAGGATTGGTAACTGGATACTTCGGTCCGCTTACGGAGGTAGCGGTTAAAAAATTCCAGGGACAGAATGGCATTGAGTCTGTTGGTATCGTAGGGCCAAAAACCCAAGCGAAACTTAACGAGTTGGTAACGACTGGCGCTGGACAATCGGGCGTAATCCCGCCAGGTCTTACGTCTGCCAGCAGCCCCACGCCGTCAGGGCTGGTTCCTGCTACGCCAGCGACCCCTGCGACGCCGGCGACGCCTGCGATTCTTGTCACGCCAGCCACACCCTCAACGGGTGGTGGCGGTGGCGGAGGTGGTGGTGGAGGTGGAGGTGGTGGGACAGCTCCTCCGCCATCGACTCCACCGCCATTGACTGCTACCTCCACAGACACGACGGCTCCCTCAGTACCCACTAATCTTTCTGCTGCCGCCGCTTCACCGAGCCAAATAAATCTTTCCTGGTTGAATTCCACCGATAACGTTGGGGTAGTTGGATACAGAATTTATCGGGGCGGTGCGCAAATTGCAACGACCTCTGCGTCAACCGCATCTGCAACATCTTCCTATTCAGATAGCGGCCTTCAGGCTTCCACCGCCTACACCTACACCGTCGCTGCTTATGACGCCGCAGGAAATGTTTCGGGCCAGTCGAACCAAGCGTCTGCCACAACGCAGGCAAGCCCAATTACAGCAACTGCATTCCCTGTTTGCGATCAGACGATCAAAAATGTCCCCGGCGACTATTCAAGTATTCAGGCTGCAATTAATGCTGCGAATACGGGAGATACTATTCGAGTAGCTGCGGGAACTTATAACGAGAACCTCATTATGAAAAGCGGCGTCTGCCTTGAAGGTGCTGGAATTGATCAAACAATCATTACAAAAAGCGGCACCAATGGGATTCGCGCGGAAAATGTTTCATACGCCATTATTGAGAATCTTACCGTAAAAAACAGTGGTGCAAATAACGACATCGGAGGAGGAATCCTAATATTGGGCTCGAACAATATAACATTGGAGTCATGCCGTCTTACCGGTAATCGCGCCGTCAGTGGCGGCGGGATGGCTTTGTTGTACGATAGTACCTACGTTACCGTTGACCATTGTCTCATTGATAACAACCAGGCTTCGAATTTTGGAGGCGGCGTGTCCATAGATAGCGGTTCCTCTTTCAAAAATGGCGTGCCAGTGAGTGATCCCTCGTCGATCGCGTTATTTACCTATGTTACCGTGGCCGGCAATAACCATAGCGGAATGGACACATCGGGAAACCTGCAGATGTCCAACTCAATTCTTTGGGGGAACAGCAGTCCCAATTTTAGTATTTCAAACATTACCTACTATAACAACGAAGGAGTTAGTACTATACTTTCTCCCACTTATAATATCAGCAATTCAGACATTGGAGGATGGTCTGGCGGATCGAATAATATTGATGCCGATCCCCGGTTTGTTTCAACCACTGACTACCATCTTCAGGCAACTTCATCCGCAATAGGTATGGGTGTATACCCCTCCCCGGTCAATGCTAGATCCCCTTTCGACGCTTCGTATATCTCGGCATCCAGCACGACGCTCGTGAACGTTCCTTCCATGAGCGGTTGGCAAGGACCGGGCTACTGGTCCGTCCACGTTTTCGACCCGTCAGGTGTTTCTTTGAACAATCAAGCAATGGTTGTGCCGGATTCTACTACGAGCTACACCATTACCTCGCCCAACATAGGCTCACTGAGCAGTGGCACCTATACGGTTTTTGTTGATGAAACAACAAACTATTACGAGAATCTTGACAGCGTCTGCGGCATAGGGAAAACGCTCGCAACCTGCGAAGCCGCGTTCGGTTCCCAGTATGCGGCCTATTGGCATGTGAGCACGTTTACGCTAGTTGAGATGCAGTCATCTTTGGGAAGATCAGCACAACTCGCCAACATCTTGGAATCTTTGCAATCTTTAATGTTGACGCTCCAAAAACTTCAGGGACTGCCTCGATAGGATTGGTAAACCAAAATCGTTCGAACATAGTCTACGACGCCCCCCCTAGCTGACCCCTAACCAGGTTCTCACATCGTCCAGCTGCCGGAGCGGAGAATTTTCGTGATAATATAAAAACATGATCGGCCTTAAACGCGGAACGGTTAAGTTGATCCTATATCACAAACAATGGAAGGTTGCGTTCGAACGTGAAAAGAAAAAACTCCTTGCGCACGTAGGAGATATGGTCGTTGATATCCAACATGTCGGCAGCACGGCGATTCCTGGATTGCATGCCAAGCCTATTATCGATATGTCGGCCGGGCTGCGACGGCTGAAGGATGTGAAAAAACTAGTGAAACCATTGGATGAGATGGGTTACCACTTCTACCGAAAATTCAGGAGGCAGGTCCTCTTCGCCAAAGGTCCGGATAAAAAACGGACACATTATCTTCATGTTATGAAATATAACGGCTCGAAATGGAAAAGCGATCTCTTATTCCGTGACTTTCTAAGAACGCATCCCTCTAAGACCAAGGCCTATGCTCACTTGAAACAACGGCTTGCCAAGCAATACCCAAACGACAGAGAGCAATATACCGCCGGAAAGAAATCATTTATCGAGGCAGTTAAAAAACTCGCAGGAAACAGGTTCTAACATCGTCCGGCCGCTGAAGCACCGAGTAAAAGTATCGGACAGACCAAGGGCCATAATGAAACCTGTGGGTAAGAAACGAATAGCCAACATGCTATACTTAAATCTATGAATAAAAAACTAATATACGTGCTCATTGCCGTCGTCGTGGTCGCCGCCGCCGCAATGTTCATATTTTACAAACCATCTTCCACGCCGGGAACGTCTCAAACTGCAGGAACCCCGGGAGCCCCCGGGACCACGCCTCCCCCATCCTCGGCAAGCGGCATGACGCTTAAAGGATTGCTCGCCCTGGGCTCTTCCCAAAAATGCACGTTCACCGATGCCACGAGCCTCACGGCCTCATCGGAGGGAACCGTCTATGTGGCGCAGGGACAACTGCGGGGTGATTTCACTTCCGTCGTTTCGGGCAAGGCCATCGGGAGCCACATGATCATCTTGGGCAACACGAGCTACGTGTGGACCGACGCCACAAAGGAGGGCGTTAAAATGGCCCTCGCGACGACCGAGAACCAGCAAGGCCCAGGCCCGAATCAGGGATTCGACCCGAATAAGAAAGTTAATTACTCCTGTAGTAATTGGACCACGAACGCGAGCGTATTCGCTCTTCCTGCAGGGATCACTTTTAGCGATATGACGAATATTCTTCCTAACTCACCACTACCAAAATAGCCGACATCCCCCCGGGCGCCGTAGCTTCATTTAAGGTGGTGAAATAAAAATATGCTTTGGACAATCATTATAGTTTTATTCGTTCTTTGGCTATTGGGATTCGGCTTCAAAATTGGGGGAAAATTGATTCATGTACTGCTTGTGATTGCTCTTATTGTGATCATCTATCGGCTTTTGTTTTAACAAAAAGCGGCGGCCCAGACAGAATAGGTTCTCATATCCTCCAGCCGCCGGAGCAAATTCTGGTAGAATAGCTTTGTATGGAAGCGGAGGCTCTTGACTCAAAAATAATTGCATTTGTTGCTAAGAAAAACGGGCTGAAAGAATTGCCGGAAGCCAAGCGTTTCTTAAGCGGGGTTGTCAATCGCGTTTATGGCTTGGGCAATGAGTACATACTCAAGATTGAGGGTGACAGCGAGTTTGGGCCGCAGCACGAGCTTCTCAAACCCGTGCCCGACCTGACCGCGCAATTATTGGCTAAGGGCGCTAAGGTGCCCAAGATCTTGGACTTTGACAGCGTGGATGGAAAACCCTACATCCTCATGGAAAAGGTAAGGGGGAATAACCTGGCTGATGACTGGATGTCATTTGGGGACACTAAAAAAGAAAAGCTCATTGCCCAGCTTGCCGAGCAATTGCAAATCTGGCATTCAATTTCCTTTGATAGTTACTGTATCCCGATAGTAGCGGAGAAACGGTATCAAAACTTGCGAGCGGCTATTGAGAAACCCATCGTGAAAGAAGTCAGGCTCCTTCAAAAGGAAAAGCTCCCAAAGGAGCTTTTGGTAAACGTAGAGGTTCTAGAAAAATATTATCACGACCATATCGCCAGCCTGGATGAGATTGGTACTGCAGTACTCACGCATTCCGACATCCATCTGGAAAACATTTTTTACGAGGGCGATCGGCTTACGGGAATCATAGATCTGGACTGGGTGGCCCAGGCGCCCAAAGACTTTGAACTCTGGAAAATTTTGGATACGTTCCATGACCCCCTCTACACCGTGGAAGGGCGGCTTGAATCACTCTATGAGGGTTATCAAATGACGAGAGAATTGGACTGGCTCAAGAAATATTACCCCGCACTTTTTGAGACCAAAAAGCTGGTCGAACGCGTGAAACTCTATTACCTCGACCCGCTGCTGGAAACCATCGTTGATTATCAAAACGGTCTTTGGAGAAAACGGGCTTTTAGCAAAGTGATGGATAAGGTTCGAGACTTTTATCAAAACTCCTGGCTGGATGAGGTGCTTAAATCGCACTAAGTATCCCAAGCTATAAATCGCACCGCGTAGCAAAAGGCGATATACTTGTCCTGTGAACATAGTAAGACCGTCCTCAAAACAGCCCATGCCGGAAGATGCCAAAAGGGTGTTCAGGGGCATTCTGTTTGATGTTTACCAGTGGGATGTCAAGGGTTACGACGGTTCAACGAGAACGTTCGAGAAGATCAAAAGGCCCGATACGGCAATGATCGTCCCCGTTACCGAAGACGGGAAGATTATCGCGGGCCTCCAGGAGCAGCCGGGCAAAAAGCCTTTCATCGGACTGATTGGAGGACGTATCGATGAGGGAGAGGATGCGTTAGAAACCGCGCAACGGGAGCTTCTTGAGGAGACAGGATACCAAGCCAAAGAGTGGCTGCTCTTTGACGCCGTTCAGCCCGTCAGCAAGATAGATTGGGCCGTATATACTTTTATTGCAAAGGGTTGCAAGAAGGTAGGAGAGCAAAGTCTGGATGGGGCCGAAAAAATAGAACTTAAGCTGGTGGATTTCGAGGAATTCGTAAACATGGTTGTGCGCGACGAATTCGGCGACCAAGAATTAAAGATCAGGATTCTCGAAGCGAAAGCGAATCCGCGTAAAATGGCCGAGGTTACGAAACTAATTCTAGGGTAAAATAGGTATAATAAGAATATGGACCACGAGCAAATACCGGCGATGGAAGACCCCGAAGAAACGCCATCTCGCATCCCGCAAGAAGAAAATGAATTTCCATCTATTACTGAGGCGCGGGACTTCCATGAACTATATACCGCGCTCGATCAAATCGGAGAATTGCGGGGGGGTCACAAAACCTATTCTGCGAACGAACTTAAAACGCGCATTGAAAATGCCCGTAAGGCACCTATACCCATATATATAAATAGTATTACGAGGACCGGCGGCCTCAGGAAAAAAGTGAGAGAACTTTTACTGGCTGGGAACAAGTAAGCTAACTCGGACAGGTTCTAACGTCGTCCAGCTGCCGGAGCAGAAAAGGACGAACATCAGCGAAAGCTGATGTTTTTTTGCTTCCTCAAGAAAAGAAAAAGGCGACGGCCATGATGGCGTACGCCACAAGAAGCTGCAATCCCTCGAGCCAATTGCTCTCCCCGTCAGCTATTATGAGATTGATCAGGACCACCGACAGGACGATCGAGGCCATCTCCAGCATTTTGAATATCAAAGGCATCGGCGTTGGGAAAAACAAACTGATGATCACGAGAAACGGCGTGACGAACATAATGATCTGTGTTGCGGAACCGATGGAAACCTGAAGGGCAAGATCCATCCGATTTTTGACTGCCATCGAAATCGCGGAGACGTGCTCTGCAGCGTTGCCTATGATAGCGATAAATACCACTCCCAAGAAGAGCTCTGTCCACCCAAAACGCGCGATAAGCGGCTCGATGGAGCCTACCAGGATCTCGCTCACCCACGCGACTGCAAGCGTTGCGACAAGCAGAATCGAGATGCTCTTTTTTGTGCTCCACTTCGTTTCCAGCTTGCCAACCTCTTCGGTGTAAAGGTGTTTGTGCGTAAAGAGCGAAAACCATAATCCCGCAGCATAGAGGGCAATTATGAGAAGAGATATTATCCAACTAATTTCATTGATCAGGCCGCTGTTCGCCGCCGAAAGAGTCTGTAGAAATATCGTCGGAATAACAAGCGCTATGACCGCAAGAAAAAGAGAGCTCCCGCTCGCTACCGCTGCAGTCCTGTTAAATTCCTGCTTTTTATGGCGGAGACCTCCCGCAAACATTGCGGTGCCAAGCACCAGTAACAGATTTCCGATAACGGAACCAGTTAGCGACGCTCTTACGACTTCTATGAGCCCCGCTCTAATCGCGAATATCCCAATGATCAACTCCGTTGCGTTACCGAAAGTCGCATTAAGCAATCCGCCAAGGGCCGACCCCACGTGAACGGACAATTCTTCGGTGGCTTCGCCAATGAATTTTGCAAGCGGAATGATGCCAAGAGCACACAAAAAGAAAACAACGACCGGAGAGATGGCGAGAAAATGGGCTGCTATAGCAAGCGGCACAAAAATCAACAAACCCAAGAAGATCCTATTCATTCAATATTTTTGATTATAACAAATAAAGGTTCTAACGTCCTCCAGCCCCGCCGGAGCAAATAAAAATCGTTAATCGGGCGGTTTTTTGGTAGAATAAGGGTATGGCTAATCAAACAATAAAATCAACCGGTTGCTGCGAGCCGTTTAATCCTGAACCGTGGCGGGACAAAAAGATCATCTGGAAAGATAAAATTTTTGTGAAGGATCATGTCACCAGCTTTTTGCACATTCCCATTAACATGGGGAGAAAGGTGGTCAAGAATATGAAACTGATCGAGAAAGCAAGCGCCAAAGCGCCACAGCAATTAATGTTAACTGATGAGAAATCTCTCTGGGGTGCGGATATTTACATTGATGCTTCCGGAGGTGTTCCGGGCGCGCAAATGGCAACACTTTCAGGAACATTTCTTACTAAAGTATTTGAAGGCCCCTATCAAAATGTCGGCAAGTGGGCGCAGGAGATGAAAGAATATGTAAAAAGCAAGGGCAAGGGATTAAAAAAATTATATTTTTCCTATACCACTTGTCCGAAGTGCGCCAAAGCATACGGCAAGAATTATGTGGTGCTTTTTGCGCAAATAATGGATTAGACATAGGCCTTGTGCTAAACTTCGGGCAGGAGACTTAAGATGAAAAAGTTGGCCGCTCTGGTGTTTCTCCTTTTTTCCGCAAACTCCGCCCACGCCGGTACAGCCGAATGCACCCAAGAATTTCCAGGACGTGTTCTTCTGGAGAGCGGACATCGCGCGTACGCGCTTCTCGAAGCACTACAGCTCAAAATCGGCAGTCAGGCGATGCCGATCCAGCTTTGCGTGCAGGAAGGAGACGAACGTTCTTTTGTGGCGGCATCACGTCGACGGAAGACAACGACCATCGTCGCTTCACGCTTCACCTTCACCCGCTTTTCAAACGCCGCTCTCATTGGAGCCCTCGCCCACGAACTTGGGCATATTGCGAGAAATGCTCGCAATCCCAACCCGAATGCACGCGAGAGAGAATATGAGGATCAGATGGCTGACGCTTTTGCCATTAGGCTCGTCGGGACCGAACCGCTTCGGGCTGCATACCTCGCGCACACCCACGACAAGGCGATGACCGAGAGGAGGATCTCCCGCGCCTTAAAACTTCTGGGCAAGGGCACGGAATGACCGGCCCCATTAGCCGCAACCCGCGGATTGCCGCTAACGCGAAACACGCCCATCAATGGGCACGCAGCATCACTCATGCTGCCTCTGCCCATCCACCTAAGATCATCAGCAACGTTGACGATTTTAGGTGAGTAGACAAGTTCTCATATCGTCCAGCCGCCGGAGCACCGAGTAAGAGCACTGGATTCGGCATCGCTTGATGCGGCAGTACTGGAGGAGTACTATTGTTTTAGCGTCCAGAACTTGTGGGCGAATACCACAAGGAAGGAGTAGGTATGGGACAGTTCTTCCGTTCGGCTTCCGAACAGCCGATAGGCACCGCTGCGAACCCGCAACGAGGGCCGGAGCATTACCTCGCTCGCCGCAAGCGGTACAAGAGACTTGCGGAGCGCAGCGCCGCTGACCCGTCCGCCGTCTTCGAATGGATCGGTGGGATGTTATTCCGGACAGACGGCGCCCGTCCGGAACAGGTCGCCGGCATCCCCCACATTCCAAAACCCGGACACGATGCGCACGGCCTGAACCACCAGGCATACGCGCCCGCCGGGCAAGAGTCAACAAGCTGGCGAAAGAGGGGGCGGTGGCACTCACAAGCCGCATCCAGCGGCCGCTAGCGTCGGCCGCAGTTCGCATTCGTACCATTCTAAGGCGCACGCCCAGCCCGGCTGGATGTGCGCCTTACTCATTTTCGCGCCGATTAGATTTATGCTTTGGCGTATAACGTCTAGTTTTACCTACCGTGCAAATCGGCGGCGCAAAACATTGAGCAATGCGCCGAGGGAGGCGAGACATATGATGAGACACGCAACGCAGCCAACGAACGGAATGAGCGCGACGATCTCAAGGATCACTGCTGCAAGGAGAATGCCGTACCAGTGGAGATCGGTCCTGCGTTTCCTCAAAAGTGACGCAACAACGAGAATCGCGACGGGGAACGCGAGGAGGATGAGTGCCGCATAGACGAGCGCCGCAATGCCGCCAACCAGAGCTCCGACCACGGTAACACAGGCAATGATGATCGCTATGGGCATTACGACGGCAAAGATGAAACCGCGGAGCAGTTCCCTGCCGAAATGCGATCCGGCTTCCGTAATGAGCGCAACCATATCGCTTCGGAAAAGATACCAAAGGAGATACGCGACAAGAAGGGCCATAAGGAACTTTGCGATCCACCAGAAAGTGAAAACTGCAGCGAGAGGCCCGGCTACATTTGTTGGCGCGCTTGCCTCAACCTTATGGAACGTTTTTGCGCCAAGGATCCGCGCACCACTTTCGATCGTGGCGTCGTTCACACTTGTGTAATCCAAATTTCCTTTAATAACTGCGCCCGAACCGATCGTGATGTCCTTCGATCCTTTAATGGTCAAATTCTTTTCAACCGTACCGCCGATGTAGACCGATCCCCCGTACACTTCAAGATTTCCGGCCTCGTCACCATTGAAGGTTACCGATCCCCCGGCGACCACAGAATCCTTCGTGATCCTGGAGTCCGGCGTGACGATAACCTCTCCGCCGCCAGCCATGAGCTCGCCGCTCAAGACGGCGCTGACGTTAAGATTGCCTCCCGCGATGCGGACGTCTTCCGCGGAAACTCCCGAAAGCGTGACGTTGCCTCCCGCCGCCATGACGTCCCGGACCACTTTCCCGGATACAAATACCGATCCACCCGCCGCGAGAAGATCACCGTTTATGACGCCTGAAGTCATAACGTTTCCGCCGGCAACATAGGCATTGTCGTTTATCGGCTGCGTTGCATTCAAAACCACGCTCTTCCCTGCGCTTTTGTACGCCCCGAACGACACGAACGGCACAAGCACCGCAACCACACCGACACCAAGGATGAATTTTTTCATGTTTATATTATACCACGCTCCAGTTGCGGGACCGATGCAGTAACAAGCAGCGGCAGTTTGAGTATCATTTCTTAGTCACGCAGGTTCTCATGTCGTCTAACTGCCGGAGCGGAAATTAGCTAAATTCTTTTTCTAAAATCTCGCGGGCCTTCCTCAATGCCGTGCCGCGATGGCTTACTGAATTTTTCTCATCAACCGTCATTTCTGCGTTTGTCTTGTTTAGCTGCTCGTTGAAAAAGATAGGGTCGTAGCCAAAACCATTCGTTCCTCTCGGTGCTCGAATAATTCTCCCTCGATAGACGCCTTCGCATGTGCGGATTTTATCGGTGGCAGGATCATAAATGGCAACGACGCAATGAAATTGAGCGCCGAGCCTATCGTCGGGAACATTCTTAAGTTCGCCCAGAAGCTTTCGATAGCGATCTTCATCGGTTCCTGGCGCATAACGCGCAGAATAAATTCCGGGTTTTCCATTTAATGCGTCGACTTCGAGCCCCGAATCGTCGGCAAGAGTTATAAGTCCCGTTTTCTTGCCAAGTATCACGGCCTTGATAATGGCATTTCCTTCAAAGGTCATCGCGGGTTCCTCCACTTCATATTTTGGCGGGAGAGAGGGAATATCGTTTAAATTTAAAAAATCAAAAGCTACGCCCTTAAGCTCAGAGATTATTTCGGGAAATTTTCCCTTATTGTGAGTGACAATAAGCAGCTTCTTGTTCATATATTGATTATACAGGTTCTCACATCGTCCAGCCGCCGGAGCAAATGGTATACTAATCTCAAAGGCCGAGGTTATATCTGATTCTCTTTTAGCAATACATGGGCAAAATAAAATTTTCCGCTTCCCGTGCAGGGATTGCCGCCATTATTTTATGGCTACTTTCCAGCTTCGTGTCCATAACCCCCCTGATTGCGATCTTGCTTTTGGTGCTGGTCGCCGTAGTCGGCTTTTGGCCAACCCGAAGGATGCAAAGCCAAGGGACACAAGGGCGAGGAGCGCAGACTCTGAAGGTTGTGATTGATAATGGCAAAATAACGTGGGAATGGAGCGATTATCTTGGCGTAGCGCTTCTGATTGTGGTAATCGCCGCGCTGGTCAAAGGCGTCAATCCGCTGGACATACTCAAATTATTCCCCGCTCTCAAGTAGGGAGCCGTGTCCAGCCGTCGGAGCTAGTAAAAGTATCGGACAAAGCCAACCAATAGAAGCGATGAGCTAGGTCTAGTGGTATGCTTAAGGAATGGAAACCCGCACCGACATCCGTTACGATCTTTTGAAGGCGGAGCTTTCCCTTACGCAAAATCAGGTGGACAAGTATGACCAGCTTTCTATAACCACTAAAACGTGGGCGGTAACCCTTTGGGTCGCCCTGGCGGGCTGGGCATTCCAATCCAAGCAGGGCCAAATAGCTCTCATCGGCGCCCTCGTCCCCCTCATTTTCTGGTTTTTCGACGGATATAACAAAACCTACCGCACCGACTATAAGAAGCGGCGCAACGAAGTCCAACACGCCCTACAGGCGCTTTCTTCCGGGAAAGATCTGCCGAAAGATTTTCGGGTTCCCAATCTTCCCGTTCATGACAAAAAAAACGCCGTCCGCAATATGCTGCTTTTGCACGTAGGGTTACCGTATCTTATCCTTATCATCATTTCCCTCCTCATTTATTCAAAGTTCTAGGCCACCAAACAGGTTCTAACGTCGTCCAGCAGACCGAGGGGCCAAACGAAAAAGGCGCCGCGCCCCGGAGGATCCCGAGACGGACGCCTGATTTGAAATCTTGATCGCGAACCGAAACGAGGTGTTCACTCCTGGCTCGGCAGCGGAACCCCGAGCTCGCGGTAGAGTGCGTTCCAGCGGTGAGCGTTGAGCGGCATGAACTCGGGATCGCCTGCCGCATATGGAGGCTGGAAGCGCCAGTCTCTCTCCCAGTCGCGCTCGAGGAGTTGCTTGGCCTTATCCAGTTTGCCGTGCTTCTGGGCTTGAGAAACAACCCCCAGCACGACTGCCTTCGCGGGGATGTTGCCGAAATGACCGACCATCTCGCGAATCCACCCCTGCTGATCGGGCGGAAACTCTCCCTTGATGATCTCTTCGGCCGCCTCCGCGAACTGAGCGTCCTGGTCGTGTTCTTGATCCTCGGTCATGACCTGCGGCCTTCTGGATTCGGCTTCGTCCATGATGCGCCTCGCCTCTTCAGGCTCGTTGCGCAACGAGAAGTTCTTGACGGGGCTTGTCTCGATCGCGCCACCAGAGAGGCGACGCATCCGCATCTGGGCGCCGACGACGATCCAGCCGACCTTCATCATGCTGCCGCCCCAACCGGCACCCATGTAATACCAGAGGTCGGTTCCCGAGATCTTGTGGTTGTCGGTTACCATGGCGATCTCCTGTTTTTCGGGATCAACCACGACGATGGTGTACTTGGTGTGACCACTCACGACATCAAACATCGTTCCCCTCGCTTGGGTCTTGATGTCGATGCCGGGGTTGTCAGTTCCTGCTTGTACTGCGGCGTTAAGCGCAGGCGAGAGATTGGGATGCATAGGTTCCCCCTTTCCATAAAACTCGTATTTCGGACATTGGATGACCTGCGGTCAGGGTACGATTCGGGGAATAGTATGTCAAGTAAAATTTGTTATAATGACCTTATGAAGATAGTTTTTATCGCAGGGCCTTATTATGGCGGGGGCGACCTAAGAAATATAGATAAGAACATTCGCGAGGCGGAAAGTTTTGCGATTGCCCTTGCTAACCGCGGCGTCGGCTTTTTTGGGCCGCATCTTCACACAGCACGGTTTGAGTTGCGAACCACCGCGCCAGAGGAATTTTATAAAGAGCTTGATATGCAAATGCTCCAGAGGGCATCCGACGCTATGGTCGTAATCCCCGGATGGGAAAAATCAAGCGGGACACTTGCGGAGATAGAATGGGCCGAAGCCAACCATAAAAAAATCTTCTATCCAAAATCAATCTCCGATCTTGACGAGATTGTTGCGTGGGCGAAGGGATAACGATCACATCGTCCAGCCGCCAGAGCGCCCAGTAAAATTAAAAGCGGGGCCAAACACGATGGAGTGGTCCCGCATCCCCGCTTACCGGGGCTTGCAATGTTCTGCGACCGGGGCGTTGTTCGTCCCCCAGTCCCACCTGAGCTGTAGCTGGTCAAGCTGCGGCAACAGGTTGCTTGGTGATTTCTTCGTCAAGCGCACGATGGTTGGCCGATGCTCCCGAAAGAACTTCCGCTCTGCCACAACCGAGGACAACAGAAGCTCGATGGGGCAAAGATACAAACCCCTGGGGATTCCGACTGCATGAGGTTCGAGGCTTACCATCCAGGTCAGCCCGACCGAAGTCCCATTCGTGGGACGTTCTTGGCTGGTGTGGCCGATCCACCAATCGATGCCCTCTTCCCACTGCTGCGGATGCTGTTCGCAGTCGTAGGAAAGGATGAGAACATCTACGTCCTTGTGAGACGCGAGCGTGTCCGCATCGATAGTGCCGTGCCAAAGCTCCTTGGCGAGGCCGCCAACGAGCATCCCGACTACGTTGTATCCCTTGAGTATTCTGTCCGCGGCGCGTATGCCATCTAGTCCGGTGAGCGCACCCTCAGGAGAGGGTGCCCGGAGTTCAAGGCGTTGTTCGCAACGGAGGGAAAGACCCAGTGAGTGCCGAAGCGAGAGTCCTAGTCCCGGCATGATCCTCTCCTTTCATAAGATCCGCTCAACAGTAAAGTCGGCGGTGTTGACGATCACGGCATCGAGCGATTTGTGATGTTCCGCCCCCGGATTCACGCAGAGCGTGTCACCAAGACGAACGGTGGCGGTTCTGGCGAGCCGAGTTGCTTCGTGGATGTGCCCGAACAACGCCAGGGGAGGTTTAGTTTGGAGCAAAAAGTCTCGCACTGTCCTGCTCCCCACGTTCCCTCCGTCGGTGTTATCAAGATACCCAAGTGGCGGTTGATGGATACACCACACGAGCGGTGCACCCCCGGCCATTCCTTGGAGCCTAGTGAGGTCGACAAGCATCTCCCTGCCGCTCCTCTCCCAGTTTCGATAGGTTACTCCTTCGGGGAGACCCTCCACAAACGAGTAGCCCGCGATCATGAGCCCGGGCGACAGCTCGCCCACCCTGTCACACAGATACGTGAGCGCTCCCTGATCATGAGCTCTCTGCATGACAAAATCGTTCTCAACGAGGTCGTCGTTGCCGAGCATCGCAAAAACCTGCGCGCCGGGATGCCCTGCCTTCCAACCACAGACGGCGGGAAGGAAAAACTGTTCAAGGAATTCGGCCTGTCCGCGACGGATTACTTCTTCACTCTCCGACTGCCTCCTCAACTCTGTGACGGAGGAATATGCGGCAAGCTGCGAGAGAAGGCCCCCTTCGATGAGCGTTTGGTAGTTTGGCGAATTCAAAAAGTCATCCTGAAATCTCCAGAATGCCTCCTTGAACATCGCTGCACCACTGGAATCGAAACGGCCGAGCACTTCCCGTACGGAATGCAGGAGTTCGGCGATCTGGCTCTGGTCGGCCCCGGCAAAGAGGAGACAGTATTCAAGGTGTCGCGAGGGTGCCATCATTGCGAAATCAGAGTGGTCGACACGGAAGGCAGCCCTGCATCTACAGAGGAAGAACTCGCGTTGTTCCCTGCTCCAAGCCATCTCGCACTCCCTCATCCACTCAACGACGCATTCCCTCACTATCTGAAGTTCTTCCTCGGAGAGCGTAATCTTCTCGCTCTTCACAAAGAAGGACCAGAGCTTCTCCAGGACAAGTTGCTCGAGAAGCAGGGATTCCAATTCATAGAAGTGATTGCTCACTTCATAGATCATGTATCCTTGCCGCCGGAGCATTTCCTCGAGCTCTCGCTTTCCGTGTTGCGCATTCAGCTCTCTGAGCTTGAGGAGCCCCGCGTGGAAGCTCCTAGTAATGGGGTCCCGTTTCAGCGCGTTCCAGGGCAACAACTCACCGCCCCGCGTTTCGTCATCGTAATCAACTGCCAGCTTTGCAGCCACTGCGTTCGGAGTCAGATCGCCCCCGAAGACAATGGCATCTGCCTGCTTCTGGGTGGCACGTTCGAGGACCTGTTCGACCGCCTTGCGGTTGCCGTGCAGGTCGGTAACGTAGATGAATCTCATTGATCTATCCTCCGAACTGAATTTTGGCGAACTGCGAAGAATATATCACGTTTTTTCATAACTGTCAATCAATTGCCGGGGCAAAAAGTAATCCTTTCTGATACAATCAGATTATGGACATCAACAATATCCCGCTCGGCACGCCCGAGGAATTCAATGTTCTTGTTGAAATCTCAACCGGAAGTTCCAACAAGTATGAGTATGACGAGGCCCTGCAAGCCATTAAGCTCGATTATGTATTTCATGACGGATTTCATTTTCCGTTCAACTACGGATTAATCCCCCACACCAGAGCCGAAGATAACGATCCGCTTGACGCCATTGTTTTAAGTTCATATCCTATTCAGCCGAATACGGTGGTTATGGTAAAACCGCTTGGCATTCTCAGATTGAAAGATAGGGGCGAACAAGACAATAAACTTGTTACTGTCCCATCCGTAGATCCGCTTGCCGACAAATTAAAATCTATCAACGATTTGAGCGACAAAGAAAAAGAAGATATTGCCGCCTTTTTCAAAGAAGTTGGCGTGCAGAAGAACAAAACCATGGACATTGAGGGTTTTTTCGGCAGAGATGAGGCCGTAGCGGAAGTTAAGCGCTACAAATCATAGCCAGACAGGTTCTAATCTAAACATGACCAACATACCGAACCACATCGCCATAATCCCCGACGGCAACCGCCGCTGGGCAAAACAGCACCATCTGCTCGCTTGGAGGGGCCATAAAGAAGGCGTGGAGCGTTTTCATGAAGTGGCCGATGTGGTGTTCAAGCACCGTGTCCCCTACCTCACCTTTTGGGCGGCATCGGAGGACAATCTGACGAAACGATCAAAGCACGAAGTAAGGTTCCTGGTTTCTTTATTGAAGGATTGGCTCCGAAGGGAGCTGGATACGAAGGACCTCGTCAAAAACGAGACGAAGTTCAGATTCATCGGACGCTGGAGATCGATCCTCCCCGGCCACGACGAACTGGGAACGCTGGCCCGCGCTCTGGAAGAACAAACTGAGCGTTTCAAAAAACGCAATCTGACGATCCTCTTTGGGTACGACGGCCAGCGGGAAATGATCGAGGCCATAAAGAAAATAAAGAAGGATCCGGCAACCGAAGTGAATGATGGGGTGTTGCGCAAGGCGCTCTGGACCGGCGTGTTGCCGCCCGTAGATCTCGTCGTAAGAACCGGCGGTGAGCCGCACTGGTCGGCTGGCTTTATGATGTGGCAAACCGCGAACGCTCAATTCGCTTTTACGCAAACCTTGTGGCCGGCATTCAAGAAAAAAGAGCTTGAAGCGATACTTGATGATTTTTCCAAAAGGGAAAGGAGGTTCGGCAAATAGGAAACTGACCCGTCCTACCGTTTTATTTTTCCAAGGTCGCCGTTCAGGAATATCGGCTGCAGACCGAAGATTTCTTCCTTGAACCCGAGATCGTCGGAGATGGGATTCAGGACATAAATCGGCTTCTTATAGTGGAACGCGATGGTCATTTCGATGAGCGTATTTCCTCCGATATATCCCGGAACGCCGTTCTTTTCGTGATTGATCACCAGGACCGCGTCGCTCTTCATAACCTTCCGGAAATGATTCTTCATGAGCCAACTTTTCCGGCTGTAGCTTTTCGGATCTTTGAACCAGGTTTTGTACGTTTCTACCCGGAAATCGCCGCTCTTTTTCATCTTGAGCGCGGTGTACGGGAGCTTCACGGCGAATCCCATTTTCTTCAATTGTTTCTCGGCATCAAGCGCCTGCGCGAAAAATGCCGCGCTCGAACAAATGGTGATGGCTTTTTTCTTCATTGATTACTGGATCGCCGAAAGGTTTCCGTGCAGACAGATCGGGTCCATTGCTTTTATTTCATCAAGGTACGGCGTTTCCGTCGGGATGTCGTTCAACAGGAATATTCTCTTGTTGTTCACGTACGCCATCCCCATCTCCATAAGACAGTTGCCCCCGATGTAGTTTTTGATCCCTCTCTTCTCCAGGTTCACAATAAGGATCGCGTCGCTCTTAAGGATGTGATTATAGTGCTGGCGTATATAGTCACGCGCTCGTTTGAAATCGGCGCTCTCGCCGGGAAGGGCGCCTTCAATGAAGGCTTGTTTCTTGCCGTTCACGTGATCTTCATAATCCTGATGGATCCAGCCGTCGTGGCCCAAAGCGCAAAGCTGGTCCCTGCGGGCAACCATTTCTTTCACGAAACTATTACTGCCTAATACGTAAATCTTCATGCGATATAAAGTAATATAGCAGAAAACAACCAAATTTGCTCCAGGCAGGTTCTTGTGTCCATGAGCCGTCGCGGGGCAAAAAAAGCAAAACGCCGCAGGGGGTGAACCGTGCGGCGCTGCCGATATTGGCGATGTTACGCGAGCTGGCGTTTTCTTACCCGCGCCGTCGCGACCCAGAATCCGAAGTACGCTCCGGGGATGAGATAGATCGTTGCTGGCTGAGGAAAGTCGGAAGCCAGGAGAGCGACCAGCGCGACCAGCATCCCCGCCAGATAGCCCGCTATCGCTCCCGCCGCGCCCCTTTTTCCGTAGGTCCGGTAGGCAAGGAGCACGACGAATCCCGGCACCACCAGGTCGCCGAGTCCGGTCGAGAAGACGCTGGGATTGGCTGGCGAGAGCCCGGCCGGGATAGCGATGGACGTCCCTGCATGATCGCCCGTGGCTTCTACGAGCCGCTGCATCTGGCCCGAGACGAACACGGAGAAGGCGTCGAAAGCCATGATGCCGAGCGACACGGCGGCACACTGCCGATTGGTGACGGTACGGAACGTGAGCAGGATCACTATCCCGACAACGAAAGCGCAGATGTTGTTCGTGATCCAATTGGGATGTGTTTCCCAGTAGCGCGTGGCGACGGTCGCAAACACGATCTCCCCCGCGAAGAAGAGTATCGTTGCGACAGACGAAGCAGTCTGTTTCTTTCTGAATGTGTAGGGCAGGACGAAGAAAGAAAAGAAAACGGCGGCTTCGTTTATTGTGTCAAAAATCCTCGGGAAACGCCGAAGGATGAACACCATCGCCGAAAGGACAAGAATCATGACGACTGCGACGAGCAGGGTGGTTTTGAAGAACCCCCCTGGGGTTGTGCCTGGCTTCAATGCCCTGAGGGCAGGCGATCGAAGACAATCTTCCGATCGCTTGTATTCAAAGGCAAAGTAGCAGGCGAAAGCGTAAAAGATGGCCGTGGAGGTCATCCATGCTGCGACGATAGGGATCATCTTTTTTCTCCTCGGTGTCGTTGGGAGTAGCTGGCATATTTGTATCACGCATTGTGTTTCTTGTCAATTTCTCTTGAAGGAACGCGGCGCAACAAAATGGGCCGTGCTCGCGCGCGGCCCTTCGTAAAATCACCTCAACCCACTACGTTCGAAGTAACGGGCTTAGGTGATCGGAGGATCTGTGGGGCTTGTTCGGCCTCCGTACAGATCCCCCTCATGAAGATTGTGTCGAGTTTTCGATCTCCGATTCATGGCCAAGACGGATCCGGCCACGTTCTCCCGCGCAAAGCGCAGGATCATCTCCCCCAAGACGGATCCGGGGGATAAACCAGAACATCAAATACTCTTCCAATCTGATTCTGACAAACTTGAAGAGAAGAAGGTGGAAATGCCGCGCCGTGCGTGATCGTGCGATGGCAGCTAAGCTACTCCCACCAGCGTTCCCTTTCTGGGAGGGGGTACTGCGATCGGCCCCGGTTGTTTCATGTCGGGGCACTTCGTAAAGTGCAACGCCAGCCTTTCCTGTTGCTGCTGGTCACTTAAACCCTCGGGCAGCACCAAGCGCCGCTCGGTGCACAGCGGGCACGCGTAAAGGCCGACGAACCCGTTGCCGTCGCGCTTTGCCTCAACCCCCACAAGAACGAAAGTGTGAGCCACGCCGTCGTGCCTGACTTCGATCTCCCGGTCGAAGAAAACCGCACCTTGTATTGCCGTCGTGAGATCGGTGACGACCGCCTGCGCGGTGTCGCGTTCCGTCTTTAAAGCGGCAGCGGACTCCTCCGCCGTGCCAAGCCTCGAAACGAGTTCGATCCTGGCTCTCTCTGAGGCGACGAGGTCCGCTTCA
The DNA here is from genome assembly GCA_050008535.1 of Minisyncoccia bacterium. Taxonomy (GTDB): domain Bacteria; phylum Patescibacteriota; class Minisyncoccia; order UBA6257; family 2-01-FULL-56-20; genus CAVYIK01. The sequence goes on along the minus strand of JBEKML010000001.1, from coordinate 409,568 downwards.
AGCCTGGAAATCTTGGCGGCTCCCTTCCCAGCCGACCCCGCGTCACCGAAAAGGGCCATTGAACTCCTCGTGGGTTTCCGGCGCCAGAGCAAAAAGAACAGTCCGCCGAGGATTACCGCCGTAATGCTCACCGCAGTGGCGACGATCGCCAACACCGACCAGTGATCGGTTCCTGCCGCAGCGTTTTCCTTGGGCACGTCGGCAGATTTCATGCTCTGAATCGTTGCGTTCGCGGCGTCGAGTTTCGCCTGCAGACCCTGGATTGTCGCGTTCGCGGCGTCCAGCTTCGCTTGTAAATCTTCCCGTTCGTGGATGGTAGTGTCCGGTATCGGTGGCGCTGATAGCGCGTGTCCGGCAGCCCTGTTGGACGCAACGCTCTGCTGAGCGCCGTCGCTCCGCTTCCGAGCCGATGCGGCCGCCGCGATGTCCGCCTTAACGATGCGCCGCGTGGCGGCAAGGACCTCCTCGGGAGGCGTTTCCTTGCATTGAGTCATGTCGATCGCCACAGGCTTCCACAGCCGGCGCAGGTCTTCGAGTTTGATGTTGTCTTCACTCATCACGAGGGAAAGCCAGCCTGGGTTGCACCCCTGGCGGGCGAGGCCGTCGTAGAGCCCTTCGTTCGGGTTGAGCGAGAACTGGGTTTCTTCCTGGGCCGAAGCCACAGGGATCATCAACCCAAAAATCGCTAAAATCGCGAGCAAGCACGTCGCGCTCTTCATGATGTCGTTCTCCTCTTCTCTCCGTCAATTGTGATGCGAAAGCTGGCGAACCAGCTCTACCGCTATAGTAAAGCGTAGGCCTCAAAATGTAAAGACCCCGCTCCGTGTTAAAGTTAAGACATGAAAAAAGGAGTAATTACTGTGGGTGTTCTTGTTCTGCTCGCTGCGGGCATTCTCTTTTGGTACCGGCCCGCCGCACGTCCTACGGGCGACTACAAGAACATCTCTTACGAGATCGAAGGCCGGACGGTCACGCTGGTCAATGGGGCGGCGGAAAGCGAGGCGGCGCCCGGCTCCGCTTCAAAGCTCACCACACGATATTTCGGCAACGAAGTGACGGCCGATTTGAATGGCGATGGATTGAACGACATTGCTTTTCTTCTAACGCAAAGCGGCGGCGGGAGCGGCACTTTTTATTACGTTGTCGCTGCGCTCAAAACGAGCAACGGTTATACAGGAACCAATGCTGTCCTTCTTGGTGACCGGATCGCTCCACAAACCACGGAGTTCCGCGAAGGAGAATTGATAGTGAACTATGCCGAACGGAGGCCGAACGAACCAATGACCACCCAGCCATCGGTGGGAGTTTCAAAATATTTAAAAATTAGCGATGGCAGGTTAATTGAGATTAAATGAAAGTGGCCACCTGCCCCCGAGCAAACGAGGGAAGGTGGCCGTGTAAAACCGCAAAGGCTGCAAAGGAGCTGTGAAGGGACTGCTGGAGCTGGAGCGCTTGGCGGCTAGCACCAGACACGGCGCCAGAGGCGAGGAGCCTGCCAGAGCAGGAGCCCCAGACCGACGAGCCACGCCGTCCCGGACTCGGGGACCTTCCCGAAGTCTGGATCTTGAGCGGGCCACGAGAAGTTGCCGTACGTGACGGGGCCGCGAGACTCCCCATTCCCGCCGTTGTAGTAGAAAATCTCCGGGTTTGGGCCGGTCTCGGGCGCGACCAACTGGCCGTTGTACAGGTACTCGAACATCACGTACCCCGCCGCGTTGGCCGGCGAGCCGAAGTTGACGTTGAAATCGAAGACGGTGTCCGTTGGGGTCCCCCATGCTTCGACCTCCCATGGATTGATCAGCAGCGACGTCCAGCCGGAGATGTTGAAATCTGTCAATGCGTCACCGAACTCCAATCCGGTGTGGGTATCCGCGTAAACGATGATCCCGTTTATCATCGCCGGCGGCGTAATCGGCGTGGTGTCCCACAGTTGAGACCACAGAGTAGTCGCATTCGCGGCAGACAACGCCGCGAACGCAAACAGGAAACAGACAACAGCGATTCTTCTCAAGGTGCTGTACTCCCTACCCCTACAGTATTTCTCTCTACCTTGTGGCGAAGAGAAGGGGTTCCCTTATTTTATCTACCCAATCTGAACTTTTGTCAAACAATCTGACTGAGATTGCTATAATGAATACAATGGCCGATCAACAAGACCATCCTTTTAGCTGGGAAGCATTAAGCCGGATCATACTTACCGGGATCGTAGTGCTTCTCGTTTGGAAAGGCGCTGATGCACTCGTGGATATCTTGATAGCGCTTGTTATGGCTGCGGCACTTTCCCCCATAGTAAGTAAAGTTCATAAAGAGACGAGGTTGCCAATGATCTTTTCGATATCCTTGGTTTTGCTCGTTCTTCTTATACCCCTTGCCATACTGGGTTTTGCGATCATCCCGCAGCTAAGCACGGAGGTTCCTAATCTCATAAACAACATGAACGCTACGATCGGCCACTTACCTTTCGCACCCCAAGCATTAGAAAATTTTAATATCGGGAACTATCTCCAAAGCCATCCCGCTTTCATTCTCGCTTCCACGCAAAGCGTCGCGTTCACGGTACTATCGATCATCACGGTTCTCATCTTAACGTTCTATTTCGTATATGACCAAGAAAGATTATTCAATTTATTTCTGGGCATTTTCCCCTACAGAGAGAAAACCAAGCTTAAGGAACTTCTCGGGGAAGTGGGCACGGTAACAGGGCAATACATTCGGGGGAATCTGATCATCTCTGTCATTTGCAGCGCTGTCATATTCGTGGGACTTTTGGCATTACAAATTCCCTTTGCATTGCCGCTCGCCATTTTTGCGGGCATTCTGGACCTGCTCCCGCTGGTCGGCCAGACCATCGGCGCCATACCCGCTCTTATAATCGCCTTTGCCCTGTCTCCGGTAAAAGGCATCGCCGTACTCATTCTTTATCTTGTCTACCAGCAGATCGAAAATGCCGTGATCTCCCCGGTAATCTACAACAAAGCCCTTAATCTCTACCCGGCCTTAAGTTTTCTCGCAGTAGTAATCGGCGCCAGTCTTTTCGGGATCCTGGGAGCATTCCTCGCGCTCCCGGTAGCCGCAAGCATTCCGGCGGCGTTTCGGTATCACGAAAACTACGAAAAGAGGCATCAGCAGCCACCGGGAAGTCCCCGTTGAGAAAATGATATAATCACGGAGATGACGATAGGCTTCTATACTTCAGAGCATTATTTTGACCTGAAAAAAGCAGCCGTAGAGGAAGCGATCAAAAAGCTTGGCGTTGAGGCGGACATCGCTCTTGATAGTCCCTTTCGCCCGTCGTTGCCTTCGCAGATCTTTGGATTTGAAGAGTTGTTTAAAAGAGCGCGGGCTTGCGCAGCGGAAGCGCTCAATCGCGAAAATGTTGATATCGGGATCGGCATTGAGAATTCGTTGAGTTTTATCTATAACGCGGACGAGTGGTATTACGTGATCGGCATTTCCATCCAAACCAAGGACGGCAAGCACGTGGAAAGTTTTACTCCCGGCATCAGGGTGCCGTTGTGGATGATGGAAGAAATACAAAAAAATAACATCAAGATGGATACTCTGACCCAGAACCTGGCCGGCGAAGACGATCCGGTAATGTATTTCTCCGGAGGAACGCTCACCAGAAAAGACCTTATGGTACCCGCCTTGCTCTTGGCGTTTGTAAATCTCAACTTGGAAAAACGTCCGGCGGCGTAGCCCCGGTTCTGCGGCGCTGCCTTAGCGCTCCGCCCGCGCATGCAACCGCGCGCGAAAACTGTTGCCCACCACTACGCCGATCACGGAACCGATGATGGCGCCGGCAACAAAATCAGAGAACCAATGGATGCCGGCCGAAACCCCGACCCCCACGTAGCACGCACACGCCAAAGCCAAAATTTTCACCAGTTTGTTCTCGGGATAGAGTTTTACCAATGCGATTGCCGCCGCAAAGGCCACTGTGGTATGCGAGGAAGGCCAGCCCCAGAACACTCCGCCCTTCATTAACCCAAATCTGAATACCTGGCTTATGTCGGGGGTGGAGGCGGTCAGCAAGAACGGCGGCCGGATCCTGCCGGTAAAAAATTTATAGGAAGAAGAGATCAGCAACCCAAGAAGCGCCGCCTGTCCCGTCCCCCATGCCGCATTTATGTTCCTCAGATTGTTGCGAACCTTGCCGATCGCAAGCATGAGCAAGGGCACGAGGACCGGCAGAAATGCGCCAAGAACGGCGGCGGGGAACAAAAAAAGATACCAAGAGGTATTCCGCAACGTAGTGAAATAGAACCAATCAAATCCGGAAACCACGAGCACGTACGTAAGCGCCGCCGCCAAAATATGGAAAAGCAAATAATATCCGCGGAAACATCCTGCGATGTTCCTGCCTATTTTATAGAAGAGAATCATCACAGGAATATTATAACCCTTGCCTCCATACCCAGCTATGTGCTAAATTGTAACCATGTTCAGCAACGAAGCAGAAGCAGCAGCAGAAGGAGAATCTCTCGAAGCACAAGTGGCGAGGCTGGAGAGAGGAAGATTAAGAGATGCGGCCCAAGAACGGGAAATGGAATCAAAGCTGTATTTCGAATTCGATTCCCCGGAAACACGGGACCAAGCTATGCGAGCGTTGGAAAAATTACGAGAGGAAGGACATGCATATGATGAGCGATTCCTGTACTTTGCCGGCTGTCGGCCAGACCCCAAACGACCTGACGTCGGGATAGAAATAAGCTTTTCCAAAAACCCCGAAAAGTTACGGGAGGCTTTTGAACAATTACTGAAAGAACAGGGGCTGGTGCCGCGAGAGGAATATATGACCGCAAATGGAGAGCCGCAACCTCTCTAAAGCCATGCATAGTTTTTCCCAACAAGGCTCTCTGGCGGATTTCCAGGAATTCATCAAAGTTATTTACGGCGAGCACGACGATCGTTTTTATTCCATATGGGACCTGGCCCAGAACGTCGACCGGTTTGCCATGCGTGCACTGAAAGGGATCCGGAAAAAAGACGAAGCAAAGCTTGTTCTTAATCTTTTGATCGCGTTGTCCTGGATGATGGCCATTGCGAATCGCTTCCATATTGAAACCGAAAGCGGGGTCCTGCGGCGATTTCCGATGCAATGCTCCTATTGCGGAAAACGGCCCTGCGCCTGCAAAGCGATCCATCCGAAGGAACGCATCCTCTATGCCGGGCTAAAAATTCCAGAAGTGCACACTATCGCCCAACTGCAAGACATGTTCAGAGAGATCTATCCCCCTGAAACGCGCACGCTCGACCAGGCGGGCGTCCATCTGGCAGAGGAGATCGGCGAAGTCAACGAAGCCATCCATGCCTACATGGGCGAGCACAAAGAAGAACAGATGCGGGCGCTTGAGGATGAGATCGCAGATGCTCTCTCGTGCGTGTTCGGCGTGGCAAATTCGATCAATCTTGATGTCGCCAAAAAACTTTCCGAATTGTACGGGAGGAATTGCCATGCTTGCCACAAAGACCCTTGCAGCTGCACCTTCTCTTCCGCTGTCCTCTTTCAATCGTAATCCGGACCTAAAGATTCGCGTTGAGATATGCGCGGGTAAGCGGACCGACAACACCGATCGCTGAAACGTGGTGAGCGCGCTGATACGCCTCCACTCCGGCTTTCGTAAGCAGACCGAAATATCCCGTGATCGGCCCTGAATAAAATCCGGCACCGGTAAGGCGGTTCTGAAGCGCCGTCACGGCCTGGCCCCGGCTTCCCTGTTGGAGCGCAAAAGAAAAATAAAAAGCGGGAAGGGATGAGTGATTCGCCGGCAATGCAGGCGATGTGGATGACGCGGACGACGTGGAAACTACCGCCTGCGGAGTGGACGTCGCGGGAACGACGCTATTTGTCTGCACCGCAGAACTCTGCCCTGCGACATTTTGGGCGCTCACATAAAATGAATAACTTACGCCGTTCGTGAGGCCGGTGACGGTCGTGCTCAAGGTGCCGCTGGGTACGCTTACAGAGCTGCTTCCCGGACCCGTCACTATATAGCCGGCCACGCCTCCCGGCAGGGCATATGCAGACGGAGCATATGCAGGAAGCCAACTCACGGTCGCCTTGCCGTCTCCGGCTACCGCTGTGGGATTTCCCGGAGGGCTGGGTGGCACAGGCATCGTCGCATATACAATTACAGAAGGACTCCCGGTGCCCGCGGCATTCATGGCATACACTCGGTAGGCATACTGTCCGCCGGGCGAAAGATTTGTATCCGTGTAGCTCGTCGCAGTCGTGCTCGCGACAAGTGTCCCGAAACCGCCGCCCACGGCCCGGTCAATTTTATAAGCGGCCGTGTTTTGGCTGGCGGGCGGCGCCGTCCAAGAAAGATTCAATTGCGAACCGGATGTGGGAACCGCAGTAAGGCCTTGCGGCGGATCGGGCGGCGGAACATACGGGCTCGCCACGAGCGTCGTCGCGATCACAGGATTCGCGGAAGGGAGACCCAGGCCGTCGCTATTTATGGCGGTAATGCGATAGCTATACGTAGTATTCGGCGAAAGATTCGTATCGGCGTAGCTCGGTGAAGCGGAATTGGTGTTTGCAACGATCGTGCTGAACCCGCTGCCCACGGGAAATTCGCGTTCAATGCGGTAACCGGTCACGCCCGGCGTGGCGTCCACCGCATTCCACGTAAGATCGATCTCCGAAGCGCTGACTGCCACGGCATTGATCCCGTAAGGACCGTACGTAGGCAGATCGGCCTTCGCATATTGCAAACCAACCGACCCCAAAAGCGCTACGATTAAAAAAAGATATGTTGCCCGCGTCATCTATGCCGGTTCTGTGGTCTTGCCGTCAAAATGTTCCCCTTCGTCTGCTTCGGCCGCGGCTTTTGAAGCGTGTATGGTGCCGTCCAGATGGTTCGGCGGAGAATATACGGTATAAAGTTTCATCTCTTTGTCGGGCGAGGTATTGATGATGTTGTGCTCGGTGCCCGCGGGGACCACTACCGCATATCCATCCGAAAGGTCGTGCTCCTTGCCGTTGAGCACGGTTTTCCCCGTCCCGGATTCAACGCGAATGAACTGGTCAAGGTGGTGGACCTCCATGCCAATATCCTCTCCCGGCTTGAGGCTCATGACCACAAGCTGGCTGTTTTTCGCGGTATACAAAACCTTCCGGAAGTTCTCGTTTTCCGACGATGCTTTCTCAATGTTGACCACGTAGCCATCCATAGGATCATTATAGCATAAAAGCGGTCGGCTATTGTATAATAGTTTGATGAAAGCCTCTCCTCGAACTGTCGGTTTTATCCAGGCTGCCGGTTTGACGTTATACGTGAGCGCCTTCGCCACGCTCGTCCAGCAAGTGCAAAACTGGTCATTGCTTCATAATGTTCAACCTGGCCCTATTATAAGCATCGTCCTTTTCCTGCTCGCCTTCGTCATCTCGGCCCTCATTTGCAGTTCATTGATCCTGGGCTACCCGCTCGTCCTTTTCTCCTCCGGCAAGCGCCACGAAGCGATGAAGACCGTTCTTTGGAGCCTTCTTTGGCTCGTTGCCATAGTCCTCTTGATCGGTTTCTCCGCTTTGAAATTAATCTTCTAACAAGATTCCGCGGATCCGGGAGGCCTCGTCTTTTACGACATCGCTATCATATTCTCCGCTGTGGGCCGCCGTCCCTTTATAGACGGGTTTTTTCTGGTCAAGATGGAGGGAGAAATGGAATATCTCGGCATCTTCTTTAAGGTAGATATGAAAACGCGGATAGTCCCCTCCCAGGGGCCGGACGCAGTTCATCTCGCCCTCCGGCGTGGTCCCGATCGGTATGTACCCGAGGCGGCGGATGACGTCGTAAGCGTTCCGCTTATTTTTATAAAGTTTGAAGGTCATTACTATATATGATACGGCACGGCGGTCGCAAAACAAATCAACGAGGCAAGTGTTAAAATAAGGTGAAGTGGCAAAATTCAGCAGAAAGACCAAGTCAATTGTGAAGATCGTGGGGCCAGGCCTCATCACCGGCGCGGCGGACGACGATCCGTCGGGGATCGCCACGTATACGCAAACCGGCGCGCAATTCGGCTACGGACAGCTTTGGACCGCCCTCTTCGCGCTCCCCTTCATGACCGCCGTCCAGGAAGCGTGCGCCCGGATAGGCGCGGTGACGGGGAAGGGCATTGCCGCCGTCATCAAGGAGCACTACGACAGAAAAATACTTTACGGGACGCTCGCCCTTATTTTGATCGCGAATACCATAAACATCGGCGCGGACCTGGGCGCGATGGGTGCCGCCGCGCAGCTTATTGTTCCCCTGCCCTTCGTCATCCTCACACTGCTCTTCACCGCCGTCATTCTTATCCTTGAAATATTCACTTCGTACCGCACGTACGCAAAAATCTTGAAATGGCTCGCGCTCGCGCTTTTTTCCTACATCATCACGGTATTTCTCGTGCAGGAACCGTGGGGAACCATTCTTAAAGCAACGTTTATCCCGCACATTGAGTTCAACTTTGCATTCCTCTTTATCATCATCGGCGTGATCGGCACGACCATTTCCCCTTATATGTTCTTCTGGGAAGCATCCGAAGAAGTGGAAGAAGAACGAAAGAGGCACTTGATACGCGATGGAAAACCGCATCTTACAAAATCCTTCATGCGTGCGCTGCGGCTGGATAATTTCCTTGGCATGCTTTCTTCGCAGGCCGCAACGTGGTGCATCATCGTTGTTGCCGCCACCGTGCTCAATAAGAACGGTGTGACGAACGTCGCGACCGCCGCCGACGCCGCAAAAGCGCTCGAGCCATTGGTTACCACCTTCCCCTATGCCGGGTTCATCGCAAAGCTCATTTTCGCGATCGGCATCATGGGGCTCGGGCTCCTCGCGGTCCCCGTCCTTTCCGCATCGGCCTCCTACGCGCTCTCGGAAGCGCTGAACTGGAAAGAAGGCCTCAACCTAAAACTGAAGCGCGCCCACGGCTTCTACGGCATCATCACAATCGCCACCGTCATCGGCCTCATAATCAACTTTGTGGGCATTGACCCGATGCAGGCGCTTGTCTTCACCGCCGTCGCGAACGGCGTCATCTCGGTACCATTGATATTCATTATCGCGAAGATCGCCCGAAACGAGAAAATAATGGGCGAGCACAAGAGCGGGACACTTTCAAATATTCTCGTATGGGCGACGTTCATTCTTGTGGGAGCAGCGGCAGTGGCAATGTTCTTCGCGCTCCGGTAGAGATTTATCTATCACAGACACCACAGGGTTTGAAAAGAGTACTCTGTGTGGTTATTAGGCGAGCAACACACCGCCATCCACCACGATCTGGCTTCCGGTCATATAGGAAGACATTTCGGAAGCAAGGAAGAGCACTGCCTTCCCGATATCGTCGGGTTCCCCCATCCGCTTCATCGGGATCCGCGCGAGGAAATTTTTGAGCATTGCTTCCATGTCCACGCCCGCGGGCACCTGCGCCTTTTTCTGCATTCCGGCAACGCCGGGCGTGGCGATGCCGCCAGGCGCCACGGCATTCACCCAGATATTATGCGGCGCGAGTTCCAGCGCCACATTCTTTGTGAACCCCCACACGCCGTGCTTTGAAGCATCGTAGTGCGCGAGTCCCGCCGATGACGGGTGCAACGCATCAATAGAAGTGATATTGATAATTCTCCCGCCGCGTCCCTGTTTGATCATTTGCTCCGCAGCACTTTTCGTACACAGGAACACGCTTTCCAAATTGACCGCAAGCACTCGTTCAAAATCGGCGGCGGTCATATTCATCAAAAGGACGCTCGGATAGATGCCGGCATTGTTCACAAGAATGTCCACGCCCCCGAATACGCTCACCGCTTTTTGAACCATTGCTTGAACGTTTGCTTCATTTGAAACGTCGGCATGCACCGCCTCCGCCTTCCAACCGCCCGCGAGCAGCTCCTGCTTTGCCTTTTCGGCATTTTCCGCGTTGATGTCGGCAATGAGCACGTTCGCGCCCGCCTCGGCGAGGCGCCTGCTGATCCCCAAACCAATGCCGACCGCCCCGCCCGTCACGATCGCGGTTTTTCCCGAAAGGTTGAGCAATGCTTGGAGTGGCGTCTCATTCATACTATTATCTTATCATATGGACGGCATCATCCGCTGCAGCCGATATGCTTTCGGACCGAACCGGCTCCATTATTGCGGCCCGGATGCGGCGAGCGAAATCCGCGCCTACATTGAAGAGGGTGCAAGCGATCCGGGACTTGAGAAATTGTTGAGCCAATTCAAGACAATGTTCCCCTACCTCCGCCACATCGCGGAAGCGAACGGCATCCGCGATCCTTTTGATGACCGCGTGGTAGAGGCATACTGGATCGGCAACGAACTTTTGGAAAATATCGGCCAGCGGAAGTTTTACCACCACCTTGTTGAGGGCCAGAAAATAAAGAAAAAGCTCGGCGCAAAATCTTTTTCACTCGTTGAAGAAAAAATCGCGCAGGGAGCCGTGCCGCATCATTCGTTCCACGTTCTGGATGTTTGGTTGCAGGCGGCTCGCGGCGAGCGGGAGAGGACGCTTTCCGAAATAGACGAGTGCCGCGTGAGTTGGGGAAGGGTAAAAAACGTAAGTGGTCCCGCGATCACCGTGCTTGCCGAGCCGCTGCTCTATGCCAACGGAAAACTTTTTCTCGGCGCGCCCGCGGAGAAAAAACTCGCGCGGCGGCTGGAGGCGGAGTACGACATAGAGCAGATCAAGCCCGGCGACCTTGTTTCCATCCATTGGAGTGTCCCCTGCGAGGTCATCACAGAACGCGAGGCCGCGATGCTCCGCAAGTACACGCTACGCCACCTCGACTTGGCGAATCGGACGATTTGAGTATAATCAGGGGCAGAACTTCCCGCAGAAGGAGGGTTGTCCTATGACCGGAGAACTATTGTTCCTCCGTTACACATTCCCTTGCGCCACCACCGGCGTGGTGGTCACCAATGGGAGACGTTGGAAGATCGCCGAGAAAGACCTGATCGAGCTTGACCAGCTCGTCAGAAGAAACGAGCAACCGACGTGTCCGCTTCTTGAAAGATGTTTCCCAAACGCAGTCGAGAGATTGCGCGAATACGCGGTCCAAAATGGACTGGCCCAATGGGCGGTGGCCACGGTAGCCGATTTCTGGCACCATCACCACGGCCACGAAGGCGAGTGCCGCGTGCGCCGCGCCAAAGTGGCCGAAGCAAGCAACGGCACAGTCGTAGTCCTCGCTTGCGAAGGAGAGACGCTCAACGCGGTCAACCAGTACCATCTCCCCCTCTCGCGCGGCCAGTTCGTCTACTTCCACCGCCGGGTGGTCGTAGAGATCGAAGAAGTAGAATCCTAGCGCCGTTTCCCGCCAAGCTGTCTTGGACCGCGGGAAACGGCGCGCTTTCTTTAAAATAGTTGTATTAGCTCTTCGGCCCGTAGCGTCATATGATAAAAAGCATATGATCGTTTATGTTTTCGGCAATCCCGACCTTCCCGCCGACTCATTGCCGCTTCGGATCCTTCCCGAACTTCAGAAACGATTCCCGCAAGTGCAATTTGAAGTAAAAGACCCGAACGAAGAGTGGGACGTGCCCGAAGAACTGACTATTATTGATACCGTAGAAGGCATCAACGAAGTGACTGTTTTTGACGATCTTGCAAAGTTCGCCGCCGTGCCGCGCGTCACGATGCACGATTTTGACGCGCTCACGAACCTCCGATATCTCCAAAAGCTCGGCAAGTTCAAGAAAATAAAAATAATCGGCGTGCCGGGAGCCATGGACGAAGCTGGGGCGCTCCAGAAAATAATTATCTTACTCGAAAAATTTCTCAGTGGGCAGTAAGTTCGAATCCAGCCGCCGGAGCGGGCTTTTTATGCAAAAGCCCTCCGGACCGCCTGACGGCGATGGAGGGCTCTGGATGAGATGTGAGTCACCCGGGAAGCGAGGGCCTGCATGCTTCTGCGAGTGTCACTTTTTGGTCGATTTCATTTTGGCCCGTTCGTCCCGGATAGCCTGGAGTTCGTTCCCGGCCTCCGAGAACTTGCCCTGCTGGAGCAACCCGAAGTACTTGTCGAGCCGGCCCAGTATCTCCTGGGTCAGGTCGAGGGACGCGGGTACGGAAACGGCGGTGATGGTAGCCGGAGGCGGCATGAGCGTCGGCCCGGCGCCGATTAACCGCTCCAGTGCAGCGGAGAACGTCTTCTCGTAGACCATCTGGTCGCCGGAGGCGGCAACCACGTACTTGAGCTGAGGCATTTTCGCGCCCTCGCTCTCCAGATAGATGGCCTGGACGTTCAGCAATCGGTGGTCGGAAAGAGGCAGGACACGCATGTCGCCCAGGACCACCTTGGAACCCTGCTGGTTCCAGAGGCTGAAATCCTTGGATAGCGTCTCGTCCTGGTTCATCCTAATCCCAACCTGGAGCGGACCCTGAACCTGTTTGGTCGTGGGGAATCGGTAAAGCATGAGCTCCCCATAGTGGTCGCCGTCACAGCGGGCGGCGAGCCAGGACTCCAGATTATTGCGCTGGTGCTCCGCGTCGGTGGACTTCGGAGTGAAGGGCAGTACCAGCACGTACTCCGGCGAGTGGCGATCGGGCAAGGACATCACGAGATAGTACGCTTCAACCTGCGCCGGCTTGTTGATGCTCGGGGAGAATTGCTTGGCGTACTGCCACATGTCCTCCTTGTTGTAGAAGGCAGTGGCATCCTTCATGTGATACCAGGCATACATGTCTCCCTGGACCTCAAGCAGCCCCTGCGGGTACCTGACATGCTTGCGAAGCGATGCAGGCATCTGGGACATTGGCTTGAAAAGTCCCGGGAAGATCGCCTGATAGGTGCGGATGACGGGGTCGTTCGGCTCGAACACGTAGAAATCGGTTTTGCCGGTATACGCGTTCGTCACCGACTTCACCGAATTACGCATGTAGTTCACGCCGTTGTGCGGTGCCGAGTAGGGATACCATTCGGTCACCGAATTGAAGTCGCGCATGAACCACAGTTGCCCGTCCGCGATGACTTGGTAGGTGTCCTCCTCGTGCCACAGGAACGGCACGAGCTTCTCGGTGCGGGTCGCGATGTCGCGATTGAACAGAATGCGGCTCTCCGGCCCGAGCTGCTCAGACCAGGTTCTCCAGAAACCATCGAATTTCCAGGCAATGGACAGTCGTCGGAAGAAGCCGCCGAGCGGAATGCCCGCCGGCCCGTCATACTGGAACCAGGCGTTGCCGTCGCCCACGGGGTAGTCGTATTCCTGCATGTGGGTATTGACATACACATGGTTCGTGGTCGCCTCGCCGAAATAGATGCGAGGCTGCTTCATCTCCAGTTCGGGGTATCTCGAGACGGGCGGCAGGTCCTTCACCCAGTAATCCGGCAGGCCGTCCGAAGTGAAATCGTTCACAGGATTGGCGGTGCCGCCGAAGCCGTGCGTGTAGACCAGATGCATGTTCTGCCAGGTCTTCGCCGACTCGGGGAGCTTCTCCACGTCCAACTCGCGCCCGCTGTACAGCACTTGGACCTTCTTGCCGTGGACATCGTAGCGCACCACGTCCACATCCTTGAAGCTGTAGTACGGCTTGAAGGCTTGAAGCTGGTGGTTGGTGGCCAGGAGGACACGCCAATCCCAGAGCCGCGCGCTTTCCAGGGTCTCGGCGTCTTGGGTCAGATTGGCCCGCGTCAGGCCGTCCTTCACGGGGAAATCCAGGGGTTTGATGCGATCGAGCCCGTATGCCGCACTGGTGTAGTCGATCTCCCGCTGGATAAAGGGCCTCTCAACCTGCAACTCGTTCGGGCTTACATATGCCGATTGGAATATCGCAGGTGTGATGACGACGGCCAAGAGCCAGAACAGGAGCGTCCCGCCGAAACCGAAGATGGCATTCTTCACGGTGTGGCGGTGCGACTTCGATAGGACCGAGGTCGCGAGGAACGCGATGCCGATGGCCAGGACAATCATGAACCCCCAGTAGGCCGGGATCCGCACGTTGAGATCCGTCCAGCCGGCGCCATAGACGTTGCCGTGCGTGGAGTACAGGATCTTGTAGCGGTCCAGGAATGTGTCGACTGCGAGGTCCAGGAGAAACAGGATGCCCAGAGCTGAGACATGTGAGAGGCCGTGGTTGAGCACAACCCCGGCTTGTTCCGCGAGCTCTGCGCGCTTGCTGGCCCCGAAATCATAGTTGTTGCAAGAGCCGGCCTTGGCTACGCCATACCTCACCGCGTAGAAAGCGAAGCAGGCGATCATGGTCAGGCCTATCAGCCAGTACGCGAACGACGTCAGACCGTCGATGAACGGCATGGTAAAGACATAGAACCCGACGTCCTTTGAGAACACCGGGTCGAGCTTGCCGAACGGCTGACCGTTCAGGAACAACAGCAATCTCTGCCAAATGCCCTCGGCGACGCTGCCGAACACGTTAGCGGCGATAAGCGAGAGCGCCCCGCCGACTCCGAGGATCACCCGCTGCGCCGTTTTGGAACCGGCGTTCAGCTTGGCGATCATGGTCACGTTCGTGAAACAGAACGCGCCGGCGAGCACGAACCCGATCCAGTAGAGGACGAGCTCGGTGTTGAACTGGGTCCAGAAGCGTCCGGCATAGCCCGCGTCCGCGAACCACAGGGATTCGACGCGCAGGTCCATCAGCCAGGCGAGGGCCCACAAGCCAACGATCACGAGCACGGCCCACAGAATAGTGAGGCCCAAGGAGCGGTATGCCCGCTTGAGCGGTTCCTCGTCCCGGTCCTCGTCCCGGTAGAGTTTGATCAGTTTCCATACCGCCCGCCCGAGCGGGGGGATGGAGAGAACGAACCACGTCAGGAACATCAGGAATCCCAACATGTCTTACCTCCCTTTTTCTTCCAGAAATTCAATGCCGAAATGAAATCTTTTTCGGTTTGGAAAGAACAGCTTTGTCCTTATGGACAGCCATATAATAAGGTAATATCTATATATTGTCAATATTCAGCGAATGGGGCGCACCTGTCTATGCGTCCCACTTCACCTTGAGGAAATGCGCCGCGCAGCTCATGCAGGGATCGTAGGCGCGGACAAGCTTCTCTATTTCAAATTCTATTTTTTCTTTTGGCGTGTCGGGTAAAAGTCCTTGCACGAGCGTCGCGATGTCCTTCTCAATATTCACCTGGTTCTGGCCGGTGGGCACGATTACCTCCCCTTCTTTCACCAGGCCGTCCGCGCCGATCACCACTTTGTGATAGAGCGTGCCGCGCGGGGCTTCCACAACGCCCACGCCCGTGGCCTCGCGATTGGGAACTTTTATTATCGGCTCCGGCACAAATTTATTGTTCTTCAAAATATCTATTGATTCATCGATAGAATGTAATATCTCTATCGCCTGCGCGAGGTTGTTGTAAAAAATGTCGGTGGAGGGGAAAAGATCCAGAACATCGCCGAGTGATTCCTTTGTTCTCGGGTGCAGCTTGTCTTTTGCAATGCTGAGCCGCGCGAGCGCGCCCACCATATAGCCCTCACCGCCATAAAGATACGCCGATGCCTGTGAATACGGGAGCACAACCTGCTCCAAGTGCCTGTGGAATTCCCGCTCGGGAAAAACCTCCCCCTTGCTCGTGATAATAGTGCCGTCTATGTAGCCGTAGCTTCCATCCGGCACGAGCGCCATGAACTGCGTCTTGCGATCAAAATGGAACGGCGCGTTTTTGAAAATTTCTATGAGCCGGAGCGCTGCGGGGCGGACGGATTCCAGTTTTTTGATCGCCTCCGCGACGCCCGCTTCATCGGGGAATTTGAGGAACCCGCCGATCGTTGGATACACTGCGTGGACGCTCCGCCCGGCGACGAGCGTCGCGAGGAAATTTCCGGCGCCCTTCACGCCAAACCCGTCGTGCAGCAACTGGTGCTCCGCCTCCACGTTCTCGTCAAAATCAAGGAACGCATCCTTGCCGAAAATATCGGGCATTGAAAAAAGATAAAGGTGTAGGGCGTGGTCGCGGATCATAAGGCCGTGCATGGTGAGCGCGCGGAGCGTTTTTGTCTGCGCGGTGGGTTCTATCCCCAAGGCGTGTTCGCACGCTTCAATGCTGCACATGAGGTGCGCGTTGGAGCAGGTGCCGCAGATCCGCGCGAGATGCTGCGGAATGGCCATGACCGATTTCCCCTTCATCGCCTCGGTGAAGAACCGCTTGTATTCGGTGATCGCGAACTTCACATCGGTCACTTTCCCCTCCTCCACGTGCAATGAAAGCCCGGCGCTGCCCTCTACCTTCGTGATACCCTCCATCGTGAGATCAAACGTGTGCATGGGATTATGGAATTATTTTGTTCTCAAGCTCGGCCACGACGCTCTCAAGGACCTTGAGAAAGTTCTGCGGATCCATCGGGCAGCCCGGCACTTCGGCGTCAACTGTGACCACATCCGCAACCTTAAGCACCTTCGGCAGTGCGCCGAACCGCGCGGTCAGAAATTCTATCGCTTCCTTTTGCGCGTCGGTGAAAGAGTTTCTCTGGCCGGATGGCAGGCCCGTCACCGCACACGCGCCGATCGCCACGAGCTTTTTTGACCGCCTCCGGATGTCTTTCAACTTTTCTTCCTGCGCGGGCGAGGCGACCGCGCCTTCAATAAAAGCAATATCAAACTCATCCATCACGTTCTTTGACTGCAAAACCCGCGCGTGCCGGAATTCAAATTTCTTTTTCCACTCGGCCCAATGGTCGTTCATCACCTCCGTCATCACGATCGTGTTGTCTTCGCAGCAGGAGAACGAAAACCAACCGATCTTCAATTTTTCCGCCGGCGCCATTGCTTCATCATATCATGAAATTTTGCTTCATTGCCCATCCGGATGCCCGTGGACCCGGCGGGATTTGCACCCGCTTCTCTTGTTTGGTAAAAGCAAAATCCTACTCGTATGAACGACGGGCCCAAGACCACGGGCATTGTCACGCTAACAAAAAGGTGATTAAAACTATTTAAAATGCAAACGGCCACCGAAATGGCCACTTGCATACCAAACAAGGATATATGGTCCGCCGCTCTGCGGACTCTTGCTTTCAAGAATATGATAGCACTCGGAAGCTAACCGTCAAGAATTGTTTAATGATTTTTTAATGTTCACCGTGCAAGCGGCGGGGATGCTATAATTTCCATATACCATGCTGTTCGGCTCTCCAACAAAGAAAGCATCCCCTCACGAGAACATTTTCACCGTCGGCATCGGCGGCGCGGCAGGCGACGGCGCGCGCGAAGCGGGCGCAAGCCTGGCGGAACTCTTGAACGACTTCAGCTTTGAGGCCTTTGTTTCGTTTGACTATCCCTCGCTCATCCGCGGCGGGCACAATTTCAGCCGCGTGAGCTTCTCCGGAGAAAAGATCCACAGCGACCACTCGGCGCTTGACGTGCTTGTGGCGCTCAACGAGGAAACGCTCACAATTCACAGGAACGAACTCCACAAAGACGCCGTCGTCCTCGCGGACAGTTTTGAAAAAGAGGATCTGGAACGGTTCGGCGCGAATGCCGTCGTGCTTCCCATGAAAGAATTCGCGCAAAAGATTGGCGCGCCGCCCATCACGCGCACATCCGCCGCGCTCGGCGCCGCTTGCTATCTTCTTGGATTTTCTTTGGACAACATGAAGGCGGTGTTGAACGATGTTTTCAAGAATAAAAGCCTGGATGCCAACCTTAAGCTTGCCGAGATGGGATATGAGCATTTGGAAAAATTGCAATTCCGCCACTGGAAAAAACTGACGCCGCAACGGAAAGAGGAAGCGGAGCTCACTGATGGCAACACGGCGTTCGCGAAGGGCCTTGTAGCGGCGGGATTGGATTTCTATTTCGCCTACCCGATGACGCCGTCGTCCAGTATCCTCCATTTTCTCGCGAAACAGCAGAAGGAATATAAGATCAAAGTCGTCCAGCCAGAAAGCGAGCTCGCGGTCATAAATATGGCGTTGGGCGCTGCCTATGCCGGCAAGCGCGCCGCGGTGGGCACGGCGACCGGCGGTTTTGCCCTGATGCAGGAGGCGTTCGCATTGAGCGGCATGGCGGAGCTCCCGCTTGCGATCGCCGTTTCGCAGCGCTACGCCCCCGCGACCGGCACACCTACGTACACGAGCCAGGGAGATCTGCAGTTCGTCCTTCATTCCGGCCACGGCGAGTTCCCGCGGATCGTGCTCGCGCCGGGAGATCCCAAAGAAGCGTTCGCCTGCGGCGCGGAGGCGCTGAACTTCGCGTGGAAATATCAGACGCCCGTCATCGTCCTTTTGGACCGCCAACTTTCGGAGAGTTTGGAGACTTCCGCGGCCAACCCGGCAAAGATCGCCGTAGAACGCGGAAAGATCGCGGAGGGCGTCCCTGAAAATTACGGCCGGTACAAGATCACCCCGGACGGCATTTCGCCGATGATCTTCCCCGGCACGCCGGGCGCGGTCGTAAAAGTTGACAGCTACGAACACGACGAGAACGGCATCGCGATCGATGAGGCCGAAAAGGTAAAAGCAATGGGCGACAAACGCTTCGCGAAGGCGGGCAGCATCGCGAAAGAAATGGGCGCCCACAACACCATAAAGGTATATGGCGATAAAAGCAGCCGCGACGTGATCGTTTTCTGGGGATCCACGAAGGGCGCCGTGCTTGAGGCGGCGAAGTACCTCGCAAAACCCGTAAAACTTTTGCAGATCGTCTGGATGGAACCCTTTGACGCTGAAAGGGTTGCGGCGGAATTGGGCGGCGCGAAAACGATCATTGACGTGGAAACGAACCGCACGGCGCAGCTCGCCGCGCTCATCCGCGAAAAGACGGGGGTGCGGATAGACAAAAAGATTCTCCAGTACAACGCGCGGCCATTCGACCCGCTCGAGCTGGCGGAAAAAATAAACAATTATTTGAAATAACCATGGACCTCGCAACCAAAGCAAAGATCACGTGGTGCCCGGGATGCCCGAACGGAGGGATCCTTGTGGCATTCCGCGAAGCAGTAACCGATCTTGTAAATGACGGCAAATTGAAACCGGAAAATCTGGTCGCGGCAGCGGGGATCGGCTGCCACGGCAAGATCACCGATTACCTGAACACGAACACGTTCACCTCGCTTCATGGCCGCGTGATCGCAAACATGGAGGGCATAAAAATGGCGAACCCTTTGCTCATGGTCGTGGGGTTCAGCGGCGACGGTGATTCATACTCGGAAGGCGTAGGTCACCTGGTGCACGCGGCACGCAGGAACTCGGACATCAATCTTTTCGTCCACGACAACCAGGTCTTTGCGCTCACGACCGGCCAGGCGACGCCCACGACGCCCGTGGGCTTCAAAGGGAAATCAACGCCCTACGGCAGCATTGAATCGCCGTTCAATCCCCTGCTCTTCATGCTTTCGTCCGGCGCCACGTTCGTCGCGCGCACATACGCCCTGGACATCGCGAAAACAAAAGACATCATGAAAGCCGCGATCGCGCACAAAGGATTTTCCTTCGTGGACATCATCCAGCCGTGCATCACGTTCTACGACACGCGCGAATATTTCAAAGACCGCGTGTATTGGATAGACGAAAACGAACCGAAAAACGACCTCGCGCACGCAATGGAGGCGGTGCGCGCAAGCGGCGCGCCCGGCGGCGCGGACGCAAAAGTGCCGCTCGGCATTTTTTACCGCGTGGAACAGCCGTCGTTTGAAGAACAGCTCTATAAATAATGGATCTCAAAAAATTCTTTGATCCGCAGTCGGTCGCGGTCATCGGCGCCTCAAACGACAAAAACAAAGTCGGCTATTCGCTGGTCTTCAATCTGAAAAACGGCGGGGCGCACAAGCGGAAAATACTTCCCGTTTCGCTCACCGAGCGGGTCATCCTCGGCCTGCCTGCCTACAGGTCAATAGCGGAAATAAAAGACAAGGTTGACCTTGCCGTGATCGCCATCCCCGCTTTCGCCGTGCCCGCGGTGCTTGAGGAATGCGGCAAAAAAGAAGTCGGCGCGGCCATCATCATCTCATCCGGCTTCAAGGAAGCGGGCGACGCCGGCAAGGAACTAGAGAAAAAGATCAGGATGACGGCCGCGAGCTACCACGTTGCGCTTCTCGGCCCGAACTGCTTGGGCACGATCGACACGCACGCGGGGCTGAACGCTTCTTTCGCGGCCGCGGAGACGCCCGCGCCGGGCGCGATCGCTTTCCTTTCGCAATCGGGCGCCCTGGGCGCCGCGATGCTTGACTGGGCGCACAAGGAAGGCGTGAGGTTTTCAAAGTTCATCAGTTTGGGCAACGAAGCCGTGCTCACGGAAATTGAATTTCTGGAATATCTCGCAAAAGACAAAGAAACGGAAGCGATCATGCTATATCTGGAAAAAGTAAGCGACGGGAAAAAATTCATGGCGCTCGCGAAGAAAATCACGCAGAAAAAACCCGTTGTTGTTTTGAAGGCCGGCCGGAGCGCGCGCGGGAGCGCGGCGGCACTTTCGCACACGGGCTCGCTCGCGCCGGAAAGCGCGGTCTTTGAAGCAGCCTGCCGCGAATGCGGCGTCGTGACCGTGGGCTCCCTCCGCGAATTTTATAACACGGCGAAGCTTCTCCAGCTTGGCCTCACATCGGGCGCCCTGGACACCCAAAAACCTCCGCGCGAGATCGCGATCCTCACGAACGGCGGCGGGCCGTCGGTCGTCGCAGCGGACCTCGTGGAATTGTCCTCGTCGCTCTCGCTTGCAAAATTGAGCGAAGCCGCAACGCGCGCACTCGCAAAGGCGCTCCCGCCGATAGCGGCCCTCGGAAACCCCGTGGACATTTTGGGCGACGCCTTGCCCCCGCGCTACGAAAGCGCGCTCAAAGTTTTATGCGCGGAAAAAGCCGCCCAGGGAATTATTGTTATCCTCACGCCGCAGATGATGACGGATGCCGCAGGCACGGCGCGGCTCCTCGCGGCCTACGGGAAAAAGAAGCTTGTCATACCGGTCTTTATGGGCCGCGAAGCCGTTGCGGACGGCGTGCGGGCGCTCCGCGAGGCCAATCTCGTCAATTTTGATTTTCCGGATGACGCGATCGGAGCGCTGGACGCGCTCGCGTTCGCGGTGTTCGGGAAAAAGGCGGAAGCGAAACCGGCCGCCGCCCCCTCTGCCGCCCCAAAACTCTCCGCTTTGAAGTCCGCCGCAACGCTCATGGACTTCGCCGCCGCCCGCATACTCCTCGAAAAATACGGCATTGAAATAAGCGGCGAATTCGTGCGCGCAAAAATTGATCTTGATGCGATCTTGGAAGAACTCGGCGCCGGTCCCTTCGCAATGAAGGTCATCTCGCGGGAAATAAGCCACAAGACGGACGTGGGCGGCGTACGATTGAACCTCGCGGACGCTAAGGCGGCGCGCGACGCATGGGACGAGATCGCGAAGGCCGTCCGCCGCAAGGCGCCCCGCGCCGTGATACAAGGAATGCTCGTGCAGCCCATGGCAAAAGGCAAAGAGATCATCATCGGCATGAAGCGCGACCCCGTCTTCGGACCGGTCATAAGCTTCGGTTTCGGCGGCATCTTCGTAGAAGCCATGCACGACGTGGCGCTCCGTGTGGCGCCCGTCGCCGACGCCGATGCCCGCAAAATGATGGACGAAATAAAAGGCGCATCGCTCCTCCGCGGCGCACGCGGCGAAAAACCCGTTGACGCGCGGGCACTCACAAAGCTCATCGTCGCCCTCTCGCACCTCGCGCTTCTGAACCCCGAAATACAAGCGATTGACCTAAACCCCGCGATGGCGACCGACCGCGGCGCGGTGGTCGTGGATGCACGGGTGGTGGTCGGGTAATCCAGCGCCCAGGATAAATTCTATGGAATGTTGTAAGCGAATCTTATGTAACTTCCTATTTTCCCCTCTAATTGACCGAGGCCATTCAATTCTTGGATACGATCCAGGGCTTTGATTGACTTATTGCCTCCTCTGTCCGTAATACCTAAACCATCTTCTATATTAGGACTGAACATTTTACGTTTTGATTCATCACCGCCAAGTAATCCAAGAATTTTACCGTTTATACCGCTGGTCTTATCTTCTCCTTCGGTATCGTGAATGACAACGTAAGGAATTTGAAAGTGGTTTAGAATCTCTTGAAACAATGGGATGGTGTTTCTGCCCCTACAGTTGATAACAGTGGTATCCCGACAATCACGGAGGTTATTTTTGTTCCCCGCGAACAATAAGTTTGGAGCCTCACGAAATACGGCAAGTTCAGTATCTCCTTCTAAAAGCACCACCCTTCTCGCAAAGAATAACTCGTTCACTGCGGGATCAAAGTTGGTAATCATTTGTAGTTGTTTCTTTAATTCTGTTGCTCCGGCTCCAGAGAAAATATCCGTCTTTTGCTGAAAAACGGTAAGCGAATTATCTTCTTTTCTGACAAAGCGGGCTAACGCCTTCTGTTTTTCTGCGATTCTGATGAAAATGGGTGAGTGTG
Source organism: Minisyncoccia bacterium (assembly GCA_050008535.1). Classification (GTDB taxonomy): domain Bacteria; phylum Patescibacteriota; class Minisyncoccia; order UBA6257; family 2-01-FULL-56-20; genus CAVYIK01. The sequence goes on along the minus strand of JBEKML010000001.1, from coordinate 387,229 downwards.
TAGTGCAGATCACTTGTGCCTTACCTTGTGAAGCAATTTCATAGAGAGTATCAGCTATCTTCCTTAGCATTTGCGGATGCATATAAATTTCAGGTTCTTCAATCATTAATAAGTTTCTAGGGCCTACTTCTTTAGTCATGGGACTAGTTGTCTCCGCTAGTAATTCTAATAAAACAAATATTAAAGCTCGCTGTAAGCCATGGCCTTGTTCGGTAGGATCAATGTCGATTCCTCTCCCGTCGTCTGTTAGGAGTTTTGGTGCTGGCATAAATTTCTCTACTTGCGGCGATTCCGTATCTATTTTGCTGCTTGCGCTAATTATTCTTGCCAGTCTTTCGTTGATGGTATTTTCCACTTGCGTAATCTGCGATAATTGGCCTGCGCCCCGGAAAAGATTTTGATATGCGCGGAGCGCATCAAGTAGTGATGTATATTCACTTGTTGCCTCTACTGCATTCTTAAGGATTATGCTAAATATCTGTCCAAATGTTGATTTGCTTTTCCCCTCCACCACATCAGACACATCTTTTACCGCCTCTACAAAGATCTTTTGCATTTTGTCGCCGACAAAGAGATTGTCGCAGTTTTGTGTCAGGCCCGCTGGATTTTTCTTCTCTGCGCCATCAACAATAGCGGCGTAATCACATTTACCTCCACCATCGCTATCGTAATAGTAAGATTTTCTGAGAATCCAAGAATTATCGGTAGAGATATACGGCGATACGGCTTGGTGAACCCTATCCTGACTAGAAAGGTCGCTAAATTTTAGTTCAATGACTACGGCATGATCTTGGTCATGCTGGTGGTTATAAAAGTATTTTTCTGGCAATGTCTTAGTCCCTGAAAAGTAGAAATCAAGGGCCCTTAGCACTGATGACTTTCCAACATTATTTTGCCCAATAAGAACAAGAATATCTTCCGTGAAGTCTAGAGTGATTGGTTCAGGGCCAATACATTTAAAATTCTTAATTTTGAATTCCGTTATTCTCATGAATGGATGTCTGGTAAAAACAGTCGGGATAGGTTGTTTTATGTGGACCGAAGGAAGTTATTTCCTTTCGAGTTCCTCAAGTGGAGGATAAGTTTTTTGTTGTCCTGCGGCTAGCTTCGGCGTTTCTCGGTCACCGTCTCCAAGCGCCAGCAAACTCTTCAGCCGGGAATCTATAGTGCCAAGATCCACAAAGAGAGTTTGATAGGATGCGTAGCGCTTTTTCCATATCTGCCAATGCGAGTTAATTTCTGATTTCAAATCACCCCTGAGCGTTAAGAGCTGGGACGCCATTCCGTTAACCTTATCGCTATATTCGTTTCCGGACATGTATTTGTAAATCTCATTGACGGCTTTCTCTTTTGCCGCATTCGACAATCGGAGCAAGGCTATTCTGACAAGAAATTCGCGTAGCGTATAAGTTACGGCTTCAACGCTTACGGGACTAATAACATATACCGTATTGGAAACAAAATAGGATTGTCTCTTGGCGGGAAATGCATTGGTCACGAGCACTGCAAAATCTGCTTTCCTTGATTCGCGTGCATCGGATGCCTGTTTCACGTGGCTTTGACTAAATGATCTTACTTTTTTACACTCATAAACGATTTTCCCTACGGGTTTGCCTTGCTCCATAACGGTCTGGATAATATCGCCACCTTTGCCTGGATGCTCAAACTGATCAGGCGGACAATATAATTCCTTCAGTTTTGCCAAGAGCTTGTCTTCTTCAAGTAATCCCTCGATCTGCGGAGTAATCCCTTTTTCGCGCTGTTCTTTTAGCCGTTTGATTTCCTGCTGGAGCTTCTCGTTTTTCTCCAGGGCGATTTTCCAACTCCGATTCAGCTGTCCCATCTTGTTCTTGGTGCTGGCAACCGCTTTGCCGACTTTGTTTTCTAGCTGCTTCTTAAATACCTCTTTCATTAAAAGTCGTGATTGGCGTAGCTCGGCGACAGATTTCCGTTTCTGCTCTGCTATAAGAAGCTTGGCCGCACGTCGCGCTTCAGCCTTTTCTTTTTTCAGCGAAGCAGCCTGCTGCTTGAGATCGGCCCTCTCCTTTTCCAAATGCTTTATTTCTTCGTGCTTGGCCTTCCAGATACCAAGAGCCTTGTCGTACTCTTCCTGGGTCAGCGGCTTGCCGCAGACGGGACATTCTTTAGCTGAACTTTCCATGGATAATTTCAATTGTTTTTTATTACGACCTCTTGCAATTTATTCGCTAATTCTCCGCTACTTAAGATAGAAGCATCAATCCTCTTCAGCCTGTTTCGAACCGCCATCAATAAAGGCCTGGCCTGATCTCTGGTTTTTATCTTTTTTTCGACAATGTAGTCCACCACCCATCGCGCCACCCTATCATCGTTTCCAATCTTAGTAGACCCAATAATCTCTCGCCACATACTCCAAGCCCCGATTTCCTGTAATCTCTTTAATGGATAGTTTGCTAAAATGCTGGCCACATGAAAATCGTTTTTCCGAATATGGTCCGGCACCGTCATTCCCGAGACATCATAAAGCATCATCCAAAAATACTTTTTTTCAGTTTCGGTTATCCCAAATTTTTGGATAATCTGATTTATTAAAACACCTCTCAGGTGCCACCCGGCAAGAATATCTATCGTTCCGCTCCGCCTCGTTTTGTTTAATTTTTCTACGGCATTCTTAGCGCTTGTGTATATTTCGTCCGCGCGCTTCTGCTCTTTTTTATCAAGCAAACCAGTCACCGGGGCATAGAAAAAATTTTCTCCTCTGCGTAATTTGATAGCCATGTTCATTGATATTGCCACATAAATTTACTCACCTCTTCCATGACGCGGGGCAAAATCTTAGTTATATCGTAATCATCATTGACGTCCGTAAAGACCCTTGGCTTATCAGAAGAAATGTCCTCCGCCATAACTTCATTGAACGCAATGATGATCCCTGTCTCAAGAAGAAATCTTCCCAAATCAGCAGCGCGTTCAGTCGGCATAAGATTGCTGATATACGGATGCTGAGTGTTGTATTCCACGACCAGAACGCCGGCCTCCGGTCTTGTGGTGATATAACGCTCTTTGTTCTTATCAACGATCGGTTCGAATTTAATAAACCCTTGCGCTTTTGGATCTTTTTCTACGGAAAAAGCAGTTGAGACAATAATTTCTTTTCCCTTCTCAAGTCTTCCAATTCGAGGTAGTTCTTTGTCGGTATCTTCTAAGAGGGTGAGTTTTGACTTGAAAGAGTAATCACCCGGAGGAAACTCCTCCTTCGAAACTTTCATTCGTTCCCATCCCTGCGCCCGCGAAATACCTTTATGCAAATCTATCTCCTCCTCTTTTATCTTTGCCACTCTTCCTCCTTCATCCGTAATCCAGGTCCTATGGATGGCGTGAAGGGAGATATCCAATTCATTTACAACTACAGCAATCGCATTAATTGTTTCTCCGTAGTTAACGCGGCGGCTTCCTCCTGCCAATTTAAAATCTGCGAGCGATATCCTCAATGGTATTTCTCCTATCCTTTTCTTTCCCGTTCTTTTTCTCTTTGTGAGAGCCAACCCGGAGAAGCCGATGTTTTTTAAAAAATTATTTACCTTCTTTGCAATGTCATCTTCGATTTGCTTATGGGCCTTATGTTCCTTTGACAGCTCGCTCTCGATCAATTTAACTTCCTTCGCAAAATCTCGTATCTGAATTTTTATCAAATCCAACAAATCTTTAGCTGGCTTTTTGGTCCAAATAAAACCAAGATGCTCAACATCCTCGAGATCATACATGGCATGTTCCAACTCCGGCTCCATCTCCACCCACCCATAGACCTTGCTCATGCCATCTTCCTTGACCAGCGCTTCTGTTGACCTCCTCTCAATGCTCATCCCCTTTCGTTGGATGGAGATGCCTACGAGCGATTCCGGGGTATCTCCCATTGGGTTGTAAATGAGAAAAACTCTTTTAATCCGATATTTATTGTCGCCGGAAGATAGCTTAAGGTTCGGATATTCCTTCGGTTCCAACCCTTTTTCTTTACAAAGGTCTTCACGATACCACATCGGGACCTGCGCCTGCTTCGTGTCTGTGCCATCGCATACTGTGATGTGAGCGCCGTATTTTTTTATTATCTCCCACCAGTTTTTCTCGATGAAATTTATCATGGAGCCATCACGGATCGCCACGACAACCTCCTCCCGAGGGTTCTTGATAAAAATACGCGTGCCGCTGGTCTTAATGGGCGAATAGTGTTCTCCGGTTTTCTCTTTCATGTATTTCGTAGCAGCATCGCCACTTGTCATTTCCACCTTAGCTCCCTTGTCAGAATCTATGAAAATTGCTCCGGCGACGTAATCGCGAGAAGACGCTCTCTGTGAGTCAAAATAAAATATCAAATTTTGCGAAGCAAAAAGGAATATGGACTTACCCCTTCCTCGTTTTCCGCCGCTTTCCGCTGTTTTTGTGCTAAAATCGGAACTCAAAAAATGCGCCAGGTTTTCGGTCCGATCTCCGTTCTCCAAGATCGATGTCAATTCCTCCTGATCTTTCCATATAGTTCCGTTTAGCCCGCTAGTACAAGAATCTTGAATCATTAAAAAGCTAGCTTGGGCACCTTTCAATTCAAAACGCATACTCCATTCCTTCCCATGTCCAGCGTCCCATCCATTTTGAATCGCATCTTTTTGTAGCGCTTCCGCCAACCAATATTTATGACCAAGTTTTACCTCATAGCCATCGGCGATCGCCTTCAGGTTCTTTTCGTCATTTCGCAACTGCCGACCGGCATAAATAGTTGGATTCATTGATGCGGTAGATTTACAGTTTAAATTCCTTATTTTTGCCGAAATGAAATTTCGCCTTTATCTCCCGGACACGACGTTCAATTTCCGAAAAAATCTTATTAACTTCCTCTTCGCTGTAATCATAGGCACTCCTGTTGGCACAATTGCCAAGCACTTTAAGCGACCTCAAAACCCCATTGGTTCTTGCAGTAGCCAAACGCTTAAACCTATCCTTTTTATTTTCCATATTAAATGGGCTAATAATTTATATAGAACACGACCTATTTGTAAGGATAGGGCATATTTACAAAATAGTCAATACCCTTAAAAAGGAGGAGGAATCAATACACTGAAGGATTTCCCGCGGCGGCACCAATTAATAGCGGAATGTATTTCCGTGGTCACTTTTCCGATACTTGGCGTAGGTCCGCAGATAGACGTCCAGCACTGATGTAAAATCCCACTTTACATTTTTTGATTTTCTTGTCAACCGCTCTCCGTTTTCATAGTTGAGCCGCTATAACAGCGTCTTCAGATCAAAATTCGGATCCGCAAGCTTGTCCAGTTTCCCCGACACGTCCACGTTATTCTTAATGAGATTTGTGATGGTCGTGAGTTCCTGTGTGCGGTTGATCAGGGTGGCGCCGACGAGTTCATAGCCCACAACAAGGAGCCGCACGTAGGAATTGGCCTGGGGCGAGCCGCGATGGATGATCGTGCGGTCAGGCAGGGGCCGGACGTCGCCCGCGAATGCGATCGTGATGCCGGAACCCTGCGTGGTATAAAATGAAACGAATTTGAATGGTTCTTTGGTACCTGTCATGTTGAGCGCCGCGATCCTCCCCTGTTCGTGCGCATTCACCCAATTGCCTTCTTGCACCACTTCTTCCGCGATGATGTCTTTGAACTCTGCGGCATCGCCGGCGGCCCAGACGTCCGGCACGTTCGTTTCCAGATATTCGTTTGCCAAAATGCCGCGGTTCACCGCAATGCCCGCGTTCTTCAGCCAATCAAACGCGCAGTAGGCGCCAATGCCGCAGACGATCATGTCGCACGGGATCGAGAGGCCGTTCTTCAAAACGACGCCCTCCACCTTCCCGGTCCCCAGCACTTTCGCCACCGCCGATTTTCTCATGAGTTTCACCCCCATCCGCTCAAGCGCCGCCTCCACCATTTTCCCCGAAACTTCGTCCAATGTCTGCTGCCAGTAATAATCTTCCAAATAGACCGCCGTCACTTCCAAGCCGGCCATGCGCAAAAGATCGGACATTTCAAAGCTGATGAAGCCGCTTCCGATCGTAATTGCTTTCTTTGCGGTCTTGATCGCCGCGATGATCTTTTTTGCGTCATCAAGCGCGTGGAGGTAATAGACGCCCTGCTTTTCCGCGCCTTCCACCTCCCACGTCCGCGCGCAGACGCCCGTGGCAAGGAGGAGCTTCCCGTAGCCGACCTTATCGCCGCCTTCAAACGTCAGCGTTTTTTCCTTTGTGTCCAATCCGACCGCTTTTTTCCCGCCGAGGAACGTGATGTTGTTTTTTTGATACCATTCCTGGTTTTTAAGCCAGATGCTGTCAAAGGGAATTTTCTCAAGGAAAAACCCCGGCTTGGAAAGCATCACCCGCGAATACAAAGTGTACGGCTCCTCGTTCACGAGGCCGATCGTACCCGCCGGATCGTGCTCGCGGATGGTCTCCGCAGCCGTCGCGCCCGCAACGCCGCCGCCGACGATCAAATATTTAAACGTTTCCACTGTTATTTCGGGTATATCTGATTTCCCGCCGCGTCAAAAAGCAGGATCGCCTTTGTGGGGCAGGATTCCGCGGCAAGAATGAGCGTCTCGTCGTCGGCCGCATCCGCGCCGCCGCTGGCGACGACGACCACTTTATTGTCCGCGCCAAGTTCAAAGGTCGTTCCCGCAACGGCGATGCATGATGCCGCGCCGATGCAAAGGTCCTTGTCCACTACGATCTTCGCGATCTTTGAACCCGCTTTTGTCCGCTTATATTCCACTTGATTTGCCATAGATTTTTTTACGATAGTTCAACCACCACTTCTTTTACCTCCGAAATTTCTTTTTTCAAAAGCTCCCCGATCATTTTTTCGTACGTGAGCTCGACCCACGGGCAGTCCACGCATTTGCCGCTCACCATGAGCCGGACCACGCCTTCGCCCAAGTCAACGCCCGCCAAATGAACGTCGCCGCCGTGCATCTGGATGTACGGCCGCACCTTGTCCAAAATTTCCCCTATTTTATTTTCTACGGCGGTCCGTGCCATAATATTTTTCGCGATAGAACCGGATCAATTCCTCCACCTGCGGAAGGCATTCTTTGTAGCCCACGCCGACCTTTGTCCGTTTCTGGACGGCGTCCAGGGTTATCGCGCCCTCAACCACCGCTTCCTCAATGTCCGCTTCGGTCACTTTTGTGTTCGGATCAATGATGCGCGCGCCCTCCGTAAGAATTCTATCAAATTTTCCGCGTTTTTTGAACCAATCGTTGATCGCCGAGCGCAGTGCTTTATCGCCCAGAACCGAGCAATGCACCTTCCGGTCCGGCAATCCGCCCAGGCGCTTCATGATGTCCTGCGGCCTAATCGCGAGCGCCTTCGCTATTTTCATCCCGCCTTTTTCCGTCACCATCACGGAAAGCATGGAGGTGGCGGCGACCGCGCTCGCGCATCCGAACGTCCGCCATTTAAATTCCTTTATCCTCTCCGTTTTCGGGTCAATTTTGAGCCATACGCGCATGACGTCGCCGCAGGCAGGGCTCCCCACGATCCCCTCCGCGTCAAATCTCTTGCTCTCTTTTTTATCCGGCATCTTCCACAGCAAATTCCGCGGGTTGAAGAAGTGGTTTTTTACTATGTTTGAATACGCCCAGCTTCCGCCCGTGAATCGGTTCACCACATCCGGCTTAGATCTTTTCGTTGGCATTTTTGTTGATTTGCTCCCTTAAATCCTTTAAGGCTTTGGGATACGTGTTTTTCCCGATTTCGGTTTTTATTCTTTTCGGCATCTCGGCCTCCCAGCGATCTATAAGCTTCAAAAATTCTTTTGGCTCATATTTCTCTCGGAGTTGTTCCATTGTTAGCTTGCTTAAATTATCTGCGTCCACAATTATGGCTTCATCCTCCTTTTCGGCGTAATGCTTGTCGGCCGCTGCGACCAGGCGATTTGCCGTTTCAATTTCTGACCCACTGAAATCCAAACTAGATAGAACTTTAGAAACCAGTGCTTGAGAATTTTTGTTTGCTTGAGGACCAAATTCAAGTACCCCGTTTAAATCCAGTTTTTTCCCCATGCCGATTCCCGACCAACCGATATCATGTATGTAGGCGGCAGAAATAAGCAAATTCAAATCATCTCGCCCCGCCCCTAATTTCTTTACCCATTCAACCGCTGCCTGGGCATGCTCCCAATCGCCTGCCCGCCCTTTTTTAATATAGGGCTTGGCAATTTGTATTAACCTTTCTTCGTCAAATTTCATAATTTCAACCCCTTTGTTTTTTCCTCAAAAAGTGCGGCGTTTGGCCGCCGATAAAGGCCTTCGGCTGGGACGTTATCTTCTTCTCGCCGAGTTTTAGATTGAGCGGCGAGATGTTCCGCAATTTTACCACAACTTCAGGCAGGTGCTTTAGAACATAATTGACGGCGGCGGGCGTGGTCCCCTTCCCAAGCGTGAAGCGGGCGCTGCCATGCGCATATTCATACGGGTTGCCGAGCGCCATGAGTACGTACGACGGCTCCAAACTCTCCGAATTGCAGGCGGAGCCGGTGTTCACCATGATCCCCAGCTCATCAAGATACAAAAGCAGCGCCTCGCCCTCAATGTCCAAAATGGAGATGTTCAAAAAGTTCGGGAGGCGCTTCGTTGGATGGCCGTTCAGGACCACTTTCGGGATCTTTTTAGAAATGCCTTTTTGGAGCGCGTCGCGCAGGTTTTTCACGCGCGCCGCCTCGGTTTTGCGATGTTTTGCTGCGAGCGCCACCGCCTCGCCGAAACCGACGATCGCAGGGACGTTCTCCGTGCCCGAGCGAAGCCGGTCCTGCTGGCCGCCCCCATAGATGATCGGCACCATCCTTACGCCGCGCCGCACGTAGAGCCCGCCCACGCCCTTCGGCCCGTAGAGCTTGTGCGCCGAGAGCGTGAGGAGATCAACCCCCAATTTCTGAACGTTGATGTCCAAATATGCCGCCGCCTGGCTCGCATCAGTATGGAAATATGGCAGCGCGCTCTTTGTTTTGGCGCGGAATTTCTTGATCACCTTTGCAAGTTCCGCGATCGGTTGGATCGTGCCGGTCTCGCTGTCGGCATACGTTACGGAAACCAAAATGGTTTTTTCGCCCAGCATTTTTGTGAGGTCGCGCGGATTTACCAATCCGTCGCGGCCCACCTTCAAATATTCAATTTCAAATCCTTCTTCGCGAAGCGCGTCGCAGACGGAAAGGATGCCTTTGTGTTCCACGTTTGAAACGATGATCTTGCCCGCGCCGCCCGCCGCGCCGTTTCCGCCAGTCCGTCGGTTCGCCCGCGCGACGCCCGCGATCGCCATATTATCCGATTCGGTCGCGGAGCCCGTAAAAATAAATTCCGATGGGGCGCATCCAAGCGCAGCGCTTATTTTCTTCGCCGCCGCGGCGATGGCCGCTTTCGCCTTGCGCCCGAAGCCATACAGGTTGGAAGGATTGCCAAAATCATCCGTAAAATACGGTTTCATCGCGCGCAGCACTGCGGGATCAAGCGGCGTCGTCGCGGCATGGTCAAAATAGAACCTGCCCTTAGCCATGAAAATATAGTAGCACAGGAAGTGCTATAATCTTTATGTGAGGAAGAAGGAGGAGTCCATCTATAACGCCGAGAAACTCGCCAAATTCTTTGGCGTGACAAAAAAGACGATCTGGGGCTGGTGCAAACGAGGCAAGCTCCCCGGCTTCAAGATCGGCAAGCACTGGAAGGTGCGCGTAGCAGACCTGCAAAAAATGATAGACCGGAAAGTCAAAATCCCCAAAGAAAGCGCCTTCCCTACGACCCCGAAGCTGTTTTAGCGGGCCTCCGGGGTGCCCCTTGCGTTTTTTTGCATTCTGCGCTATACTATCCCCGTCGAAAAAATAGAGACGTGATAAGCCCCGAGAGGGGCGTTTTTGTTAGGAAACATGAAGAAACTGATCAGAAGGGTATGTGTTTTTGCGACCATTGCAGCCACCTTTGCGGCCACCTTTGTGCCCGCCATTATTAAGGCGGATTATGTTGCGCCGCAGGTTGGCGGGGCCACGAGCCAGGCTAGCGCTAGCGTGGCCAGCGTAACGGCCGGAACGTTAGCCGAAGCGGCCGGGCCCGCCTTCTCGCTTTATCTGCGGGTGACGGCATATTCAAGCTCCCCCGACGAAACCGACTCTACTCCCTCCATCACCGCGAACGGTATGCACGTCCGCGATGGGATCGTCGCGAGCAATTTTTTTCCCTTCGGAACGAAAATAAAGATCCCGTCGCTCTTTGGAAATAAGGTTTTCACCGTGGAAGACCGCATGAACCGGCGCATGAAAGATGTGGTGGACATATGGATGCCAACGAAAGCCGCGGCGCTCAAATTCGGCGTGAGCTATGCGGACGTCGTGATCGTCGTGGATAAAGCGCTCTCGCGCAAATAGCTGCGGATTACTGCTGTTTTTGGGACTTCGCTTCGCGCACGAGGCCCTGGACGATGACGTTCATGTCAAGCGTCGCCACACAGACGAACTTGTCCGCTCCTCCGTAATACACATAGAGCTGGTTTTTCATCATCACCGCGCCGCAGGGGAAGACGACGTTTGAGACCATTCCTTGTTTTTCATAAGGCATATCGGGTTCCAAAAGCGGGTCGTGCGTCCGGTAGAGCACAAGCGTCGGGTCTTTAAGGTCAAGGAGTGCCGCGCGGACGTTATAGTGATTCGTGCGGCGCGAGATGCCGTGGTAGAAAAGCAGCCATCCGTATTCGGTCTCGATGGGCGGCGAGGTGCCGCCGATCCGTTTTGAATCCCATTCGCTCGCGCGCGGCTGCATGAGGATCTTCCCGCCGAGGAATTTGGTCTTGCCATCAAAATCGAGGTTCTCCGTAGAATCGATCCAGATATCCGAACCGAGGCGGTGGAGGAACCAGTATTTGCCGCCGATCTTTTTCGGGAACAGCGCGGCGTCTTTGTCTTCCAAACCGGGCGGCGAGATAAGAACGGCTTTGGTCCAGTTCCATTTATGATCGTCGAAATCTTTGGCGGTGATAGAGGTGAACGCCACGCGCGGCGGGCCTTTTCCGTCAAACGCGGTGTAGCACATGTAGATCGTGTCCCCTATCTGCGTAAGGCGCGGGTCCTCGCAGCCGGAATTCGCTCCCGGCACATTTTTCTGTTCAAAATCTTCGCGCGGGGCGTAGATCGGTTCCTGCAGGCGTTTTGTGATGTGCACGCCGTCCACCGAGCTTGCGTAGCCGATGGTGGACGTGTTGTCGTCGGACATCGCGCGGTAGAGGATACGCACTTTTCCGTTCAAAAAGATCGCAGCGGGGTTGAAGGTCGCCCGCGATTCCCATTTATGCTCCGCGATCGGCGCGATGATGGGATTTCCCTCAAAGCGCGCAAGTTCCCGTTGCGTCGTGAACACCAATTGCTCCAGGAGCTCGTCAAGCGGCATCATGGCAACGCAGGAAACCGTGTCGGCCGCACCGTAGTAAAGAGCTATCTCTTTCTTGCGGATAAGCGCGCCGGAAGGGAAAACAACGTGCGGCACGCGGCCGTAATATTCATATTCTTCTTCCGGCACAAGGAAGGGGTGCTTTACCTCACCCACAATCTTTTTAGGGTCGTTCGGGTCAAGCAGCATCGCCTGGACGCCGAAAACCGCCGGCGGAGAGAAGTAATTATAGATATAAGAATAGAATACGAGCCAGCCATCCTTTGTTTTAAGAGGAGCCGAGCCGACTTCTATCTGATCTTTTTCTTCGTTTTGCTCGATCGCGATCGCGTGGCTTTTCCAATCGGCGTACCATTTGTTCCAGTATTCCTCCGACCATAGCTCCTCAATGCTATCAAAGAGCGCAAGGCAGATCTTTGCCGGCGGCCGGTCGGTATTCACGGTAAGGATCGCCGCGATCTTGCCGTTCACGCGCTCGGGAAAAAGCGCCATCGCCTTCGCATTGAACGGCGTCACAAGGTGTTTTTCCTTGATCGTTTTGCAATCCTCGGTGACCGCGACGGCCACCTTGATGCCGTCGGCGGAGAACTCCCTGACTGCCGTATAAAAAATGTAATGCTTGCCTTCAAAGGTCGCTACGCGCGGGTCTTCGCAGCCGTAGCGCTCCCAATCATGTTCCGGGCCAAAGAGCTCCTCGCGATCCGCGAAATGGATCCCGTCCTTGCTCGCCGCATGGCCGATGGAAGAGATCTCCACTTCCTGATCCCCTATTTTTTGCTTCACGCCGGTCGCGCGGTAGAGCAGGTGGACCATGCCGCCTTCGAGAACGGCACATGGATTATAAGTGGCCACGGACTCCCACGCCGATCTTGCATCAGGCGAAAGGATAGGATTTTCGGGCGAACGTTTAACGAGCGGCATTTTTCAACTTCGGCGCCCCATAACGCTTAAGTTCGTCAAGGAAAGTGTCCAGCTTCGCCATAGCGACGCACGCCACCGAATCCCCGCCGCCGTAATACACGTAGAGTTCGCCGTCTTTCACCACTGCCCCGCACGAATAAACCACGCCCGATTTGAATCCGCTGTTCTCGTAATGGGCATCGGGCTCCAAAACAGGAACTTTTGAGCGGTAAAGCACTTTCCTCGGATCGTTTGCGTCAAGGATCATTGCGCCGATCTTATAACGGTTGGGGTCGCGCACATCCATTGCGTGATAGAAGAGAAGCCAGCCGAGCTTCGTTTTCAGGGGCGGCGGCCCCGCGCCGCGCACCCAGTTATCCCAGCTCCCGGTGCGCGAAACGCGGTCATAATAACTTTGAATGACCCGCTCTCCCCGCTCAAGCTCTTCCAAGGTGTCAAAATATTCTATTTCGATCTCGGGAGAAATGCTGTGCAAGATGGCGAACTTGCCCTGGATCTTTTCCGGAAAGAGCACCCAATTCTTATGGATCTCCCCCGGAGGAGAGATCATCGCCGGGATCTTCCACTGCCAGCGCTTGCGGAGAAAATCTTCAAGCCCTATGGAAGAGAGCGCGACCCGGATGGAACCCCATCCGTCAAACGCCGCATACATAAGATAGACCCTGTCATCAATAAGGGTGAGGCGGGGATCTTCACAGCCGCCATTCCACCCGCCCCCCGAACAATACGCAGGAAGCGCAGCCGGCGCGCCCGGTACCGGTTTTTTACGAATATCCGGGACAAAAGCAGGTGCCTCCAGGCGTTCCGTGACCGTAACGCCGTCATCGCTCCCGGCATAACCCAAAACCGATACGTCATCGGCGCCGATCGCGCGATAGAGAAGGTGCACCCTCCGGTCGGCATAGATCGCCCCGGGATTGAACGTCGCCTTCATTTCCCAAAACCGGTCCTCGCGCGGCGTGATGATCGGATTACTTTCGTGGCGCTCAAGCTGGTGCGGCTTTTTTCTTTCGCGTTCTTTTTTTTCCTTCTTTGCACGAACCATTGCCGCACGGCGGAGCGTCCGCAAAACCGCGGCGGCGCGGAGAGAAGCTTTTTTTGCGCCGACGTGGACGGAGCGTTTTTTTGAAAAAACGGCTTCTGCTTTCTTTCTTGGCGTTTTACGAATTCGCGGCATTGCGTCGTATCTAAAAAGAGCGGGGCGACCACCCCTAAACATCCATTATACTATACCGTCCGGCACGAAGATCCGGCTTCAGTGCATAATCCCCCACGTCGCAGGGTCCAGAAGCCCGTCCGCCTTGAAGAGCATCGCCCCGCGGAGCCCGTATTTCTTAGCTAAAGCAATTTTGTCCGCCGTTGATTGGGCATCGCTGAACGAAACAAAGAACGTCGTTGACGCATTTGGATCGGTCGCCGCGAGGGCGGTCGGAAGCGTAGAAGCGACAATGGAAGTGAGCGCCGGTCCGACATTTTCGACGTGCGTGCTTGAGGAAAAAGTGAACGAAAGTTCCCCGGCGTTGTTGCGATAAGGCGTGATGCCTAAGCCGTCCGTGCGATCCATGGCATCAAAGTAAGTGAAACTGCGCACGCGCTCATAGGTGGTCGCGCCCATAAGCCACGAGACCTGATACTCATAACCGTAGGTTGGAATTCCCAACATGATCTTTTTCGGGCTGATCGTGGCGATCGTATTTTTGATCACTTTTTCCACCCACGCAGGATCGGCGGTCGGCGCATAGAGCGTGCCATTGCCCTTCGCCGCGTCAAGTTTTAGATCTATTGTTCCCTGATCGTACGCCATCACGCGGACCTCGTCGCAGTATTTGTTGAGCGCAACATAATCCTCCGCATATTGCACGGTCGGCAACGGATTTGATTCATAGAGCGAACTCACGGGCGTGCGCGGGATGATCGTGCACGCGAGCGTCTTTTTTGCGGGATGCAAGCGGATTGCAAGGCCCTGTATAAAAAGGGAGTAATAGGGCTTGGTGCTCGTCGTCATGCTTTCAAAATCAATATCTATGCCGTCGAATTTTTTGGATTTCACGAGTGCGGTAACCGTATCTTCTTCGGCCTGGCGCTTTTTGGTACTGGAAAGCAAGCGGTAGATGGACGGCCCGTCAAACCACGCAATGGTCGGTATGATCTTCACGCCGGCATCATGTACGGCCCCGAGCCAGCCGTCCCACGAACCATTCCCGATCTTCAGATCATCAACCAGCGCCCCTTTTGAATTCATCTCATAAGAAAAAGGGCTCACTTCGTGGAGCGAATCAAGATTGATGGAAATATCTAATGCGCCGTTCTGGCTTTTCCAAAACGGCAGCCAAACACCGTAATAGAAGGGTGTTTTTGCGGCGGCGGCGGTTGTGGTGCTCGCGGCGCCCACCGTGCCTGCCGAAAAAACGACAGGCAGGACCGCCGCAGTAACCACTACTATTGCCATTGCCAATGCGATCTTTGTGCGCATATACATAGATAATACGGATTTCAGTGCGAAATAGATACAAAACGCCCCTTTCTCTCTATAAATCGTTCCCGTTCCAGTGCCGCGATGATTTTTCGGACCCTTACGGCGGGCTTTTTCGTTTCTTTTACAAGAGCTTCACGGGAAACTTTTTTTCTCTGCAATAAGAAGCGCAATATCTTTCCGCGCAATTCGCGATCCGAACCCGAGAACCGCGATTGCTTCTTATAATGGGCGCTGTTTCGGTTCGGATTTCGGCCTATAGCGCGGCCGCTTCTCATGAGAACCCGACTTGCGGCCGTTCCAAGCATTGCTCCGTAATCCATGAGCGCCCAGTACCATTCGCGCGCATTCTTTTGCGGCAGGGTGCGTTTGATATAACGCATTATTTCGTCGTCGGTTACCTTCCGCGCACGCCCCGCACGCCCGGAGCGGACCGGGAAGAAAAAATGGATGAAAACTCGGCGGATATTCGTTTCAACGAAAACCTCCGGCTCGTTCCACGCAAATGCGCGGATGGCGCCCGCAGTGGCCTTCCCCACTCCAGGCAACGCTGTGAGCGCCGCGCGCTCGCACGGCAACCGGCCATTATATTTTTCTAAAATAATTTTTGCGAGCCGCTGAAGCGCGAGCGCGCGGCGGTTATATCCCATCCCCTGCCACGCGCGGAGCACGTCCGCCGTCCGCGCGCGTGCAAGTGCCCGAAAATCAGGAAATTTTTTGATGAAAATTGGATAAAATTTCATCACGCGCGCAACTTGCGTCTGCTGGAGCATAATTTCCGAAACCACAATGCGATACGGATCGCGCGTCCGCCGCCAGGGCATATTCCGCCCCGCACGGCGATAATATGCCCATATAATGGCCCTAAAACGCCGGGTGGTCATTGCCATTTGCATATTTGGGGCATATAGGGTATAATACAAGAGATGTAAGTGTTCTTAGTAGGTTTCGTTTTGCCGGCATTTCCCGGCGGAGAAGCAGAGGAGAAGTAGGTCGCCTTACATAAACATAGCACAAGAATAGAGCGTTAAGAGTCAATTTGCAGAACGATCCCGGATCTCCGGGCGAATTCGCGTGGCTCTGACGCTCTTAAGAATCAATGGCTACAAAATTATACGTAGGAGGTTTGCCCTACACCACGACGCAAGACGAGCTCCAGGCCGCGTTCGCGCAGGCTGGCACCGTTTCGTCCACCACGATCATCTCCGACAAGATGACGGGCCGCTCACGCGGTTTCGGTTTTGTCGAGATGGCGACCGATGAGGACGCCCAGAAAGCGATCGAGATGTGGAATGGCAAGGACTTCGGCGGCCGCAAGTTGACCGTGAACGAAGCCAAACCCCTTGAACCGCGCGCTCCCCGTGGAGACCGTGGCGGTTTCGGCGGCGGACGGCAGAACAGCTGGTAACTCCGGCGACTGCTCGTTTCGCAGCAACAAAAATCCCGCAGCAATGCGGGATTTTTGTTTTCCTAAAATCATTAAAAACAGATTTGGCGCGCCGAGGTCTCCCAGCGCGCCATTTCATTTTGGAGTTTCACCTCGGACACTCGCTCCTGAATGGCGGTGGGATCCTGAGGCTCTGGAAAACCACGTCGGCGGTCTGTATCGAACAGCGGTAAGCAACCGCCAACCAGAGGATCTTCCCGGCTTCTCCCTGGTCGGAAATCTCCAGAATTGCGCCCGGCGAGTACTTGGCGAAGGCGAAGTGGAGCTCCTCTTCAAAGAGCTCACGAAGCAGCGCTTCGTAGGTATCGAGAACCTGCTTGCACTCCGGGTTCTCCTTGGGCCGATAATCGCTTTCCAAGCCGATCTCGTCGCCGCGGTTGCGCAACTCGATCGGTTCACCGTGAATGGCCCCCGCCACCCCACCCTTGTCGGTAAAGCGGGGTCCAAGTCCAAAGAGAAACATCAGGGCTGCATTGAGAACCTTGGTAATCAGGTCCTGCCAAGGAACCTGTGCCCTAGTGGGCGTTTGCAGGGCAACGTGATACTGCCCCCGATCGATCTCGACCGGCATCGTTCACCTCCCAACTGTCCCCAATCTCAACCGGGGAGCTACGAAAGGTTATATAACAAAGCGCGACGATAAGCAAGCTCAGGCCACCTCTGCCTGATAGCATTGTTCGCAATACACGATTTCCGGTCGATCCGGGGCGTAGCTGGTTTCAAATTCGTTGGGGCAAGGATTTGCACCGTGGGAATGGGCAATGGTATTGGCATAAACCCCGCTTTTTGATTTTGATCCTGCACAGGAACATTCGCGATGCCAAAGCTTCAGGGGATTCCGATGCTTCAACCGCTCATAATGCCGGCAGTTCGGACAAAGAGCGGGCAACGGAAGGTTCATCCTCCGATAAAACTGGAGTTCGGGCGGAACGATCCGGAATGCCACGGTGCAACTCTGTTTGCAAGCGCCTTTGTGCGCGCATGCGATAACTTCATCAGTAATCCGATCCGGCACCTCGTGAATGGTCTGGGGAACCTTGTCGGAAGAAAGCGTTGATTGATAAGGGCGCTCATCCGGATCCCGCCACGCAAACCCCTTCGCGAGCGCTTCCTCGCGGTTCAGCGGAAAGAACTCCTGCGCCATGCTTTCGTTATAAGCAAAACCGCAGAGTTCCGGAGGGAATAATTCGCCGTAGCGATATGTTCTCCCCTTGCTATCAACGTAGGGCATCGCATTCATATGTTCAATGATCTTCGGGAGGAGCGATTCGTATTCTTGTTTGGTATATTGTTTATTCAAAATGCAGTATTGTTTCTTCCGCAGATTGGCACAGCCGAAAATATCGGAGCAACCATAAGAAAAATAACTATAGGAAGCGTTTTTGGAATTGAGCACCACAAGGTTGCAGAATTTTAGATTTGATACGCCGAGCCCGCATGCAATGCTTTCGTATATTAATTGCGCATTGTCTCCCCAGTCGGTGTAATCAAAACAATCTTTCACGTTCGGGGAGTGTATGAGGGTGATATATTTGCTGTTCTCCGCACCCGTGACGTGGAACCCGTAGGTCACATTTTTGCAGTTATAGATATAATCGCCGAACGAGTTTACGTTCCGGATTCCACGCAGGTGTTTCGCAGGATATCGAAGCCAGTGTTCTTCGGCCTGGGCGACCATGCGTCCGAAAGATTCGCGGGAACCGTCGAATAATGAGCCAACTTTCTGATAATATTCTTCTTTTAAATATGGTTGGTTAAAAATGTGGTATGCCTTCTTCCGCAAGTTGATGCAGCCAAAACAATTTGAACAGCCAACAAGCCCTTTTGAAAAAAGAACGTCGGAGGAATCGCGACAGTTCACCGAAGCAATGACGCGATAGCACTTTCCAAGATTATATCCCTCGTAACAAAGCTCGGATTCCGAAATATTGTTGCAATCAAAACAGTCTTTTGACTTAAAAATACTTGAGCAATATGCGGAATCCTCAACGTAGTCCGCATCCGTTACCAGATAGCAATTCTTGCAATCACCGGCCCAATTAGAATAATCGCTATTGATCATGGTCGCATGATTGACCGAAAGATGGGCACGCGGCACTTGCAGAAAAAGTTCCTTCAATTGTTCAAAAAATGGTCGGGAAAAGTCGTACTCCTTCCCATAGTCGGCCGCGTCCCATGAGTCGGACCACCAATACGCTTGGTCATACACCTTGTAGGGCTTTTCGGGCGGGTAGTAAGAGATGAGCGTCTCGTTGTGGCCCGGCGCGTCGCATTTCCGGCGATAAAGGGTGCGCTCATTGCGCCAGATGAGCCGCCGGATAAGGCGGCATTCCGGACACCACGTCGGCGGCGGAACGTCTATTCTTTTGTAGAACTGAAAATCCTCCGGCTCAATGACGAATTGACGTTTACAATTCCCGCAAACACGCGCCTCTGTATTCATATATCCTCATTCTATCAGAATCCGCTCCGGCAGCGCGGCTCGCACCGCCTCTCGCGTAGTGGTAAAATAACCTCATGGAAATCACCCTTTTTGCCGTTGTTATTGTACTCTTTGCCGTAATCGCGTGGCGGCTTTGGAGGCCGCGGGCGGCGGAGCCGAAACAGGACGATCGGGCATTGCTTCTTATCCAAAACCAGATCCAGGACCAGCAGAAACAGATCCAGCAGCAGATGAACGAGCTTTCACGAACGCTCACTGCACAGCTCGGCGATTCAACAAAAACCATGTTTGCGCAATCGGACAGGAGCGTCCAGATCGTGAAAGAGATCACGGGCGAGATCACAAAGGTGACCGAGGGCCAGAAGCAGATCGCCTCGCTCGCGGACCAGTTAAAGGGGTTGCAGGATATTTTGAAAAATCCGAAGCAGCGCGGCGTGCTCGGAGAATATTTTCTGGAGATGGTCTTGAAGAACGTACTCCCGCCGGGCACGTACCAGCTGCAATATCCGTTCGCGGACGGCACAAAGGTGGACGCGGTCATTTTCTACCAGGACCACGTGATCCCGATTGACTCAAAGTTCAGCCTGGAAAATTACAATCGCTTTGCGTCTGCGACCTCCGATGACGAACGCAAGCGCTACGAAGATGCCCTGCGCATGGACCTCAAAACGCGCATTGACGAAACTGCGAAATATATCAAACCCGCCGAGGACACGCTGGATTTTGCTTTCATGTTCATTCCGTCCGAAGCGCTCTATTACGATCTTCTTATAAACAAAATCGGCGCCGCAGCCGAACGCGACCTTATCCAATACGCTTCGGAGAAGCGCGTCTATCCCGTCTCTCCCACCACATTCTACGCCTATCTCCAGATGGCGCTTCAGGGGATCCGGCAGATGGAGATCAATAAGTCCGCCGAGCAAATCCGGAAAAATGTCGGCGAACTACAACGCCACTTGGAACGCTACGAAGAATATTTGGAGAAGATCGGCTCGCACCTTACGACCACGACGAATGCCTACAACACCGCCTACAAGGAATTCGGAAAGCTAGACAAAGACATATTAAAAATCGGCGCGAGCGCCGAGTTGGACAAGGAAAGCGAGCCGAAAAAACTGCTGTAGCGATAGCTGCGCGCCGCTATTTTTTCCTCCGCCGGAGGAACGCGGGGATGTCCCACGCGTCGTTTTCTTTTTCTTTCTTTTCCTTGCCGGACTTCTGGTCGGCCAGGGCCCCGGATTTTGCGGCGGGGGGAACATCGGAAGTCGAGAAAATGCCGGCATCGCGGTCGCTGCGGCCTGCTGTTTCCTTGGAGCCCGCTCCGCTTGCTGCGCCGGTCCGCTCCGCTTGGGGCTTTTTTGCGGGAAAGGTTTCCATAACGGTCGACGAGCTTATGACCGCCGGACGGCCGCCGAATCCTGCCTGCCGTTCATAGTGCGCACCGAAAAGCGCCGTCGGCTGGCCGCCGTTGAAGCCGGCAGCGATCACCGTTATCTTGATCTGTCCCTTTTTCAAACTCCGGTCGTGATAAGCGCCGAAGATGATGCGTGCACCGGGGTCGGCGGTCTGCGCGACAATCTTCGCCGCATCGTTGATCTCCGTCATCTTCAGATCGCGACCTCCCGAAATGCCCAAGAGCACCGACTTCGCGCCCTCGGGGCTCGTCTCCAGTAGCGGAGAGTGAAGCGCCATGGTCACCGCATTCACTGCGCGATCCTGCCCGCCCGCCGTCGCAACACCGATGATCGTGACCCCCGCATCCTGCATGATATTTTTCACATCCGCGAAATCGACATTGATGATGCCAGGCATCGCGATGATCTCCACAAGACCCTTCAGCGCGTTCCGTAATATGTCATCAATCGCCTCAAACGCTTTTACGATCGGCGTATCTTTGCTGATCACGGTAAAGATCCTATCGTTCGGCACGACAATAAGCGCATCCACCTTATCCTTCAGCTTCATCAAGCTTTCCGCCGCGATTCGCTCGCGCTGGCTTCCCTCAAAGGCGAACGGCTTTGTGACCACCGCGATCGTGAGCGCTCCCGCCTGCTTTGCGGCTTCCGCGACGATTGGTGCCGCACCGCCGCCCGTCCCACCCCCCAGTCCGGCAGCGATAAATACAAGGTCAGCCCCCTTTACCAGCTCGCCGATCTCGGAACGATTCTCTTCCGCGGCCTGCCTGCCAAGGTCCGGGTTCATGCCGGTGCCCAAGCCCTTCGTAAGCCCCTTCCCTATATATAATTTATGTTTGACGTTGCAGTGATCAAGATCTTGGTGGTCGGTATTAATAGCGACGAAATCAACGCCGCGGATGAAGTCGCGCGCCATCCGCGCGACCGCGTTCCCCCCTCCCCCGCCGATGCCGATCACTTTGACGTTCGTCGCGAGCGGCTGGAATTTTTCTTTCTTCTTGGAGGAGGCCATTTGATTCAATAATAACAAATCTTCCGCTGGCGTGCCACCTGTGGATACGGCCAAAACAGGAGGGCCTCGCAGAGGCCCTCCTGTGCCGTGGAGCCGCCGGGATTTGCACCCGGTTCCTCACTTTCCAAAGATGAGATCCTAACTGTAATGGACGACGGCCCCATGATCCACGGCGAACGAACCATAGCAAAAAGGTGATTAAAATTAGCTTAAAAAACGCTTGATATAAAATGAGAAGCGGCCACCGAAGTGGCCGTTTCTCATGGAAAGTGAGAACTAGTCCGTCGTCTATTACAGACTATCCCATCTCAAGGGTATTATAGCGCATCGGCCGTCACCGTCAAGAAACATTTTAGAATTTTTTAATGAAATCCGGCTGGCCTATCTAGGCGATGTCGAATCTCGGACAGGTTTTCAAAAAAGCTCTGCTGGTGATTTTATTTTGGCATAGGTCGGTCGTTCGGCAATCTCTGCGGATTTGTTCAAGGCAATCCCACAAGGCCCATGATCTGACCCAAGAACTTCTCTTTGGGTAAAGGCATCTTTGATAAGGGGCTCAAGCGGTTTGGCAACAAAGAAATAATCTATCCTCCAGCCAATGTCCCGCGCGCGCAGGTTGTTCATATACGGCCACCAAGTATATGACTTTTTCTCCGGATATTTGTATCTGAAAGCGTCAACGTATCCTAAACTTAAAAGCTTGGTGATTTGCTCCCGCTCTTCAGGAGTGAACATGGTATTGTTCTGATTCTGTTTTGCATGGTAAACATCGAGTTCCGTATGCGCAATATTGAAATCTCCCGCAAGGATCGTGTTTTTGTTCGCAAGCGATCGAAAGACTGGAAAAAGCTTTTTATAGACTTCCAGCTTGTACGGCATGTCATGCTTGTCCCTGCTACCGTTTGGAATATAAAAATTGAACAGGATAAAATCCTTAAATATCAACTTAAGACAGCGTCCCTCATCGTCAAATCGTTCAATCCCTAGCTTTGTCTCTACTAAAACAGGTTTTATTTTCGTATAGACAGCCGTCCCGGAATGCCCTTTTTTTAAAGAAGAGGAGTTGAAATAAGCATAATAGCCGTCAATTTGGGAAAACTCCTCCGCCAACTCTTCGGAATCCGCTTTTATTTCTTGAAGACAAACTATGTCGGGATCGTTGGATTGAAGCCAGTCACGGAACGTGGTCTTAAATATCGACCGTATCCCGTTCACGTTCCATGTGAAAATCTTCATAGCGTTGGATCGTGCTGCATTCCCCTGATTCGAACTGCGTGCCTAAAACCGGCTACGGCGTGAAATAGCGGATGATCTTTCTTAAGCTGAAACTTGGAGAGGAACCTTCTTTGGTCCACCCTTCGCCGTCCACGCCCCAAAGCACCAAGCCGAAGGCGCTCACAAATTCTGGGTCTTCCAAAAATTCTTTGAAAGAACCTCCGTCGGATTCCCACTCGTCGTCAAGCGCAAAACCGATCTGCGCGGAGAGCTTCATCTCCTGCTTTGCAAGGTCGGTGATGCCGGGGAGCTTCGCGCCGCCGCCAACGAGCACCACGCCGCCCGGCAATTCGCCGAATTTTTGGAGCAGCTTCAGTTCGTCGTTCAAAAGATCGAAAATCTCCTCAAGGCGCGATTCCATTATTTCCGCAACAAAGCGCCGCGAAACCGTGTTTTTTGCGTCGGGCAAAAATTTCTTGAGCTCAACGGATTCCTTCGTGCTCACGTCTTTTGAAAACGCGTAGCCGTAGTGCAATTTGATCTCTTCTGCCGCATCAACGGGGATCTTGAGGCCGACCGCAAGATCATTTGAAATGCTTCCCGCGCCGACCGGGAACTTTGCGACGCCGACGAGCTTCCCCTCCTCGTAAACGGAAAGTCCCGTGGTACCGAAGCCGATGTCCACGAGCGCCGTGCCCAGATCGCGCTGGCGCTTGGAGAGCGCCGCACGCGCGGCGACGAGCGGGCCGAAAACAAGGCCGCTCACTTCCCCGCTCGCGAGCTCCACCACGCGGATCAGGTTTTTGATATGCGGCGAGAACGCATCAATGATCAAGCTTTGCACTTCAAGGCGGCTGCCCGACAGGCCCAAGGGGTCTACGATGTCCCCCACGCCGTCCACAACGAATTCCCTGGTGAGCGTATGGATGATCGTGCGGTTCTGGGGAAGGTTCACCGCCTGCGAGGCGCGCACCGCGCGGTCAATGTCGTCCTGGTAGATCTCCGCATCGGCGCGCGAGACCGCCACGATCCCGCGCGAGGACTGCATCTTCGCCTGCGGCGTCCCGATGGAAATATAAACGTTTTTGAGGGCGGCTTTTGATATTTTTTTTACGCCGGCGAGCGCGCGGGCGACCGCCTGCGAAACCTCGCTCATTTCAACGATGGCGCCTTTCCGCATGCCGAAGCAGGGAACTTTTTGCACATGGACGAGCGCCGGTTTCCCGTCACGCCGTTCCGCAACCGCCACCTTAATGGAAGACGTGCCGATATCCAGGCCCGTCACAAAATTGCCGCCGGAGAATCCCTTAAGCTTCATGTATAGCTTTATTTTATGAGGAAAAGAGCGGGGTCGCAACTGTGCATTGACGAATGTCCCTGCGTCGTCTTTACTTCTTCCTAGAGGAGGAAGAAACAGATGCTGACCATCGCGGAGATGGGGGACGTTGTCCGTCGTGTGTTTGCGGACAGCCCGGAGTTCCGGCCGTTCGCGTGGTTTGACCGGGACCTCGGACGAATCGAGGTTGTCATTAAACCCTGCAGTATTCTGGAGACCCCCGTCAACGAGGTCTTCATGGTCTTCGAGAACAATCACCCAAAAGACGGAGAAGACAAATACGTCGGGTTCGCGCTAGAAGGGGCACGAGCGTTCTGCGTGCAGCGCGGCCTCCCGACGAAAGACCTGAGGTTGACGACGTTGCTCGCTGATGTCGCCAAGGCGTTCCCCGCACTTGAGGACCTCGTGAATCGGGAGATGTTCCCGCTCCTCGGGAAGGCAGGCCTCGAGACCGCCACGGTATCGCTCCCGTAACCCGACGCCCCGTGGGCGACAAGATTCATCCCGGGCATTGCCCGGCTTCCAGAAGCCCCCGCGTTCGTTCACGAACGCCGGGGCTTCATGTTTTTCCGGAACGGCGCAGGATGTTCTTTTCTAATTTTTCCATTTTCGCGGCACCGGCTTTCTTTTTGTGATCGTAGCCGAGCAAATGCAATATCCCGTGCAGCAAAAGCGGTGCGGCGCGCTCGGGATCACGGCGCAATAAGTCGCGGTTCAGATAAATCTCGCCGAGATAGCGCCGCTTGGTTTCGGGATGCGGGAAACACAGGGGCTCGGGGAACGAGAGCACATTGGGCTCGGTCTTCTTTTTGAAAAAACGGCGTTTGAGCACGGCGATCTCCCGATCGGGAAGCAAAAAAACATCCAGAGCCGCGGTGCGCACTGCAGCATTACGCCCTCCGACGATCCTCAAAATCTTTTTTGCAAGCCGCGCAAGTTTTTTATCCATAAGAGCGGAACGCCCCGCAGACGCCCTACCCAAGTTTTTTCTTGATGATATCGCCCACCGTCTTCCCGTCCGTGCGGCCCTTCACAAGCTTCATTGTCTCGCGCATAAGAGCATTAAAATCATTGAATCCTTGTGTCTTGAGCTCATCCACCATCTTCTCGATCTCCGCCGCCGAAAGCTCCTTCGGCAGATATTCATAGATCATCGCAAGCTCGGCCTCTTCTTTTTTCACCAGATCGTCCCGTTTGCCCTGCCGGAAAAGTTCTATCGCCTCTTTCCGGCGTTTGGCCTCTTTTTGCAAAACCGCGACCGCTTCCTCGTCGGTCAACGCCTCGCCGGGCTGCTTCACACCTTTTTCCTTCTGCGCATTTTGGACCCCCGCGAGCATGAACCGCAAAACCCCCACGCGGTCCTTTTGGCCGCCTTTCATCGCAGATTTCAAATCGTCATTTATTTTTTGAAAAAGCGCCATGTCTCTATTATAAACCAAATCCCCGCTGCGCGGCGGGGATCGCACACTAGCCGAGCAGCCCGAGTTTTTTCATCCGTTCCACCTCGGTCCGCTTCGCCTCGCGGTGGATCGCCGAAAGCCGGCGCTTGATCCGGCTCACCGGCCGGTCATGGAACTTCCGCGAGCGCACCTCCTTCAAGATGCCGCTCCGTTTCATCTTCCTCGTGAACGTGAAAAGCAGGTTGTTCGGGGATTCCCCTTCCCGTTTTCGTGCCTCAATTGCCATAGGGAACAGTATAGTGGAAAAATCCATTAAGTCAACGCGGGCGGCCTTGATGGTCGCCCGCTTGTATTTACCTCTCCTAGTTGGAACCCTTAGAACCCAACGTGCCGCTGCCGCAGTTGCAGATACGACGCGCGCAACTCGGAGTTGAGTCCCAGTTCCGTTGTAATCATGTTGAACCACAGCCGGGGCATCGAACAGCCTGGGCAGGGTTCAGCGGCTCTTGCCGCCAACATTTGCATCCCGCCCAGCAAATGCCGAGCAACCTGGTCTGCCGAAGAAACTGGCGAGGGGCCCGTCACAGTGATGTCGTTCCAGTAGCAACCGGGGTATCCGCCGGGTTGCATTGCGCCGTTGCCGCTTTGCATAAAGTTGACGGGGTTGCCCCTGCCGATCTGCAGATACATGCCGGCACCGGGAATTGGTTCCTCTTGGTAGCACCGCCAGATGCGATGCCCAGCGATGAGCTTGCTGGCTGCCGCCGGGTCTTCCTGGAAGATTTCCAGCACCGCTTCCATAACAAGCCAGTACTGAATGCGCTTCGTCAGATTCGGATTGCCACGCCGGGTTTCGTAGATGAAGTACTCCACGAGCCCGGCGAACTCCGCGATGTCCTCCGCCGAAAACAGATGGCCGTCCCCGCCCACGAAAGAATCCTGCGCGGAATACGGATTTACGAGCGCTCCAGGAAGATGCTTCGCGATGGCCGCGATGATCCGCCGGATATGGCGAAGATTCCCCGCGTGAAGCACCATGTTAAACAACACCTGCGTTTGGATGTTCCGCTCTTGCACGAGACGCGCGGCATAGACCCCTTCCGCGAATTTCTGGGCTTGGCCGTAAAGCGGATTGATCTGCTTCCAGGTGGCCGCGAGTTCACCGAGGGGCATCTGGAATAGCTCATCAAGCCGTGCCGGATCGAAGTCGTCCGCGCTGAGGGCCAAAAGATGAGCTGGACTCGCCGCAAATTCTCCGACGAATTGCCTATCCGTGATAAAGCGGCGCCCCGTCGTGGTCAGATTCACCCGGAAGTCCCTCGCCTTGAGCTTCCGGATGAGCTCGGTGACTTCGGGATGCATTTCCGGATTGCCCCCAAACAAGTTGACTTCGCACAAATCGGATTGAAGCGACCGTGCGAGAATCGCCTGAACGGCGGCGGGAACGGCGAAGAGTCGGCAGTAATCGGCAAAGTGATCCTTGAGAAAGGCATTGCGGGCAAGCATCAGCCCGTTGCGACCCATCTCGATTCGCAGGAGGAGTTCCTCGCCCGATGCAAACCTGGGCTTAACTCCCCTATTACGGGTAAACGCCGCGGGGCAAGTATAGCCGCCGACCTCACTGGTGCAATTGTGGTTGCACAAGGAGGCGGACCGCTTATTGCCGTCGGGCACGGAGCGAGATACTGCGGTGAGGTCAATCTGAACGCCACTGAAAACCGGGAAAACCAACCCGAGGGCACGCAGCGTATCTTCCGTGATTTTTGGTTCCAACGTTCTGCTCCTTGTGTAAAGCGTCTAAGTCAAGGGTACTAAAAGGACTAAAAATAGTCCAGAGAAATAGAATATCCTGGCGCTGCTAGCCAACAATCTTCTTTTTGATCTCCTCCAGCGATTCCTTTGGTTTATTGTTCACCACCGACTGCACCGCAGATCCGCCGTCGCCTTTCCATCGCGGAATGATGTGCACGTGCAGATGGTCCACATATTGTCCGCTCGCGCGGCCTTGGTTTATACCCACCGTGGCCCCGTCCGCTCCGAGTTTGCGTACCACAAGCTCCGCCACTTTCTTCACCGCCGCAAAAAGCGGTGCCACTTCGGCATCCGGCAATTCAAGAAAATTCGGCGCGTGCGCTTTTGGGATCACCATCGTGTGCCCCGGCGCACTCGGCGTGATATCAAAAAAGGCGATGGCGTGCTCATCTTCGTATACCACATACGCGGGGCTTTCCTTTGCCGCTATTTTACAAAAGATGCAATCCTCCATATGAATGGTTATAAACGCTTTTTAATCTCGTCCACAAGTCTTTCTTGTGGGATAGCTTCCTGCAGGCCGGTTTTCAGGTCGCGAATAATAATGCTCTTTTCGTAAATCTCTTTCTGGCCGAGGATGAGCGCAAGACTGATCCCTTCTTTGTCGGCGACCTTCAGCTGCGCCGCAAGCGATTCCTTCGCGAGCGATTCGGCGACGAAGATGCCCCGGGCGCGGAGCGACTGCAAGAGCCCGAACGCCTTTTGCTTCGCAAGTTCCCCGGCGTGCACCAGGAACACTTTTTTCTGGTTCCGCGCGGGCAGCGCGATCTCCCTCGCTTTCATGACGGCGATCAGGCGCTCCACGCCGCAGGCGACGCCCACCGCAGGCGTCAGGTGCCCGCCGATCGTTTCCATCAAATAATCGTAGCGGCCGCCGGCAGGCAAGGCGCCGATGGCCGCTTCCGCGCCCTCGGCGTACATTTCAAAAACGGTCCTGCTGTAATAGTCCAAGCCGCGCACGAGGTGATTATCAAGCTCGTAGGGAATCGCCACTTCTTCAAGATATTCCAGCACCGACTTGAAATGCTCCGTGCACATCGCGCAAAGCTTGTCCAGAAAGTTCGGCGCTTTTCCCTTCAACTTTACGCACCCTTCTTCTTTGCAATCCAAAAGCCGGAGCGGATTCGTTTTCAACCGCTCCGCGCAGTCCCCGCAAAGCTCCTTTTCGTAGTTTTTGTAATAATTGACGAGCTGTTTTTTATACAACGGGCGGCAGACGCGGCAGCCGATGGAATTGATCTTCAACGTGGGGTTTTTTATTTTAAGCTCGCTTAAAAGGTCCCACGAAACGGAGATGATCTCCGCGTCATAGATGGGATCGTTCGGGCCCGCGAGCGTTTCGAACCCGATTTGCGTGAACTGCCGGTAGCGCCCGAGCTGCGGTCGGTCGTGCCGGAAGACCGGACCGAAATAAAACAGTTTTTGCGGCTGGCCCATGCGGCTCAAACTATTTTCAAGATACGCGCGCGCGATGCCCGGCGTATATTCCGGCCGGAGCGCCAGGAAGTCTCCTCCCTTTGTACGAAGCGTATACATTTCTTTCTGCACCACGTCGCTTTCCTCGCCGGACGTCTTGTGATAGAGCTCCGCGAATTCCAAAACGGGCGGCTCAAGCCGCGCGAAGCCGTAGGAACGCGCAAGGTCCTTGGTAAGGTTTTCGATCCGGTCCCAATATGGCTGATCGGCAGGCAAAACGTCGTGCATGCCTCTCACGGCCTGAAAAGTGCGCGGATTTTCTTTTGGTTTGTCGTTCATTATTGGTACTGCGGCGCCGCAAAAGCGGTCATTTCATTCAAGGGCCAGAGACGGACCCGGACAAGCCCCACAATATTGCTCTTCGGAAGCGGCCCCCACATCCGCGAATCATAACTGAATGGGCGGTTATCGCCGAGGAGAAGGTAGGTGCTCGAAGAAAGAGCATATGTGGTATTACCCGATGTATCGATCCCCTTTGGAAGATAGGTTTCGCCAAGCGCAAACCCCTGCGGATAGGCGCTGTTCACGACCGTTATGGTGTCATTTTTGATCGTCACACGTTCGTTCGGCAAGCCGATGACCCGCTTGATGAAATAGGTGGAATAATCCTGTGGATCATGGAAGACGACTACTTCGCCGCGTTCCGGCCCGCGGAGATGGTAGGTCAGCTCATCCACCAGCACGTAATCGCCGTTCGAAAAGTTCGGCGACATGCTGGAACCGCTTACGAGGAAGGGCTGCACCAGGAAGGTCCTCACGATGAATACTGCCACAACCGCAATGACCGCGATCTCCAAAACCTCCAGGAGCGACGCAAGAAATTTCCTCATGTAGTACTCATTATATCGCGCGCAATATGGTAAAATCAAGCCAATGAAAACGCTGCGAAGAATCATCGTGGGACTTGGCAACCCCGGCACGGCGTTTGCGCATACCTACCACAACGTGGGACAGTCCGCGCTCCGGGTGATCACGGACGGGATGGAGTTCAAAAAACAGAAAGGTTCTTTCGCGTTCGCTGCGACCGCGGATACCGTGTTCGTTCTTCCTCTCACTTTCATGAACGAATCGGGCGCGGCGGTGCGGGAAGCAATGAAGAAATTCGGCGGAAGAGCCACGGAGCTCACCGTTCTTCACGACGAGAGCGATCTTCCGGTCGGAAAATACAAAGTATCCGCCGGAAGAAACGCGGCGGGCCACAAAGGAGTCCAATCCATCATGGACGCGCTCCGCACGAAAGATTTCACGCGCATCCGCATCGGCATCCGCCCCACGGAGGGGACGGGGCGCAAGAAAGCATCCGCGTTCGTGCTTAAAAACATCACGCCGAAGGATCGAAAGATCCTTCACGCGGTTTTTGCCGAAATCGCGAACCAACTTCTTCCCTACGGTGAGCCCGGCGGGGGTGACGGAGCGTAAAGAAACGTCATTGAAAACGAAACGTTGCCTCCGTTCGCCTGGATGCCGGTCAAAGGAAGATCGATCTTGCTGAACGCAGAATCGTTTTCGGTGGCCGTCTTGAAGGATAGCACGGCACCTGCTGTCTGGGCGATTCCCGAAAGACTGATTGGCTCACCGAACGATCGAAAAGAAAGGTGGGAAATGGTGACATGATTCACCGCCGCAAAATCCACTATCTTCCTCAAGAAATCGTTTTTCGGACTCGTTGCGCCCTCAGCGGCGGCAACAAGCGTCACCAAATGGTTGAAGTCCCTTGCTGACGTCTGAAGAGTTAAAATTTTGGGCACCTCCGCGCCGCCGAAATTGAAGTCGGAACGCGATTCGATCTCGCTCTTTGTATTCATAAGGAAGACATCCGCCACAATAAAGGCAAGCACAAGGAGGGCTAATGTGGCGGGAACTACCACGCGCCAAAAACGCATAAAGTTGAGAACTTGTCCTTGGCGGAATTGATCCTCCGAATCTTCTCCCAGAAAGCTTATTTCGTGATCTTCCGTTTTGTGCCCCGATTCGCGCAAACTACATCCGAGCGCCGTGAGCCACTCCGAAGAAATCGGCTGGCCCATGACAAGCGTGAGGCGCACCGTCGGAACAGAGGCGTTCGAAGCGATCGCTTTCTCGGCCTCAGCCTCAAGCGCCGCCGCTGAAAGAATGATGGCGCCAAGGGGTTCCGCCCAATGCTGGTTATAAAAATTGATGACTTGCCGCACGCTTGCCGCAAGTGTTGCCTCAAATTTCGCGGCGGTAATTTCCCCTTTTTCATCCATAAGATCATGCCATGAATTTGCATATTCAAAATAAAGCGCACCGTTGCGGATGACGAGAAAATCAAGTCCTGTGTTGTCAATATTCACGAATATATACGACTTCGCCGCATCGATGCCCGCACCCTTTTCGCGAAACATTCTCGTCAAAGCGAGCGCGCGCGACTCTACCGCCATCACCAAAAATCCCGCTTCAAAAAGAGCGTCCACCATTTCATCCACCGCTTTCCGTTCCATAAATGCGGAAAGGACCTGAAGCTGCGGCTTATCTTTCTCCTGGTTCACCAGTTGCCACCCCGAATGTGCCTCGCCGGCCTCGAGCGGTGACGCCATCTGAAGATTCAACTCCACCGTTTTCTCCAGTTCCTCGCCCCGAACCAACGGAAGGGAAAAGAGCTGGGTATAGGTCTCTGCGGAGCTTATACAAAGCACCACGCTCATCTTTTTCGCCTTTTCTTCTCCTTGCGCCATTGCTCTCAATGCGGTAAGCGCCGCAATGAACGCCTCGCGATTTTTTATCCTTCCTCTCTCCAAAACGCCCGGCTCCAGCCGGACCGCATACATCTGCCATATTTTTTTGTTAACATTCACCAGCCGCAGCACTTGATCGCTCACTTCAAGCCCCCCCGCCATCGCGCGAACCCGCAAAAAAGAAAGTAATTGGTGAAATATTTTTTTCATTTCATTGAGTGGCCTGCCACGAGATGACGCTTACCTGGCCCGTAGAGGCGTCGATTGCCGCTACTACGCTTATTTTTCTCGCACGATTTGAAACGGTCGCAGTGGAAAGTACGGTGATAAGGCCCGTGGAAGGACTATTTTGCGTGATGGTCACTGTTGCGGTGCTTGACCCCACGGGAACCGTATAGCTTCCCGGAAGCGAAGCTCCGGAGATGCGGCCAAGGAGAAGTAGGGCGTCCCTCGCTCCTGATGCTGCCACCGCCTCTGCCTGTATTGATGCTTGATAGCCATACCCCGTATCGACGAAGGTATTGGCAAGGAACACAAGCGTGAGCCCGATCAGGATCACCACCCCGCCGATCAAAAAGACAAGTGCCAAGAACGTCTGTCCGCGCTTCATCCTGTTCATTATACCATCAGGACAATTCTTAGTAGCTGATCACTCCGGCGGTGCCGACAGTAATTGTGGAGGTTGCAATGGAAGCGCCGCGCTGGGACGTGGTGCTGCCGACCGGGGTATAGGCGTAGGTATCGCCGCCGAAAATGTCGGTTGCAAGACCCGCTGCCGGATAGGTCACGTCCGGTGCGCCGGAACAGGAATTATTCCCAGCCCACACTGCAACGCTTCCCCCGCCGTTGTCGTAATCTATCGGTACTTGTCCCGTGTACGTTGAGAGGTCCCATGTGCTTCCCGTCTGGCATGAGATCGTGGTAGATGCTGATGTCCTCACCGTCCATGAGCCGCCGCCCGGCAGACTGTTCATGGTAACGCCGGTTGAAGAATAGAGAGCGAAATTATCAATGGTAAAGGTAACACTGCCGTTCGTAGAAGAAGCGGCGAAACCGAGATATCCTGCGCTTGTGAGCGCGGAGTCAGTTATCGTCAAGGCATTCCCACCGTTCAGCCACGACGAGAGCGTTGTTCCGGAAATCGAACCGCGGAATTCGTAAAAGGTGCCGGCACTGAACGTGAATGCCGTTGACGTAAGCGTGCTATAGGCACTTGAGTTCGTCTTTCCGATCGCCTCTTTTTGATTCAGAAAATCCGCCATCGAAAGATGGTAGCGATTGGCGCCGCTATCGGCGCGGGCGACGCTCGCAATATTCCCCGTGTTTGCCCCCACCGCGCTCGATTTCACCTTGAATTCAACTACGGCGTCCGTCCGGCTTTGGCCAGGCACGTGAATCTGCACCGACAAACCGGAACCCGGCGTGACGACAAGATACTGGCTGCTGCTCACGCTCCAATTCCCCGAATCCGTGGCCCAGCTGCCGTAGGCCGTCGTAAAGCCGTTGCAGGTTGAAGAGGCGCCCCACGTATTTGATCCTTCGGGATCTTTCGCATTCGCTATCCAGTAATAGGTGGTATTTGCCGAGAGCGCGGACTGCGTCGCGAAGACCCCTTGGGTGCCCGAGATATATTCATAGCTCGAGGAAGCATTCTGGCCCGACCAGCCGGTCTGCGACGCACTTTGATCATTGGTCTGAACGACGGCCGTACAGCCGGAGTTGGAATAGATAACCACTCTGTATTGTAAATTGTTGCTTTCGGGATCAGTCGCAGTCATTTCGAAAACCGGAGTTATGCTTATGCCTTGCGAATTATTCGCGGGTAAATCTTCCGAAGGCGCATTGGGTGCCGAATTCACTCCCGTGGTCGTCACGCTGGAACTTGCGCTCACTTGCCCGTTCCCCGTCGCATTCGCGGCCTGCACGCGATAGAAATAGATGGTGCTCTGCGCAAGGCCGCTGTCGTTTATGAAAATCGCGGTTGTTGTTGCGACTTGGGCATACGATTGCGAAGAGGTTGCGCGCTGGATGATATATGATGCCGCGCCGCCCGTCGGAGTGGTCCAATTCACGGTCACGGTGCTTGTCCCTATGTTCGCATAGGTCGGCGCCGGAGAAACAACGTCGGGCAAGGTGAGAATGCTCGAGCTTGTGCTGTACGGACCGTCGCCGTTGCCGTTCGTCCCCCGGACGCGGTAAAAGAACGTCGTGTTCGCGGTGAGCCCCGTATCGGCGTAGGAAAGGGCGCTCGTGGTCGCGATTTGGAGGTAGGATTGCGAAGAGGTCGCGCGTTCCATTTTGTAATAGGTGGCACCCGTTGAAGAAGCCCAGTTCACCGTAAGCGTACTGGAGCTCACACTTGTATAGGTGGGCGTCCCCGGCGCGCCGGGGACGGGCGGACTCGTGAATATCCACCCGCTTCCCGCCGTTGCCACTGCTTGATTATTTATGCTGTTGGTTCCCGCATACCACGTATTTACCGGAGAAGCTACGGAGTGTTGGATATTCAAGTAATCACTGGAAATCGTCCCCCCGCCTAATTTTACTAACGAATGGGTCGCTGCCGTATCGCTGTTTATGGTTATTTCATTTCCCGCACCATTACCCGTCACCGTGAATGTTTGAACTGTGGACGTCGTTCCGTGGGTGAAAAGAATTGAGTGAGCAGCATTCCCGTCATCCTTAAAATCATTAAAGGTGTTGTTTCCGGTAATTGTGGTTGAAGCCGTGCTCCCCCCGCGAGAGAACCAAACGTTGTTGTAGGTTTTAGTTCCACTCGTAAATGAGATCGTGGAAGTGCCAGTATTGGTGAATTTAAGCGTTGAGCTACCGGCATTTACTATTCCCGTGCCGGTCCACACCGCTCCCGTCCCGGTTAATAGATGAGTTGCCGAACCCAGAGCAATGGTTCCTGAGGCGCTTACGCCGATCCTGCCTGTAGTAATA
The DNA here is from genome assembly GCA_050008535.1 of Minisyncoccia bacterium. GTDB lineage: Bacteria > Patescibacteriota > Minisyncoccia > UBA6257 > 2-01-FULL-56-20 > CAVYIK01. The sequence continues at coordinate 353,237 of JBEKML010000001.1, read as the reverse complement.
GCATAATTGTTCGCACCATCCACCGCGCTAAAAGTTCCATTGGCTGTCGTCAGCGTCACCGCTGTGCCACCTACCATATTCAAGTTATCTTTTAAAGTCAAAGACCCACCCGGAGCGTTTGAAGTAAAGCTCCAATTTCCGGCAGAAGAAAAAGTATTGCCGTTGCTTTTCAAAGTGTAAGCGCTCCTGCCTCCGAAAACGAAAGCGTTACCACCCATAGCGATAATATTGCTATTGCCCATTGTTCCCAATGTCAGAGAACCGTAAATGGTATTACTGGTGCTATCCAGGGCAAAAGTAGGAGTATACTCAACCGCGCTAAAATCTATACTCTTGCCCCCCCTTGGCATATCCATCGTGATCTTCTTTCCGGTTGCCGCAAACGCACCCACATTAAATACAACATCATCTTGCGGCAAAGGAACCCGCTGAAGGGTAGCATGGTCTGAGGCATACCAATTAGCACCTGACCAGGACGCATTAGCAGTTCCTGGATGTTTATAGTATTGGGTTTGGGGATTGGTAAAAGTTATCCCACTATTTCCACCGCAATCGCCGGAAAGTCCCGAAATAGCCGATAAATCCCATAGAGCGGCACTAGCTCCATTGGCCACCGCTCCTGCTATATCTTCAAGGTCTATATTAGAAACAGACAAAGTAGCACTTGCCCCTGAAAGAGTTATTGTTCTGGTTATGCCCGCAGTTTGTGCGCCCGAAGTTTGTGAAACAAGAAGCGAACGGCTAGTGGTGGCACTATAACCATTCAAGGTTAAGGTGCCAGTGATAGTTATATTGCCGCCGAGATAGAGATTCCTATTTGCTGCATTCGTATTACGAGTTAGGTTATAAAATGTAAAATCACCCGATACATAAGCATTAGTTGAACTAGGAAAAATAACTGTCTGGCCATTGGCATCAAATATCCTCCCGGCACTTAAACCTATCTGATAACTTACTGTAAGATTATCAAGCAGTCGGAAAGTTGCGCCAGAACCAGTAAAAGACACTATGACAAAGGACGTTCCTCTCGTTCTAATAGTCTGGACGCTGGAAGTCGCGGCAAAAGAGACGCCAGAAGTACCTATACTGACAACCGTTCCAGTGGCCAAATCCATTGAGCCGTAAACAGCCATATTATAATTATTGACACCAATAGTCGCATTGCCCGAAGGTGGACTGACGACGGTAATGTCTTTACAGCTGACCGCGGCAGTTAACGTGACGGTATAAGAAGTGGGACTGGAGCTTGCGTCAAAAAAGCAATTATCGGCAGGGGTCGGTATAGACGCCCCGGGACTGCCGCCGGAAGTTGTAGCCCAACTTGAAGTCGCGCTCCAGTTTGCCGTTCCACCTACATAATATCTATCTGAAGCAAATGCCTTTGGGGCAAAAATAATGATGCACCCAATAACAACGCCGACTACGATGAATTTCTTGTTTTGCATTTCCTTCTAAAGATTCGATCGATTGAAATTGTCAAAAAAGATCAATCCGCTCCCTGAACGGTTTAGGCTGGCCGCCGATCCGGAACTTGTGGCCGTGCTGCAGCTGCCGTTTATTATGAGCTGCAGCATGATGGTCACCGAAGCAGAGGGCTGGCCGGAGATCCCGCTAAAAATGATATCCGTGGAGGAACCGACATTGACGCTCGAGGTCGCATAACAGATACCGGCAGGGAGTGGATATTGGCCAACCCGCGTCGAAGATGCATAGGTGCCATTGAAGGTATAGAAGAGCGAATAGAACGCCGCCGTTGAGGTAGTGTTATCAAAATGCACTCCCCATGCGGCGCCCTGGTTCTGCGCCATCGTATTGCTCTGTGCCTCGCGAAGAAGGGCGCCGATCTGTTTTGTGGTACTCGTCAAAACCGCCGTGCTATGCCAGTTGAAAAGAGTCAAAACGGAAACCGTGGTGATTATGGCGATGATCCCGATTACGATCAGGAGCTCAACGATGGTGAATCCTTTTTTCATGAATATCGGGCTAGAACGAGCTCGTCAATTGATAGATCGGCACGATGATGGAGAGTGCGATGACCGCAACAATGATGCCCATCGAAAGAAGCAACATCGGCTCAAGCAATGAGACCAGCGCCTTGATGTTGGAATCAATGTTTGCCTCATAAAATTTAGAGAGAGTGCCCAGCACCTCTTCAAGGTGCCCCGCTTTTTCGGAAATGGCCACGAGGTTCACGACCGATTTCGGGAAAACCGCTTCCCGCCTGAACGCTTCCCCTATCGTAAGCCCCTTTGCAAGGCCTTCGTTCGCCACGCGCAGGAGGGCATATTGGAACTCCCGGTGGTTCACGGTCTCAGCCGCGGTCGTAATGGTCTCCATGATCGGCAGCCCCGCCCGCATAAGCGCGCTCATAGTTGAAGCCATATGCTGGACGGCGAGATCGGTATAAATTCTCCGCACCACAGGGAGATGGGTAAGCGTCCGGCTCCACAACCGTTTTCCCGTCTCCGTCTTGCGAACTCCCAGGACAAAGAGCGCGATTGTCCCGAAAAGTATAGCGTAGAGCAGTATGATGTTGTTCCCTACAAAAAGCCCCACATCGAACACGATGCGCGAGAAGAGCGGAGGATTGACGCCGCCGCTCGAAAATGCCACTGCAAGTTTCGGCAGAGCAAGGGTCACAAGAAAGGTAATGATGGCAAGTGACATACAAAGCACCACGATCGGATACACCACCGCCGACCGGACCCGCGAGCGGAGCTCCGCCTCGCGTTCAAGCGAGTCGCTTAAATCCGAGAAGGTCTTCTCAAGATTTCCGGATGTCTCTGCGGCCTTCACCAAACCAATAAAAGTAGGCGAAAAGCTTTCTGGGTGTTTTGCGAAGGCCTGATAGAACGGCTGGCCGCGGCCCAGACTCTCGTGCACTTCAAGCAGAAAATTCTTCACGGATGGCTTGTCAAAATCCGCAGTCAAAATATCGACCGCGGACAGAAGATCGGTCCCCACCCGCAGCATGAGCGCGAGATACTTCGTAAGAAACACCTTGTCGGATGTCGTGATGCCGCCCCAGAATTGCGGTACCCAAAGCCCGTGCTGCCGTACGGATTTTACCGAAATCGGGCGGAGTCCCTTTTCCGAAAGATAGCGAAGGACGTCGTTCTGGGTTCCCGCTTCAAAATCCGCCTCTGCACTCTTCCCTGACTGATCAACGGCCACATAGTGATAGAGCATATGATTATTTTACAACACTTCGGGGCTATTCGCGGATCACGCGCAATACCTCTTCGAACGTCGTCTGGGCAAGCTCCATTTTTAAGAGCCCGTCTTCAAACATCGTCCTCATTCCCTCCCGGCGCGCGGCGGTGCGCAGGCCCTCAAGGCTGAAATTTCCCTGGATAATGATCTTTTTGACTGCTTCGGTAATCTGCAATAATTCGTAGATGCCGAAGCGGCCGCGGTAACCGGTCATCCCGCACGAGCTGCACCCTTTGCCGCGATAGAGGACCTTTGGTGCTTTCACGGTCCCTTCTTTTACCCCAAGCTCCGCAAGTTGGGCTTCCATCGTCTTTTGTACCTCGGGGCCCGCCTCATATGAATAGAGGCAGGTTTGGCAGATCCGCCGCACGAGACGCTGCGCGATCACAAGATTCAAAACCGAAACCGCGAGGAACGGCGGGATCCCGAGGTCAAAAAGACGCGGCACGGCGGTCGGCGCATCATTCGTGTGGAGCGAAGAAAGAAGCAGGTGGCCGGTCAGGGCCGCTTGCACAGAAATCTCCGCGGTCTCCGCATCGCGGATCTCGCCGATCATGATGATGTTGGGATCCTGCCGGAGAAGCGCCCGGAGCCCCGAGGCGAACGTGATCCCCGCCTGCGGATTGATCTGTGTCTGGTTCACGTAACGCATATTATATTCGATCGGGTCTTCGATCGTCGTCACGTTCACTTGCGGTTTGTTCAATATGTTCATCATGGCGTAGAGCGTCGTCGTTTTTCCGGAACCGGTCGGCCCGCAGGCAAGGATCATACCGTACGCTTTCTTAAGGCTCTCGGTAATGATCTTCGCGTCATCGGATTGCATGCCGAGCTCCTCAAGCGAAAGCGCTTTCTGGGACGCCTCAAGCAGCCGCATTTCCACTTTTTCGCCGTAAAAGGTCGGTATGACGGACGTCCGGACGTCGATCTTTTGGTTCCCGATCTGATACTGAAACCTCCCGTCTTGCGGCTTCTGATGTTCGTCGATCTTGAGGCCGGAAAGAAGTTTAAGGCGCGCGACGATCGCGGGATATACCGCCTTTGGGACGCTCATAATTTCGTATAGGATGCCGTCAATGCGATAACGGATGAATAATGCGTTTTCCAGAATCTCTACGTGGACATCCGAGGCGCGCGACGCGGTAGCATACGAGAGAACATTGTCCACGATGCCCACGATAGGGAGCTCGCTTGCGGCCTCTTCGGCGCTCTTTACGGTGCTGGTAAGCGATGCCTGGATGTTCTCCTCAATGAGCTTTTTAAAATCCTGACCGAGCTCGTAGCCGTACACCGAAAACCCGCGGTTCAGGTCTTCCGTGGTCGCAAAGAACGGCTTTATTTTCCCCTTGAGGCGCTGGCTAAGAAACGCGACTGTTTCAAGATCGGACGGATCTATCATCGCAACGTCGTAGGTCTCGTCGTCTTCTTTCTTGAAAACGATCGCTTGGCGCTGGCGCGCAACGTACTCGGGCAAAAGCTTCACTATGTCGCTTTGTATTTTTTGCGTCGCAAAATCCGCGCGCGGGACATCCAGGGCGTTCGCTATAAGATCGTTCAAATAATCCGCCGTGGTGAACTGTTCCGAAACGAGAACGTCAAGGATGCTCTGATTTTTTCGCGCGGCTTCGGCAGAAAGCTCGTCAAACCTTTCCGACGTAATAAGCCCCTCGTCAACCAGCAATTTTTTAATCTGCGGTACCGGCAGCGGAAGGCGCATACCTTATATAATACCAATCCAGCACCGCTTCAGAAAGCGGTGCTGGATAGTTACAGAAACCTTGTACTACAGGAAGAAACTACAGCGTCGGACTCGTCCCCCCTTCGTAAACGTAAGGGTTGGTGCCGCCGTCCGAAGTTTCCACATCGCCGCCGCCTCCCTTCGTGTACTTCGTGCTCTCCATGACCGCGGTAAGTTTGAAGTTCGTAGTGCTGATGGCATACCCATAGTAGAGACCGCAGCTCGAGAGGGAAACCGCTGAGCTGGTCCCCACGCAGGTGCCCACCTGGTTTATCGGGTCAACCGGCTCCTGGCCGATCGGCGCGCCGGAGCTGATATTTGCGAAGTCCACCGGAACCCAGCCATTTCCCGTCGTGCTGCCAACGGTCCCAATCGTTCGTGTTGAGGTCGCCGCAATGCTGCTTGTCGCCACTGCAAAAAAGTTTGCACACGAGCTGGGGCTTGACGTTGCCCAGGTACCGACGTTACTCGGAGTGTCTAGAAAGGGATTAGCAGCAGAAGTAGCAACGCCTACATAGCAGGTTGCCGCAGCCCCAAGATAGGGACTCGCCACGTCCGCCAAGTAGAGGGAAATAGCGCTCTTCAGGGTCGCCATGTCCGAAATACGGTTGGAATCCCGCGCCTGGCGGAGCAATTCCGCCGGATTTAAGGACAAGATGACAACCACCGACAAGACCGCAATGATTGCGATCACGATCAAAAGCTCAATGAGGGTGAATCCTTTGCGATTTTTATTTTTCATTTGATAACCAAGGAAAAATTCGACCTTTCTCTATATGTAACCATTGTAGCATGCCGTAAAAACGCAAGGAAAATCGGGTGTGGATAACTAAAACGGCGGGGCGGCCTCGAATTTTACCCGTTTGCCGTCCGCAGCGGTGAATTCAACGGAAAGCGCGTGGAGCATCAAGCGGTCCACCCATGCCGGTTGCTTTTTTGGGCCATACAGGCGATCCCCAAGAACGGGGTGCCCGATGCTCGCGAGATGCACGCGGATCTGGTGCGTGCGGCCGGTCTTCGGGCTTATCTCTAGAAGAGAATAGTGCCCGCCCTCTCCGCCCAATGTTTTAAGAACGCGGTATTCCGTAACGGCCGGCTTTGCCATTTTTGCCGAGCGGATGCTCCGCTTCATCGTCCCGTTCCGAATACCGATCGGCGCGTCAATGATCCCCTGCCTTTTCGCAGGAACCCCCGCGACGAACGCCAGATAGGTTTTTTTTATCTCGTGCTTTTGGAAAAGCAGCTTAAGGTAGTCAAAATATTTCTGGTTCCTTGCCACAAGCATCACACCCGACGTTTCCTTATCAAGCCGGTGCACGATGCCCGGCCGGAGCGCGGGATCGTCGCCGACGTTCTTTACTTCCGGATAATATTTTACGAGCCAATCGACTACGGTGAGAGCTATCGGACGCGGTGCGGCGTGATGGGCCGCCTGTGCGCCGGAAATTTTCGCGGCGTGCACCTGAAGCCCGGGGGGCTTATTAATCACAAGAAGGTTGCTGTCTTCGTAGATAACTTTTGGTTCGAGCATGACACTATAGGATCTGGGGCTGCCACAGCTCAAAAACCATAACGATGGCAAGAAAGAGAAGCGCGTAAGCCGCGACCGCGCCTAAGAGAAAAAAAGGGAACGCGCGGGCGGCGGAGATATTTCCGTTCCGATGGAACCACGGAGTTGCGACGAAGAGAACAAAGCAAAGCAGGCAAAAAAGCGAGAACGACCACGAAAACGCTCCAACATCTGCGGCAAGGGCACGGAGCGCGGGGAACAAAAAAACTACCGCGATAAAGAGAAGGCCCGCACCAAACCCCGCAAGCGCGCCCCACCAATACATCCTTCGCATGGCTATAGTATACGATGCTATTTTTAATGTCCGCAACGCTTGTACTTTTCAGGCGGCGCAATCACTTCAAAATCAAGCTCGCGCGTCCTTGGGTTCCCTGCTTTATCAACAGCGGTGATCATGAATACATTCCCGCCGGGCTTCACAAATGTGATCACTTGGCCGTTTGAAACCGTATCGCCATTGAGCGTTGCTGTGATCGCGGCGACCCCCGACCCGGCGTCGGTCGCACCAAAGACCAACATTGTGGTGCTCCCCTGCACCGCTTCAGCGGGAATGGCAGGTAGGGTGATATCCGGAGGAGTAACGTCGTCGGTTGAGGATGTGTCGGTTAGGATCGCATCGGGCGAAGAAGTGGCGTCGGCATTGCCGTCACCGTCCTCGTCAAATTTCAGAGCAAGATCTCCATCAAACCCAGAAAAGTCCAGTTCGGCAGTGGCGCTCGCGTTTTCGAGCGGCACGGAGACATACGTTACCGCGTGCTGCACGGTGCTTTTTTTGCGCCCTTTCGCTTTAATGGTCACCATGCTTGTGGTGCTTGAAGCGTCTTCGCTGTTTACCGTAGCACGGCCAACTACTTTATAGGTGCTCGTCGCGCTCGCAGGAACCGTAACAAAAATATTTTTGCCCATCTTTTCATAACTGCTTCCGGGGATATTGATCTCCGTGGTGCCGTCCGGCAAAGGTCCCGCGTGCCGGCCCGCAGCATCATAAACGTTCAGGTCTGCAGAACCATGGACGCTGAATTCAACGCTATCATCGTGAGCCGCCGACGCATCCGGCGACCCCGATCCTCCTCCCGCACAAGCCGCAAGCGCGGTAGAAACACCTTGCGGCAAATTACCGCTCGTGGAAGTGCCGTTCTCTATAATGCTTGTGATGAGCGCAAGCGACCGCGGATCGCTTACGAGCCTCGGATGATCGATCCCGGTCTCGTCGCCAAGCACGAAGTAATTATGAAACCCGTCAGCGAGATTCATGGCACTCACCTCGGGCACGGTGCCGTCGCCCGTCGTGCGCGTGACATCCGTAACGCCATCGTCATAGAAATTAAACTGGGAAATGGTTGGCTTGAGACAGCCCAGAACATTATAGATATCTGAAGCATTTACGGCCTGCGCATCGAGCCCTTGATGAAAGGCGTCGGCAATGTTCAAAAGATTTGTATTGCGGCTGTCTATAGGATTGCTCGTCATGAGATGCGCCGTCTCGTCGTATCCAAGCACTGTATTCTTGCCACCCCGGAAATCCCGTACGTATCCCCCGTCAATCTGCACATACCGCCGACCCGGCAACAACTCGTAAATCGACGGCATGTTCTGCGCAATCTTTTTTATTTCGGCGGAACTCAAGACATCAAAAGGGCCGAGGGCGACACCCAGGTTATCCCCGTTGTTCAAAATTTTGAATGCCGTGGGCGCCCCCAATTGCGGCACGCCGACAAGCACCAATTTATCCAAGAATGAATTATCGGCGCGGCCGGCAAGATAATCCTTCACAAAAACCCCGCCCATGCTGTGCGCCACAATATTGATCTTTCCGTTCGGCGACGCGGCAACCGCCGACGCGATCTTTGCGTCAAGCGCATTCGCCTGCGAACGAACGTCCAACCGCCAATCGTACGGAACTACAAAAAGGTCTTTGTTCTCTGTGTATCCCTTCGAAACAAAAGCGTCTACCAGATTCCCATAAAACGTCTTTTGGATGGGAACGAATGCGATAGTCGTGGTTACCGTCCTTACGATGTCCGGCGTGCCCATCGCGAGGAGCGGCTGACCGCCGGCGTCGAGCGCGAGGTCGTTAAGATACGAATCCTCCGAAAGAATGCCGGATAAACTTGCCATTTTGCCGATATTCGGCCAAACTTCCTCTCCGTCGGAAACTCTCGTAACGATCGACCCCATGATCCCCGGAACAATGACCACCGGCTCCCGCGGCGTGGATGTTGCAAATGGATCCGGCTCCCAAATGCCTATCGTGACCATTTGCCCATCGTCAAGATTCGCGGGCTTGTTTTCATACCACCACCCGACGACATCGTAAGAAATCCCCGCATGTAAAAAGAGCTGCGTACTCGTATTGTAGGGGGACAGCCCGCCGTTGTATAAAACAGCCCACGCAGAACTCGTGGCGCTACCGCGGAATTGCGGTCCGCCGCAATTCGGCGGTCCGGGAAGCGCCGAACCCCCGCCATCGTGGAAAAGCAGAAATGGCTGGGGACAATGACTGGTTTCTTGCCCGTTAAAAAGTTCCGCATCGGTTATGCTCGGATCGTCAACCGAAATGCCATATGCATTCGGGATATCCCTGTCCGGCGTGAAGATGACATAAAACTCGTTATCGCCGCACGGACGCGGATTCGTGGCACAGCTCCCAAAATTATGATGAAGATATGCCGGAACCCGCTCCGTAAAAACCTCGCGGTATCCCGTAGGATTGTTGAAATAATAACCGGAATAGCCGGTGCCATGGTCGTCTATGATCGCCGCCTCGGCCCGCAACGCGAGCGGCGGCGCCACGAACCACACTCCGCACGCCCCAAATACCGCGCACACCCAAAAAATTATTTTTTTCATGCCCGCATCGTAGCACGACGGGCATTAAAACTATTTTAAAGGGGGTTTGACTTCTTTCCGGGTCCACAAAAACAAATCGGCGAGGCATTCCTGCCTCGCCGTCTAGAAAACGATTGTCGCGGCCGGGCTATTGGACAGCCTCGAGCCGGAATTTCGGCGCCGGGTCGCCGTAATACCACGCCTCGCCGCGCGAGAGGATTGCCATGCGGACGTTATGCATATCCCGCACGTCGCTCCCTGCGCCGAAACCGAAGATGCTCACACATCCCGGTCCGTACTCCGCGTCGTGGCCGACGCCGAGGGGCAGGTAACGATAGCCGACGTGAATCGGCAGTGCCGCGCACCCTTCAAGCGGCTTGGTGGGCTTCTTCTTGCCGAGGAGGCCAAATGCGTAATATTGCTTCCTTTCGTGCTCCACGGCATAGACCCGCGCTCCGGGATGGCGATAGCCGAAAAGCGGCGCCCCGAGCTTACTCCCGACGACGATCCATTGGCCCCTTTCTTGGGCAAAGTGTCGCAGCTCGTCAACAGAAGCGAACTTGCGCACCACTTCCCGGGGTTTCCAGCTTGGATCGCGGAGTTCCTCGACCGGCGTTGCGCGGAACAGAGAATCTCCGACTGGGCGGCAAATCGCTCTGCCCTCCAACTGAACAATCGCGCCACTCACCACGCGGATGAGTTGCCCACGACGAACCCACCGTGAACGAGCGACGAGGGTCTTTTTTTCCTTGCAATCCCCCTGCTCGTTGTAGCTCACGCAGTAGCCCTCGTACACTTCATCGATGCGACCGCCGGCCGGCGACCGCATCAGGAACGATTCGCCGCTGCCGTAGCGCCACTCGATGTTGGGCACGGTTGGTTCCTTGCCGAGCGCGACCCAGTGCCCTTTGTAATTGACGATGCTCAGGGGGAAGCGGCTCGGGTTCACCACCGAGTACATCGGTGGTAATTTGTTGGGTTCTTCCGACTGCGTGCCGTTGTCGACGTTCGGAGCCGGCTCGCTGTTGTGTAGAGCGGCGACCCGCAGGCGGTAGGAGTTGTAGTCATTCCAAAGCGACGCGCCCAAGTAGGCGATGGCACCAAGGAAGAAAACGGCCATCAAGATGGCCACGAGCTTCTTGTTCACGGTAGCCTCCAAATCAGGTCAGGATCAAGCATTTAAACAACTGGTGTTATTATAACATAGAATAATTCACTATGTCAAGCACTCGTTTGAGACATCAAAAAACAACTCGTCGTGTATCATATTTCGTGCGCATGGTAGGAATCTTACTGCTCGGCGGCTGCGCCGCCTGCGCCTTGAGAACCCTCGGTTCTCAACCTCTCTCCTACACGGAGGGGACACCGAGTGTCCCCTCCGACCCGCCCCTCGTTCGATTCCCAACAAAAGACCACAGGCAGAACAAAAAGGGATTTGGAAAGAGCCCTTCTTAGTACTCTTTCCAAATCCCTTTTTGTTCTGCCTGTGCGCATGGTAGGAATCGAACCTACGACCTCGTTCTTATCAGGAACGCGTTCTACCACTGAACTACATGCGCTTGCATTGATCGCGATCACGCACGGCATGTATGCCGATCGCAACCGGTGCGTCCTGGAGGGATCGGACCTCCGGCCTCTACAGTGTCATTGTAGCGCTCTACCACTGAGCTAAGGACGCGGGACACGGTTCATCATACGGCCTCCTATTGTGGTTTGACAAGTCCCTTCAGATTCAGCGCTTGCGCGCCTTTAAGATCAAACCCGACGCCCCCACTGACCTCCGGCGTTGCATTCACGGCACGGTCCACTTCCCCCACCATCTCGCCGATCCCCCAACTGAAATACGCCAAAATGACTCCGAGAAAAACAATAGCGAGGATGGCGAGCACTGTCTCCGGGTACTTTCTTAAAATCTTCTTCATGATGGTTATTTTGAAAACACTCTTCCCTGCGCGGAAAGTTGATAGCTCGAACCGTTGCTTGTTAGATCAAACGAATCGATAGAAAGGAGAAATCCCGCGGAGCGCGTCTCGAGATCGCTAAGAAATGCAACAATGTCGGTGGCCGCACCGCTCGCACCCAAAGAAAAACCATCGCTTCCGGGAAGAGCATTGGTGGCAACCGTATTGTTCCCCCGAAATACAATCGAAACTGAAACATTATGCTCCTGACCCGCGGAGGCGATCCATTGCGGAAAACCAATGAGCTCGTCGTGGGAAGGGAGCAGTTTGTTCATAGCGTCCGCATACTGCGCGGCCTGTACCGCATCACTTTTGAGGCTTGCAAGAGCGCTGACGACCGCGACCCGCTGCGCCACAAGTGCTTTATCGGAAACGATCCTTGCGGCCTGCGCATCAAGATCGCTCAACAAAAAATAGAGCGCAACCGAGGCGACCACAACCACCCCAAAGACGATGCCGAAGCTCATCCAGAGTTGTTTCCTAGGATTGCCTTTCATCTTCTTTCCTATTCTATCATTAAAACATTGTTAACGCATACTTTACCTTTCCTGTCTTTTCCTTGACGCTGTAGAGGATGGAAGAAGCGTTTTACTACAATGCTGTCGCCGCAGCGGTCGCGGGCGACTACGGGAAAATCGCGAAGCTTAAGAAAAAATTCGGCGACTGGAAAAACGCGCACGAAGCGCTTGGAAAACTGTGCGCGCATCCGATTGAACCGGAAAGAGAATGGGAAAAACTTACGCGGGCGAACGTACAACTGATCCTTTTTGCAGATGACCACTATCCCACCCTTCTCGGCGAGATCACGGACCATCCCTTCGGGATATATATCCGCGGCACGTTGCCGCCGAGGGACGCACGATTTATCGCCATCGTGGGCACCCGACGGGCAACACCCGACGGCAAAAGTATTGCGCGCCGTTTCGCGCGCGAGCTTGTACCGTCCGGCTTCGCCGTAGTGAGCGGCCTCGCCTTCGGCATTGACGCCGCCGCGCACGAGGGATGCCTTGAAGCGAGGGGCATCACAATCGCGGTCCTCGCGGGCGGCCTCAACGCCATCTATCCGCAGGAGAACGACCGGCTCGCCGCAAAGATCTTTGAAAGCGGCGGCGCCATTGTTTCCGAATATCCACTGGGATCTCCGCCGTACCCCGGCCGTTTCCTCGAACGAAATCGCATCATAAGCGGTCTCGCGCAGGGGGTCATTATTATTGAAGCGCCGAAAGGATCAGGATCGCTCGCGACCGCCCGCCGCGCTCTTGAACAAAATCGTGACGTTTTTGTGGTACCCGGCCCTGTCACGCATCCTAACTTCGCAGGCTCCCATCAGCTGATCCGTCAAGGGGCGGAACTCGTGACCGCGGCGGAAGAGATTCTTGAGGCTTATGGCGTAACACGCAAGGAAAAAATCGCGGCGCAGGAAAACACGGTGTCGCCCGAAGAAAAGCTGATTCTAAAAGCATTGCAGGAGGTTCGCAAGCCGGTTGACGTTGACAAAATAGCGGCAATCACTAAACTAAAAGCCCCAACCGCAAACCGGACGCTTTCTTTCCTTCTCCTAAAAAATCTGGTCAAGGAAAAGGGTGGAGGGTATACAATATAAAAACAAAACAATAATGGATCTCGTTATCGTTGAATCGCCCACAAAGGCAAAGACCATCGGAAAATTCATCGGCAAACAATTCACCGTGGAATCGTCCTACGGCCACATTCGCGACCTTCCGAAAAGCACCATGGGCATCGACGTCAAGCATGATTTCGAACCGCAGTATATAATCCCGGCGAAGGCAAAGCCGATCGTTGCCAATCTGAAGAAGCTCGCCGCGAAAGCCGCAAGGGTGATCCTTGCAACCGATGAAGACCGTGAGGGCGAAGCGATCGCGTGGCACCTTCTGGCAGCGCTCGGCCTGGCACCCGCGGACGGCGGCACGGGGAAAGGAAAGAACAAAGACAAAGCAAAAATGCTTGCGGTCCCCTACGAACGGATCGCGTTCCATGAGATCACCGAATCCGCCATCAAAGAAGCATTAAAAAATCCCCGCGAGCTTGATATCAATCTCATAGACGCCCAGCAGGCGCGGCGCGTGCTGGACCGGCTCGTGGGATACGGGCTATCGCCCTTCTTGTGGCGCAAGGTGCGCTACGGACTCTCGGCAGGCCGCGTGCAGAGCGTGGCCGTGCGCTTGGTCGTGGAACGCGAGCGGCAGATCAACGCCTTTAATAAAGAAGAGTACTGGTCCATTGAAGCGCTTTTTCTTCCGCCGAAAGGAAAAAATCCTTTTCCCGCCACCCTCTCTTCCCTTGGCGGCAAGCCGCTCGGCAAAATGGATATCAAGACCGGCCGCGGAGCGAAACAAATTATAGAGGGATTGAAAAATGCCGATTATAAAATTTTGGACATCACCGTAAAAGAAGTGCGGCGCTATCCCGCGGCCCCGTTCACCACGTCCACGCTCCAACAGGAAGCGGCGCGCAAGCTCGGCTTTTCGGCAAAGCAAACAATGGTCATTGCACAAAAGCTCTACGAGCGTGGGCACATCACCTACATGAGGACCGACAGCGTGCAGCTTGCCGAAAGCGCGCTCGCGACCGCGCAGGAAGTGATCGGCGCGGAATTCGGAAAAGAATACCAACTCCCCGAGCCGCGCCGGTACGCCACAAAAAGCAAAGGCGCACAGGAAGCGCACGAAGCGATCCGCCCCACGAATCTCCGCGCCACGTCTGGCCCTGCGCTCGGCGTCAAAGAACGCAACGACCAGCGGCTTTACGATCTTATTTGGAAACGCACGGTCGCTTCACAAATGAAGGAGGCGCTCCTTGAGCAAACCGCGGTGGACATTGAAGCCGACACTGCAAAAAAAGAGATCTTCCGGGCGAACGGACAAACGGTGAAATTTGACGGCTTCATCCGCGTCTATACCGAAGGCCGCGACGAAGGCGCGAACGGCAACGGCGCGAACGGCGGCGAGATAGAAGGCCAGCTCCCGAAACTCACAAAGGACATGCGGCTGACGCTCGATGAAATAAAACCGGTCCAGCACTTCACTGAACCGCCGCCGCGCTATACGGATGCCACGCTCGTGAAGGCACTTGAAGCCGAGGGTATCGGTAGGCCATCCACGTACGCGCCGACCCTTTCGACCATCCAGGACCGCGGCTACGTGGAAAAAATGGAGAAAAAATACCACCCGACGGAGATCGGTTTCGTGGTGAACGACCTCCTCGTGGAAAATTTTCCGGAAATCGTGGATGTAAAATTCACTTCCCACATCGAAGAGGAACTGGACGAGATCGCCGAAGGGAAAATGAAATGGACGGACGTATGCCGCGAATTCTACGGCCCGTTCAAAAAGGAGCTGGACGAAAAGGAAGCGTCGGTCACAAAACAGGTTGAAATTTCCACGACGCCCTGCCCGCACTGCGGGAAACCGATGGTGATCAAGTTCGGCCGCATGGGGAAATTCCTCGCCTGCCCCGATCCCGCCGTAAAGGTGACGCTTCCCATGCCAGAAGAGGCGGCACAGATCCGCGAGCTTGAAGAAAAAACAAAAGACGAGCACTGTCCGCTTTGCGGAAAACCGATGAAAGTGCGCCGCGGCCGCTTCGGCTTTTTCCTCGGCTGCAGCAATTATCCAACCTGCAAGGGCATATCAAAAATATGGAACAAGACCGGATTCAAATGCCCCGCGTGCCTTGCTTCAAACGATCGGTTTGATAAGCCGGGAGATATCGTGGAGAAAAAGTCCCGCGGCCGCGGCAGGCCTTTTTATGCCTGCACGCGCTATCCCGACTGCACATTCGTCATGAACAAAAAACCGGAGTCGGAAGCGGAACTTGAGGCGGCGTTTAAATATTGGAAAGAAAATCCGCCCAAAAAGAAGGGTGGCAAAAAGACAAGTGGCGAAGAATAAGAATTAAAACGAAAAGACCGCTTCTCTCCCTTGCGGGGGAAGCGGTCCTGCTTGAAAACCGGGGGCCTAGAGCTGGAGCGGCCTCATGCGAAGCTGCCTACGCACGCTGGCGACACCGACGTATCTCGCCGCACTCCTCGCGGTCCGAAGAGAGTTGTTAGTGAATTCGAGATCGTCCACCAACGCTTGCAGGCGGTCGCACTGAATGGTGCCAAACTTGAATGTGTGGGTGCTAGCGCGGAATGCCGCCAGCTCCATTTTCACTTTGCGACATTCCGCCTCGAGTCGGCGGAGGATTTTGTTGATTTCCGCCCGGCAGAGCTCGATCTCGTTCAACCTGAGCGCGATGACAACCTCCTTGCCAAAGCTCTCCTCCAGCGCGGCGAGCATAATCTTATCAAGGCAGAAGGTCATCGCAGCTACCGCGCAGAGAGAAAGAGCGACAAGCCCACAATAATATGCGGGAACGACGGCGCGCGTCGCGGACAAGAAAAATAGCACCGCCAAACCCAGAATGCCGCCTATTAGACTTAAACCGCAGGCGGTTACCACGATCTTTCTAGTGCTCATATGAGAAGATCTCCGTTTGTTCGGCGGCCTCATGGGCCCCCGAGACTAGGAATACTATACCATATCCGTCTTCGTTTCGTCAATCCCTGCCTAATCGTTTCTTTCGGAGATAAGATGAGAAGGTGACAATAAAAGAACTCGTCAAACAGAATCCGACCGGCATTATTGCGAAAGCGTACGCTCTCGCAGAGAAGGCGCATGCGGACCAAAAGCGGAAGACCGGCGAGCCGTATCTCAATCATCCGCTCGCGACCGCGGGGACCCTCAATGATTGGCATCTTGACGAAGCCACGATCGCCGCAGGACTTTTGCACGATACGGTCGAGGACACCAGCGTGCCGCTCGAAACGGTCAAAAAAGAATTCGGCGAAGAGATCGCGTTCCTCGTGGACGGCGTGACAAAACTCGGCCGCATCAAATACCGCGGAGCGGAGAACAAAGTGGAAAATCTCCGGAAAATGATCCTTGCGATCTCGGAAGACCTCCGCGTGGTCTTGATCAAGCTCGCCGACCGCCTGCACAACATGCGAACACTCCAAGCGCTCCCGCCCGTGAAGCAGAAACGGGTCGCGATGGAAACCGACGAGATCTATGCGCCGCTCGCCTACCGCCTTGGCATGCATGACTTGAGCGGCGAATTGGAAGATCTCGCTTTTCCTTACCTCCATCCGCAGGAATACCGCTGGCTCCTCGCAACCACAAAAGAACAATACCAATCGCGGCTTGCCTATCTTGAGAAAATGAAGCCGCAGGTGAAGAAACTGCTTGAGGAACACGACCTCAAGCCGCACGACATCGAGATCCGCGCCAAACGCTATGCGAGCTTGTATAAAAAATTGCTCCGGCGCGACATGGACATAGGGAAGATCCACGACCTCGTCGCCATGCGCGTGATCATGGAAACGATCCCGGAGTGCTATGCGGCCTTGGGCGTGATCCATGAAGCGTGGCCGCCCGTCCCCCGCCGCATCAAGGATTACATCGCCATGCCGAAACCGAACGGTTACCGCAGCTTGCATACAACGGTGATCGGCCCTGGCGACAAGACAATAGAGTTCCAGATCCGCACGAAAGAGATGCATGATGAGAACGAATTCGGCGTGGCCGCCCACTGGCTCTATGATCAAAACCGCCGTGGCGAACGGATCTCCGGGAAAAAAATGGCGGAAGAGATCACGTGGGTGCAACAATTGAAGAATTGGCAGGAACGCTTTTTTGGAAAAGAAAAAGACCCGGAAGAGCTCATCCGCGCAATGAAGATCGATTTCTTCAGGGACCGGATCTTCGCCGTAACGCCGCGCGGCGATGTGATTGATCTTCCCCGGGGAGCGACGCCGGTGGACTTTGCCTACCATATCCATTCCATAGTCGGGAATTCCTGCGCGGGCGCAAAAATAAACGGCACGCTCACGCCGCTCGATCACCCACTGCGGTCGGGCGATGTCGTGGAGATCATCGTCCAAAAAGGGAAGAAGCCCTCCGAGGATTGGCTCCGATTCGTAAAAACAGACATTGCACGCGGCCACATCAAGCTCGCCCTCCGCGAAAAGAATGCATTTGCGCAAACCGCCAAGGCGCCTACGCACACCGAACTCAAAATCACCGTCGAAACGCGCGTGGGACTCATTAAAGACATTTCGACCGCGATCGCCCGCCAGCACTTCACCATCATGCACTTCAATACCGACCATCCGAAGGGCGGGCGCTTCCAGTTCTATCACATCGAGGTCTCCACAACGGATAAAATAAAGATTGAAAAGCTTGTGGTGAAGCTGAAGAAAATAAAAGAGGTGAGGGAAATAAGCTACAAGTTCGCGTAAGAACCGCCTAGAATCGCTCCTTTCCCAGTTTCCGCAAGATATTTTCCAGTTCCTCTTCGGAATAGAAGGTGATCGTGATGCGCCCGGTATTCGCGCCCTTATGAATCTCCACGGGCGCACCGAGGTCGCTTGAAAGCGATTCCTGCATCGCGCGGAGTTCCGTAGGCAGCGGCGCTTCCGCGCTCTTCGGCGGGCGCCCGCGGCGGTGCCCGTGAGCTCCGGCCACGCCCGTGCCCGTGCTCGCGCTGAACTGCTGCACACGCTCCTTCACATCCCGCGTCGTAAGCCGATTTTGCACGATATCCTCAAAGAGGCGTTTCTGCGCGCCCGGATCGCCGATTGCCAAGAGCATGCGCGCGCTGCTTTCCGAAAGATCGCCCTTCTCTACCGCCACCCGGATCTCTTCCGGCAGATCAAGCAGCCGGACGGCGTTCGCC
This sequence comes from Minisyncoccia bacterium, assembly GCA_050008535.1. GTDB lineage: Bacteria > Patescibacteriota > Minisyncoccia > UBA6257 > 2-01-FULL-56-20 > CAVYIK01. The sequence continues at coordinate 335,188 of JBEKML010000001.1, read as the reverse complement.
ACGACCTCGCGGGATTTGCCGAGCTTCGCCGCGATCTCGCGCTGGGTCATACGGAATTCTTCCTGTAATCGCTGGAATGCGCGCGCAGCCTCTATTGGATTCAAATTCTCACGCTGGATATTCTCGATCACCGCGAGCTCCAATTTCTCGCGCTCAAGGTCCACATTCCGCACAATGGCCGGCACCGTCGCAAGCCCCAGCATCTTCGCAGCCATGAGCCGCCGCTCGCCGGCGATCAATTGATATTCGACGCCCACGCCATCTATTGTTTCCTTTTCAACCCGCGAAACCACAAGCGGCTGCAAAAATCCAAACTCGCGGATGGAATGCGCAAGGTCGCGGAGCCCCCCTTCGTCAAAATTCCGCCGCGGCTGGGTCGGGTTCGGCTTGATCTTGTCTATCTCAATATGGAAAACAGACTGTATCTCCTCTGGTTTGCCGGTTTTGTCCTGGCGCCGATCTTCAAACACTTTCGCGGCAGTCGCGGCGGGCGTTGTCACGGGCGACAATACAACAGGTGGCATCATGGGCGGCACGGAAACAATTTGCGGCGGCGGCGGCTGCTGCAATGTACCTCCCCCATAAGACTCTTCATGTGGTTCACTACGCTGTTCCTCGCGCTGCACCTCGGGTTCGGACGCCGGCGGCTGCGACGAAACGCCGTCCGATCCGGCAGCGCCGGCCCCATTCCCCTTCTGTGGTATAAGCGATTCAAGTCCTTTTCCAAGCATGGTCAAATATTAAAATTCCCAAAGTTTTCGCTTGCTACGACCTCGCGCGGCAAATTATAATCCCCTTCTTGCGCCATAATTTCCTTCGCGAGCCGCTCATACGCCAACGCTCCCAGCGAGTCCGGACGATACAAAATGATCGGTTTGGAAAAACTCGGTGCCTCGGCAAGCGCGACCGCGCGGGGAATTTCCACTTCAAACACATGGTGCGGAAAATGCCGCCTGATATTTTTTGAAACTTCGCGGCTTAGATGTTCGCGCTTGTCGTACATCGTGATGAGCGCACCCGCGATGCGGAGCGGATGGCGAAGATTGCTGTTGATCAACGCTATAGTCTCCAAAAGCTGGCCGATCCCCTCTAAGCTGTAATACTCCGTCTGCACCGGGATCAAAACCTCATCGGCGGCAACGAGGCCATTTACCGTAAGTAGGCTCAAGCTGGGCGGAAGGTCGATCAGAATGTAATCGTAATTGTGGCGTAGGCGGTTCACGAATTTCCGCAGAAAATATTCGCGTTCAGGAACACCTACGAGCTCCACGAGCGCTCCAGCGAGGTGCGGCGCAGATGGAACAAGGTGATAGTTAAAAAGAACGGTCGGTTTTACAACTTCTTCGTGCGACACCGTCCCCAAAATGCCATGATACACGCTCGCCCCTTCTTTTATGTTGTGGCCGAGCGCCGAACTCGCGTTCGCCTGCGGATCGAAATCAACGAGCAAAACGCGCCGGCCCGCCGCCGCGAGGTACGCCCCCAAATTCACCGCCGTGGTTGTCTTCCCAACGCCTCCTTTTTGATTACAAATCGCGATCACGCGCGCCATATAGCTTGATTTTAACGCGTAAAATAACTATTATCAATCGTGCGAGCGCGCGGTTGCGCTTCTCGCGCCCGGGTGGCGGAATGGCAGACGCGTTGGACTCAAAATCCAATGATCGCAAGGTCGTGAGGGTTCGACTCCCTCCTCGGGCACAAAAGCAAGCACACCCCTCGTAAGGGACGGCGTCATTTCCTCCAGCGGGGAAATGCGCCTCTCTCTCGCCACGGCAGGCAACCTAAAGGTTGCCTCAAGCCGCCGTGGCTCCGAGACGCCCTTACGAGGGGTGTGCTTGCTTTTGTGCGCAGGACTGGATGATCTTCGAATGATTCTAGCCTTTAACGAAATAGTATAGTCCCCGAAAACGTAAGCGATAAAAAGAAAATCACTTCTGCTACTAGAACAACTATTAACAGGTCTTTCAGGGGAACTTGGGTTTTGTTCTTGTTTTGCCTTTCTAGAAATTGTAAGGAAAAACCTAAAATTAGCAGAGATAAGCCAAGCATAGCTCCGTAGTGATTCATAAATGCAGGATGATATTCGGCGCCAGTTGTCCCTCGGACACTTTCCCCAGAATATTCAGCGAAGGATATCGCCAACAGCAAAGCGCCAATCGCGTTGATGATTAAGCCGAAATCTCCAACCATTTTTTTCTTCATTTTTTTCTTGTGCCCGGGGTGGGAGTCGAACCCACAAGCCCTTTCGGGCTAAGGATTTTAAGTCCTCTGCGTATACCATTCCGCCACCCAGGCATATTTCAAACAAACCTACGCTCATTTTAGCGCTCGTGCAAGAGAAAACCAACCCCCAAATCAAACACCGACATTCAAAACGTCTTTACCCCAAAGGCTAAGAATTTTGTCTCTGATCTGCGAAAAGCCGAACTCGCAGTCCGGTTCATAACAACTTACCAAGTATGTTATGGGGACAGCACTGCCATCTAGTTGACCGGATAAAACATAACTAACGGCAATAGCGTACGTGGAACCGTCCGTCATGCCAGTGGGATTATCGTTGTTACTTTTCATTTCAAAGAAATTATTTTGTTCAATCAAGTCGTTAAGCTCTTTTATTTGGGGCAGGGTCAGAGTCCCGGAATCCTTGATTCTCGCCTGGTTGGGCTCCTGGGCCCAATAGGCGATGGAACCATCTTCTTTAATGGTAAGCACAGCATTGGAAAACGGCGCCGCTATACTTAGGGTCACATACGTTATTTTCCGGCTTGACGTTTGCCCAGGAACAGAGGTTTGTTTTTTCCCCCAGGCAAAATAGCCAATCACGCCTCCCACGAGAAACACAAAGATGATGATAATTATTACTTGGAGCATGCTTTTGTTCATCCTGGAGGCCACGGCGGGAATCGCACCCGCGTATAAGGGTTTTGCAGACCCTCGCCTTGCTACTTGGCTACGTGGCCATGCCCCTATCTTACTTTTTTAACAGCGCTTTTTCAACCGCCGCGGCATTTTCGGGGCCGCGATCAAGCGCAAACGCGATACGCGGCATGGGTTTGATATTCATCTTTTTCATTAAAAGATGCTGAAGGTGGCCCGTACGCTTCGTGAGTCCGGCGAGCGCCGCAGGCCCCGAGGAAGACGGGATAACGCTCACATTGACCCGTGCGTGGTCCAGCTTCTTATCAACTTCAACGCTCGTAATCGTAAGAAGTGCGTCTGGAAATTCCACTTCCCGCACCATAATTTTCGCAAGCTCCTCCTGGATCAACGCCTGTACCCGCTCGGAACGGAAAAAACGCATGGGAAATTATTTCGCAAAATTATTTATGGATGACGAGCGTATCGCCCACCTGGATCGCAATCTGCGAGCTCGCGAGGATGCCGATCTCTTTTCCTTTTTCAGCCGTCGCGATCTCTGATTTTTTCTCGCGCAAGCTCAAGGCACGGCCGGTGCCGAGCGAGGTTTTCGGCGTGCCGCTCCCGCGCAAAATCTCAAACGACGCTTTCGCACGGAATGTTCCTTTCTCCACACGGCCGCCAATCAGCTGTTTGTCCAATTTTTCCTGATTGAAGACCGCAAGCACTTCAAGTTCGCCCGCCGTTGCCGGACCTAATTTCCCCGTAAGAAAATCTTCCACGGCCTTCGCAAGATCATAAACGACATCTGAAGTGATGATCATGACCGTCTGTGCATCCGCAAGGTTCCTTGCGCCTTTTTCCACCTTGTTTTTGAACCCGATGATCGTGGCATTTGTCGCCTGCGCGCGGCGCACGTCGCCGTCGGTCACATCACCGACCGATTCCTCAACCACGTTGATCTCCTTGCCACCCTGTTTATCAACGCTCTTCAAAACGACCAAAAGCGCTTCAAGCGAACCCGCGTCGGAGGCCTTAAGGATCAAATTCAAGGTATTCGGCTTTGATTTTGCGATCTGCGTTGCGATCGCCTCCTGCGCCTGCGGCGATTGGGCCTCTTTCAATTCCCCCACCGCGAACACTTCGCCCACGTTCGGCAGCTTCTCAAAACCGATGATCACCGCCGGCGCGGACGGCTCCAAAACATCAACGGCTTTCCCCGTAAAATCCTCGAGTATCTTCACTTTGCCGCTTGCGGTGTGCGTCTTTACTGCATCGCCGCGATGGAGCGTTCCTTCCCTTACGATTACGCTCGCTTCAATGCCGCGCCGCGGATCGCGCCGCGCTTCAAGCACAAATCCACTCGCGGCGGCGGCCGCATCGTAGGTCAAATTTTCAACGTCGGTGGAAAGAAGAATAAGATCCAGAAGATCGCTCACGCCTTCGCCTGTCTTTGCAGAAACGCCGTGATAGCTCACCTGCCCTCCGTAGCCCTCCAGCAACACGCCCGCGTTCGCGAGATCCGTCTTCGCTTTTTCAAGATTGCCGCCCTGCACCTTGTCAATTTTATTGAGCGCGACAACAAACGGCGTTTTTGTCTCTTCCAAAATTTTTATCGCTTCTTTTGTCTGCGGCTTCACGCCCTCGTCAGCAGCAACCACAAGAACGGCGAGGTCCGCCGCCTGCGCGCCGCGCGAACGCATCGCCGTGAACGCCTCGTGCCCGGGCGTGTCAATGAAAGTGATCTTCCGCGCCGGGCCTCCGGCGGCCGGCGCATGCACAATTTCATACGCGCCCACGGCCTGCGTAATGCCGCCCGCTTCGCGCGCGGCAACCGTCGTCTTCCGGATGTAGTCCAGAAGCGTCGTCTTCCCGTGGTCAACGTGCCCCACGACAACCACGATCGGCGGACGCGGTTTTATATTTTTCCCAGGAATTTCGCTTGCCATAACCAATGAAATGTATCAGAAAATCTTGATAAAAACAAGTTTATTGTGTACCATGACGAAGTAGTTTGGAGGCGTGGCCGAGCGGCTTAAGGCAGCATCCTGCTAAGATGTTAAGGGAGGAATCCCTTCGAAGGTTCGAATCCTTCCGCCTCCGCAGGTACAATTTCTTATCGGAGCGACCCGAGTGGCCGCGATTTTTGCTATAATTCTTTCGCTATGGACCAGGGCGAATTTCTAAAAAGAATCGCAGAAACCCAAACGGATATTTTCTCGTTGGATAGAATGCTGCCCCTACCGAGTGTTTATAAGGTCTTTGAAGAAATATATAGGAATGCTCCGAATAAAAGCACCTTCCTCGATAATGTGAAATACAAAAGATTACGCGAAGGCTATTTTGCATTATTTGCAGCAGCGGCGCTGAATCATTGGGAAAACAAGGAGCACTTTCTCGAATTTCCAACCGGGCCGGAAAATGATGTCAATATACTCTCCGTAAAAGAATTATCTGGTCCGCGCCCCTTATTCAACAAGATGGTCTGCGACGTAAAAGAATTTACATCGCACGAAAAATCTTTCAGCGACTTTATAGAAAAGAAAATACGACCGAGACTGAAATCTTACAGCATCATTTTAGGAAGTCATCGCGACATTACCGACTTCAAACCGCTCTACGATATGGCCATCAAGGAAGATTCTTTGCCGATATATATCGTGACCGCCGCCGATTCAGATGATATCGATTTTAATGTAGGCATGGTAACTATGTTTTATAAGGAAATTTCCCCGATGCAACTCGAGGTAAATCTAAGAGAAAGCATCAAGATCGGCGATGGTCCGGCGATAGTTTTCCAAGATAAATTGCGCGACAAAATGATCTAATGTCGAACCCGGAACTTTATTTCAAAAACAAGACCGAATGCCTCGAATGGTTCCACATCAATGCCCCCGATGCTTACGAGGGATACCTCGCTACATTGGAGAAAATCAAACAGTCCAACTTTCCCGGTAAGGGCAGATTGTCTCACAAGGCGACGGATGAATCCATCAAGAATTTTCTTACCTTTCAGACGGAATTGAATCTTGCCAATCTATTACTGACGAGGGGTAAAACCGATTTGGCGTACGAGCCTGCGGGCATGCAGGGTGTTGATTTTTCATTCGATGATATCTTTATATCGGTGAAAAGCCTCACCACTAAACGTTACGAAAAAGTCGAGCATGAAGGCATTGAAGCCATGAGATCCGCTGGAGGTGGTAAGAATACTTTTCAGCACAAAAAGTTTTCTGATACCCACATCGAAGTCGAGAAAAATGAAATGGGAACTTATACCCAAACCCGAACAGAAATCGGTCATGGCGGCTTTTTGGATAGTGATATCGCGCAGATGTCGCGCCCGCTGGAATATATCGGTGAATTTGAAGGTCAAGCGAATGCCCCCGGCCACAAAAAAGTTTTATTCTTTTTTAGCTATTCCGCTGAATTTAAAGGTTTTCACGGGACTGATGCGGCTGCTTGGTATTTCGACGTGCGCGATCCGAATCCTATATTCCGCAATGATCCAAGTTGGTATCTCAAGCTTATGAGGAAAGACAAGAAAATAGGAAATATAGATGCACTGATTTTCGCAGGTCCGCCCCTTCAGCTTTCGTTAATCTGGCCTCCGGAAGGTTTCCAGAAAACCGTGAAGGGTGACCCCAAAATATTGATCTACACGAAAGATCAGAATTTAAAGGATAAATTACTCTCAATTTTTATCCCTCCGCAAGCGTAAGTTCCTTATTCTTATATATCAGCCTACTCCTTAAATTCGACAGCAGCTCCCGCTTCTCGGTCGCACTGCCTTCGCGCAATAAGTATTTGGCGTACTTGCGGATGTCGGTCTCTTTTACAACCTCATTGTCGATCCTAGCCTTCCCGCCCACGACGGATTGCAGCTTGTTGAACCGCCCAATCTCCTCCTCGAGCTTCATCTTCATGCCAAGCTCGTTGATGTTCACCTTGTCGAGGATTTTGATGAGCTGCTCGATGAGTTCCTCCTCGCGGATGTATTTGTTCTTGCAGTTGCGGTCGCGCGCCCGGCTGCAGCCATAATAAACATACCGATTCGTGCCGCCGTCCTTGAGTGGCTTGAATTTTTCCTCGGCCGAGATGCCGGATCCGCACAGCCCGCACGTAAATAGTTTAGTGAAGGCGAACTCGTGGGTTTCGCGCACGATCTGGTCGCGCTTCAGCTGCTCCTGCACTTTTTGGAACAGCTCTTCGGTGATGATGGGCTTGTGCTTGCCTTGATACCATGTCCCGCTGTCGCGCGGGTATTCGAACATGCCGTAGTAGAAGGGCTGCGTGAGCGTTCGATAGATGCCTGAGAGCGTGAGGTTCTTGTTGCCGCGCGTGTGAAAATTGAGATCGTGCTTCAGCCAGTTGAAGACCTTTCGCCCGCTCCATTTCTCGTTGCCCACCTTCTCGAACATCATGCGAATCACCGGCGCACGTTGCGGATCCTGCGCGAGCTGGCACTTCTGGTCCATCATCTTTGGGTTGATATACCCGAGCGGCGCGAAGTTCGGCCACAACCCCATCTCGCATCGGCTTCGCATCCCGCGCTTCACGTTCACACCCCGGTTGTCGTTCTCCAATTTCGCCTGCGATCCCAAGATCATCAGAAGGAATTTTTCGTTCGGGTTGTTTGAGAAGTGCTGCCCGAAGGTACGGATCTCAAGCAACAGCTTCTGGTCCATCAGATCCACGATCGCGCCAAGGTCGCCCGCGTTCCTCGCGATCCTGTCGGGTGCCCATGTGAGGATGCCGTTGAACAATCCTTTCCGGATATCTTCGACGATCTCGTTGAAAACTGGGCGTTGCCCAGTCGCCTTTGCCGAGTGGCTCTCGCGGCGGATCTCCGCAACCTCCAGCCCCTCGCGCTCCGCAAGCTGGAGCATTTCCTTTACTTGGCTGTCTATTGATAGCACTTGCCGTTCCTCCGATTCCGTCGATTTTCTCGCGTAAAGCAGATATTTGACCTTTACTTGGGCGGGAATCGTCGCAGGGACTCCCATCCCTCTTGCCCCCATGGTTTGGTTTGTCATACGAACATTGATGACGCAACGGCGGGAGGAGTCCAGAGCGTCCCGAGTTGATAAGCCGGGAACGCTACAAGGCGACGAAGGGGCGAAGAAGGCAAGGATAGTGAGCAAAGAAACACCGCCGCAGGAATTGCGGCGGCATCTTTTATATCCCGATCACATTCACCGGTTCCTCGCAGAAAATGGAAAGGTGACATGCTGTCTTGATTGCCTTCTCGACGCTCGCGCCGAGGTACAAAGCGGCGAGCGCGTAATCCGCGCCCGCGCCGATGGCGTAATAATCATTGACTTCCCGCACAAAGTATCCGGCGAGGAAAAACGCCTTGCCCTTATGGACGACGATGAAAACGGAATCCTCGAACTTCGGCGCGCTTTTCACTTCACTCAGGTAGCTGGCGAACTCCCGCATCAGGAGTATCCATCCATATTCGCTGTTCGTCTTGGGCAGGTGGTTCTCGATGAATTCCCTAAACAGGGATGACGTGGCGCTGCTACCGACCGCGCCGAGTATCATTTCCTTGTCGATCTGGAATAGTTTTGCGAGCTTGTCCTTCTCCTGCGTTCCCCAGCCAGAAATACGGATACTATCCGCAGCGATCGTGATCTTGCCCTTTTCTTTTCTTACTGCAACGACGCTCATAGTTGTATTTGATTTGGTTTGCGACCTTTCAGAACACAACGATGCCGCCGTGGATATGGAAGTCCAGTTGAGTTGTCCCCAATCCAAAAAACAAACAATCTTATACAAGACGATAAAAAATATGGAAAAAATTATTGCACCGCCGCCGTACCCGATGCACGGATGTCCGTGCAGTAGCCCGCAGAACCGTACCCTCGCACTATCACGGAGAAATTCCCTTTGGCGTCTATCGAACCAGGAACGCTGAAGGTTATCTGGCTGTCGGTCCATGTGCTGACGAACGAGGACGGCACAGAATAGTCGGCTTGCAGCGGATATCCGCTTAAAATGATGGACGCACCGCCGCTTCCGCCGCAGAAGCCGCTGCCATTGACCACGAATTGGTTCGTGCCGCTTGCCGCGCTCACGACGGCGTATGGGGTTACGCCCGCCGTTGGCGGTTGGGGTGAATTCTGCGTAGGAGACGATTGGCTCGCTCCGGCGTTCGGAAGCCCGATCGTCCCAAGGTCGGGTTGCACGGTCTGCGCCGGGATTGCGTACGCAATACCGAGCAGGTTAAGCTCGATACCGGCGATGGTCGCAATGGCGTTGTCAATGCCGATGACTTGGCCCTGATTATTCACCAGCGGCCCGCCGCTGTCGCCGGGATTGATCCGTGCCGAATCCTGGATGAGCGCGCCCAAGTATGCGGCTCCCGCGACTATGCGCCGCGCCGTGACCATGCCCGGCTCGATATCAATCGTCTGGTCGGTGTTGCAGGTGGTGGGATACCCCAATGCCACCACATCCGACCCGAGCGGCAGCGATGCGTCGCTCGAGTCCCCGAAAGTAACCGGCGGAAGGTTGCTGTTATTTATGGAAATGAGCGCGAGGTCTTCCGATGGGTCGGTGCCGATGACTGTCGCGTTCCACGGGCTGCCGTCCGGCGTGTATACCGTAATCGTATTCGCACCGCTGATCACGTGGTTGTTCGTGAGGATGTAACCGCCGGACTGCTGCACCACCATCCCGCTGCCGCATCCGAGGTTTGTGCGTATGAGAACAACCGACGGCGACACCTTGGCGACGATTTGCGATGTTGTTAATGTATTACTGGTTTCGGTTATTGGCGAGCCTGGCCGTATTGTCACTGCCCCAGGAAAGACGAATTGCCCGCCGTCGGGGTTCGTGACCGTCACATCGTAAAGCCCCGGGTTGAAACCGGAGGGATAGTGCGCCGAGATGAGGGTCTGCGTTATCGAACCCGTGGTCTGGAGATTGGTGTCGCCGAGCTTCACGCGGGCATTGGCCTCGAACCCAGAGCCGTTTATGGAAACGGTATTCTCGTAATTCGCGATCATGATCGTCGGATTCACGAACGTGATGACCGGCGCGTTGCTCGTGGCGTTCTTGAGCGCTGTTACCTGTTTTTGCAATGTCGCGATCTGGGCAGTACTGGCGACTGTCGCGCTCTTCTTCGGCGATGCCACTTGCGCCGCCTTGAGCTGCGCGATTTCCGTTTCGAGTTCGCCCACACGCGCATCGACGCTCACACTCGTCGTAGTTGCGACGACTGGCGTTGACGACGGAACTATAAGAGATTGCTCGATCTGGTTCGCTTTCGCCTGCACCGCCGCGTTGATCTGGTTCTGCTCGTAGGATTGGAACGCCGCGACTCCCCGATAGCCACCGTAACCGGCAGACAGGATGAGAAAGGTCACGATCGCGAATTTGTAATTTTGCCAGAACGTTTTCATGGCGGTTTAAGCAACCATTAATAGTAATCCTCTATAGTTATGGTCATTGTGGCGGGATCGTAAATGTTTATCTTGAGATAATACGTCCCGGGCCCGTCGTAGAAATAGGTAGTGTTTCCCGACGGGCAGGTATTTGGTTCGGCCACGGAATCTCCCCCAAGGCCATCAGTGGATTCGGCGAAAACCGTTGGTGTCGTGTTCACCGGCAAGGCAGCTTGGCAGCTCCATGTCGCCCTCCACTGGGTTCCCTGAATGTTGAATGGCGGGGTGTTTTCGGTAGTCGCCGCAGTAACCGTGGTCGCAGTGTGCCATGTCTTGGGAGTAGGAGACGTGGCCGGAATCTGCGGTGCGGAATTGGGAGTTGCTTGGCCTGTGACCGGTGCGGGATTTTGTTTTTGCGTTGGCGTGGGAACGGCAGGGGCCGGAGGCGGAACTGTTGCTGCGGCCGCCGAAGAGGATGCCTCTTCTATGACGCATCCCGTCATGCTTGGGACGGTGATGTGGAAATTCGCCTGCGAGGTATAAGTCTGCGATCCCGTAAGCGGCCCGTAGACGTTCACGATGTCGCCCTGCACGGCATTGGTGCTTCCTTGATAACTCACATACACAACATCACCCGGGTTCCATGCGTCTCCGAATAGCTTATCGACGGCTAAGCGGATGATGCCTTGGCTATCCGACTGCTGGATTTGCAAAATCTGGCCGGTGAACTCTGCGATCGTGCCGTTGAAGGATCCAGGATCCTTTTCGAGTTGTTTGTAGTCTATCGTTTGTGCCTGCTGTTGGAGATTTGGGTCGCTACAGCCAGACGGGGCGGAAGGTGCGGAGGGGTTGCCCGAATTTGATCCGCTTGATCCGACCATTGCTATGACGCCGAAGATGACCGCAAATACAAGGATGCCGATAAAAATCCCGCGCATGGCGCTTTTCCGGCCACCTTCTTGTTTCGGAGATTCACCATTTTTATTTTCTTCTTCCATAGTATGTTTTCCTATTTTTATTTTTCGCCCGTCGAGTTTTGGTTTTCCGTGCGGCCTTTCTCCCGCTCCATGATGAGCGTTATCACTTTCTCCTTTTTGCCGAGGAGCGCGAGCGGCAGAAAGAGCGCGCCGAGACAGCACGTTTTCCCCGCATCCCACCCCTGGTCGGACACCTCCTTACTTTTCACTTCCCAACCGTCGTTCGCCAATGCGTCAATGTCTTTTGCCATCTTCACCCTTCCCTCGATGGTGTCGGGGAAGACGAGTGTCTTGTATTCTTTAGCCATAGTGTTTTGTTTTTATATTTTTATGCTTTCGCCCTCACGCGCCGGGCGTTGATCGGATTGCAACTCAACAGCCTGTAGGCGATATAGAATCCGGCCTTTACGAGATTGAATCTTTGCAGGCACCCAATGGCATATTCGGAACAGCTCGGGTTGAAAAAGCACTCCACGCCGCGCCGTTGCAATTCCGGCGAGATGTCGCGCTGGTACTTCCTTATGAGGTTGATGAAGAAATCGTTGATCATTTTTTAGGCGGCAAAAAACCCACCACATGGGCGATGGTCCCGAAGGGCCACCCATAGCCGTTTCCAGCTATGACCAGTCAAGGCGTTCCCATATGATGGGGTCTTTATCCTTGACTGGGTTTGCAACCATGCCCGAAAAGCATTGAAAAGCTCGTCCGGGGTTAGGTCTCTATCTGATATTCAGTTATAACTCAATGATGACGCGGCTTTCGGAAAAAGTCCAGTTTCAGAATTCCGCCTCGAACCCGCAGGAGCCGTTTTCCGCGACGCACTTCTGGATCTTCAATCCAAGCTCGAGCCGCGCGTACCACGAGAGCAGTTCCAACGCTTGATCTTTCGCGACCTTGAGTGCCTCAGCCACTTCCTCGTCCTTCCATCCCTCGTGATCTTTGAAGAAATCATCAAGCTCGATTTTGTATTTGCCGAGCTTCTGCTTGCACACTCCGATCCCCGACTCGATGTCCGGCATGTCGCCCCCGTCGAAAAAATACTCGATGCAGCTCGGCTCGATCTCATCGCCGCCGAAAAACGACGCGTCATCGCTCGATTGCACCCCAAACCAGAACTTGCCGTTGATGTCACCCATATAATGCCTTCCCATGTTGGTTTTCTTTTTTTGCCTGCGACCTTTGACTGCATTAACAGGGATGACGCAGTTGCATCCGCGCGTCCAGAGCGATCAAGTTGATAACCCGCCTCCGATTTGACCCCTCTCCGGCAGAGCCATATGATTGACGCATGAACTGGCAGGATTTATCCCCGTGGATCACCCCCGCGATTATACTATCGATTGCCGCATATTTTACGCATCTTTTTGGCAAAATCATCGCCGATCAAAAAGCATTCACGGACAACCGTGATTGGGAAATTGAATTTTCCGGGCTTTGGTTTTTAGCCGATTTCCTACTCCCGCCGGGTATCATCGCCATAGGAACTCTGCTGCGCTTCAAGGATTTCATCATGGGTTGGGCTTCGCAGATTCCTGCGTACGTCGCCCCCGTCAATTACCACTGGATTGATTTTGCCATCATTTTTCTCATTGGGAGCTATTGCACCGTCGCAGCGAGCATTTTGGGTAAAGGAAAATACGGACTCCCAAACCCCGATCCCGAAATTAATAAGGACGCTGCGGAAAGAATTTTCGACAGGGTCACGAACATCAACACCATTTTCTTGCAGATATTTTCAATGTTCGTCATTTTCATCTTCGCATTGGAACTTCTTTCGGGAAGCATTTTCTGGATTTCGATATTTTCGGTCCAGGTCTTTTCCGTTTTCATCCTCATAGCATTGAACTATTCGTTGATGAGGCATTCCGCCCCCCGAGCGGATATTTATTTCAACGGTAAAACGAAGCCGCTCCTGGACGTCCTGCTGCTCAAAGTGAACGACGACAACATTAAAATACGCACGTTGGGAAAAACTTCTTTCTTGAACAGGGACGAGGTTCTCAAGTGGGAGATTTTAGACGATCATCAGAAAAAGAACGCGAATGCATTCATGATTCCTTTCATTTCGTGGCTTCCATGGCTGCTCACGCTTTATCTGTTTTGGCAAAACAAACTGCTCCTTGGAATATTGGTGGCGGTGGGCTTCCCGGTCGTCCTGATCGCGTTCAGATTCCTCTTTGTGCCGTTTTCCCACAAAAAAATGACCGTAATCGAATTTGAAAATAGCTACGGCCAATTTTCAACATTATCTTCCGCCGCCTCTATCATTGGATCTGCGTCCGCAGTCATCGGATCTCTTGCCGCTTGGTTCCATAATTTTCCGCTCGCAATGACTTTTGGTGTGCTTATCACCTTCGTAGCATGGGGAGTGCTCCAGATAGATTGGCTTCCGAAGTCGACTATCAGCCAAAAATCTGGATAGCAAATGGCATTTCAGGAAACTGGAATCACTTTCATCACCTCGTCTCCGTAATGGTTGATCACTTTCACGGCGATTTGACCGGTTTTTGGCTTTGGGAACGGCCGAGATACGGTTGAGTAAAGTTCTTCCCATGCGCTTTCGTTGATATCGGCTTTGAGAGCTTTTTTCAGTTTCTCGTAGGGTTTGTCGGCTCCGAGAAAATATGCGTGCGTTACGAAGAATGCCTCGCCGTTGTAATTGGTGTCTATGAACCATGCCGCGATTTCGTGCTCGGGATCGCCGGAGCCGCTTGAACGGATTTCGCTCGTCACGGGATCGTAGACATCCACGCCGACGACTTCGGCGACAACTCCTTCCTTTGTTTGTTTTATATTCACCTGCGGTTCGCCGAACGCGAGGAAAAGGTTGCCGGATCCCGTTTTCTTCAACAGATCGCCCATTGATAAATCCGGATTTATTTTCACCCGCATGATTCTCAAGTTGCCTATTTCGGCGGGCATTGAGAATGCTGACGCGTCGAAGGACGTCGCTGCGACGACCAGCAGATCTGCGAACCGCTTGGCGACGCTCGCGCCGTCCCGGATGAAGTCGTCGTCAACGCTGCCGAATTCCGGCCCGATGGAAACGGCGACTTTCTTCAACCCGTTTTCGGTCTCGTATTCGCCGGCCGCCTGAATCTCCGGCCCGCCGGGGAGAATATCTAAATTAGCGAATTCAACCCGGGCACCTTTTTGACCGGTTTGAACGCCGGACTTGAGCAGGTTGGAGATGACGGTTTCGACAAAGTGCTCCGAAGAAATCATTTCCTGCGCGTCTGAGATCCGGTGCGGCGATAACGATTCGACGGTAAACGGCCCAGAAACGCGCGTGATTTCTTTGTTTTCAAATGGCTGATCGCAAAGCACCTCTTGTTCCGGCAGCTCGTCATTGGCGAGAGATTTGAGAGTTACATGTGGCACAGTTTTGCATTCAAATCCAGACGCAACAACATTTCTTTCCCTAAGTTTATAATAGGGAAATTTTGCCGTCATGAGACGCGTACGCGCCAATGCAAGCGCGACACGTGAAGTATCCACCGTAATCCAACGACGACCCCATTGTTCGGCAATATATGCAGTCGTGCCAGATCCGCAAGTAGGATCAATAACCAAATCACCCGGATCAGTCGTCATCAATACACATCGCTTATTTACTTCCTCGGAAGTCTGAACCACATAAATCTTCCCCAACTGCGGTCCGGTATCATTCCAAAGATTTGTAATTCGAGAAACGGGGAATTCATTTAAATAGGTAATATAAGAAATACTATTGCCCCTTGGCACCAACCTTTCTTTTTTTATAAGCCGTTCAGCTCCCGCCTTGTTTGTTCTCCAAGACTTTCCAGGGCGCGGCATATATGTTCGCCCGTTTATTTCGATCGGGAAAACACATGTGGGTGTCAGGCCGGACGAATTGAAATCGGCAAACGCAAAACGTTGATCTGGTGGTGTATCCTTTGTCGCATTTTGAAGACTCCCATCTTTGGCCCAAAAATAGGGGTAGTTTCCAAAATCTTCCTCACTCTTCTCCGTAAATAATTGTCGAAACTTTACCGTTTTCTTGTCTTTAGCGTACCAGCATAAATGATCGAATTTACTTACAATGTCCGCCGAACTTAGAACCCCTCGTGTTACAAAAACTATATGGGCAACTAAATTGTCATATCCAAAAACCTCATCCATCAATTCCCGAATATGGTGAACATTTTCATCATTAATCTGCACAAAACACGATCCGCTTTCAGTGAGCAGTTCGCGAGCTACCGTGAGTCGATCTCTTAAGTACGAAAGATAAGAATGTATGCCAAGTTCCCATGTATCGCGGAACGCCTTCACTTGTTCCGGCTGGCGGATAAAATCTTCAAGCTTATTATCCTTTACGTCGCGCTTGCGCGTTGAGACCTGCCAGTTGGACCCGAATTTTATTCCATACGGCGGGTCAATATAGATTGTTTGTACCCTGCCGCGCAGCCCTTCTTTCTCGAGCAGGCTGTTCATTACGACCAGAGAGTCGCCGAGGATCATGCGGTTGCGCCAATTTTCCTCGTGCTTGTAAAAATCAACTGCTTTCGAGAACTGCATCTGCGCCGTTTCGCCGAAAAGCAATGGTTGGAAATCTTCCTTCGCGCCTGCCTTGAGGCGCGCGATGATGGCTTCGGGCGCGATATTCTCCTGGACGTAAATCGGCACCGTCGCCACGCCGAACTCCGCCCCCGCCTCTTTTTTGCCGGCCCACACGAGCTGCGGGTCGAGCGACGGATCGTAATCATATTTTTTCTTCATCGGCTGCTTGTCCCGCGCCGGAAGCTTGACGGACTCTTCCTGCGTTGGAATTCGGACGCGCTTCTCGCGGTGCTTGTACGACTCCACCGGAGCGGCGTTTGTCGGTTGTGACATTTTTTTCCTTGGCATGATTTTTTTGGTTATCGTTTATTAAACAGCGTTCCTGCTTTTACGTTTTCGAACCCCTCCGCGAGTCCGGCATGGATCAGGTTCTGCACCTCGTGGATGTCCTGCACCTCGAGCGCCGCCCATTTCCCGAACCGCCCCGCATTGTTCACCGCCGGAACCCAAAATTCCTTCACCGTCTTTACCTTCATCGTCTTCTTGTCGTCCTTCTTTCCCGTCACCTCAAGGATGAGGTAAAGGACGGATTTGTCCAGACCCTCAATTTTGACGATGAAGTCTGGCAAATAATGATGCGCGACGCCCTGATGCTCGTAGGGAACCGCGAACCCTAGATTCTGGTTCTTCACATAGGAGATTACTTCGGGCATCTGCTCCAGCCGCTTCGCCACGCCTTGCTCCCATTCCTCCGTGTCCGCGACGACGTAATTCAGATGGCTCTTTGCCGTTTCCCAAACCGGCTTCGTCGTGAGGAAATCGACGTAGCGGGTCGACCCTATCGGGTCGTAGGCGGCAAGGATGGGCAGGAGCTTCTTGTTCTCCCGGTGCTCGATATTCTCGGCGACGATCGCCTGCTGAATTTTCGTGAGCGCGCCGGAGAAATATTCGCCGACCAGAAGGTATCCTATCACCATGCGGTCCTTGAGGACGACGTGGCGCTTCACGTACTCCTCGGCGATCCGCATGAGCTGCGGCCCAAGCCAGTACTTTTCGTTCCCGTCGGCGTCGGTGTAATACCTTTTGAGCAGTCCCTGGACGAGCCGGATCACCACCTCGCCTTCGCGCCGTTCCTTGATTTTCACCATCGTTTCTTTCGTTTCCTCGCCGACGATGCCGCTGCTTGTCACCTCGGTTGGCTCATTCTCAATTACCGTTCTTGAGCCTTCGGTGAAATGCGCGGCGAGTTTCGCCTCGTCCAACTCGTACCGGTATCCTTCGACGCGCGGGAAGGTGATCTCGTATTGCTCCCGGTCGGGCATCGCGTGGACGCGGTGGATCACCTTGGGCGGTTGCACCGTAGTTGGCCCGCCCTCCGCCTTGAGGAAGTTGAACGGCACGCCGTACACTTCCGCGTATTCCGGCGAGAGCAGCCCAGTCTTCTCGTCAACGCCGTAGTCCACCCTCCGGAGCGCCCGTCCGACGACCTGCTCGCAGAGGAGCTGCGTCGAGAAGGCGCGGACTCCGAGGATGTGGGTCACTGTGTTCACGTCCCAACCTTCAGTCAACATCGACACCGAGACGACACATTTGATGTTCTCGCCAAGCTTCCCGGGTTTCCCGACCGTATTCATGACCTCACGTAAAACCTCCTCATCCGTTGGTTCTTCACGCCCGGCAAACCGCTTTTTGTATTCTTTTTGGAAATCTTCTATCTCTTTTGCGAATATCTGTTTGAATTCGTCACCGACTTTCTCGCCGCTCTCAAGCTGCGCGCTGTCGATGATCAGCGTATTCGGCCGGTCAAGGAACCGCACGCCGTCTTCGTTCCGGAAAATTTCCATATTGCCCTTTTCGATTTTCGTTTTCCCGCTCGCCGTTTCCCGCTGGTAACCGGCGATCCACCGGTACACCAGTTCCGACACCGCAGTATTGTTGCAAACGACGATCATGACCGGCGGCATGACGTTCGGGTTGTCCTTTTTCGCCGACTCGTACGCCCGATAGGATTGCTCATAGCTGCCGTAGAGCGATTCGAGAGCCTCCTGGAGCGTTTTGGGCAGGACGAGAACCGAAAGGTCGTAATCGCCGGTTTTCAACCCCTTCTTCGGCAAGTCCTCCCGGATGTGGAGCCACAGGTTGCGGAATTCGGGCTCTTCGTCCTGCTTGATGGTGTCGGATTCGATCGGCAGGCGCGGAATTTTCACGACGCCGCACTCGAGCGCATCGAGCAGCGAAAAATCATATATGGTCCAAGGAAACAGCGTTCCCTCCCGATATCCCGATCCGCTCAAGAAATATGGCGTCGCCGAGAGGTCGACGATGGCGCTCACTTGGATCTTTTTCGAAAGCGCCTCAAGGCCGCTGATCCAGACGCGCGCCGCCTTGTTGTTCTCGTCTGCTTCCTTCCGGTCTTCGCCAACGAATCTTTCCTTTGTTGGCTTCTCGCGGTAGCAGTGGTGGGCTTCGTCGTTGATGACGAGAACGCGCGGCTTGCCAAGGATGCTTTTGAACGTGCGCAGAACCATGGCGTTGGGAGTTTCCTTGATCACTTCCTCCTTGATAAGTTCGGCAGCCTTCAATACCGATCCCAACGGCAGGCGGGGATTTTGCCGCTGCTCGAGCTGGTGGAAATTGGTGATGAACACGACCGCCTGCTGGAGCAACTCAAAATCTTGGTACGGAACGACGTCGCGCTCGCGGTAATAGTTGCGAGGGTTGTTCGGGTACAGCACCGAGAGGCGGTCGCGGATCGTGATGCCCGGCGCAACGACCACAAAGGCATCGGTGAACCGCGTGTCTTGGGGATAGCGGATCTTGTTCAGCGTGTGGTACGCGATGATCATCGCCATCACGACCGTCTTCCCCGATCCGGTCGCCATCTTGAGCGCCATGCGGTAAAGGCCGGGGTTCGCGTCCGCGTTCGCCTTTTTGAGTTCGTTCACGAGCCAACTCTCCCCTGATTTCTCGGCGACTTCGTTCGCAAAAATGAAAGTTTCGAGCGCCTCGATCTGGCAGAAGAACAGCTTGTTCTCCCTCGTTTCGTCTTTCCAGTAGGCAAGGAGGTCGCGAGATGTTTTCGTGATGCCCGGGTATCCGCTCTCGCGCCACGCTTTTATTTTCGCCCGTACCTTGTTGACGAACTCGTTCTCTTTTTGGAGTTCGCTGCCGAACGCGCCCTCCGCGAGGTTCAGGTCGAGCTTTTGCTGTTTTGTCTTCGCCCTCGGGACAGGGATATAAAGGCTGCTCGCGCGGCGGCTGCGCGCCACCTCGTCCGTGAGGCCGCGATCGTTGGACTTGAAGTGCCGATCCGGCTCTGCATAGGGTGAATTGAGAATCGGCGATTCCATTATGCTCCTCGAAGCTGTGAATTACGAAAAGGCTTTAGATTCCATTTTTTGACGATCCGTCATAGAATACGAAAGCGGCCAGTTATGGCCGCTTTCGTATTCTATGTACCCGCAAACATTCTACACCGTAAAAGACAAAATCATCCAATTAGTGCAGCAGTTCAGAATCAAGCTCTCAAACAAATCACATCCCCAAGGTCGGCCATTGAAAATTGAACCGATTGACGCGCTCACGCTCGCCGTCTACCAGCATACGAGCACCCGCGCCACGAAGAAATCGGTCTACGACGACTTCAAGTCCTCGCTCGATTGCTCGTACAAGACGCTCGTCGAGTCGATCAACCGCATGGGCGTCATCGTGATGAAGATTCTTTTCGTCATCATGCGCATCGGGAAGAGGTTCGCCCATCCCGTGAAGTATACGGATGCGACGGACATTCCGGTCTGCCTCAAAAAGAACGCGGATTCCCACCGCACGATGCGCGGCCTCGCAACCTTCGGCCACAGCTCAAAAGGCTGGTATTACGGGATCAAAATGACGATGACGCGGGACGCCGAGAAGCGCCTGCTCGGCCTCCGCTTCACCGCGCCGACGAAGAGCGACCGCGAGATATTCCGTTCGATCAACCAGGACATCGGCGGCGTCATCATCGCCGACGCGGGCTACGTCTCGAAGCAGCTGGAGCGCGACATGAACGTCGAGGGATGGCGCTGGATCATGATCCGGCCGCTCAAGAGCATGAGACGCATCGCCACGTGGTGGCAGGAGAAGCTTTACCGCTCCCGCTTCCAGATCGAGTTCGATTTCCGTTCGATGAAGCTGTTCCACGGGCTCATAACCTCGCTCCCGCGTTCCGTGAACGGCTACATTGCGAACTACCTCCACGCCGTGTTCTCGTTTGTGATCGCGTGATCGTTTCCGCCAGTTCTGTGATTTGTTTTGGATGATTTTGTGTCAGCAACAAAAAAACCGCACCTCATTGCGGGCCGTTTTCGTTCCGACGAAACCGACGATTCAAATGATTTCGTAATCCACAGCTCGAAGATTAAATCTTCGTTAAATAAATCGTATGCCTTTTTCTCGGTTTTTGCAATAAAAAAAGCGGCGCAAGAGATCTGCGCCGTCATGCGAGCATGGGAAGCCCGTCACTGTACCGTGCCAGCTGCGGGGGTTTTGGGCTTGGCGGGAGCCAAAAGGGAATCAATGATGCGGCAGGTTTCTTCGAGCGCCGCCTTCATGCGTCCCATTTCTTCCGGCGTACGCCAGGCAACGGCTTTCTGCCGGTTACCATTTGCATCAACCTCCCATCGGTCGAGCGGCATGTCGGCGATGAGCCGGTGCTGCGCGCTTAATCCCTCCTTCCGTTCGGGAGATAAATCCACGAGCGAATCCTCGATGAGTTCCTCGATGAATCCGGCGGCCGCAGTGCGGTTGCCGTTGCGGCACATATAAAAATTATCAGGATATTGGTCGGTCAGCCGCACGTGCCCGGCAGGCAAATCAAACCGGTAGGGCAAATCGAGAAACTTCCCGATCTCCTGCCGGTACGCTTCAATCCTCCTTTCCCGTTCCTCGGCCATATGTTCCGGCACCGGCGCATGGTGCCTTGCATTTTCGAAGTCGGCGTCGAAGAATGCTCCCATCTCGTTCATGCCTCTGATTATAATACCAATGGAAAGTGTTTTCAAAAGTCTGCCTTTCCTGTAGCTGTATTCAGCATACCATGTTATACAGACCGCCACTTTGAAAAATCTCCGTTTTTGATTCCCCGCTGAAACCGCCGTATGATGGAGTCATGCCGTTCGAGACGCCGAGAAACCAAGAAGAAGAGAACCGCCTGATGGCCGAAATGTCGGCGATCGTTTCGCGGGCGTACGGGAACGAGGCGATACGTAAAGAGGCCTACCGCCTCCTGATGGCTCACTTGGCAAACATTGAAACAAAATATCCCGACCATCGGAATTACCGAATGTACCACGAAGCGCTTGGCAGCACCGCGGAGGAGGGTGATTGTTCCGAGTTTGATTTCCCCGGCGAGGATTCGATTGTTTTATTCATAAACGAACAGATCAAGCCGCTTGTAGAAAAAGTTTGACAAACGGAAAACGCGCGGCGTACAATTCATCTTGGTTCATCATATGGGGCGGTAGCTCAGCTGGTAGAGCGGCGGACAGTTCGAATTTCCAGTTCCGCTGGTCGGCGGTTCAACCCCGCCCCGCTCCGGTTTCATGCATAGTTTGTTTCCCGTCCTCCGCGTCCATTCTCCTTGGTCGGACGGGCGAAAGGGGTGTTCCACTGAGCCGGAACGCCCCTCAACTTTTTTTGGCGCACCGAAAATCAATTGGACACCGGGCATGGCAATCTGCTACCATCCAAGCAGTAAGGGAGGTTCCGATGGAATTGAAAATTGAAACGTTTGAATATGCTCCCGGAGCGCTTGTGGAATACGTCGTGCAAGCTGCCGTAATCGTCTACTGCGGCATAGCTGACATACGCGAACTGCCGCAGGGGGCATCAACCACCAACTCGGCTTTCGATATTATGAAAGGTATCGCGAAGGCAATTGGCAAGCCAATGAACGCCCTGACGTTCTTCGAGCTTGCCACCCACACAAGCTGGATTCTCCAAGTGGGAGAATACGATTTCCAAAGCGTGAAATTGAGCTATGGATTGCGGAAAGAAAGTCCCGTCTATTCGAGAACCCAAGCACCGAAAGCGATCCTCCACGCGTTCCGCCATCGCATCGGCGGCGATGCTATTCGCAAGTACGAGCCGGATCCCGAGGAGATGATTGATGAATCCGTCATTGAAGCATGAAAATCACGGCAGTGCCGAGTTCCATTGGGCGAGCGTCGCCAAACGCATCGCCTTTTTTGTTTGCCATAAAAAAGTTAAGGGGCGGCATCACCGAAGTGATACCGCCCCGCTGTTTGATTTGGCGCTCCCGGAGGGAGATGCGCTACCGGTTCACAAGTTCCGCAAGCGGAGCTAGGAAGGGCAGGCGTTTCGCCTTTTGCGTACGCAATGGAGAACAACTATCGAGTTGACCGAGACGGGATACCACGTCCGTTTGATAGGTTACGCTTCACCCTGCTCTTTCTCCTGACGCAGATGCGTCAACAGCTATTAGCGAGTATACGCCCAAGTCGCAAACCGTGTCAAGCGGACGAGGATGCTTCGTCAAGTTCGATATAAACGTGCCCCATCCGCATCAATTCGGCATCTTTCCGTGTGAAGTGGATTGGTTTTGGTTCGGTATAGGGCGGCTCGATGAGCTTCTGTTCGTTCGATCCGTGCGGCGGGCACGCTCTCCATAGATCGGAGAGCTTCACCGAACAGGAAACCCCGTTGCCGCACTCGGGGCAAGTCCAGCACACATACATCTCGCGTCGGTCGGTGAGGCCAACGCCGTCAAGCTTCTGGGCTTCTGCGCCGCAGAGGCAGGTGAATGCTCCAAGTTTGATGTTGCGTTCGTCTTCAGCCATGACCTCCTCCTTGTTCGATTGCGGACTGCTTCTGACTTCATGGTATCATATTTTCCTGCGACAAAAAAATCGAGCGGCACCATAGACAGGTGTCGCCCGAAAATCGTCTCACGCTGCTTTCAGGCGGAAGCGGCGCGCGCGATGAATAGTCGCTTTCCGCCTGCGGTCGGCGAAGGTCGTTGCAACCGTGGCAGCGATCCAGATGCCGGTAGCGACCTCGCGGCAGCGCACGAGGAACGTTATGACTTCCTCCAGGGTCATCACACCGAACGCCTTGTGCCAAGCATCGTGACGGCTGATGCGGATCAAGAGAAGATTGCGGATGCCACCGCCGTAGTACGCCTCTCCCTTGCGGCACTGCGGAGTCAGGTGATGCTTGTTACGGTCTGGGAACTTCCGCTGAGGGAATGGTCTATTTTCGGCAGTTCCCCGTACCCGCCCCTTCATCCGTTTGAGTCTTTGGAGCACTGCAATACTATGGTTCAAATCGCCCAAGCCAAAAATCTTTATCAGGTCTTCAGTCTTGAGCTTGCGTCTGGCAGGTTCGTTCCGGCTCCTTCGTTCGCGGGCTGCGCGACGTGCGGTGCGGAAAGCTCTCACTGCGTTGGGTTGATACCGTAGGGCTGACCAGCTCATAAGTCTGTGGTCTCCTAAATTGGGAATGGTACCGCTGATTTCAGTATATGATATTTTTCAAATGGTGGGCTGTGAATAAAAAGTGGGCGGCCCTTCGGAACGCCCACGCTAGGATGTACTTCGGCGACGGACGGTCGTGGCCGATATGCCAATGCCCGCAGTACCAGCAAGGATAGTAGAGCATGCGCTCCCAAAGCATCCCCTCGTACATCCGTGCCGCCACATCTGCTTCCCATGCCGTCTCAAACCTGATCTTTCCCTCGCACGAATGTTGGTAGTCTTGCAAGCAGGACATGGAACGCCTCCCCTATGTTCAACACGGAACCGGTGGGACGATGCCATCCGCGATGGTCGGCCGCACTTGGAATTCACGCCTCGAGATGTTGATGGTCGCCCGTCCCGGAGCAATGCTTTCCAAAACAATCCCTCGGACGACGAAAACGATGGGGAACAGGTCTCCCCGCCGAATCGGCCAATCGATTTGCAATTCGACGCCATCGCCCAGATGCAGTCCGTTGGCCTTGAGCGATATGCGTTCGTCGGCGGAGAACGAAATCGTTTCCGCCCTTTTGGTAGTGCCCTTCGCGAGAACCGTGACGGTGCCCGGAAGCCGTAGTTGATAACTATGGTACATTTTTGAAAACCTCTGGAATGATTATGACAGAAAATCAGGAAAAACGCAAGCTATTGGAAAAAAGAAGCCCCGATATATCGTGGGGCTTCTGCTCTTGCGGGGTTGCGGGCGGTTGGACTACGTTGTGCGGCTTCGTGTACGGTGCGCAGGCCACTGTCATGCCGATTCCTGCCGCGAGGAAGACGACGATGCATTTTCGTTTCATCGTGCCATCTCCGGATCGTCGCGCAGGGTACGGAGAATGTCGAGGACGAATATCTCGCACGAGTCGTTCTTGAACGGCCGGATGCAAGAATCGTAGCGCTTGTCAACCATCCGGCAGACAGGGAGCAGGGCGTGCCAGTCCGCAATTGTAAAATCGTTATCCCGGAAGTGGGCAAAGATGGCGTCGTGGAGTTCGTGCCACGCGCCGATCACCCGCTTGGCTTGGCGCAATCGATGCCATTGCCAGAAGAGGACGATGTATCCAATAGCTAGCAAGATTACAAAGAACAGCATGCGTCTCCTTTCTCTGGGATATACGATAACATGGACGCGATTGGATGAAAAGCTGCAGTTGCGGCATCCAACTTGACCATCGGCAACCAAGGCTAATAAAAAGGGAGGGTGTGGTTAGCCTCCCTGAACTTACCGCTATCTACTTTTTCGTTTTTTTCGCCCAACGGGCGTAAATCCGAAGGTAGCGGGATTTTCCAAAGAGCGAACCCTTATCAAACACCTCGCCCACGGGATTATATCCCGCGGCTTCCAGATCGCGGAACAACGCGATGCCCCTCATCTTTTCCTTAGGAACGGTTCCCAACGAAAAATCGTCGGCGGAGTAGGATGCCACGTGGATTTTGTAACCCAAAGCGTTCGGGTCTTCCTTTTCGTACCGCGGCACGCGCGCGACGAACGCCTGCGCCGCCCGGCAATACCGCTCTTCGAAAACGATGCCGTATTTTTCCGCGAGCTTGTCGTAGAGGCCGAAAAGCGCGTTGTAGGTCCCGGCGTATTGCGCGGCGAAGCCCAATCTCCTCAGCTCGGGCAGACGGGCGACCACCCAGCTTCTGGGCAGGCGCGACTGCAGGAGAATCTGGGCGCACGCTTTAATCTTCACGGAAATTTCGTCTCTGGGAAACGAGTGCTCCTTTTCTTCTTCGCAGGTTGCGCCAACTAACGCCCAGACGTTGTCGAGGACGGTCAGAGGTTTCTTCATTGTGGATCTCCTTTTATTTTTTCAAAGAACAAAAACAACCGCCTTCAGAGCGGTTGATATGGAAACATGATATCTACCCCAGTGAAGGGTTGGATTTCGCACCGCGCTGACGAGCCAGCTGGTTGCGGGCGGAGCATCGGGCCAAATCCCTTAGCATCTCCGCGCTCTTGATATATTCGGTTGTGATTCCATCGTAACAAAAATGTCCCGCAGATTGCAAGCGCGGGGCTTGCTAATGCGGGGCAGTTACATCAGCTCAGTGCCAATCCGGCAGCGACGCTAGTAAAAGTGTCGCCAGTACGAATTCTGCCTGAGCCAAATTTTGCGACAAGGAAGTCGTGGACTCGGGGTACGAGGGACGTCCCTCCCGTAACAAACACCACTTGGATATCCGGCAATCCAATTCCGGCATGCTCTGTAACCCGATTGATGCATTTGTCGAATTCCCGGATCTCTTCGCCGATAATGATGTCGAACTCCGCCCGCGAAATGCTTTCCTTGATGGAAATATCAGACTCGTGAAAACTGATTTCTTCTAAGTCATGCTCGGAGAGTCCAACTTTAGCCTTCTCGATTGAGCGGAATAAAGCGAAGCCCAAATTTTCCTCGATGAGCGTCTTGAGCCGTTTAATAGCTTCCACATCGCTGGAGTTTTGCAGCAGTTCCCTGATGATCTGCCTCGTATGGCTATCCTTCAAAAATGGGATCAACTGCCACTTCCGAAGCTTCGCAAGGAGATGTGCCGGAAACGGGAACGTCTTATTGAGCGACTTGAACGTCGTATCTTCCCCAAAATATTTGAAGAGCTTGTGGGCCATGATTTGGGAATCAAACCTATCCCCGCCGATGTAGACGCCGCCATTGGCAAGAACGTCAGTTTTCCTGTCGGGCTGGTATCTTCGCTCCGGCGACAAACGCATGATTGTGAAATCCGAAGTGCCTCCGCCAAAATCAGCCACCAAGACAATCTGTTCCCGATCGAGCGTCTCTTCGTAGTGCAGGCCCGCCGCAATCGGCTCAAGCTGTAAGCGGATGTCCGTAAAACCCGCTTCGCGCGCAGCCGCCACAAGGCGATCTTCCGCGACCTTGTCCCTTTCCGGGATCTCGGAGAATACTGCCGGACGCCCGAGAACCACCGACTGCACATCTGCGCCAAGCAATACATCGGCGCGCTGTTTGAGGTTGCGGATAATCTTTGCGACCAATTCGAAAACTTCCTGATTCCCAAAACCACGGATCGCCGTTCCCCTGAATGAAGGGTCGGGAAGCAGGGATTTCACTGACTGCAAGAAGCGCCCGTGCATACCATCATCGACGTACTTCAGGATCGCCTCTTCGCCGACGTAGAAGCGTTTTTCATCTTCCGGGAAATATAAGACGGAACGCACCGTCCTGCTCCCATCCATGCCGATCGGCAAAACCTCCGCCACGCCCTGACGACGAATGGCAATTGCCGAATTAGTGGTGCCGAAATCGAAACCGTACACTAACTTATCCACCAGCTTATCCTCCTATGAAAATTTTCAGTTATGCCTGGAACTACCGGCATTTAACAATATTTTAGGGATAATTGCAAATGATAGCGCGCATAAAAAATGCCCCATCGTTTTACTTTCGATGAGGCAGTCGCTATCCATCTTCTTTCCGTTCCCGGAAATAATCGTAGAACCAATTGCGCAAGGGCACGCTGGCGTGGGATGACCACTCCAATGGCCGCCCCGGAGGGGCTACTATATCGAGATAGGGATTGTATCCCAATCGGTGGAGTTCCTTGTGGCGATCGAAATATTTTCGGTTGTCCAATTCGCCGTGCCAAAGATGCAGAACGTCGCCAGGCACCACGCCAAGCATTCCCCGCGTCTGGGAATAAAATAACTCCGCCCATTCGCGGTAATGCCGAATCAACGCCGGATCGTATTCCATTTTGCGTTTGACGCAATCAGAATCGAAATCCCCATAAACGGCATGGGCCAAGTAATCGTCAGCACCGCCGACAATTGCGTACTCGTACAATCCGCAAGCCTCGATCACTTCACACCGCGCAGCCCATGCCCCTCCGGTGATGCCATGTTTTAGATTTGATCCAGGCGCGAGAACTGCGGGGTTCTTCGTGGTGACCGAAGCAAAGCTCGTTGATATCTTGCCTTCGCCCTGATACGACAGATGTCCCTTGGGCAAGCGAATGCATCGTTCGAACAACTGCGCAATCGGATAGCGATCGAGCAATGACATCGCATCAGAAATCCAATTGACGTTGGTAAACAATAAGTCGCAATCCACCCATGCAACGGACTTAATCGAAAGGGGCAAAGAAGCGTTGACCAAATTGACCAGCCTCTCCCTTTGCCAAAGAACGCTTTCGCTCTTGACCTGGATGATTTGAGGCGATGGCGGCAGCGCAAACGCCTGTCCCGGAAATGCGCATTCAATGGTAATGACGTTCGCGCGCAAACCGCTCAACGCCGAAATGAATAAATCATAATTGACGCGCCGGGTTTCATAGCCCATCGGGTTGTAATAAGAAGTGACGATGGCAAAATCGTTTGGATCACGCATGACACCCTCCTTTCTGTGGTTCGATTTTAAATTTTAAACCTTCACAAACCTTTCCAGAGTAAACCTCAAACTGCAGTCATTGTCAAACCAAATGGAGACGATCTTTAATCCTCGCTTGGTTTTCGGGCGAAAGGCCATTACACCATTGAGTTGGGTTGTTCTCCCGGTCTCGCTGGTATTCCTCCATGCCCAACCATTTAACCTGATCGATTTCCCCGTCATTGAACTTTATCGCGTCCAAATTTCCGCTGAAAACATATAAATAACTTTCATAAAAATGTTTTGACGGCAGATATTGCCCTTTATCTACAAGATAAAGCATATCCGGATGAACCGACAGTCCAATTTCTTCCTGAAGCTCCCGGATGGCTGTCTCTCGGAATGAATCACCTGCCCGCACATGGCCGCCGAAATAACTTTGCCATTTGCCGGGATTCCCCGAAACCCAAGACGATCTTCGCGAGCATAAAATCTTTCCATCAATTCCTGCAACCCAAATATTGACGACGCCATGCCAATACTGCAAAGGTTCGGTGTGGACTTCTCCGCGCCGCCGGGGTTCAATGGCGCGTCCTTGTTCATCAAAGCATTGCAATAATTCATCTGCCGGATTCATATTTAAATTTTTATCTGTCATGAGTAAATGATATCACGATGTGATCATGTATAAAAATGGGGCGATTCAACGTTATAAAACATCAAATCACCCCTAAAAATCACCTTAACAAGATTGCCGCCAGTTGGCTCAGCACCTCATCAACGCCCTCAATGGACAGCAAGTGTTTGCTTTCGATGAGATGGCTGAGTTCCTCTCTGAGCAGCGAGAGCGGTTCAGGCATGACAATGGAAGCCAGGTGTTCACGCGCCGCTTTCAACGCGCCATCAACTTCTTCGAGGGAAAGAGCATAAGCCGCAGCGCAATCGCCGTCGCGCATCAGTTCGCCGCGAAGATGATGGAGATCGAGCAAATTCGAGATAGTTTCCACCGAACTTTTGACGACGATCATGCTATCGTCAAGCTGCTGGTCTATCTCATTGTCGGCGCACTGCTTTGCCTCGGACACCAGAAAGCCGACGTACTCGCGCTCCGTTTCGTTGGTTCTGCCAAAAACTTCGTGCCGGTTAAAGCGCCGTATCATCCTTGCCACCCGTTCTGGCCAAGAGCTGGCAATGAATATCTTCCGGTGATAGTAAGGCTTTATCTCTTCGGGCCAAAAAACGAGAGTGCCGTCAATGACATATGCGACGTTTCGTTTTGGTAAGAAGAGACTGTAAAGTCTTTGGGTATCGGCGTCTGCGTAAACGCCGGAAGCGCCTCCGAGATCGGCCAGCTCGTGCAGGCTGCTGACCTTTCTAAAGCTTCGATGATGCCACGACACCTCCAGGGATTCATAGTTCAATTGAGCTTGCGCCCCATTGAAGCCATGTTTCGTCAGATCGTGCCGCGGACAAAACCATAAACTGCCCAAAGAGATACTTTCAAGAGCGGCTCCGAATTCGCCGAGTAAAAACCTATCGTGATAGCTTGGCGCATTAAGATTCTGGCGATCAATCCAGAGATCGAATGGGAGATAGACCACTTCGCCCGACAGGACAGAGGACAAAGTTTTGCAGAATTTTGCCGTAAAGCGGGATTTGCCACTGGCAACCTTCCCCGCCACGCCGACCACCATCGCCCTTTCCGGATCGACGCGGAACGCTTCCAGCAGTTCGCCGACAACGAGGTTAATAACTTCTCCACCTGAACGTTCTTTCATCACGCCTCCTTTAGCCAACGGTTGAGTTCCAACCATTGGGCAGCAATATCGGGAGCATTAAAGAGCAATCCTCCCACTACAAGCGTATCAGCAAGCTTGGCAAGCTCGGAGAAAGTCTTTGCGTTTACACCGCCATCAATGCCAAGGCAGATCTCCTTACCCGTGGCAAGCGCCGCTGATCTCGCTTTGCGTAAATCCGAAATTGCCTTCTCATTCAAGGGAATTCCCCTGCCGCCAATTTCAATCCCCATGACCATCAAGGTATCAATTACGGGGAACAATGGGAGTACGTCCGAGAGCGGCGCTTGCAAATCCAAGGCAAGGCCGCAACGGATCCCGCGCGGGAAACCCCGCTCTAACAGCTTTTCCACTTCGTGCCGATTAGTCCAGGGAAACCAATGGAAAATCACGCAGTCGTTCTCGCGAAGGGGCAAATCTTGGTATTCCCATTGGCGGCGAAAATCGAAGATGTGCAGATCGACTCCCATATCGAAGTGTAATCTATCTCCGAGTTCAAAGTTTTCATAACGAAACAATCCATGGATGCTGTAACCCATCGTCACATCGATATGCGCCCGTTGACAACCGAGCGCACCTAATAGGTTTGCAGTTTCCTGGAAGGAGCCGTTATAACAGACAATGCTCGGGCTAAGTTGAGGTATGCTCATCACGACGCTCCATATTTCTGGTTGAACTCATGCCAACGCTGTAGCTTAACGGCCGCCTCGCCGCCGTTGAAATGGTATACATTTACCTTTTCCCCGCCTAAGCGCAAACAACCGTCAATCCAAACCGAATCGTACTGGCGCAGGCAATTATTTTGTACCGGCATGGGGACAACCTCGACGCCGAATTTGATCAGGCAGTAATTCAAGATGTTCTGGTCGAATATGGAGGGATACCTGCCGACGCACCCCACGTACTCCGACCACTTTTTTAGGGTGGCGCGGAAAATATCGGCGTGAATTCTTTGTGATGCGAAGAACACCCCGGTATTGAAGTAGAAGTATCGGCCATCGGAAAAAAACTTCATCCGAAAGCCGGGGTCGAACGGCCTGAACTCTTCTTCCATTTTTTCCTTGTAGCCGACAAAGAGGTCGGGCGCTGCGACGAGTACGGATTGGGCGATTTGAAAATAATTCGCCTCCGTCCAAAAGTCATTGAGCACCAAAGCATCTACGTCGACAAACAGGACTTCGCTGAACTTTTCCGGCAGATGATGGAAGACACGCAGCTTTTCAGCGCATGCGTGATCGGGCAGTTCCGTAGGAAACGGATTGCCGATTGGATTGACCGGGATCACTTCGTAATCCGGTGAAGCGGAAATTTCCGCGCCCGCTAAACCCAAAACCACAACGGGCATTGAAGTTACAGAACGAATTCTCTCCGTCCAAAGGGGAAGGAGGACTTTGTAATGCTTATCGCAGATCGTCACAATCGCTTGCACGGTTAAGCTCCTTTCAGATTCAAGCAGTATGCTTTGATTTGTTCGGCGACACGATCAAGCTCGCCGGATTTTGTCGTGATGCGCAGATCAACCAAGTCGTCGACAACCTGCGCTGCCAGTTTGCGGTTAAAGGCAATCGACGATTGAACGTCTTCATCGCCCCGCCCCACGAGACGATCCAGCAAATCTTCTTCTTGTGCGCTAAGCCAGATCCAGCGTAACTTCGGGAAAAGCCGCCTCCTTTGCTCTAATTCGTGGCGTTGCTGGATGACGGTCGCATAGATCTTGTCCGAGTCATGCCAAACGCTCCGCAGAATAACTATCGGACTTGTCCAATACCAAAATCCCCGCGCCTCTATAAAACAGCCAAAACGAGGATCCTTGCGGGCCGATATGAAATCGGCATTGTTGCGAAAATAATAATCAACGCCCTCAATTTCATCGCGGCGCTTTGGCCTGGTTGTATAGGCGGGGAAAGTTAATACCGTCTGTGGCATTTCACTTTTCAGTTTTTTGATCACTGCGGTTTTGCCAACCCCACTCGGACCACCCAAAGCAAACATTATCGGATGGACAATGTGTGGTTTCGGCACTCTCGAAGTATCAACGTCTGCACGTTCCGAGAAAACGCACTCCAGTTTGGAAATCCAGATAATGGCGGCTTCGTTGGTTGCCGCGAACGGAACCTCGAAAACCGAATTTACGGCTTGCCTCTCACATAACGCATACGTGAGGTTCGCCCAGTAAATTTCGATCCGAGGAAGAAGTTCCTGCCGGATTGCAAAATGCCATTTCTTTTCGGTTAATCGGTTAAAGCGGAAAGTCGGCAGACCGGAATTAATCCATATCTGCGTCATTAAATCGAGAAGTTCTTGCATTCGAAACTACCTCCAAGTTGTAAAATTTCTGTCTAGAGTAAACACTGAAAAGCGAAAATAGTCAAGGAGCACTATTTGATGCCGGAAGTTTCATCAATAAGAAAATCAATCCCGTCGGAGCGCAATCGGAAATAAGCGATGTTCTCTATAAAGCTGCTGGATAAATCATGGCCGATGTGTTTGAGGAATGCACGCATAAGGCCAGCGTGCGTAACCACCAAAACCGTTTTCTCTTGGTACGTCACGGCAATTTCGCGCAGGAAGGTTATGAAGCGGTCGGTCAATTCGTCATCGTTCTCGATGTCTTCGGCTGCTTTGAGTTTTTTCCCTTCTTCATAAGGCAGTGAGGCGAGTTGGTCCAAAAACTTCTTGTTTTCTTCGCTGAAAGATTCTTGCGGCTTACCCTCGTACTTCCCAAAATTCCGCTCCCTGAGGAGCTGGCTTGTGTTAATGGCAAGTTTTCTTTCAAGAGTGATTATCTCGGCCGTTCGGTGCGCGCGGACAAGGTCGGAGGAGAAGGCGGCGGCGAAATGGATCTGACCCAACTTCTTTGCGAGATTAGCAGCCTGCTTTTCCCCGTTTTCCGAAAGTATGAAATCAGACTGCCCTTGGATAAGGCCTTTTGTGTTCGCGTGGGTCTCGCCGTGACGGACAACGTAGAATGTGCATACTCTTCCAGATTGCACATCGCGCACGATCGTCTCATATTCTTCAATGAGCGCGATGTCGGCCATGTCTTTTTCGCGCCCGAGCGCTCTCTTGAAACGTTTCAGTTCTTTAATGCTCATAAAAGGCACGCCATCGATCACGAGCGCCGAGGCAATCGCTTCCGCAGTGGTGGTGGGATAGGCGTCCCATGAAAGCTGGAGAATAATGTCGATGCCCGATTTCATGAGAAACGCCTTCCCATACCGCTCTTCTTCCTTCCAGCTTCCGTCTTTGCGAAGTTTTTCGAACAGCTCCTGCGTTACGGCAATGTCGAGGTCGTTGGCAGGGCGGATGCCCAAGGCCTCAAGCGTGCCGCTTCCCACGACGACGTATTGCCCAAACGGCAGGTTGAGGGCTTTAATGCGCGCGAATATGTCGGGGGAAGGCATGGGGGCGATTCAGAATTAATCCTTTATGTTCTTCGCCCTTTTCTTTGTTATTTTCTTCGTGACTGATCCTTCGAACAGCCGAAACGCAGGGCGTTTTTCCTTCTCGTAAAGGTATGGGATGCCGACGAGCTGATGGCATCGGGGGCAGGTGAACTGGGGCAGCCTCTTCACCGGAAAGCCCGCAAGATCGGCAAGGTTTTTCGGTGTGAGGATCCTGTCGATATACATCCGCTTTAACGGTCCGGGGCCATCCTTTTGGTAGATGGCAAGCATGTTCCCGCATTTCTCGCAGCAGATTTCCAAAAAGCGCGAATAGCCGCCGCGCGCTTGGCGGAATCGGTCCCGTTTGAATTTGAAAATGTGCTCCATATATATAACCATCATATCAAAGTATCAGCGTGAAGTCCTTCGGCTGGTACTCGCGTCGGCACTCGGCGCAAGTGATCGCGCCGTCTATGCTCAAATCTTCCGTGATCGTCCGCTCAAGGATACCGTTCGCCTTGAGCTTGAATACGGTGCAGGTCGCGCCGAGCACCTCGAATTCCGTCGAGCCGCAATCGCAGGATTTTAAAATGTTTTTCTCGTCCATGATATTCATTCTTCTTTTGCGACCTTTGTACCGGTTTCTTTTTCCTCCAGCGTTATCTCGATCCTCTTCCTTTTTAAAAGAGCCGCAAGCTGTTTTATAAATTCTTCTTCGCCGATATGGCATCCCTCACAAGCCCGATTTTTCATTTTCGGGCAAATATAATGGATGGATTTATATTTGCTCTTAACGGGAACAAGCCGTGAGCCGCACCGGCCGCACTTCGCGATCTGCGCCAAAAGTTTTCTCCTGCGAGCATCCATAACTTGATGGATGACGCGCTGGTGGGGAAAGTCAAGATTGTCCCAAACGCCTTTTAAGTCTTTTTCAGACGCCTTGCACTGCTGCAATTTTCCTCGCTTCCGCGAAACATTGCCGCGTGCTCTCGGGAACCCAATCCCGGTCAACGTTAACCAAGCTATAAATCGGAATGAGTTCCTCTTTGAAAAGATGCCAGAGGATCTCGACCACGGTCGGCGCGACCAAATATCCCATGTCCATTGATACCTCGATGATCAACGAGAAATGCCAGAAATAACTGATGGATTCCCGATTCTGCATGAAGCTTTTGATCATAACGTTCGCGAGTAAATGTTCCTTGGTTTCTTGGAACCACGGCACGAACATCGCTTGGTCCCCAATGGGGATGACACTATATTTGAATATAAAATTCTTTTCCATATTTTTATGGTTTGCGTTAATTACCACATGAAGCCACCGGCGCGGCGGGACGACGGTCCGTTTCCCGAATTTCGCCAGTTGCCCTTGCTGCGCTCACGGTTGCTTTCCTCTATTAATTCGTTATCGGCGTCGCGCTCCAACTCCTCGCGGGTCTTTTGCTGCTCCGCCTCGGCGGCACCGTACGGCCGGGGAAAAGTAATGCCGCCCGTGTCGCTTTCCAGAATCTTGAAGATGAGGATCGCGAATGCATCGGCAAGGTCTTCGTGCCGTTCCGAGCCGAAGTTAAGGAGTTGCTGGATGAGCTGTTCCGCGCCGTGCCGTGGGAAAAGGATTGTGCCGCTGTAGATGGGGTTCGTCGTGATCGAAAGCCGCGCACGCTTGTCATGGCCGCGCGTCTGAAATTCGAACGCGGGATAGTTCTCCCGCTGGAGCTGCTGGACGAGAGACCGCTGGTACCCATCGCTCTCGATGAAGAGCTTCGTCACTACGCCGCTGCCCAAACTCCTGGACAGCGCCTTTGCGCGCTCGAGCTGGTCGGGGAAGTCGAGTCGCTCATTCACGGGATTCGGCAGGATGAAAATCCGCAGGTTCTCCCGGTAACCGAATACCTTCGCCGAAACCATCGCCGTATAATCGTTTGTCGCATTTTCCGCGATGGCAAGGTCGATGCCGGTCGCCGCGAAACGGAAATCGTCGCTGTAGTCGCTCGGCAGCCCGTCGTAGTAATGAATCCATTCCTCGCGCACGACGCGTTCCGAATCGGGAATGATCTTCAGGAGGTATTCGCGCTGCCACGCCGCTTCGTTGCCCACCCGCTTCCGCTCGCTTTCCACGGCCGCCATGTCGGGATACTTGCCCGGCCACAGGATTTTGCCGTCCGCGTCAACCAGCGGATAGAACTTGTAAATGCCGGTGAGGATGCCGTCTTCAATCCCTTTGACGAGCCGCTTCAGGAGCGAATCGTCATGGAGGAGGTTTCCGACCACGACAATGCGCGAATCCCGGTCGCCCGCCGGTATCACCTCGCCGACAAACCATTCGTGCGCCTTGTCCCTGCCCTCGAGCGTTTTGACGCTTTGCAAATCCTCCACGTCATCCGCGAGAATGACCTGCGGCCGGAACGCGCCGTGGCGCAGCCCGCGGATGCTCTGTTCCGACGACGCGATCGTGATCCGCGCGCCGTACCGCGAAAGCACGATCGTGTAGGAACCCCACTCATCATCTTTTGTTTCGAACGGCCCGAGGTGGGCGCGCAGCATCTCGTTGAATTCCAGCTCGCGCTTGATATTCGCGAAATGCGCCTTCGCCTGCGCCTGGGTCTTGCTCAAAATGAGGACAAACTTTTTCTCTTGGACGCCGAGGATGCACCAGAGCGCGTAGGACATCGTGACCAGTGTCGACTTCGCCGAGCCGCGAAAGGCGACGATGACCGCGAGCTTGATCGACTCGTCCTCGGTGATCTTGAACATCTCGCGTTGGAACGGCGCGGGGGCGCATTCGACATAATGCGGGAAGAAGAAATTGAAGAACCAGTAATGGCTCTCGCGGACGATCTGCGTCCGCACCGCCCTGTCCGCGTAGAGCGTTTTGATGAGGTCGGCCTCACTGGCCGGTTGGTTGTTTGTCATGGTTGATTTGGTTATTTTGTTTGTCCGGGCTGCCGTCCGGCGCTGCCTCGCCGCCGGCGAGCGACGCGAGGCGCAGCGCGCGGTCGACGGCCGCTTGCTGCTCGGGCGTCAGTTCCTCGGGCGCGACTTTCACCTGCCCGGTGAGTTCGAGCTTGTTCGAGTACTTCTCGTGGTGAGAGCGGAGCCAGAGGGTGATCGCCGCCAAATTGCGATCCTTGATCAACCCGATGACTTGGGCCTCGGACAGGTCCGAAACGAACTGCTCACCGTCGCGCATGGCCTCGTCGGCGGCAGCGGCGAATTCCTTGTCTTGGGTTTTCCAACGATAGTACGTCCACCTGCTGATTGAGGCGCGGTCGCAGGCGACCGAAACGATCGGCAGTTTGCGCAGTTCCTGAAGCACCTTGTCCCTTTCCTCCTTCTGCCGCGCGCTCACCGAAACCCTTATCTTGTTATTGGTCTCGTCCATCGGAGATTTTCTTCGGCGTTATGCCGGTTGCTTTTTCGAACCTTTTCATGATCACGGTCGCGTATACATTGCTTTTTTCCATCGCGTAGCAGCGCCGTCCCAACTTATGCGCGGCGACGAGTGTTGACCCGCTGCCGCCGAACGGCTCAAGGACGAGGTCGCCCCGCTTCGTCAAAACCTTGATGTACGGGATGAGGATCTCGAGCGGCTTCGTGCCGAAGACGACGCCCTGCCCGCTCGACTTCTCATCAGCGGCGACGTGCTCGATGAAATCCGTCGGGCAGATCCGCTTGCCCTTTTCATATCCCTCCCAGTGCGGCTTGCCGGAAACCGCGTAGAGCGCGGTCTCGTATTCGTTTTCGAGAAGCTCTTCCTCTGGCTCGAGGTTCAGCTCTTCCGCTGCGCGCGAGCTGCCAACCATCGCGATGTCGTGCTTCGAAAAGAACTTGAACTTCGCGGCGAACCCCTGCACGCGGTTCGGCAAATGCCACACCAGCATGTTCTTCACCTTCCAGTATTTCTCCATCTCGTTCCAGATCGTGCGGATATTCTTCCAGTTCTCATACACGATGATGTGGAAATCGTCCTTCGCCGCCGCCTTCACGTTCCGCATCCAAAGTTCCGTGAAGTTGTCCGGCAGCGAATCCGTTTCGAGATACCGGCGGTCGCGCTTCGCGCCGAAGCCGGTCACTGCCGCGCCTTTCTTTTTCTTCCCGTGCAAGTAGTCCAAAATATAGGGGGGATCGGTGAGGCAAAGGTCCGCTTTCTCGCCCTTTTCACCGCCCATGAGCTTCGCGAACTCCTCCGGCACGGTGCTGTCGCCGACCATCAGGCGCGAGCCGCCGCCAAGGTCGTAGATGTCGCCCTTCTGGGCATCGATTTTATGGATGTCGATTTTTTCGAGCGCGCGGGAAAGGTCGAACTGCTCTGGCTCGACCTCGATCTTGAAGATCTCGTCGCGCTGCTCGCTCGTGAATCCGACCTTTTTCAGGAAATCGTCGTCGAGGCCCAATTCTTTGAATATGTTCCAGTCCCATTCTCCCTGATGCAAGTTATCCTTCAGTGACCATTCTTTCTCCTTCTCCTCGGTGAGTGTCACGATGATCGCCGGGATGGTCGCCATACCCAAGTCCTGCGCCGCGCGCGCCCGTTGTTCCCCCGCGACCATGACGGGCTTGCCGGTGCGGTTGGAGAGGATCACTGGCCGCGCCCGGAAGAAGTCGGGGTCGCCTTGGACGCTCGCGCGGAGCGTCGTACGGCCCTCGTCGCCGATCTTCCTCGGATTCTTGTCTGAAAAAACGATGTCCGATATTTTTACGTCCATAAACGCCATTGTCTGCCTGATTGTATTTTCATCAACGTGTTCCATTTGATTAAATTTATTGATTAATTTATTTTTCCGACCACTGCCTGCCGATTATTCGCCGCCCCTACGCAGCACCTTCCGCATCGCCCGCATCTTGTCGAGCATCTGGAGCTTGAGCCGGACGCGCGCAATCTCATCCTTGTCGAAGTCATCCGGCCGCGCGTCAATTTCTTTCGCCACGCGCTCGCACCATTTATGGATCACCACCGCCTGATCCTCGATTTCCCCGCGCCAATCCGCGAGTACCTCGTCCGCCAAGTTTCGCACCGTCGGGCGCGACAGAGCCAGTTCCTTGGAAAGCTCGGATATGTTGACCCGCCCCGTCTCGCGCACATATTCTGCAACCATCCTGCGCGCCTTTTCCTTGGCCTCCGGCCGCAGGTTGCCGTCTCCCGTCCGGTCATTTTCACCGATTTTGATAACCGAATTTTCAGTTTTTGCCATGGTTTTGCTTATAAATTTCGCTTGCATTCATATCCTCGACCCTTCCGGGTGGTTTCCGCCTGATCCTCTTTTGCCGATTCCGGCATTTGCAATTGAGAGTTTCCATTTTTTGCCATTGATCGACCGTAACGGCAAAAAAGCCGCTTACCGGCTCCCGCGATATGGTTCGTGGGAACAGGTAAGCGGCTATGTGTCCCGATTGCTCGGGCAAGGAACCGCGTTCGAATTGTTAATCTGACTTCCAGTTGCCGGACGGCGCAATAAGCGCCAGCCCCGCATCATGTATAACTACTTGTTCGACAAAAAGTTACGCCTCTCGTTATAGATTTTCATTTTGGGCATATTGTCTGCCGAAACGCTCGCCGAACTGTTCATATAGGTGTAGCGGTCGCCGACCTTTTGTGGCTCGTAATGCCAGTCGAAGCCGTCGATGCCGCATTTCTTCCTGCAGCGGACATTGCGCGCTTCGTAAGGTTCATTCGACTTAATCTTTGGGGTTTTCGCCACGCCGCCACAATTCGGGCAGGCAATACGGGCTATCATATACTCGCCGTCGCCGATAAGGTCGAGCCGGGAATTATGATCGTCCGTGCCACCGTCGAAGGCATCAGGATTGGCTCCCTCGCGGGTTTGGTTGGTTTTATCCATTTTGTCCATACTTGTATTATATGGTTTTTCGGGTTTATTTTTTAACCGCG
Source organism: Minisyncoccia bacterium (assembly GCA_050008535.1). GTDB lineage: Bacteria > Patescibacteriota > Minisyncoccia > UBA6257 > 2-01-FULL-56-20 > CAVYIK01. The sequence goes on along the minus strand of JBEKML010000001.1, from coordinate 296,526 downwards.
CCGATCCGTGTCGCTTTGCACGGAGAACGCGCGCAGAATTCGACCTTGCTTCAGTATAGTGAAAACTTCCCAAAACCTTATCGATTGAGAAAAATGACAGTGCCGTGTCATATTTTGACACGGCCTGTTTTGTGTCATATTTGGCACATTCCCATATTTCGACCCCGACCCACGTGGTTCAGAACCGCGCCTCGCGCGACCTCCAAGAAACCCTTATACTGATTGCATGCTACGGGTACTTAACCCGAGCTGCCCGCAGAAATGGACGACTGGTTTGAAAGCCTTTGAGAGTTGAGATATATTGTGAGAGTTATGGATTGGGCCAAAACAGCAGTCGAAAAGTTGCTTACGGAAGCCGACGTAAAAATAAACGGTGATCGGCCGTGGGACATCCGCGTGCGGAACGAGGATTTCTATAAAATGGTCGTGCGCAGCGGAGGTTTGGGGTTCGGGGAAACCTACATGGCAGGATATTGGGACGTGGACCGGCTCGACCAATTGATTGAACGGCTCTTTCTTACAAAAGTCGTGAGCAAGGCATGGGTGACGCCGACGAACCTTGCGGCATATCTTTCAACATTTTTTAAAAGATCCCGCAGCGCGAAAAGCGCGGCGTTTGAGATCGGGCGGCGCCATTACGACCTCGGCAATGACCTTTTTGTACGGATGCTTGATAAGCGCCTGGTCTATACCTGCGGCTATTGGAAAGACGCGAAAAATCTTGACGAGGCGCAGGAAGCGAAACTTGATCTTGTGTGCCGCAAGATCGGCCTCAAACAAGGCCAGGAGGTTTTGGACATCGGCTGCGGCTGGGGAAGTTTCGCGAAATTCGCCGCCGAGCGGTATGGCGCGCACGTGACGGGCACCACTGTTTCGGAAGAGCAGGTGAAACTGGGCCGCGAACTCTGCAAGGGCCTGCCGGTTACATTCCGCCTGGAAGACTATCGGGATTTGAAAGGTTCTTTCGACCACATCGTTTCGCTCGGCATGTTCGAACACGTAGGGCACGACCACTACCGGCGTTACATGCAGGTCGCCCACAACCACCTGAAGAACGGCGGCCTTTTTCTTCTCCATACGATCGGAAACAATGCGTCAGATATGTCCGTAGACCCATGGCTCGAAAAATATATTTTTCCGAACTCTTCCCTGCCGTCGGTCGCGCGGATCGGGAAAGCGATTGAACGATTGTTCGTCATGGAGGACTGGCATAATTTTGGCGCCGATTATTCAAAAACCACCATGGCGTGGTTCGAGAATTTCGATCGGCACTGGCCCGAAATCAGCGCGAAATACGGCGAAACATTCTATCGGATGTGGAAATACTATCTTCTTGCCTGCGCCGGCGCCTTCCGCGCCCGGGAAACACAACTCTGGCAGATCGTGCTGTCAAAAGAGGGCGTCCCCGGAGGATATCGTTCGGTGCGATGAACCAAGGAGCGGTCTACAGGGACAAGTTTAGTCCCTGTTCGTAAACATACGGGTTATACCCCCCGTCTTTCGAAGGCACGTCGCCGGCGCCGCCGGCGGAATACTTCCTACTTTCCATAAACGCGGCGAGCTTGAAGCTCGTACCGCTCACGATGTAGCTGTAGAAAAGGGAGCAGTTTGAGAGCGAGACGCCAGAAGTGACCGTGCCGGTGCAGGCGGCGACTCCGCCCTGGTTTGTGGGGTCAATCGGTTCCTGGCCAAGAGGCGAACCGGAAGAGATGTTTGCAAGATTGACCGGTATCCAGCCGTTTCCCGTCGTGCTGCCAACGGTCCCGATCGATCTTGTTGTTGTGGCGTTCATCCAGGTGTTCGTGGTATTACTTGGAAACCAATAGCCGCACCCCGGAGTGGCCGCAGGCGCGGTCCACGACCCGGTGCTGCTCGCCACAATGGCAACCGTTGCCGTGCTGTTGCTGATATAACAGTAGGCGGCAGAACCAAGATTGGGGTTTGATACGTCCGTCAAATAAAGCGCGATGGCGCTCTTCAGGGTTGCCATGTCCGAAATACGGTTGGAATCCCGCGCCTGGCGGAGCAATTCCGCCGGGTTTAAGGACAAGATGACAACCACCGACAAGACCGCAATGATTGCGATCACGATCAAAAGCTCAATGAGGGTGAATCCTTTTTTCATGACTTTGGGTATTTGGACCTGGCAATCAATAATCTAAATATAAGGTAAGAAAAAGCAAGATCAATTACGATGGCGGCTATAATCTCCCACAAGTAGGAAAAAAGTATGCTGTCTCTTGCCGCAAACGCCTCATCGTACAACTCTTGTATCACGATCCCCCAACGATACTGCGGCAATGGCTCGTATGAGATAACACTCTTCTCGCCCTCGCTCGGATCGTTGGCGACCATCACCCCTGCCTTGCCCGCCATTATCTCTTTTACCGCCGGCACAAAAGAGTAATCAGTCACCGCTCCGGTCTGAGAAGAGAAGTGCGGGTTCGCCACAAGGTTTCCTTTCCCGTCAACAATATATGCAAACCCGTAGGTCCCAAGGGAAAGATCCGTACCGAACTCCAGGAAATTGTTCGTGGGGATCTGGAGAACCAAAAAACCTCTGATCGCCCCGCCAGTCTCTATCGGCACCGCGACGCCCACCACATTGATCCGCGGCATAGAAAGCCGTTGTGCTACGCCGGAAACATAAGAATTTTCTCCTTGGTTCAACGCGCGGTACCAATCGCTGCTCGTTGCACTCGTCCCAATGCCACCCACGAGCGTCGGGTACGCCGCCCGCTGAATACCCCTTGCATCATAGAAGATGACCCTGTCAATAAAAGGGTCGTAAAAGGCAACGTTGTTCTCAAAGTCGCTCACCGACCGCGCCGCATCGTCCCAACGACCGCTTGCAACGCTTTGGGAGATCTGGTCAAGCGATGCGATCGCTTTTGCTATCCCGACGAGATGATCGATCTTGATCCTCACTGCGGTTGCCGCAAGATTGATCAGGGTTTGTTGCCGAGCGTACGTCTGCGCTGTAAGATTTTGGTCGGTTTGATAATACATCATACCAACCGCCCCCGGAACCAATAAAATAACTACAAAAACGACCCCTGTTATCAGAAACGCACGCCGTCTTTGCGCGGAAAATTCCGGCATAGCTTTACTTATCATTATACAACCCTTCATACAACCAACCAGAGGCGGGCGTGTGCATAACTATCTTGAACGTCGCCGCCCAAAACGCCGTCCGGGTTTTTGGCGGAAACGATCGGCGCGGGGCGAGAATATTCGTCGTGAAGGTTCCCGCTCGAAGGTTTGCGGCGCGAACGACGCAGGCGGAGCTGGCGGCAACATCGGCAGCCGGGACACGGGCAATGTGACGCGCATCAGACGCTCAATGGCCTGCACGTCCCCTTTTTGATCCGGCCGCGCAAAGGAAATGGCATGGCCTTTTTCGCCGGCACGGCCGGTGCGCCCGATGCGATGGATATAATCCTCCGCAACGGTCGGAAGGTCATAGTTGAGAACGAGCTCTATATTCTTCACGTCAATGCCGCGCGCCGCGATATCCGTCGCAACGATCACGCGGTATTTTCCATTCTTGAAACCCTCAAGGGCTTCCTGCCGTTGGTTCTGCGAGCGGTTGGAATGAAACTCCACCGCCGCATGGCCAAGCGTGCGAAGATGGGCCGCGATCTTCTTTGCGCTGAACTTTGTCCTGGAAAATACAAGCACCGAACCGCGATATTCCTGCAAAACCTTCTCGAGCAACCTCGGCTTTTCCGATTGGGTCACAAAAAACAATTCCTGCGAAACATCTTTTGCCGCCGTCCCGGATCTCGCGATCTCCACACGCACCGGAAGCTTAAGGAACGCGCGGGCCATAGAAACAATGCTCTCCGGCATCGTGGCGGAAAAAAGCATCGTTTGCCGTTCACGGGGAAGAACCGCGAGGATCCGCCTGAGCTGCGGCGCGAATCCCATATCAAGCATCCGGTCGGCCTCATCAAGAACGACCGCACTTACCTCCTTTAAGCTCACTGTTTTTTGTTCAAGATGGTCAATAAGCCGCCCCGGGGTCGCCAAGATGATTTGCGGCTTGCGATCGAGCGCATGCCACTGCTTCCGTATGGATTCGCCGCCGATCAAGACCGCGGTCTTTACGCCCAACGGTCCGCCGATCTTCCGCAACGCCTCTTCCACCTGCACCGCAAGTTCCCGCGTAGGGAGAAGCACGAGCGCCTTGCGATGGGCGTCCTTCAGCATATTTTGGACAAGCGGGATGCCGAATGCGAGCGTTTTCCCGGTGCCGGTCTGCGCGATTCCCATCATATCCTTTCCCTCCATCGCCTGCGGGATTGACTGCGCCTGGATGGGTGTTGGCGTCGTGAAGCGGAGCTTATCAAGAACAGTGAGGATGTTTGGGGCAATGCCGAGACCGCGGAAGCTGGGCCGAACGTTCATTCAGAAAGATAACCGTGCAACGTCTTGTGGATATCGCCCGCCAACTTCCTTAACGACTCCCGGCGCTTCCAGAACGGATTATTGTCGGAGACATCTTTGTTCCGGATCAGGCTTAACTCGCGGATTGCCACATAACGGTCGTGCCCAAGGTCGTTTGTGGTGCGGACGTCAATGTCTTCTATGCCTTGATAGATCTGCTTAAGAATAGAATATTTTTGGGGAATTTCCGACGCCCGGCTTCCTTTTGTGCCGCGAAAAAAAACACCGAAAGAAGGTGTCGCTTCGATATATTGGACGAAGTCGTGAAGCGAGACAAAAAAATTGAAACCTGCGGGAGTTTCGCAAATTCCTTTAAATTTCCGGTCCAGGGCCAATTTTGTTTTTTCCGCCGATCCCATTGCTCAAGCTTACCACGTCCCCCGAAAAATAGCGATTGACGAAGCTTCAGGAGGATGCTATACTCTTCGTATCTCCGATGCCGCGAGTATGGCGGTATTTTAGTTCGGGGGTCGGGGGTTTCAAGCAATGTTCGCACGCATCAAAAACTTTTTCATGGAATCGCGGCAGGAACTGCGCCACGTGAACTGGCCGACGCGCCAAGAAGCGGTGCGCCTCACGAGCATCGTGATCGGCATCTCGCTCGGACTCGCGGCGTTTTTGGGCTTCTTTGATTATGTTTTTACGAACGCGATAAAATTATTTATTACCCACTAGCATGGCGCTGCATCCTTCGCGCCCCGGAGCGCACAACGAAAAAACCGGATCAAAACAGTGGTATGCGATCCAAACCTATTCCGGCTACGAAGAGGCTGTCGCGCGCTATTTGAAACAGCGAGTTGAATCGCTAGAAATGGGCGACAAAATTTTCAACATCCTGGTGCCGAAGGAGAAGACGGTCAGGGTAAAGGGCGGCAAGCGGCAGACCACCGAGGAGAAGATCTATCCGGGGTATGTCCTCGTGGAAATGATCCTCACCGAGGATTCGTGGTACGTGGTGCGGAACACGCCGCGCGTGACCGGCTTCGTCGGCCCCGACAACACGACGCCGACCCCGCTCTCCAAAGAAGAAGTGGACCAATTGCTCGCCCGCACCGGGAAGGACGAAGGTAAGATGATCCTTGACCTCAAAGTGGGCGATCTGGTAAAAATAACCGACGGACCGTTCAAGGAATATGACGGCAAAATCGCGGAAGTGAACGAGGAAAAGGGAAGTATAAAGGTCCTCGTCCCCATCTTCGGCCGCGACACCGCCGTGGAACTTGATTCGCTCCAGGTAAAAAAAGTATAAAACCATGTCGCAACAGTGTTTTTTCTGCTCGCAGAACTTAAAAGAGGTTGATTATAAAGAAGTGGATCTCCTGAAACGTTTTGTTTCAAGCCAGGCGAAGATCATTGACCCGCGCCATACGAGCACATGCGCGAAGCACCAAAGGAAGCTCGCCCAGGCGATCAAGCGCGCCCGTTATATGGGGCTACTGGCCTACGTCCGGAAATAGCCGCGCGCACCGGCACCGCGCCGGAAAACATCTTCCATGTCCTCCCTGAACCAAACGCTTTTTCTCTTCATCCACAACTTCGCCGGCCGGAGCGTTTTTCTTGACGACCTCGGCATTTTTTTTGCGAAATACCTTCCCTACCTCATGGTCGTGGGATTCCTGGTGCTCGTGGGCTACGAGGACGGCTGGCGGAAAAAGTTCTATCTTTTTTGCGAAGGCGCGATCGCCGTCATGCTCGCGCGCGGAATCCTCACGGAAACCATCAGGTTTTTCTACCACCTTGAACGGCCGTTTTCTTTCTATAATTTCACGCCGCTCATCAGCGAGTCGGCGTGGTCATTCCCATCCGGACACATGACGTGGTTCTTCGCGCTTTCGCTCACCGTCTGGTACGCGAACCGGAAATGGGGATGGTGGTTCTTCGGGCTTTCCGCGGTGATGGGCATCGCGCGCATCTACACGGGCGTCCACTGGCCACTGGATATTTTGGGCGGCGCGGCCATCGGCCTCCTTTCGGCGTGGTTCGTACATTGGCTCTTACGGAAGAGCCGCGCGGCATTATATTCCTAACAAATTCTGCCCGCGCTTAGGGTTGTTCGAATCCTGTCCTGTGCACAGTTGACGAAAGCATTAAATACGTATATAATATCCGACAGAAGCTGTCGGGAGGACTACATTATGCGTGGACGAGTTCTGTTCAGATTCAGACCTTTTCAGGATTGGAGTGGCGCGTATCCGCTTGACAAGGTCACGGTGGTTCTCGAATCGGGCGCCAAGCGCACCTTCGACGCCAATCGAGAAAACATCGGCGAAGCTGTCCAACCAGGTGTTGATGTCGAAATCACCTCAAGGGGTTGGTTGTGGTGGAGACGATACACCGTCGTTCCGGTTTAGGGCCTTCCTTGCCCCGCGCCAAAGCGTCACCCAGAGAGAGTGACGCTTTTCATTATCAAAATCGTTCGAAGATCGTCCAGGCCTGTGCGCTAATTAAAAAGACCGTTCTCGGTCGGCGAGACTATACTTAGTCAGCGAGCCATTTCTGGCGTGACGATATTGCTATCCCGCACGGCTGAGTGCCGTGGAGAAGAACCAAATTACCGGGAGAAGTCCCGCCAGCCACGCGGGACCGTACAGGAACCACTGCCACCGCCGAGGCCGGAAAAGAAACATGAGCGGTGCCCCCAGGAGCAGGAACATTACCGCCGGGAACGTTTTTCCTTCGGCCCGCAGGAAGAGCTCTTCGTAGAACCACCTGCCTTCCGCGACGGGCCGCTCCTGGCAAGTATTGAACCAACCACCCCAAGCGGGTTCACACACCTTATACGCGTTCAGCCTCACCGTGAGTGGGTTAATGGCGAACCGATCGTGTCGGCTCCCGAAGTAGACCCCCTCTCTGCCGCATCCTTCTTGTGTTACGAGCAGCGTAAAAAGGGACGGCAAAAAAAAGACCACAAACAACTTTGCCGGAAACAGCAACCAGTTTTTTCTCATCGCAATCTCCTTTCAAGGGGCGAATGGTTTTGGTAAGGAGGTCGAAGCCGTACTGCTTAAACAGCCTCCCACTGCCGCACCGCGCCGGCGCAGTCAGGAAGTTCTTTAAGGAGTCTTACCAATACTCCGCACGGGGCTGCCCCATACACAAGTCTTATAACAAGACAGGGGTCATGAGTCAAGTTATCTCCGCCGTGAGAACTGCAGCTCATAGAGCCGCCGATAGGTGGGGCTCTTTTTGAGAAGTTCCTTGTGGCTGCCGGTTGCCTCAATTTCGTTGTTTTTGAACACGACGATGGTGTCTGCGTTCAAAATGGTGGAGAGGCGGTGGGCGATCACAATGGAGGTGCGGTTTTGAATGAGCGCGTTCGTTGCTTCGGTAATGAGGCGCTCGCTTTCGGTGTCCAGATGACTCGTAGCTTCATCAAGAATGAGGATCCGGGGGTCGCGGAGCACGGCGCGGGCAATGCCGACGCGCTGGCGTTCGCCGCCGGAGAGCTTAATGCCGCGTTCGCCGACGACCGTGTCGTAACCGTGCTCAAGTTTCATAATAAAATCATGTGCGAGGGCGGTCCTTGCGGCGTTTTCAATCTGCGCTTGCGTCACCGTCGGCCGGCCGTAAGCGATGTTCTGCGCCACCGTCCGCGAGAAAAGATCCACCTCCTGTGGAACGACGGCGATCTGCCGCCGCAAGCTTTCCTGCGTCACATCGCGGATATCAACGCCGTCTATCAAAATGCGCCCCTTCTGCGGGTCAAACGAACGCAAAAGCAGATTGATGAATGTGGTCTTCCCGCTGCCCGAGCGTCCCACGAGCGCGAAGGTTTTTCCCGCGGGGATGATAAGATTGATGTTCTTGAGCGCGGGCTCGCGGTCACGATAACCGAATGAAACATTCCTGAAGGCGATCTGCCGTTTGAGCGGCGGGAGCGAAGGGGCGTTCTTTTTATCGGTCACCCTGACCGGCTCGTCCAAAATGGCGAACATCCGCTCCACGCGCGTTGCGTTGCGGCGCAAGCGCGGGAAAATTATGGAGAGCTGTGAAAGCGGCTGGTAAGCCATATTTTGCAGCGTGATAAAGAGCACGAAGTCGCCGATCGTCGCCGTGCCGTTAAAAACGAACCATGCGGAAAGGCCAAGGACCGCCACGCGGCCCACGGTCGCGATCGCGGCTTGCACGTTCTCTATCACGCCCCAAAGCCGCTCGGCGCTGTATTGTATCTCACGCGCGGCCGCCAAAAGCCCCTTTTTGTGTTCCGCTTCGGCTTTTTCCTGCGAAAATTTCTTCACCGTAAGAACGTTGCCCGCCACGTCATACATTTCCTTTGAAACATTTTCAAACGCATCGTTCGCGCGCTGTTCGATCAGATAGATCCGGTTTGAAAGATGCTGCGTCGCGAAAAAATAGATGGGGAAAGGAACGAGGATAGCGAGCGCGATCCAGACGTTTTGATAGAGGAGCGCCGCAAACGAGCCGATAAAGATAATGAGCGGCGGCAACAGGTTTTGCCCAACGATGTCGTTCAGAATGACGTATGCCGACGTGCCGCCACGTTCAATGCGGCCGATGATCTGCCCGCTTGAAGAACCGTGATGGAACAGCGTATGCAGCTGAAGGTATTTTTCAAACGCGGCGTGGCGCAGCCGGTCTTCCACCGTGGTCACCAGCTTAAAGAGATGATAATTGTAGCTTGATTGGATAGCGCTGCCTACAACGGTCGCAGCAAGCATGCCGATCCCTGAGTAGATAAGCACGTTCCACGGCAAAGCGCCGCCGACCTTCAAAAAATTCGTGAGTGCGTCGATCAAAACTTTTATGATGAACGGCACCGCAATGTTCGCCCCCTGCGCGATCGTGATGAGGACGAGCAAAAACGCGGCTGCCAGCTTGTGGTCCTTAAGAAGCACTATGACGCGCCGGATAGCTGATGGTTTTTGGACTGGCATAGGATGGTCCATAAAATTCTAAAACAATGGCGACAAAAACTAAAAGGGGGCCTGCGTGAGAAAAATACTGTGGTCGCAGGCCCCGTCCTCAGAAGGGATTGGTGAGCGGGGTCTGCTCACCTAGCTATCACTAGCATACCCACTATCTGCCACCAGTATACCTCTGCTCCTGTTTTATGCAAGATTACCCCGCGCTTCCTTTCCCACCGCCTCGCCTATGTGCGCATAGCCGTCGCGCGCGAGGAGTTCCACAAGCCCCCGGTTGATCTTTTTGACCGCCGTGGGCCCTCTGTAGATAAGACCTGTGATGATCTGCACTAGGGATGCGCCGGCTTTGATCTTTTCGTAGGCATCCTCTGCGGTAAAGATGCCGCCGAGGCCGATGATCGTATATTTTCCTTTGGCCGCGCGGTAGATATGCCGGATAAGATTTGTGGAAAGTTCGCGGATGGGCTTTCCCGAAATGCCACCGTCGGGAATGCGGTTCAGATGCTCCCGCGAAGATTTTAAATTGAGAATATCGCGCTGCTTCGCAAGGTTGCCGACGACGAACCCATCAACGAAAGGATATTTCTTAACGACCGCAAGAATGTCGTCCACCTCCTTCTTGGTAAGGTGTGTGGAAATCTTGAGGAGCACCGGGCACGTCTTTTTTTCTTTCGCGATCGCGGCTAAGAGGCCTTCCAAAAGGCGCGGGTCCTGGAACATACATCCGTCCTGCGCGTTCGGACAGGAAACATTCAGGGTTATATAGGAAAAATATTTTCCGAGCATACGATACGTTGCCGCATAATCCTCCACCGATTTTTCCCCTTTGATGTCCGCACGATTCGTTTTTGCAATGTTCACGCCTACGGGAATGGAAAAATGCAGCCGCTGCAGTTTGTGAAGAACCGCATCGGTCCCGATGTTTTTGAGGCCATAATAGACGATAAGCGATTGGTCGGCGGGAAGACGGGCGAGCCGGAGCCCCTTGTTGCCTCCATAGGGATGGTGCGTTATGGCGCCCACTTCCACAAAGCCGAATCCGACGGACGGCATGATCTCCGTGAGGCGAACATCTTTATCAAAGCCCGCCGCGAGCCCTACGGGATTCTTGAAATCAATGCCTAAGACCCGCGTATGGAGAGCGGGATGATCATATGCGCAAAAAACGCCTGTGAGCCGGCGTCCGAGAGAAAAATTCCCGAGCGTTTCGCCCACCCAAATAAAAAAATCATGGATGCGCTCCGGATCAAAACAAAAAAGGATCGGCCTTAAGAACCACTCATACATGGCGCCTTAAAAGACCAACAAGGGACGTTATAAAAATAGCAATGTAAAAAACAAGGCCGTAGAAGCAGGTGGAAAATACCAGTTCCTGGACAACAAAACTGCCCGCGAAGAGTATCCCGATGAACGACACCACCGCGCTCGCCTTGAGCGTAGCGGCGGGCGATATCTTCCCGGCGAATCCAAGGCTGGCCGTAATGAACATAAAAAGATACATGGCGAAACCATACCAGCAAGCCGGATAGCCGAGGAAATACGGACAGGATTCATTGAAAGCGCACGAGCCGGAGAAAAGCTTGACAGCGCTCAAGTAGCCGGAAAAAAGAAGTCCCGCAAGGGCGAGGAAAAAAAGGATTCTAAGAAACGGTTTCATGCCTCAATTATACCTTATGCCTGAAGGTCCAGATTCTGCACGGCCGCCGCGTGGGCCTGGATGAAATTCTTGCGCGGCTCTACGGCATCGCCCATCAGGGTATCGAAAAGCTTATCGGCCTTCTCGGCGTCGTCAACGGTCACTTGCTTCATGATGCGGCGTTCCGGATTCATCGTTGTTTCCCAAAGCTGCTCGGCATTCATCTCTCCCAAGCCTTTGTAGCGCTGGATGTTCGGCAAACGCTTGCTGTCGCCCTCGCCTTCCGCAACGGCCCCTTCGCCTTCGGCCGCTTCCATTCCGGCCTCTTCCGCCGCCGCAGTCTTTTTCTTTGAAGAAGATTTTTGCGCCGGTTTTTCTTTCTGCAATTCCACGATCGCTTTGTCCTTTTCCGCGTCCGAGAAGGCGTAGCGGAATGCTTTCCCGAGCTGGACGCGATAGAGCGGCGGCTGGGCGATGTACAAATACCCGCCATCCACTACCGACCGGAAATAGCGGTAGAAGAGCGTGAGGAGCAGCGTCCGGATATGCGCGCCGTCCACGTCGGCATCCGTCATGATAATGACTTTGTGATAACGAAGCTTGCTCAAGTCGAATTCCTCGCCGATCGCCGTGCCGATCGCCACAATGAGCGCGCGGATCTCCGCATTCGCAAGCATCTTATCAAGATGCGCCCGCTCCACGTTCAAGATCTTCCCGCGCAGCGGCAGGATCGCCTGCGTGTGGCGATTCCTCCCCTGCTTCGCCGTGCCGCCGGCCGAATCGCCCTCCACGATGAAAAGCTCCGACTCCGCCGCGCTCTTCGAAATGCAATCCGCAAGCTTACCCGGCAGCGTGAGCCCTTCGAACGCGCCCTTGCGCAGCACGGTCTCGCGCGCCGCCCGCGCCGCGAGCCGCGCCTTCGCGGTCAAGAGCACCTTCGCGATGATCGCCTTCGCCTCCTGCGGGTGCTTTTCCAAAAATTCTTTCAGGGACTCATTGATGACCGTCTCCGTTCCCGTCCTTGCCTCGGGGTTGCCGAGCTTTGCCTTCGTCTGACCCTCGAACTGCGGCTCGCGGAGCTTCACGGAGATCACCGCGATAAGCCCTTCGCGCACGTCGTCGCTCGTAAGATTTTCATCTTTCTCCTTAAGGTAACCTTCGGCGCGTGCGTAGGCGTTCAAAGAACGGGTAAGCGCCGAGCGGAAGCCGGTCAGGTGCATGCCGCCGTCCGGCGTGTAAATATTGTTCGCAAAGCTCATTTCCTGGGTCTTTGTGTCGTCAACAAAAAGAAATGCCGCCTCCACCTCCACTTTATTTTGCTCCTTGTCGGTATAAAAAACGTCTTCATGAAGCGCATTCTTTTTTTGCGCCAGGAATTTTACAAACGAGAGCAGTCCTCCTTCAAAACAAAATCCATAGAAGATCGGCACCTTCTCGCGCCGGTCAAATACACTGATGCGCACCCCCTTCGTGAGATACGCCTGCTGGCGCAGGTGGTCCAGAATCGTCTTGTCGTCGAACCCCATTTCGGAAAAAATCTGCGGGTCGGGCGAGAAGGTGGTCTTCGTGCCGTGCCGCTTGGAAGCGCCGATCTTTTTCACTTTATATTTCGGCTTTCCGCGCTCATATTCCTGAACGAACAATCCGCCATCGCGCTCCACTTCAACCTTCAGCCAGTCGGAAAGCGCGTTTACCACGGACACGCCCACGCCGTGCAACCCTCCCGAAACCTTGTACGATTCGCCGCCGAATTTGCCGCCCGCGTGGAGCGTGGTGAGCACGGTTTCGAGCGCCGATTTTTTCGTCTGCTTGTGGATATCCACCGGGATGCCGCGCCCGTCGTCCGTCACGCTCACTTTGTTCCCCGGCAAAAGCTCCACCACAATGTTCTTGGCGTGTCCGGCCATCGCCTCGTCAATGGAATTGTCCACCACCTCCCAGATCAGATGGTGCAGGCCGATCGTTCCCGTGGAACCGATATACATTCCCGGCCGGCGGCGCACGGGCTCAAGCCCTTCAAGGACGTAAATATCCTTCGCGGCGTACGACGCGCTACCTTTATTATTATCCTTTTTGTCCTCTTTTTTCGCTTGTTTTTCGGGCATATTCAGGCCGTTTCAAAAAATAATCCCGCTCGAACGGATATCTTATTTTAGCATATTTTTGCCCAAATTTCCAAGCGTTTATGAACCCCAAAAAATTGCCTGATTTGCTTCAAAATGCCGCCGTCTGCGGGACCCCGAGGCCGGTCACGTAGTCATACCGCGCCCTGGCATTGCAGTAATATTTGCAGGTGCCGTTCGCGCCGCTTGTGATGTCGCGGAAAAATTTGAGCGTGTCGGCGGATGATTTATCAGCATAGAGCTTCAGCAAAGAAACTGAAAGGCTGAGCGCGTGGATCGCTGCCCATTGCGGCGCTCCGGCAGAAGTGCCGCCAACCGTATACCATCCGTTCTTTGACGAACCTGTTGTTCTATACACCGCGTAGCCCGACTGTGGATCGGCGTTATATGCAACGTCGGGAACTGCGCGATGGCCGTTCGCCTTCGGGATGCTGTAGGCCTTCTGATAGTCCGGCTCCGGTTCGTAGGCGCTCACGCCGCCGCCGCTTCCCGACCACGCCGATTCCGAAATAAAAGCGCCGCTTTTAAATAATTCAAGCGACGTGCCACCGACGCCTACCACGTTCGGCGACGATGCCGGCCATTCAACGCCCGCGCCGTCGTCGCCGGATGCCGCAAAAAATACGGCGCCCGACTTGCTCACTAGATGTGAATCAAGCGATGTTTCCTCTGAAAATTCGGCGCCGCCCCAGCTCATGGAAATCGCCACTACGTCTTTCCTTGAGGCCGCGTAGTCGATCGCGGCGAGCAGATTCGCCCCGCTTGCGGTCTTCGCTTCCACAAGCAATATCTTCGCCTGGGGCGCGATCGCATGCGCCCACTCAACATCAAGTGATTCTTCCAATGCCCATCCGCCGTTCGTGGCCGTGGAACTTACCATTGTATGTTTTTCAAAACAACCGTTCTTTGTCGTGCACGCGGGCAACCCATAGGTATCGCTGAATACAGCCAGGTCCTTTTCGACGTTCGGCGCGTCATAGGCATCAATGATCGCAATAGTCCCCTGTCCGCCCTTGGACGGGATATTATATATTCTTTTTACCTCTGCGGGCGTAAGGCCCGCCGGAGCCTTTTGCGCGGAACGGAAAATATGCAACGGCGGCTTGCCCAAAAATCCGGAGAAGTGGTAAGTGGCATCTGCCACGCGCACTGGCCCCAAAACACCCCACGACCCGACCACGAAAACCGCCGCCGCAGTTGCGGCAGAAATAATTTTATTTTTCATCCCCGCATGGTACCACGCAGGGCATTAAAATTCTGTTAAATGTTTTTCAATCGCTTTCTGGTCGCGCGCGAGCCAGGCAGCGTTCCCACGTATTTTTTCCAGGACTTGCGCTATGGTTCGCGCCGCTCCCGGAGCCGGATTCTTTTTAAAAAATCGTTCTATTTCTTTCGCCTTTTTCAATGAAGTGAAACAGCTAGCCAAAGCGAGGAGATGCGCAAGATCGTGCCCCCCGCCGTAACGTTCCAAAAATGTTTTCCAGTTGGCCTTGACGAAAGACCATGCCAAATCCTTCCCCGCAGGATTGACCCACACCCAAGAAATAATGCCCACCGCATCTTGCAGCCGAACATGCCCCGACAATGAAAACGAAAGGGTTTTTTTGAGCAAATTTTTATCATTAAAAGCCGCAAGCGCCCTTCCGATCCTGTTTTTTTCTTCGTGAAGCGCCGCCGACCTATACATTTTCATAAGTTTCGCCTGCTCTTTCCGCCCTCCGTATCTTGCAACAATGGCGTAGACCACCATTCTTACATCAGGATCAAGGGAATTTTTTACGTGCGTCGCACGGGAGAACGTTTTTTTCGCGCGGGCGATCGTTTCTGGATCGCCATGCATACCGAAATGGAGGAGAACGAGGCCGCGCAGGAGTGTTTGCAGATGGTCTTCCCCTCTTTTCTTCTGCCATCCAACTTTTTTTGCGATGCCGGCAAAAATATCCCGGGCAAAGCGGTGATAATTTTCCGCACAGGGTTCATCCGCGATGAGGAGGGCCACGGTATTAAGGTCTGAAGCCAACTCCGTCCAAACGGCATAATCGGTTTCCTTTTTATAGAATGCAGCGAAGTCTAGAGCGTCCGTCGTGGCGATTTTTCCCGCTCCCGCAAGCGCCATCACGTCCCGGATCAAGCCCAAGCGGTCCCGCGCATCAAACCGCCCGGTTCGAAGTGGTTCCTTAAATGCCTTCAAAATGTTTTCGGGATAGCTCGTTCGGAAAACTCCCGCCTCGCCCGCGTTCAATTTAAACCAAGCCCCGCCGTATTTTGGGAGGGATATGTTTTTCTCTTTCATGAGGAATTGTTTCTTCTGTCTTTGCCGATCCGTCATGACACTTACCGGAATGAACCATGGCCCCGCAGCCTTGCTGCGCGATCTCGAAACCGGATTCGCAAAGAATCGCTCTTGGCGCACCGCGAGGCCGTTCTTTCCTTCCGAAACAGTAAGGAGCGGATAGCCGGGCTTTCGTGTCCAGCCACTCATCATCTTCGTAACCGGCTTGCCCGATATTTTTTCGAACGCCTTCCAAAGATGAACAGTGGAAGTGTTCGCGTAACTGTGTTTTTTAAGATAATAGCGAAGGCCGTCACGGAAATCCTTTTTGCCAAGGTAATCTGCAAGCATGTGAATAACGCTTGCCCCCTTTGAATAGCTGATGTCATCAAAGATCTCCCCTATTTCATCCGGATGATGCACGTCTACTTCGATCGGATGCGTGTTCATGAGTGCGTCGAGCATTAGGGCGTCGCCGAGCCTCCCTATGACAAATTGGGTCTGTGTGTCCCATTTGGGGAAAAGACGATCAACGGCAAAGTACTCCATATAGGAAGCGAACCCTTCGTTCAGCCACAGGTGCGTCCACCACTCCATAGTCACCAGATTTCCGAACCATTGGTGCGCCAATTCATGAGCAATAACCATCGCCACCCGCTGCCTGGTAGCCGCCGAAGAATGTTCCGGGTCAACAAGTAGGGCGATTTCCCGATAGGTAACGGCGCCCCAGTTCTCCATCGCAAAGGCGGCAAAATCGGGAATGGCAATGAGGTCAAGAACGGGCAAGGGATAGGGAATATCGAAATATCCGCCGAAAAACGAAAGGGTCCGTACGGCGCAATCAAGCGCGAACGCCGCCTGGTGTTTTTTGCCGGGCGTCGTCCACACACGCACGAGCACTCCTTCCTTTGTTTTCTTTTCTATTGATTCAAAATCACCGACGATGAAAGCCAGAAGATAGGTGGACATCGCGGGCGTCGTGGCGAACTTGACCACCTTATAACCCCCCTCGTGCTCGCTTATCGCGACGGGCAGGGTGTTTGAAATAGCGGTGCTCTCCTCCGGAACAACGAGAGTGACATCAAACTTGGCCTTCAGGGCGGGCTCGTCAAAACAAGGAAAGGCGCGCCGCGCATCGGTTGCCTCAAATTGCGTAGTGGCCAAGTGGCGGGTTTTGCCGCGGACCTCGTACCGGCTCCGGTAAAAACCGCGCATTTTGTCGTTTAATATTCCGCTGAAGATGAGCCGCAATTCAAGATCGCCGCGCGGTATCTTTCTTGGAAAAGCGAATGTGGCGGTCTCCGCTTTTTCGTCATAGCTGATCCGCAACGCGAATTCTTTCGCGGATCCTTTTCCGGCGTCCCTCACGATCTCCGCGGATCGTATATCGAGCTCCTTCGAGTGCAATGTGATCTTCTTGGCCGCTTTTTTTAAAGAAAGATGGATGGTTTCTTTTCCCTCGAAAGTGAACGCTTCAAGATCCGGCTTTAAGGTAATGTCGTACCGCATGGGAACGATATGCGCCGGGAGGCGGACGTTCTTTTTCTTTCGTGATATCATAGGTTAGATTGTAATGGATATTCCGAAAATCAGCACCAAATCGAGCAACGTTCTCGTATGAAAGAAACGAGGGTTATTATGGGCATGCCGGTCACCGTGGAGGTCGTGGACCACTTCGCAACACCGGCCGCAACAGAAGAAATCATCCGCGCAGCCTTCGATTATTTCAAGTATATTGACGAAAAATTCAGCACATACAAACCAACGAGCGAGATCACGGCGATAAACGACGGCCGGCTCAAACCGGATGAGGCAAGCGACGACATGAAAACCATTTTTTCGCTCGCCGAAGAAACAAAGCAACTCGCGGACGGCTATTTTGACATCAGGCGGCCGGATGGCAAATACGATCCGTCGGGGCTCGTGAAGGGGTGGGCGATCTGGAACGCCGCAAAGCAAATGGAAGAGCGCGGCTGCAAAAACTTCTATGTGGATGCCGGCGGGGACATCCAAACGTGCGGCACGAATGCCGACGGGAAAAAATGGGCGGTAGGAATAAAAAATCCGTTCAATGAAAAAGAAAATGTGAAGGTGGTGTATGTGAGCAACGAGGGTGTCGCGACCTCGGGCACCTACATCCGCGGCGAACACATCTATAATCCGAAGACCGGCAGGGCGGTGGATGAAATCGTGAGCCTCACCGTCATCGGCCCGAATATCTATGAGGCAGACCGCCTCGCGACCGCCGCCTTCGCGATGGGGCGAGAAGGGATCCGCTTTATAGAACGATTCAAGGGGACAGAAGGATATATGATAGAAAAAAACAAAGTGGCAATCATGACAAAAGGATTCAAAAAATACACCCGTGATTAATTTCATCGACCAATTTCTCAACCGGATCACGATGTACCGCCTGGTATTTTATTTTTTGGCCGCGCTTCTCGCGATCGCAGTGGTTCTCGGCGCAGCGGGCATTCTCCCTTATAGTCCGACTGCAATTGTGTTCTCCACTGCCGTTCTCGTTCTTGTCTCCTGGACCACGAACCAACTCTTCGCAAAGACCTTCGGCGCGCAGCCGAACGCCGAATCCGTCTATATCACGGCGCTCATCTTGGCGCTCATCATCACGCCCGTGGCGCCGCAGGACCCGACGGGCATTTCCTTCCTTGTCTGGGCCGCGATCTGGGCGATGGCGTGCAAATACCTCCTTGCCATAAAAAAGAAACACCTTTTCAATCCAGCGGCATTCGCGGTGGCCTTGACCGCATTCACCATCAACCAATCCGCAAGCTGGTGGGTCGGCGGCAATTTGCCAATGCTCGCCTTTGTGCTTGTGGGCGGGCTCCTGGTCACGCGGAAGATACGACGATTTGATCTCGTGGCAAGCTTTTTGGCCGTGGGCCTCTTGACCATCGTGTTCACCAACACCGCTTCCGACCCATTTGTCACGCTCCAAAAAGCGTTTCTCCACGCGCCGATCTTCTTTTTCGCGTTCATCATGATCACGGAGCCCTTGACCACGCCGCCGACGCGGACGCTCCGCATCATCTACGGTGCGCTCGTCGGTTTCCTCTTTGCGCCCGCGATCCACGTGGGCTCCGTCTATTCCACGCCGGAACTTGCGCTTATCGCCGGCAATGTCTTTTCCTATCTCGTAAGCCCCAAAGGGAAATATGTCCTTAAGCTAAAACAGAAAGAAAAGATCGGCACGGATATGCTTGATTTCGTATTCGCAAACGAAGAGCCCCCGCACTTCCGCCCGGGCCAATACATGGAGTGGACGCTCGCGCACAAAAAGAGCGACAGCCGCGGCAACCGCCGCTACTTCACCATCGCTTCTTCGCCCACCGAGGCCGATCTCCGGCTCGGCATAAAATTTTACGATCCCCCGAGCAGCTTCAAGAAGAATTTACTTGTGATGAAGCCAGGCGACCTGATCGTGGGCGGGCAGCTCGCCGGGGACTTCACGCTCCCGCGGAACAAGCGGAGGAAACTGGTCTTTGTCGCGGGCGGCATCGGCATAACGCCCTTCCGCAGCATGATCAAGTATCTCACTGACTGCGGCGAACGGCGCGACGTCGTACTTCTCTATTCCAACCGCACCGTGGCCGAGATCGCCTACCGCGAAGTTTTTGACGAGGCGGAGGCGCAACTCGGCATGCGGACGATCTATACCATCACTGATGCGAACGAAACGCTCCCCGACGAACGGTATTACCGCGGCCGCATCAACGCGAAACTTGTCGCGCAGACGATCCCCGACTATCATGAACGCATGTTCTATATTTCCGGCACGCACGCCATGATCACCGCCTTCCACCGAACGCTCCGCACGATGGGCGTTCCCGCGCGCCGCATCAAAACCGATTTTTTCCCGGGATTCGCATAATATGCACTGCTCCGATTGCGGCCCCATCGCGGTACCCCATTGGGTGGAACGCTGGTCGGTGAGGATGGACGTGCTCATTGACCGCCTCGCGAAGCCCTTTGACCTTATCTTGCGCGGCGCAAAACCCGTCCTTGCGCCGTTCCGCTTGGGCCGCATGGCACCGCCCCTTGTGCGCTGTCTTAGGGCGGCACGCCTCGGAACGATCGTCGTGAAACCAGATGAAAAAACGAATTGGCGGGCGCGCGTGCTCTGGGAAGAAGCGGAACGGCGCGGCATCGTCATGAAAGAATTCCGACCGTTCGGCCTCGCACGGGAATTCTTCTTCGCTACCTACAAAGACGATACCATCGCTTTTGACGGCCTTCCCCGGCCGCGCGCGGCCCATAATGCCTCGCTTAATTGGATGGACGACAAAGGGATCATCATCAAACGATTTTCGGAGGCCGGCATCCCCGTACCCCGCGGAAAAACGTGCACGACATACGCCCGTGCGGAAGAAACGTTCGTTTCCATCGGCGGCCCCGTCGTCGTAAAACCGAACCTCGGCTCGCGGAGCCGCCATACCTATCTGCACATCACGGACATTGCAACGCTCCGCCGCGCATTTTTAAAGGCAAAAGAATTGTCTCCTTGGGTGGTTATTGAAGAGGAGCTTCCCGGGTCCGTGTTCCGCGTGACGCTCGTCGGCAGAAAGATCGCGGGCATCATGCGCCGCGAACCGCCCTCCGTCACGGGCGACGGACGCCGCACCGTCCGCGAGCTCGTCCGCGAAGAAAATAAAAATCCGCTCCGGCGCGGACCGATCTTCCACATGGTAGAACTCGGCGAAGAATCGCGCGCGATGCTTAAGGAACAAAATCTTTCGCTTGCTTCGGTCCCCCCAAAAGGCGCTGCGGTCGTGCTTCATCCAAAAGTGAGCCGCGCCTGCGGCGCCTCAACCACGGAGATCGTGAACGCTCATCCCGAAAATAAAAAGCTGTTCGTGAAGATCGCAGAGGTGCTCAACGATCCCCTTGTCGGCGTTGACCTCATGATGGAAGACATGGCGCGCCCGTGGCATAACCAAAAATGCGGCGTCATAGAATGCAACAGCTTGCCGTTCATAGACCTCCATCACTATCCGTTCAGGGGTCCGGCGCGCAACGTCGCCGCCGCGGTGTGGGACCTTATCTTTCCCGCCGAGATTTAGGAACCGCCCAGTCGCCTATAAACCGCAAAAAGTCCTTGCGCCGTTCCTCCCGCCCTATTTCTTTGAGGTGCCATATCGGATGCCCTTCTGGCGTACGTTCATAGTGGCCGCGCACCTCGCCGTCGCCGAAGATGCGCAGATGGTACTGCCATTTAAAATTCACGAGCTTCCGCAAGCTCACAACCTGGCCATCGTCCTCCCATGCGATAAAGTGGTTCGAAAATCCCTGCGTATGAAGATATCTGAGAAAATCCTCAAGCTTGACGCCGGGCGCCATCCTGCCGATCACATAATCCTGCCTGCCCTCGTGATGGATGATGTGAAGCTTGAGCAGCGCATCCCTGCCATACGGGTGGCAGGGCGTAATGATCTTCCAAAGAAAATATTTGATCCGGTCCCAAAAACCTTCAGGGTACGGCAGAACCGAATTCGGAATTACATTCCTTACTATTGCGTTTTCCATAAGAAGACGAAGGTAAAAAAGAAAAAGCTATCCCAACCATTATATCATACCCGAATGCTGGACCGAAAGCCGTTTCGCTTCCGCCCATGAAAGCTCGAATATTTTTTTCAGAGCATCCGCGATTTCGGCGCTTTCTATGATAATGCCGAGCTTTTCACGCCACGAAGCGATCATAATCTTGTTGTCGTACACGTTTATCTCCGGCGAGAAATAAAACTTGTCGAGCGGAATAAGAGCCGTCTCGCGAGCTTCTTCTTTATCGCGTTTCACAAGTTCCAGTCCCATTTCGGTTCGGGGAACAATGGCGCGGATCGAAATGTTGTGCGCGGCACGCCGTTTGTAATACTTTGGGAAATAGCCGGGTAATCCCTTATACATATCTTCAACCGTAGCCCAAGCCCGGATAGGCTCATGGGAAGTTAGCGTGTCCTCGTAAACCTGTTTCAAACCCTCGATACCCTCATAAAAGCGTATTTGCGGCCGTCCCGCGACATTATGGATGGAGGAGAGCTGGGGTATGAGCTTGAGCATTATTTCGGCATTCTTGCTTGCCTCTGCGATTCTGTTTTTTACGATATTCTCGATGCCGGTGGGCGACTCCACCGCGTATTCTTGCTTCGGCTCTTTTCCGGAAATGCGCGCGAGGCCAAGTCCCACAAGTTTATCCAGAATATCATAACCAGTAGTGCGGTTCAGTTTCGCCTTACGTGTAATCTGGGAAACCGTTCCCTTCCCGATGTCAAGAAGCGCCAAATACACCTCGGCCTCTTTAGCGGAGAATCCTATGGAAATCAGAGCATTTCTGAACCTTTCCATTTGCGCATCCATGAAGCCAGTATATGCGGCAAAACAAATTGTGTCAAACTATTTCCACAAAATACTATTTTGCACTGTAAATTAACACAATTTTCAAACATATCTATTGACAAAAATTTTACTACGCCTATATTACTACTAGGAGGACCAGAAAATCGATAAATATCAAGAGAATACGCTGGTTTTGTGGTTATCGTGCGGTGGTCGAACGGGCCTATTCCATTTGGAATATTGGCCTGCCGTGGCGGTATGCATGAGACAATAGCCGGCAATACTGGGAAATTACGTGGCGGGGACGGTATTAGCGCCCCCCGCCATCCCCTTGATATAATAGGTATGTTATAAAACTTGGGTCGAATAATAAAAATCATAAAAAATGAGCACAAAAAATAAGTGGGTTGCGGGAATTATTATCGTGGCAATTGTGATCTGGGCGGGATATTCATTGTTTAGTGGGACTGGAAGCCCAAGCCAGACTTCATCAGGCCCGATTAGAATCGGGTTTATGGGACCGTTGACGGGGGACGAGGCATCGGTCGGAGAAAATGGATTGGCGGCGGTCCAAATAGCGCGGGATGAAATAAATAGCGCCGGCGGTGTAAACGGCCGGCAAGTTGAAGTAATCGCCGAAGACAGCAAATGTGATCCGACTGCTGCGGCGGATGCAGCCAATAAACTTGTGAATGTGGATAAAGTAACCGCTATTATCGGCGGCCTCTGTTCTTCTGAAACGCTTGCGGCGATTCCCATTGCCCAAGCCGCCCATATTCCGATCATCAGTTACGGTTCCACGAACCCAAAGATTACGACAGCAGGAGATTATAAGTATCGTTTTGTCCCCTCTGACAATTTACAGGGGAAATTTGCTGCTGAATATATTGCCAATACGCTCAAAGCAAAAAGGGTGGCAATTCTCTATTGTTTGAGCGACTGGTGCGTTGGACTCCATGATGTTGTGAAACAACGCCTTGGAGAGCTTGGCGTTAGCGTCGTTGACGAGGAGGGCTTCCAGCAGGGCGCACAGGACCTTCGGACGCAAGTTACGAAAATCAAGGCCGCGAATCCGGACGTGGTGTATTTCCCGGCATATACGGGTGAAACCATTATCGGCTTAAAACAGATAAAACAGCTGGGGCTCAAGGTTAAACTTATAGGAGCGGACGGCTGGGATGATCCCAAAATCCCTGCCGAAGCAGGATCGGCTGCGGATGGTGCGATGTACGTGATACCAGCCAACGAGCAATTACCGCAATCATTCATTGATAAGATGGCGAAGCTGGTGGGCGGGCCACAACTCATCGCTTATTCTCCACGTGCCTACGATATTCTGAAAGCGCTAGCTGGGATTATGCAAAGCGTCGGAGCGAATAGCGAGAAAATCAACGCCGCGTTGAAGAACAATTTCACCTACAAAGGCATTGCCGACACGTATACGATAGACCAGAACGGCGACGACGTAACAGCGAAATACATCATTAAGGGATACGAAGGAGGGAAAATAGTGGAGCTTGGGCAATAATCACGTTTTTGCGGTTGTTTTTCGGACCTGTGAAAGTTAGAATAAGGCGCATATGGGCATCCTGAATCAGTTGGTGATGAACGCCATTATCGCGGGGGCGGCGTATGCCATTCTCGCTCTGGGGTTTAACGTGATTTTTGGCATTACAAAATTTCTCAATATGGCGTACGGCGCCGTCGCGGTCGTCGGGGCGTATGGCGTGTTCTTATTTTGCCGACTGAATTCCCTGCCGTTGTGGCTCGGTATACCGCTTGCAATTATAGCGGCCGGCATCGTCTCATACCTTTCTGATGTTCTCGTTTTCAGGAAACTGCGGCGGCGCAAGGCGACAAGCTTGGTACACGTCGTCGCTTCGCTTGGCCTTATGTTTCTTCTGCAGGCGGCGATTGCAATTTTTTTCACCTCGCAGTATCAGAGCTTAGCCGACCAGAATTCCCCCGCGTCGGTATACGCCGTTGCCGGTACTTTTATCACTTCTGTGCAGATAATTACCGTCATTACGGCGTTGGCGGTTCTTTTTGGCCTTACGCTTGTTCTCAAAAAATCTGCCTTCGGGCGGGCAATCCGGGCGATCTCGGACGACGAGGAGGTTTCTAAAATCATCGGCATCAACACCGACCGCATCATATCGATAACTTTTTTTCTCGGCGGTGCCATCGCCGGTTTAGCCGGGATTTTGGTCGGTTTCGATATCGGCATTTTCCCGACAATGGGACTTATCTTTCTCCTTGAGGCCGCGATAGCATCCATCATTGGCGGTATCGGCAATGTATACGGCGGAGTGCTTGGGGCGTTTCTCCTCGCGTTCGCGGAAAACTTCGGCGTCTGGAAAATAAATACGGTATGGAAACCATCTGTTGGTATTGGGCTCCTCGTCCTTTTTCTCATTTTCCGTCCGCAGGGAATTTTGCGGGGCGTTTCCAAAAAATAAATGCCGTATCTCATCCACATCCTCATTCTCTTTTGCATCTACGCGATCCTTGCGCTTGGACTTAATCTGGTCGTCGGTTACACGGGGCTGGTGTCCATCATGCACGCCGCATTTTTCGGAGTAGGCGCGTATGCGACGGCGATTTTAACGGTTGACTACCACGCAAATTTTTTCCTTTCGGTTTTTGTGGGAATGGTTGTCGCAGGAGCACTTGCATACCTGACGGGAAGAATTTTGCGTGGCTTGAGCTGGGATTACTATGTTCTGGGGACGGTTGGCGTGAATCTCATTCTGTTCGGGATTTTTACAAACTGGGGATCTTTGACGCGGGGCCCCCTAGGAATCCCTGGCATTCCACGCCCCGTGCTTTTTGGGATCCATTTCGCAACCAACGGACAGTTCCTTTTCTTGTGTTTTCTTGTTCTTGTCGCCGTTTATTTTCTCTGCCGTTTCATCGTCCGTTCGTCGTTTGGCAGGGTATTAAAAGCCATTCGTGGAGATGAAAAAGCTATTGCAATCTTCGGCTACCATACGCTCCATTACAAGCTCGCGGTTTTTTCCATCGCCGCCATTTTCGCGGCGGTCGCCGGATCGCTTTTTGCTTCGTATCTTACGTTTATCGCACCCTCCTCATTCGACGTCATGGCGTCCGCCTTCATATTTTCCATTGTCATTTTGGGAGGCGCAGCGAATTTGAATGGCTCTCTTGTCGGTGCGTTGGTTCTGACCATATTGCCCGAGGCGCTTCGCTTTATCGGTTTTTCAGAGGATATTGCGGCGCAGATGCGCCAGCTCGTGTATGGGCTTCTTCTGGTTCTTCTTATGCTTTACCGCCCGCAGGGGTTCATCGGAGAATACAAATTGGGATGACGCCATGAACATCCTGGAAACAAAAAATCTTGCGAAGCACTTTGGGGGGGGTCCACGCAGTGGACGATCTTTCGCTCTCGTTTGAAAAAGGAAAGATTACCAGCATTATAGGCCCGAACGGAAGCGGCAAATCCACGTTTGTTAATGTTTTGACCGGAATTTATCCAATGGATGGCGGATTAATTGTGGTGGGGGGCGAGTTGTTTCGCAAAGTATCCTCGCCCGAACTTGCCGCGCTTGGCATAACACGCACATTCCAAGAAGTCCGGCTTTTCAATCAAATGACGGTCTTGGATAACATCCTTGTGATCTTAACGGAGCGGGGGGTGTTTCCCGCCCTTGCGGCGAAACATACGAAGTTTCATCTTTCGCAGGTGAAAGAAATTCTCAAAAAAGTCGGGTTGTGGGAAAAGCGAAATGAAATTGCCGCTAATTGTTCCTATGGCCAGAGAAAGCTTCTGGAGATTGCGCGAGTGCTCGCAATGAATTCGGAGGTTTTATTATTAGACGAACCCTTTGCGGGGCTTTTCCCGGAAATTGTGAAGCTTGTTGTTTCTCTCCTGGAAGAATTTCGCGCCGCTGGTAAAACAGTTGTTCTTATAGAGCACAACATGGAATTGGTGCGGAAGCTTTCGGATCATGTTTTCGTGATGGACGGCGGGAAACTTCTGGCCGAAGGAAAACCAGAAGAGGTCCTCAGGGCGCGGGAGGTCATCGAGGCGTATCTTGGGGAATAAGCGAAGCCATGAATGAAACTTTATTACAACTTCGAAACATCCACGTCCATTATGGCGGCGTCAAGGCCCTGGACGGAGCGAGTGTGGCGATTGACGAGGGCGAGATGGTGGCGCTTATGGGCCCCAACGGCGCCGGAAAATCCACCGTTTTGAAAACCATTTTTGGCCTCGCGCCGATATCTTCGGGCGAGGTTCTTTTTCACGAACAGCGCATAATGCCCGTATCGCACGAGATGGTGAAACGGGGGGTGGCGTTCGTTCCGCAGGGACGGCGCGTTTTCACAAATCTCACCGTAGAGGAAAATCTGGAAGTCGGCGGATTTATCGTCGGCGACAAAGCGGAACTTAAACGCCGGATAGAAGAGATCATGAAAACATTCCCGGCGTTGAGGGAAAAACGGAAGGCGAGAGGCGGAACGCTCTCGGGCGGCCAGCAACAGATGTTGGCTCTGGCGCGCGGGCTTATGACGGATCCGAAAGTATTGCTCCTGGACGAGCCATCGCTGGGGTTGGCTCCCAAGCTCGTGAGGGAAATTTTTGAGCTCGTGAAGCGCATTAACGAACGGCACAAAACGGCGATATTTATTGTAGAGCATAATATCAAATCGCTTCTTGAAATCGTGAATCGCGGGTACGTGCTTGACAAGGGGAAGGTTGTCGCCGAAGGGAGCCCAACTTCTATTATAAAAAGCGAAATCCTACAAAAGGTTTTTGTCGGAGCGCTGGAATAGGAAGAGTAATGAAACTTTATGGCCCTTGGCATCGTAAATAATAACGTGGTAAAATGATAAAAACAATGAAATTTTCATGGCTCACATGGGCGGCGGGTGCCGCGGCGGTCGGAATGTTCATCGCGGCGGGCGTCGCCTATGCGATGGTTCCTACGCTGAACCAAACAAATGTTACCGTCGGCCTCGGGCAGTCGGCAACGGTTACGTCGGGAAATGGCGTCAGTGTTTATATGGAATTGAATTCCAGTCCCACCCTTGTTTCTGTTTTG
Source organism: Minisyncoccia bacterium (assembly GCA_050008535.1). Lineage (GTDB taxonomy): Bacteria > Patescibacteriota > Minisyncoccia > UBA6257 > 2-01-FULL-56-20 > CAVYIK01. The sequence continues at coordinate 269,749 of JBEKML010000001.1, read as the reverse complement.
GTGAACGGAACACAAATCACGGTCACGGGGCAGGCACTGGGTTCGGCGACCATCACCGTCTGTGCGATCGGCACGTCTTCCGACTGCACAAATCTAGCCGTCACGGTGCAGGCTGGGAGCGTGTCGGGCATCTCCTTCAGCCAAAGCAATCTTTCCTTATTGATAGGCAACAACCAATCGGTGACGGTTTCCGGCGGCAACGGGACCTATACCGTATCGAGTAATTCTAACGCCAGTGTCGCTTCCACGAATCTATCCGGCAATACGCTCGCGGTTTCCGGCTTGGCGGCCGGCGGCGCCACGATCACCGTTTGCGACACGTCAGGAGCCTGTGGCACGCTTTCGGTAACTATTAATTCTTCCGGTTCCTCAAGCACTTCAAGCATCTCGTTCGGTCAGAACAACATTTCCCTGGTAACGGGCGGCAGCCAGATCGTGGCCATTTCCGGCGGGAACGGGACCTATAATGTATCCAACAACTCCAACGCTAGTGCTGTCTCTACGGGCATGTCCGGCAACGGGATCACCGTATATGCCACTGCGGCCGGCAGCGCGACGATAACGGTTTGCGACACGTCGAGCACCAGCGTCTGCGGCACCCTCTCCGTGACCGTTACCGCATCAGCCACGAACCAGGCCGTTATTTTCAGTGTCACCAATCCAACGCTCGCGGTCGGGCAGAACCTGAACGTCGGGCTTTCGGGCAGCGCCTCGAGCTACGTCATTTTATCGAATGCAAATGCGGATATCGTGCAGGCAAACATGGCCAATAGCGTCACGCTCTCGCTCTACGGCGCAAGCGTGGGGACTGATTTGCTCACGATATGCGCCACCGGCGGCGGGTGCAGTTCGCTTTCCGTCACGGTGGCGGGTCTTACAAGCACTACTAATAACACCGCGCAAACGACGACGCTAACCACGCAACAAGGGACAACTGTCGTGAACGCCACGCTTCTCGCCGAAATCCAAACACTGAAAACCGCGGTGGCGCAGGTTTTGACGCAGATCCAGTCTATCCAGACCCAACTCAATCAGCTTGAGGCGCAGGTGAACGCCGGCAACGCGAGCGCGAGCGCCGTCGCAAACACCTCGTCCGGAGCTTCCCGCTTCACAGAGCTTTTGACCGTAGGATCGCAGGATGCGCAGGTAACCGCGCTCCAAGAGCGGCTCGCCGCGCTCGGATTTTACTCCGGCCCTGTCACCGGCTTTTACGGCACGCTTACCGAACAGGCCGTTATGAAATATCAGACCGCGCACGGCATCACCGCAGCCGGATATGTTGGCCCGAGTACGCGGGCGGCGCTGAACGCAGGAAACTGAGCGGCGAAGTCCTATATAATCCTGCGGGAAGCCTGCGACGATGTTCAAACGATTCTAGGGGAGGAGCAATAATGATACAATGACTTCATGGAGGGTTCGCCTAGCACTAGTCGCCCGAAGTCGAGAAGGCTATGGCTTGTTTTGATAATCTTAGGCGTTGTCATAATCTTCATAGCTTTCGTCGATTATCATCACCGATTACCGTGGCAGACTCCACGGAATGTTGCCGAAGCGTGTTCACAAGAACAGAGTGCGCCTATTTGTTTTGTGCAAAAATGCACAAAATTATGGAGCGTGGTTTATTTAGTGGGAACAGGCACGGGATTTGATGGCAATCTTTCGGTCCTCGACGCAGACGGGAACCCGATTACGAATCAACGCCAGCCAGAACTGGCTCCAGCGCCACCACTAGCTTTTGACTTAAGTGGATATAATTGCAAGGAAATTGCGCGCAAACGTTTCGTTTATAGGTGATAATTTCTCAGCTCTAGAGCCGGATTCGCGGAAGGGGCGAGATTCGAACTCGCGGTACTATTTCTAGTACACGATCTTTCCAGGATCGCCAGTTAAACCACTCCTGCACCCTTCCATTCTCTATATAAAGTGCTAATTCTGGGGTTCGCAGAACCGAAGGTACGGAGATACTTTACCACAGAATTCTCGCCATACAAATAGATCCTTCCAGGTAAACTTATCACAACAAAGATTAAAATTATCTAAAAAGAATCTTGACGGTTTTTCGCCGCTTCCTCAACGGGGACGTCGTAGAGACGCGGCTCATGACCTAATTCGCGCATGAGGCGGAGAAAATCCGGCATTGCGACGACAAGCGAAGCGGTATTCACGTTCGGATGGAAATTGATCCGCTCCACGCCGAGAAAATCCCGGTCCAGAACAAAAGCGACTTCATGCGCCGCATCGTTGATCACGCCGAGCGGCGATACCGCTCCAGGAGTAAGGCCGAGTGCCGCAAGGAGCTTTTCAGGCGAGCCGAAATGCAGCTTTTTCTCGTTTAAAAATTCGCTCAAGTGGCGAAGGTTGGCACGCTTACCATAGGTGAGCGTCACGAGATAGCATTTTTCGCTTTTTCCCGATTCAAGAAAAAGATTCTTTGCCGGCGTGCCTGGCACGTGCGATGCGAGCCGATCCGCCTCCTCGCAGGTAAAGACCGCGGGGTGATCGTACTTTTCAAACGGAATATTAAGCTCTTTTAGAACTTCGTAAGGGTCTTTCATCCTTACTGATCACCGTACCATCAAACCGCTTCCCTTCCAAATAACGCTTGAGGTTTGCGAGGTTGCGCCCGTCAATGATGACCGCGGAGAGACGGTGTTCGTCTGAGAATTTCGCCGCAATCGGGTCCACCGGCGCGTGGGCGCCCGGCATCCATTTCTTCGGGATCATCGCGCGGTATTTCTTCCACGAAAGCGCGTGGTGCGGACGCGCATCGCGGTATTCGTCCGGATTTTTGTCGTAAACAAAGGCGGGCTTTCCGGCAACCACATATTCCCCCGCGCCGAAATCATGTGCAAGCACCGCGGCGACGTAGTCGGTTGACCATCCGGGCCGCCATCCTGCAGCGACCGTCACCGGATACATGAGCCGCGGCAGCTTATGCCGCGCATCAATCATTACGGGGTCGGCTACTTTGCGGAAGATCGTGCGAACGAGGTGGCCATTCAAGCGCGTCGCATGGATGCCGATCCAATCTCTGTCATCGGAGGTCACGGGCGCCACTTTCGCCGCCGCGTCCTGAAAACGGCGTGCAAGATTCCCGCCGCCGATCACGAGCACGAATTTTACCCCCCGCCGCAAGAAAGGCGCCGTGAACTTTTTGAATTTTTTGAGAAACGCGGTGTCAATGCCGTCCGGATAAATAATGGAACCGCCGAGCGCAACAACCACGGGGTTTTTAAATGAGTGTTTCATTAAATCCTTATTAAACGGAGAGGGCCCGGAGGGCGGCGATCCGCTCTTCGATCGGCGGATGGGTCATGAATAATTTGTGCCACCAGGAGGTCTGCGAACCCTTGAAAGGATTGTCCAGCCACATATGCGCGGTGGAGTCCTTCGCGGAGCGCATCGGCGTTTCGTCAACCGCGATCTTTTGGAGCGCGGAGATGAGGCCTTCGGGATAGCGCGTAAGGAGCACGCCCGATGCATCCGCCAGGGCCTCGCGGCGGCGGGATATCGCGAATTGGATAAGCATCGTACCGATGGGAGCGAGGATCGAAAGGACTATCGCAAAAATGAAGAATAATTCGCCCGCTTCGCTGTTGTTGCTGCGCCGCCCGCCGCCCATGCCCATGCCGCCCCAGAAAAGCGATCGCAGGAAAATGTCCGCGATAAGCGAAATAATGCCGGCAAGGACCGCGGCCACCGTAGAGACCAAGATATCGCGGTTGCCCACGTGCGAAAGTTCATGCGCAAGCACGCCTTCCAATTCGGTCTTATTCAAACGCTGGAGTGCGCCCTGGGTGACCGCCACCGCCGCATGCTGCGGGTCGCGGCCCGTCGCGAACGCATTGATCTGCATCTCGGGTGTTATATAAATTTTTGGCGTAGGCAGCCCCGCGGCGATGCAAAGATTTTCCACGATGTTGTAGAGCTGCGGACTGTCTTTTTTTTCAATAGGCACGGCGCGCGCGAGCCGCAACGCGATCGCCGCCGAGGAATAATAGCTGATAAACGAATAGACAACGCTGAAGATCAATGCGAAGACGATAAAGCTCGGATCGCCGTAGGCCTGCGAAAAAACATAACCGATGCCGACGACCACCACGAAAAAGACAAAAAAAAGAGCCCACGTTCTGCGTATATTTGCCGATTGATAGGTATATAAATTTGCCATTTAAAACGCCACGCGCACCGGCTGCTTCTCGGCATCCGCAAGGTCGCCAAAGAACTCCATTTGTTTGAAACCGAACGCATTCGCGAACAGGTTCGTCGGGAAGGTCTGGATTTTTATGTTCAGGTCGCGGACCATGCCGTTGTAGAAGCGGCGGGCCGCCTGGATCTTGTCTTCGGTATCGGTAAGCTCATCCTGCAACTTCATGAAGTTCTCGTTCGCCTTGAGCTGCGGATAATTTTCCGCAACGGCGAAGAGCGACTTCAACGTTTGTGAAAGCTGGTTTTCTGCTCCGGCCTTCGCCGCGCCCGAGGCCTGCATCGCCTGCGACCGCGCCTTCGTCACATCCTCAAAAACGGTCTTTTCGTGCGCCGCATATCCCTTCACCGTCTCCACAAGGTTCGGGATGAGGTCGTACCGGCGTTTGAGCTGCACATCAATGTCCGACCACGCCTCCTGTGCACGATTACGCGTCCGAACAAGCCCGTTATAGGCCGCAACGAGCCATAAGACCGTGAGAACGATGATTATAACTACGATCCAAAGAATGGGTGTCATAGGTCTATTGTACCCTCCCGCAGAAACGCCCGCAACTTTCTATTCTCTTTCCGTAAGACCCCTTTCTGCAAGAAGCCTCTCCCGAAGCCTTTTCACCCCGGGCGCGTTGCTAGGATTTATCTCTGCTTCGGTGTTCCACTCACCCACGGAGTTGTCGGCATACCGCTCGCGCCACTGGAGAATATCCCCATTGAGCTCCATCTCGATCCCCGACACTTTTTTCTTTTCTCCTTCTGCTGCGATCATTGGATTGTTGTTGTTTTAAACCGCGACCTTTCGCCCATTATATCACGAATCTATCAGAAAATCAATAGTCCTCTCCTCCCATCCCCGGCATGCCGCCGGACATGGCGGGCGGATTCTTTTTCTCGGGGATGCTCGTGATAGCCGCACCGACAGTAAGATAGTTCGCGGCGACGGAAACCGCGTTCGCGAATGCCGTTCTTGTTACCTTCAAGGGGTCAATGATACCCGCTTCTTTGAGGTCGCCGATTTTATTTGTGACCGCATTGAAGCCCTGCCACAGCTCGCTCCTCTGCTTTTGCAATTCAGTGATCACGCGGTCCGGCGATTCACCGCTGTTTGCGACGATCGCACGGAGCGGCGACTCAAGCGCACGCACGAGGATCCGCACCACTTCGTCCACCTTGCCACCCGCGGTTTTCAGCGCGAGCCCCGCACTTACATTGAAAAGTGCGATGCCGCCGCCCGGGACGATCCCCTCTTCCATCGCAGCGCGCGTCGCGGCCACTGCATCCTCCACGCGTTGCTTTAATTCCTTCTGTGCGGCCTCGGTCGGCGCTCCCACCTTGATGACGGCCACGCCTCCTGCAAGCTTGCCCAGCCGCTCCTGTAATTTCTCTTTGTCAAAATCCGAATCGGTTTTTTTGATCTGCGCCTTGATCTGCGCTATGCGCGCGTCGATGTTCTTCTTCCCGCCCTTGCCACCGACGATCGTCGTCGCATCCTTCCCGGACACCACACGATGCGCATGGCCGAGATCGTCCAGCTCCGTATTTTCCAGTTTCTTGCCGAGCTCTTCGGAAATGAACGTTGCACCGGTCACCGTGGCAATATCCTGCAGCATTTCCTTCTTCCGGTCGCCGAAGCCCGGCGCCTTCACCGCAAGCACATTGAAGATGCCGCGGAGCTTGTTCACAACGAGCGTCGCAAGCGCCTCGCCGTCCACGTCGTCCGCGATGATCAAGAGCTCTTTCTTCCCGCTTTGCACGATCTTCTCCAAAAGCTGCAAGACTTCCTGGATGGAAGATATCTTTTTGTCGGTCACCAAAACATACGGATCTTCCAGCGTCGCTTCCATTTTTTCCTGATTGGTCACCATATATTGCGAAACGTAGCCACGGTCGAATTGCATGCCCTCCACGATCTCAAACGAATTGCCGATGGTATTGGAATCCTCAATGGTCACAACGCCTTCCTTGCCGATCTTCTCCATCACGGTTGCGATGAGGCCGCCGATCTCTTCGTCCTTCGCAGAAAGCGTGGCAACCTCTTTTACCTTTTTGTTGTCGTTAATGAGCTCGCGCTGCCCCTCCAGTGCCGTGACGACGCGCTGGCTCGCCCTCCGCAGCTCCTCCGCAAGCTGGATCACATTGAATCCCTTCTCGCGGATCACCTTCTCGCCCTCGTCTATCATCGCGTGCGCAAGGATAACCGACGTTGTGGTTCCGTCGCCCACGCCGTCATTCGTCTTGTCGGCCGCCTGCTTGATGAATTCCGCGCCGACATTTTCCCATTTGTCTTCCAGTTCAATTTCTTTCGCCACGGAAACGCCGTCAAACGTCACCTGCGGCGCGCCGTAGCCTTTTTCTATCACGACCGCGCGCCCGCGGGGGCCGAGCGTCATCGTGACCGCCTGCGCAAGTTTATCAATCCCCTTTTTGATCGCCGCACGAGCATCTTCGTTGAATTTTATCTGTTTTGCCATGGTTATTTATTTATTCAATAACGGCCAAAATGTCGTCTTCGTCTCCGACCAGATATTTCTTCCCCTCGATCTCTATCTCGTCCGGCCCGTATTTTTTGAAGAGGACAACATCCCCGATCTTGACCGACATCGGCTGAATCTCGCCCTTGTCGTTCCGTTTGCCGGGACCCACGGCGAACACCCTGCCTTTTATCGGTTTCTCTTTCTCCGCAGTGTCGGGAAGCACAATGCCGCCTTTCGTCTTTTTTTCCTCGTCCAGCGGCTCCAAAAACAGATGATTGGATAATGGTTTGAGGTTCATATCAATGAATATTGTATCCACAGGGCAGTTAGTGTCAAGCGACACTTAATCTTAGAGCAAGGGAAAGATACTTCAAAACGAGCCCTTCTTAGTACTCGTTTTGAAGTATCTTTCCCTTGCTCTAAGCTCACTGTTTCTTGATGCGGTCGTAGATATTCAAAACCGCCTTCACGGCGTCGCCGGCGGAGATGTTGTTCTGCCGGTACAAAACATCCGTCACGTCACCCACCGCCCAAATGCCTTCGCATGAAGTTGCTTGGGTCCTCGCATCAACCACGACGTGGCCACGCTCATCCAGCTTCACCAGTTCTTTTACAAAATCAGAATTGGGGAGAAGGCCGATCTCCACGAACACACCGTCCAGGGGAAGTTCTTTTTCTTCGCCGGTCTTTACGTTCTTCAGGTGGACGCCGGCCACAAAATCCTTGCCCCGTATCTGTTCCACCACCGTGCTCAAAAGGATGGTGACTTTTGGATCGTTTTTTACCTTATCTTGCGTGACCGGATCGCCTTTCGAAGCCTCCGAGCGGACCACCAAATAAATTTTCGCGGCGTACGAGAGAAGGTCGATCACCGCCTCAAGCGCGGAATTCCCGCTGCCCACGACCGCGACCGTTTTATCTTTGAACAACGGCGCATCGCAGATGGAACAATACACGACGCCCTTGCCATCGAACTCTTTTTCGCCCGGAACACCCAGCTTTTTTCTCCGGCTGCCGGAGGCCAAAAGCAAATACCGCGCTTCATATGCTTTTCCGTTCCGCGTTGACAAAGAAAAGCCGCCGTCCTTTTTTTGGACGCCGACCGCCAGATCATCGTCAATAACGGTAATATCCTCCTGTGCGCGCAGGTGCTCCTCAAGCGATTTCGCAAGGTCGTATCCCGAGATCGATTTCGTCCCGATCCAATTTTGGATCTCGCCGGAAACCGCCGACTGGCCGCCGAAGCCGTCGGTGATTAAAAGCGTCTTTATTTTTTTCCTCGCGGCGTAAACGCCGGCAGCAACGCCGCCCGGCCCCCCGCCGATAATGATCAAGTCGTACATTGCATTCGTTATTTCTTCGCGGAAAGCAGGAGGTCTTCCAAAACCTTTTTATCAAAACCGACGATGATCTGGCCGTCCACATCGATCACGGGAACGCCCATCTGATGCGATTTCGCGAACATCTCCTCACGCGCTTGTTGGTCCATTGCTACATCATGCTCTTCGTAGGCAATATTGTTCTTCGCAAAAAAATCCTTCGCCATTTTGCAATAGACGCAGGTCGGCGTGCTGTAAATGGTAACTTTTTTCATGATTGATCTTTATTTTTATTTTGTTTTTCCCCGAAAAGCGACCAAACACCCATAAGGACGAGGATGAGCCCGCAAAGGATGCTGCTCCACTTCGCGATCGAGAGGTTCGCATACCCCAAAAGCCACGGCGAGAGCAAAATCCAAAATCCGACGATGCCATAAACCCAATGTTCTATCACAGGTATATTTTAGAAGCGTGCGACGCGCGAGTCAACTGCTCGAACGGAGAAATTATACCCCGGTGGGCAAATGTTATAATAAAGTAACTTCTCTTCCATGCCGTTCACGTCCCCCATCGTTTCTTGGCTTCTTGCGTTCCGTTATCCCATTGCATATCCCCTCGCCATCGTCGAGGGGCCGGTCGTTATGATGCTTTCCGGATTTCTCGTCCGCATAGGCTTCTTCTCGTTCTGGCCTATTTATCTCATCCTCATGGCCGGCGACCTTACGGGGGACGTGTTGTGGTATTTCCTCGGCCGCCACGGCGCCCGGTCGTTCGTAGACAAATACGGACGATTTTTCAGCATCACCGAAGAGAATATCGAAAAGGCGGAGCGGTTCTTTCAGGACCACCCGGTAAAGATCCTTTTTTTCTCCAAAATCACCATGGGGTTCGGCTTTGCCCTCGCGACGCTCATCGCGGCGGGGGCGGCGCGGGTGCCGTTCAAAAAATATTTCATTATCAATTTCTGCGGGCAATTCGTCTGGACGGGAGCGCTCATAGCCGTGGGATACTTCCTGGGGCACCTTTACGTCCTTGTTGATAAAAGCCTTCGCTGGGCGTTTATCGCCGCTTTAATTGTCATCGCCGCTTTCGCAGCCTACGGATTCGGGAAATTCTTACGGAACAAGATGCGAGCATGAAGATATCCGTCATTATACCGACGCTCAACGAGGAGCATACTGTAGAAAAAACACTGCGCCAGATCCGCAGCCATCTTACCGACTTTGACCACGAGATCATTGTAACCGACAGCGGCAGCACCGACCGAACCGTCGCGATCGCAAAACGGTACGGCCAGGTGGTTGTGGACGCAAGCCCCGCCCACACGATCGCAAGCAACAAAAATAACGGCGCGCGCCTCGCGCACGGAGAATATCTGGTCTTTATAGATGCCGACGTGTTCGTGCCTGATCCCAACGCCTTCTTCAAAATTGCATTAAGCAACTTCGGAAAGGACAAAAAACTGGTGGCGATCACAGCGAACCTCATGGTATTCCCGGAAACCGCGACGCGCATGGATAACATCGTCTTCACCCTCGTGAACCTTGACCACTGGTTCAATAACAACGTAACGCACACAGGAAGCGCGTCCGGAGAATTCCAGATGATCAAGCGGACCGCGTTCGAGGCCGTCCATGGATATCAAAAACATCTCGCCGTCGCCGAGGACAACGACATGTTCCGGCGGCTCGCGAAGATCGGCCACACGCGCATAGAACGGCGCCTTACGGTCTACCACACGGGCAGGCGGGCGCACGAGATCGGCTGGGCGCATGTATTGTGGGACTGGGGGATCAACTACTTCTCTGTGCGCCTCTTCAACCGCTCTTATAATAAAGAGTGGAAAGTAATCAGATGAAATTGAGCTTCGTCATCCCGGCCTATAACGAAGAGCATTACCTCGGTGATTGTTTGAAGGCGATCTTCGCACAAAAACAGGGGCTTCCCTACGAGATCGAGATTGTTGTGGTGAACAACGCCTCCACCGACCGGACAAAAGAGGTTGCAAAGTCGTATCCCGGGGTCGTGGTCGTGGATGAAAAAGAAAAAGGGATCGTACGCGCCCGGCTGGCGGGGTTGCTCGTCTCTACCGGTGACCTTATTGCGAACGTGGACGCCGACACGCGGCTCACGCCCGGCTGGATCAAAAAAGCGATGGAGGCATTCGCCAAAGACAAAAAGCTCGTCGCCCTCTCGGGGCCTTTTATTTATTACGACGCACCGCGGAAAGTACAGATATTCACACGCCTGTATTGGTGCCTTGCTTTTCCGGTTTATCTTTTGAATCGCTTCGTGCTCCGCGTGGGATCCATGCTCCAGGGGGGCAACTACGTCGTCCGGCGAAGCGCGATCGAGGCGATCGGCGGCTACAATACGGACATTGATTTCTATGGCGAAGATGTGGATATTGCACGGCGATTGAACAAAATAGGAAAAGTGCGGTTCACGTTCAAATTGCCGATGTATTCTTCCGGCCGGCGGCTCGCGAAGGAAGGTGGCCTCACAATGGCGTTCCGCTATCCGCTTAATTATTTCTGGGTCATCTTCTTCAAAAGGCCGTTCACTAAAACTTCAACAGATATCCGCTTTGAGAGCAAAGAGGCGATAACGTACGAATCAAAAAACGAATTAAGAGAGTGGATGATCGGCGCCGGCGCTCTCCTTGTTCTTCTTGCTATTATAGGAAGTGTCGGCTATCTTATTTATCGTTACGCACACTAGCATGCGAACCATGACCTTACGGCACAGGGCAACGATATTTCTCCTGTTTTTGGGCGACGTTATCGCCCTTTATGCGGCGCTCCTTCTTGCGCTTGCGCTGCGCTATGGCGGCGGATTCTACCGCGAATTCCTTAATGTCCACGCGGCACCTTTCACCATCATTTTCATCCCGTGGCTCCTTGTTCTCTATATCGCCGGGCTCTATGACCTGCGGCGCCTCCGCAACAACCTTGATTTCCTGAAGACGCTCGTGCTCTCGCTCGCCACGAACGCTGTTCTTGCCGCACTTATCTTTTACGCCATTCCCACCTTCGGCATCGCACCGAAAACAAATCTTTTTATCTTCATCGTCATCTTCGCAATCATCGAGATCTATTGGCGGCGGCTTTTTAACCGGCTCACGGAATCCGCCGAAGCGCCGAACAAAGTACTTCTTGTCGGCGACGGCAGGGCAGCGGCGGAGATCGAGAAGGTCGTAGCGGAAAACAACCAATTCGGTTATGTCATACGGGCACGCATAGACGAAAAAACGGCGGAGCAGTCACCGGCCACACTGGAGAACACAATGCGCGGGAGCGATATAAACCTCATTGTGGTGCCGCGCGAATTAAAACAGAAAGACGCCCTTGCTGTCGTCCTCTACTGCCTTTTCGGGAAGGGCACGTCGGTGATGGACCTCGAAGGCTTCTACGAGCTTGTGACGCGCAAGGTACCGCTCGACGAGCTCGGGGAAACGTGGTTCCTGGAGAACATCGAGCACGCAGCGCGCTTCTATGATCCGTTCAAGCGCGCCGTTGAATTCTTCTTCGCCGTGCTCATTGGCGTCGTTCTTCTGCCCCTTGAAATCCTTATTGCGCTCATGGTGAAACTCACCTCGCGCGGCCCCGTGCTCATCCGGCAGCAGCGTACCGGAAAAAACGGCGCGCCGTTCACGTTCTATAAATTCAGAAGCATGGTTGCGCTCTCCGCAGACGGCCAAGCCGAGACCAACGGCGCGCAGTGGGCCGGCAAGAACGATGCGCGCGTCACGCCGTTCGGGAAGTTCATCCGCGCGACCCACCTCGACGAGCTGCCGCAGCTCTGGAATATCATCCGCGGCGATCTTTCCTTCGTGGGCCCGCGGCCGGAGCGCCCGGAATTCGTGGCAAGGCTAAAAACGCAGGTCCCCTTCTACGAGATGCGGCTCTTGGTCACGCCCGGCGTGACCGGCTGGGCGCAGATCCACTACCGCGCCGACCTGACACTGGAAGACGTGAAACAGAAGCTGCAGTACGACATCTATTACCTCAAGAACCGGTCGCCCATTCTTGACCTTGCCATCGTCCTTAAGACCATTAAATCGCTTTTCGTAAATCCGGAATAGGCGGGATATAATAAGGAGCATGAAGATAATTGTAACCGGCGGTGCGGGATTCATCGGCTCGCATGTCGTTGACGCCTATATCCACGCGGGGCACCGCGTCGCCGTCATTGACAATCTTCTTACCGGTTTCCGCAAAAACGTAAATCCAAAAGCGAAATTTTACAAAGCAGACATCCGCGACCGCGCGGAAATGGACCGCATTTTCAAGAAGGAACGACCGGAGATCGTGAATCACCACGCCGCGATCGCGGAGGTGGTGAAATCGCTCCGCGATCCCATCCCCACATTCCAAACGAACGTGCTCGGCATCGCGAACATTCTTTTGGCATTCGGCGAGTACGGCCAGGGCGGCGCGCGGCGCAAATTTATTTTTTCCTCCACGGGCGGCGCCATGTACGGCGCACCGAAACACATTCCCGCAAGCGAATCCGAGGCGGCGGTCACACTCTCTCCCTACGGCCTCTCAAAACAGCTCGGCGAAGAAGTGATCAAATTCTACGCCCGCCTGTATGGTTTCCATTACTGCATTTTCCGCTACGCGAACATCTACGGCCCGCGGCAGAATCCGAAGGGCGAAGCGGGCGTTGTCGCCATTTTCGGCGGCCTTATGAGGGCCGGCAAGCGCCCGACCATCTTCGGCGACGGCACAAAGGCGCGGGATTATGTTTACGTGGAGGATATCGCGCGGGCAAACCTCGTGGCGCTCCGCCGCGGGAAAAACGAGATCATGAACCTCGGCTGGGGAAAACTCATCACCGATCAGATGATCTTTGACACAGTGAAACGCGAGACCGATTTCCCGGGCCGCCCCATCTACGCCCCTTATCGCAAGGGCGAGGTCTATCGCATCTCGCTCGACGGCACCCACGCAAAAAAAACTTTCGGCTGGGAACCGAAAGTCAAACTACGGGAAGGCATCGCACGAGTACTTCGGACGCTTTAGCGCTTCGCCTTTTTTACATATTTCTCAAGCAGCCACGAGCTTGATTGTACTTTTCCGCCGTGGCCGACCTTGAAGACCATTCTGATCCCAAGCTCCTTGCAGGTCGCGATGTCTTTATAAAGCGACGATGCGGGATTCGCCGCGTCCTTTTTGTTCCTATCGCCGCCGTTCGCAAAAATGTCCGGCCGAAGCGCGCGCAATTCGCGGGACACGCTCATGTCGCCCGGATTCGGGCCGTGCTTCGTGAGCACCACGCGGTCCACCGGCCGGAGCGCCTCAAGGATCTCCTTGCGCTCTTCCTGCCGCATGAAAATATGATGCTTCTTTTTCTGAAGCCAATGGTCGTTATTGAGGATCACCACGAGCTCGTTGCCCAGCGCCCGCGCGTGCTCAAACATGCGTACGTGCCCGATGTGGAGCGGGTCGAAGCCGCCGCTCACCGCAACTATGATTTTCTTTTTACGGCTTTCCATTATATCCTTCATTATAACGCACGATGATAAAGAAAATCAGGTCCTTCCTTTTTGAGAACAAGACGGCGAAGCAGACCATCGCCAAAAACACCTTTTGGGCCTCCGTATCCAATTTCGGCGGCCGGGCGCTCAAGGCGATCATTATTATCTACGCAGCCCGCGTCCTCGGCACGAACGGCTACGGGGTATTTTCTTACGCCGTAACGCTTGCCGCCTTCTTCACCCTTTTTGTCGATCCGGGCGTAAACTCCATCCTCATCAGGGAATCGGCAAAGGCGGATGAAAAAGAACGCGAAACGCTTTTTGCGACCACGTTCGTCATGAAGCTGTGCATCGTCGTGCTCATCGCTCTTGTTGTTCTTTTTGTCGCTCCCTTGTTCAGCACGCTCCCTGGCGCAAAGGTCCTTCTCCCGCTCGTTGTCCTCATCTTCACCTTTGACAGCTTGCGCGAATTCTTCTCGTCGCTCATACGCAGCATGGAAAAAATGGAGTGGGAAGCCGCGATCTTCCTTTTCACCAACCTTATGATCACGGTCGCCGGATTCATATTCCTGCACATCGCACTCACCCCGCTGGCCTTCACGTGGGCATACGTCGCAGGTACCGCGATCGGGGCGGTGGTGGCGGCATATGTTGTGCGCAGATATCTCAAAAAGATTTTTTTTGCGTTCGCCCCGCGGCGTATCATCCCCATCCTCCAGGCTGCCTGGCCATTCGCCATAACGGGCGCCCTGGGCGGGCTCCTTACCAATACCGACATCCTGATCATCAGCTGGATGCGGAGCGCAGGAGAGGTCGGTATTTATTCCGCGGCCATCCGCATCATCCAGCTGATGTACCTCGTCCCGGGCATCCTTCAATTAAGCACCCTGCCCATGTTCGCCCGTCTCGCAAACAAAGACAACGAACGGTTCCGCGCAGCGCTAGAGCGAACGGTGAGCTTTATCTTCTTCGCCTCTGTGCCGCTCGCCCTGGGCGGCGTGATCCTGGGCACACAGATCATGCAGCTCGTCTTCGGCGCGGCATATGCCTCGGGCGGATTATCTTTCAAGATCCTTATGATCACGCTGCTCTTTGATTATCCCGCCGTGATCGTAAGCAATGCCATTTTCGCATACAACCATCAAAAAAGCCTGATCGTTTCGTCCGCGATTGGCGCGGGCGCAAACGTGGCGCTCGACCTTCTCCTGATCCCTTTCTTCGGCATCGCAGGTTCCGCAACCGCAACGCTCATCGCACAGGCCCTTTCCAATTGGTACCTCTGGCATGCGATGAAGAAAATAAATCCGTTCGAGGTGCTGCCGCACCTTAGACGGATCATTACTGCGGGCGTGCTCATGGCCGCAGCAACGACACTTCTCTTTGTCGCGGGCGCAAATGTGATCGCGAACATCGTGGTCTGCGCCCTCCTTTACTTCGGGCTCCTCTATGCGTTCCGGGAACCGCTCCTTAAAGAAATAAAACGGATCATAGTGCCGCCGAGCGCAGCGGCCGTTGGCTAGGATCCCCGTATCGCCTGGTGCCAGCGCTCGAAGGTCCCGCAATCAAAGAACACACCCCGGCACACAAAACCGCCAAGCTGGCGCTCCACCGCAAGCACGGGGAAAAAGTCTTTTTCAAACATAAGGAATTTTTTCTCCAGAGAGATCACCCCCGCCATGTGCTTGATGGCGGCCGGGGAAATGAGATACATGCCAGCGGAAACGGGGCTTGCCGGCAAGCCCGTTTTTTTCTCCACAAATTCCACAACTTTATCTTCTTTCACAAGCACCGTCCCGCAATCGTCCGGTTTCTCCATCGTCATGAGCGCAACCGTTGCCAGGACGTTTGCGCGGCCGTGGAATGCGGCCATTGCACCAAGGTCGATCTCTTTGATATCGTCTCCGTTCGTCACAAAAATATTTTCGCTCCCCATCCATTCGCGGAGATGGCGAAAGACGTATCCCATCGTCCCCATCGGTTCCGGTTCCTCTACCAGCTCAATGCGCATGCCAGGGAAAGAGCCCTGATATTCCCGGAGCCATCGGTCGTATTCCTTCCGGTCCGACGGCCGGATAATAACCTTCGCGTCGCGGACGCCGTGTTTCTGGAAAAGCGAGAGGTTATAGTTGATAAGCGGGGTCTTTTTGACGGTGATAAGCGGCTTCGGAACCTCAAGGGTAAGCGGAAGAAGCCGCGTTCCCGAGCCGCCGGCCAAGACCACGCCCTTCGTGACAGAGACCATAGCTTTGTTCCCATATGTAACCACAAGTACAAAAAAATTTCAAGTAAGCGGGGGCATTACCTAAAAAGTATTACAAGGAGCGCAAGAAGGGATCCAAAAAAGTAAAGCCGCCACCGTGTCGTAATGACCACGGTGGCGGGCAGTGACGAAGAGCTGGCTAGCTCTTCAGATACGCGGCCGTTTCCCAGTGCGGCCAAGGCAGGATGAATGGGATGGCGTCCGCAAGGCCGAACGTCAGAGGGTAGCTCTCCGTGAACCCCCGATTGTTGAGCCGCGGGACGTATTCTCCGCCCTGGAAGTTGCCGTTGCAGAAGCCGAGCGAGAGATGAAAGTCCGGGGGCAGGCCCTGAATGCTTCGGAACTTGTTCCCGCAGAGCGTGACGATCTTGTCGAGGAGCTCCGCGAGCTCGGCGATCAAGTCGTGACTGGCCATCGGCATGAAGCTCTTTGGCATGATGAGCAGTTGGCCTGCACGCAGGCCTCCCGCAGAAACGACGAACTTGGGAGTTTCCGCAACAACACGTTCGTCGGTTTGGAGGTTCCGCAGTTCCTCCCACAATGACCGCGTTACGTGCGGCGGGTTCGCCGAGGTTTGGAGTTCGTGCATGTGCGGATGAGGGAAGTTCTGGCCTGCGAGATACCCAACGTGGACGCCGAGCCAGAAATTCATATCTGCCGCCTCGCCGCTCCAAACGACACTCATTGCCGCTCGAAGCATCTCCTCGATCTTCTCCCTCCCTCCGAGGCGGCGCAGAACTTCTTCTTCCCAACACATCGCCGGGATGACGAGGATGTGGAAATAGTGGGGCGTGAAATCGTTCCGGACCACCTTCCATCCGGGCGGCACGGTTTCCGCCAGCGTTACTGGGCTCGCGGTTACGTACTTCTTGCAGAGGGCGCACGGCGGCAGGGACTTCTTTGCCTCCCCGACCGCAGTCGCAATCGCGGCGAAAAGCCCTCGAATCGCTTCGCGTCCGCCAAACTGCGACGTTGCCGAGTCCGTTTCAAAGAAGTCGGGCGGAAGGACTTGTGCGATCCGGTCAAAGAGCTCCGGAGGGAACTCGTTCTGGACCAGTGGCACTTGCCATGGTCGATTGAGCTTCACGCCTGTTCGCGTTCCTCCAGCGCGGGTGATAAAACCTCCCGGCCAGTGGATCAGCTCTATGCGCGTTTCGTCGGTCAAGGTGTTGCTCCTTTCAAAATCTGGAGTATCGCGCGGTGGTCGGCCGCGTTCCCCGCCGCGATGATGTTGCCGCAGGTCTGGAATGTCAGCGGATCGCCGTTCCAATCGGTAACGATCCCGCCGGCTTCCTTCACGAAAAGAATCGCAGGGAGATTGTCCCACGGCGCATTGTCCACTGCGACAAGGGCGCTTGCGCGACCCTGCGCGACAGTGGTAGTGGCCACGCAGGCCGAAAAGCTCGGTCTCGCCGTGATGACTTTCCCCAGTTCGGACACTGGGGGCCTGAAGAGTTTCTTGGACGATCCCTCGAGCATCACCACGGGCCGTTCAAGTTCGTTTTCGCGAGCGGTGTGGATACGGTGATAGATCCCGTGCTTCTCACACCACTGCCAGGCACCTTTGTTTCGCTCCGCGTAGAAAAACCCGTTTCCGCGGAGCGCCTGATCGACAGGCCTGAAGATGGCGGCGTAGAGGACCTCGTCCCCCCGTCGCCGCGAAAGAGCTCCTCCGTAGGAATTCGTGCCCATACGGCGGTTCCCTGTCCCGTCAAGTCCGTCGAGGTTCCACTCGGGCTGGCCTTCGGCGCTGTAAGCGGCTCTTGCTCCGTCTTCCTCGCCGACCGTGCGGTCATCAGGGAAGAACTCGAGGACGACCCTCCGGAGTTCCGCGAGTGCCAGATGGTCCAAACTCCCGACCGGAGTCCCGTCTTTTTTAATCTTGTCGCCTATCCCTTCATGAGCCCTACCGAGATAGTTCGGCATGAGCCAAAAGAATAAGCTCCTTAGGGCTTCCGTGAACTGTGTGTATTCCACAACCTTCTCCTCTCAAGTCTCAAGATTTAGTTTTGAATTACTGTACTGCTGGCGATATAATAAATTATTTACTACTAACTGTCAAATCGCTTTCTCTGCCGTGCACTCGCGATAATATTGTTTCGCGATTTCGTACTTCTCCGGCGTGCCGATGTCAAGAATGGATTCGTTGGTCGGAAAGGCGTACAAGGTCTCGTGGGCCGCAAACGCCCGGGGGATGACCTCCCCGTCCAATTTGATGGGAGTGGCAGGCGGAATGTAGTTCAAAATCTTCTTGGAAAAAGCGTATAAGCCGGCGTTCAGCATGCTAGTGGCCGTATACTCCGTAACGGCATGTGGCCGCGTCTGCCACCGGGTGATGCGCCGGGTAGCAGCATCGAAATCGGCTATCTCGCCGTTCGATGGGATATCGGAGGTCTTGAGCACAATGGTCGCGAGCGCATCATCCCGCTCAAAATGCGATTCAATAAGCGGATGCGGATCAATAAAATGAAGTTCATCGCCGTACATGAAAAGAAATTGGTCTTGAAGAAGCGGCGCTGCCTTCCAAAATGCTCCGCCCGTTTCAAATAATTGATCCGTTTCGTCGCTGTAGGCAATATGCACGCCCCATTTCTTGCCGTCGCCGAAATGGGACGTGATCACATCGGGCAGACAATGAAGATTGATGACGAAATCGGTGATGCCGTGATCACGCAACCATTCTATGCTGTGCTCAAGGAGCGGCTTCCCTTCTTTGTTAATAGGGACCATTACTTTCGGCATCGTGTCGGTGAGCGGCCGCAGGCGGGTCCCGAGTCCCGCTCCCAAAATGAATGCCTGCGTTATTTTCTTTTTATGCTGTTCCATAAATGGATATTAAAAGAATTTGCGCTTGATGCCAACGAGGAAAGCGTGCAATGGGCGGCGGATCGCGACCGGCAGGAACGAATAGAGGTATTGTGTGCCGTTCAATAGATACGCCCTCCAAAAACCCGGATATTCCTTTCGGTGCACGGCGATAAGCTGCAGCATCATGCGGCTCTGCGCCCGCTGGTAGGTAAAAGATTTGTTCTGGCCAGCCATGGTATAGGCCGTGAGATATTCCGGGAGATTGTAGAACTTTCCCCGCATCCCCATCTTGAGCCACAGGTCCCAGTCCTCGGCATAGCGCCAATCGCCGTAACCGTGGACAGCGCGCGCCACGTCCGCCCGAAAAAGGACGGTCGTGTGCGAGAACGGGTTCGCAAAGAGCGCCGTTCTCCGAATGTCCTTGTCAGTTTCCCTTTTGGCATATCGGGAAAGCTCGCGGCCCGCCGCATCAACGATAATCATGCCGCTGCCGACCACAACATAATCGGGATGTTTTTCCAAAAAAGAAAGTTGCTTCTCCAATTTGCGGTCATCGACCCAATAATCGTCGTCGTCCAGGCGCGCGATATATTTCCCTCGCGCCTTCGCCATGCCATCGTTCAATGTTTTTGAAATGTCCGGATAGTTGTTCTTTTTGTTTCCCACAACCACGATGCGCGGATCGCGTGCCGCGAATTCGGCGAGCACGCGCGGCGTTTCATCCGTGGAAGCGTCGTCAACAACAATGAGCTCCCAATCGGAAAATGATTGCGCGAGAACGCTCTGTATCGCGCGCGGAAGCACTCCCGCCCGGTTATAGGTGGGCATAATGACGCTTATAACCGGTTTTTGCTTAACGGGTGGCATGGTTCGTGATCGCGCGCCGCGCTTCCCACACAAGGCAATGTTCCGGAAGCGCCGTCACGCGAACATCGTGAAAGAATGATTGAAGGATATTTTTAAGGTCCTTTTCATTATACTCGCGGATATGGAACCGCGATCCGGAAAATGTCTTGAAGTTGGTCGGGTTGTGCGGCGTGGAGCCGATGTAGATGCCGCCGGGCTTGAGCGCCCGGGCGGCTTTCGCCACGATCTTTTTGTGGTCCTCCTCGGCAATGTGTTCAACGAATTCGCTCGCAACCACCACGTCAAACTTCCCGGGGAAATCCCCCGCCGGCGGCAGATCCTCGCTCACATAGGTTATCTTCGGATGAGGGCTCCCAAAATCCTCGATCTTATCGATCCCCACGACCGCCTCAACGCGGGGATTCTGCGCAATGCGCCGCGTGAGATACCCGCGGCCGCATCCCACGTCAAGCACCCGCCCGTAGGTTCGCGGGACGATGAACTTCGCGTAGGCCTCGGAATACTTGTCCGCTCCGCCATGAACGTCGGCATTCGGCCGCTCCTCGCCGGCATCTTTGAAATAGGCCGCGTCAAAGGCGATGGAGGCGCGATTGATCACCGGAATCCTTTTCAGCTGCCAGCGAAGTTCGCGGATGCCGTTCCGCAATCCCGGATGCCTGTGGAGAAATTCCCTGAATTTTGACAGCATGGCATTTACTATTTTACCGCGATCGGTTCGCCGGAACGCGCGCGGAAGACCATTTTTTCGGGATGGGCTTTGATTTTCTTGCGGAATTCCGCGAGCTTTTCAAAAAATTCGCTTTGTTCGACATTGGCGCGCGCGACCAGCTGATCGCTCAACCTCCCCCTGGTCAGCCTCGCGAAACTTGCAGGAATAGGAAAACAACGCGCCAAATATCCCTGGGTATTGAAGCTGAAATAGAAATTCGTCCATGTCCCCGGCTTCCACGGCCCGCCCATGCGCGGCGCCACCAGTTCTTCAAAAAGGCGCCGGCTCATGCAGGTATTGCCATCGGGGAATTGCACGCCCGTATCAAGCCAGTACCAGAACCAATCCTGTTTTTGCGGCACTTCGCGCTTTTTGAGCATCCCGCCGACCGATCGCACGGTCTGTAAATTCGCGCGCCGCACGAGACGCAGAAAGGAGGACGGGTGAGCCACCCGCTTTATGAGCTCCTTGAGAAGCCCCATGTTCCCCGGCGTCTTTCCGAGGAAATTCCCGTAAGCGAAATGCGGTCCCAGGAGTTTTCCTTCTTCACTCATATCAAAGGGAATGCCCCACACGAGCGAGATCTCGGGATCCTCATCAAGCGCCCTAATGCACATCTCGAGCCAGCGGTCGGTGAGGTAGCCGTCTCCCGCGCACAGCATGAGGACGTATTCCCCGTGTGATTCGCGGAACGCCCGGACGACCGCATCGTTGGACCCTTCGTCAGGCCCGGAAATGACCTTGATGTTCGGATGCGCCGCGGCATACCGCTTCGCGACCGCGAGCGTGTCATCGGTGGACATGCCGTCCTTGATCACCACTTCCCAATCCGTGAACGTTTGATTGACCACGGTGTCAAGCGTTCCTGAAAGATACTTTCCGCTGTTCCTGACGGGCACGAGGATGGAGATCTTCGGCATGAGCACTAGGACAAGCGCACGGGATGCCCGCCGTTGCTGTTAAAGATGATCTGGCTGCCTCGGTGATCGAACTTCACGGGCACGCAAAGAAGGTTTTTCAACGTTTCCCGCACGCGCGGCTGGTCTTCCGGCCGTACAAAGAACATGATAAATCCCCCGCCGCCCGCCCCCAAAAGCTTGCCCCCAAGGGCGCCGACCCGCATCCCCGCCTCATAAATTTCATCTATGGAACTATTGGTGATCTGAGACGAAAGCGTACGCTTGATCTGCCACGTTTCATGAAGCAGCCTGCCAAAATCGATGAAGTTGCCTTGTTTAAGAAAATCCGCGGCGGTATCAACCATACTGCGCATGGCGGTAAGCTCCTTTTCTTTCTGCGGGGTGAGCCTGATCTGCTCCGCAGCGACCTCCGAAGCGTTCCGGGAAAGCCCGGTGAAGAACAGCATAATGTGGTCTTCAAAAGACCGGAGGCTGTCTTTCTTAAGGACGACTGGTTCCATCCGAAAATGATCCGGGCCGCCAAAGGTAATTTTGTTCAATCCGCCAAACGCGGCGGCGGCCTGGTCCTGCGAACCAACGTTCTCTTTTATCTTCTCTTGTTCTATATGGATCGCCTCAAGTGCCAACTGCCTGCGGTTAGAACTCCTTCCAAGCAAGGTATTCAACGAATTCAAAAGCCCCACCGTGAAAGCGGAACTTGAGCCAAGGCCCGAGCGGGCCGGCAGGTCGGCGTCATGGTGGATTTCAAGGCCGTCCTTGATGCCCAAGAATTTTATCGTCTCGCGCGCCGACGGATGTTGGATCTCTTCAAAATTTTTCACCAATTCAACTTTCGACCATACCACTCTTGTGGTGTGGTCAAAGAACGCCGGCAGATAGCGGCAGGTCAGGTAACAATATTTGTTTATGGACGCGGAAAGGACGGCGCCGCCATGCTCCCGGTACCACACCGGGTAGTCGGTGCCTCCGCCGAAAAACGATATACGGAATGGAGTTCTGCTGATAACCATGGATTATTTTTCGTTATAGTAATCGCCGTACTCGACGAGAATGGTCGACTTTCCGTCGTTGCGGGTAAGCGCCTGCTCATAAGCAGGAAAGATCATCTCGGGCTCCGTGAGGTCTTCAATGACGACATCGGCACCGAACCTCCGGAATGCCTCCGTGAAGTTGCTTCTGTGCTGGATCCCCGGATCGAGCGGCCGGACGCTCCCTACCATCGTCTTTATGATCACTTTCGGCCTGAGTTTCCCCTGGGAAATGTGCGGGATCTTATCCAAATGATTGATGAGCTGGTTCAGGGCAATAATAAGGAAATTGAAACGCGGGAAAACGCTCACGGGAATGTATCCCTCGAGCGCCAACCCGATGGAAATGCCCATCTGCGTTTCCTCAAATACCGGCATCTCGATTTTCTTCTCGGCGGGAACATCTTTGAGCAGCGTGTAGATCGCATTGCCCGGATATGCCACGCTCTGGCCGATAAAGATCGTCTGCGGGTGCGCGGCGAGAAGCTCCATTGCTCTTTTTATCTCTTCGGAATATTTCATTTAAAAAGTCACCCATTTGCCCGCCCCGACATGCGGCCATTTTTTCTTATAGTGGTAATAAATAATATTGCTCCGGTTCCATGAAAGGTAATCCGGCTTTTGTTTCGCTTTGTCATAGCCCCATACCGTGTCCGTCGGCGTTCCCACGCTTACATCGTTGTCTTCGATCACAAACGTGATCGGCAGCCCGAAATTATCGGCATACTTCACGTTCTCGTAAAAGATCCCCGCTTCGGCGGTCATGTCGCCGACAAAACACCATACATGCTGGTTTTCCTTTTTTCTTTTGATTGCAAGCGCCGTGCCGACAGCGATGGGGACAATGCCGCCCACGATCGCCGACGTGAAAAACCGGTGTTCCGGGAAGCAAAGCGTAATGCTGTTCCCTTTTAAAATTTCTTCCTTTACAAGCTCCCTCGGGATGCCGTGCAGGAGTGCGTGATAATGGCTTCTCCACGTAGAAAAGACCCAATCGTCGCTTTTGATCTTTTTGAATATATCAATAAGCGGTTCCTCGTTCCCGTCGGAAAGGTGGATAGGCGCCTTGATCTTCCCGGCGCAATAAATATCGGCTATCTCCGCCTCAAACGCAATCAGCTCTTCTTTGGTCATAACAGAACAAGGATACTTGATGTGGTTTATTTTTTCAAGCTCTGCCGCGCTTTATTCTTCCTGGTCGCAAAGGTATGATTACTGCATGGATAAGGTGTACGAAGACGCGCTTGCTTTGCACAAAAAGCATCATGGGAAGCTGGAGGTGCGAAGCAAGGTGCCCATCGAGAACAAGGACGATCTTTCTCTTGCGTACACGCCGGGCGTCGCGCAGGTAAGTGTTGAAATCGGCAAGAATCCGGAGTCCGCACGCGAATACACGCTGAAACACAATACGATCGCCGTGGTCTCCGACGGCTCCGCGATCCTGGGGCTTGGAAACCTCGGCGCGGAAGCCGCCATCCCCGTTATGGAAGGTAAAGCGATACTCTTCAAAAAATTCGCGGATATTGATGCCTTTCCGATCTGCCTTGCCACGCAGGACGTGGAGGAGATCATTGAAACCACAAAGCGCATCGCGCCGGTCTTTGGCGGCATCAACCTGGAAGACATCTCTGCGCCGCGCTGCTTTGAAGTTGAACGGCGCCTTCGCGCGGAACTTTCCATTCCTGTGATGCACGATGACCAGCACGGCACCTCGGTGGTTGTTCTCGCGGCTCTCATAAATGCACTGAAATTGCGCGCTATTCCGAAGGAAGAGGCGCGCATTGTGATGAGCGGTGCAGGCGCCGCCGGGACCGCGGTCGCACGGCTGCTCTTGGAATACGGCATAAAAGACATTGTTCTCTCCGATAGCAAGGGGGCTATCCACCAAAAAAGGGCAGACCTTACGCCGGAGAAAAAAGAACTGGCGCGCATCACGAACCCGCGCGGCGCGGCGGGCGGCCTCGCAGAGATCCTCGTGGACGCCGATGTCTTTATTGGGGTAAGTAAGGGCGGTATTCTTTCGGAAGAGATGGTCCGCTCAATGCACGAAAGGCCGATCGTTCTTGCCCTTGCAAATCCAATTCCCGAAATCATGCCGGACGCCGCAAAGCGGGCAGGCGCCTTCATTGTGGCCACCGGCCGTTCCGATTTTCCGAATCAGATCAATAATGTCCTCGCATTCCCCGGCATTTTCCGCGGAGCCCTGGACCACGGGGTCAAGCAGTTCACGAGCACGATGTTCCTCCGCGCCGCCGAGGCGCTCGCCGGCTGCGTGAAGCATCCCGACGCCGACCACGTTCTTCCGAGCGCATTTGACACGGAAGTGGTCCGCGCAGTGGCGGCGTCAATGGTCAAACTATAGATTTGTGAATTCGTTCTTCCGGATGACCTGGTAAGCCTTCACCAATTCGGCAATGCCGTCCGCGAGCGATACCTGCGGCCTGAATCCCGTCCCCTCTATCTTCGCGTTGCTTACTATATAGTTACGCTTGTCGGGATCTTCGCCAATCGCGGATTCCACGTACACGAAGTGCGGCACGTGCTTTTTTATCTCCGCACAGAGCTCGCTCTTGCTCAAGTTGGCGTCGGAGAGACCGACGTTATATGTTTCGTTCTTCATTGCATCGAAATGGTCCATCGCGTGCATGAATGCCCGCGCAACGTCGCGCACGTGGATATAATTGCGCTTGAAGTGCGGTTCAAAAAGCACGGCGGTGCGGTCAACGAGCGCGCGATACACGAAATCGTTCACCAAAAGGTCCATACGCATGCGGGGACTTGCGCCGAAAACCGTAGCAAGGCGGAGCGTGATCGCGTTGCCGGCGGCAAGAAGCGCCTTTTCGGTCTCCACTTTGAGCTTGCCGTACAGCGACACCGGCTCAAGCGGGCTCGTCTCGTCGCAATACGCAACGCCCTCCTGCATCCGGCCGTAGCCGCTGTTCGTGTTTGGGAATATGATCTTTTGCTCCGGGGTCCGCAATTTCAAAAGCATGAGCACCGCATCGCGGTTGATGCTCGTAGCGGCAATGGGATCGGCATCGCACGCGGGCGCACCGACGATACAGGCCAAGGGGATGATAAAATCCTTGCCCTCCAGATGTTTCTTCACCAATTTCTCGTCACGCGCGTCGCCGCGGACAATCGTAAGCACGTTTAAATGGCACACATCAAGCAATGAATGCTGGCCGTACATGAAATTATCGATCACCGTCACTTCGTGGCCCGCGCGCAAAAGTTCCGGCACCAGAACGGAGCCGATATAGCCGGCACCGCCCGTCACAAGCACTTTTTTCGCTTTAGTCATGGATGGCAATATAATATACTATTTTCGCGAAGCGGGTCAAAGCGGGTGTCCGATACGGGAAAACATATCGTACAGTCTTTTTTCAACGGTGTGATCCCGCACGGTGCGTTCGTATCCTGCCCGCGCGATCGCCTCGCGCTCTTCAGGGTGTGAAAGATAGTAACGGATCTTCTCCGCGCAATCTTCGGTATCGGCATATATGACAATTTCTTTTCCAGGAGTATAGTAGTCTTTCAAATTGTCTGCGTCCTGGGTGATCTGCATCGTCCCGAACGCGGGAATTTCAAAATGCCTCGCTTTGATCTGGGGAATTTTTTTCTGCCACCACGAACGGAGGTTCCCGAAAAAATTCCGGATGTCCAGCTTGTACGAAGACCCGCCCTCCCCAAGCCAAGCCCGGCGGAGAAAAAGCCGGACGATCGGCCGCCAGCCGAAATAGAACGCCGGCGGATTGAGCGACAGGCTGATCTTGCTGTGCGACATGATCCTCGCCATTTCATCCTGCGATACGCCGCCCTCCGGCCAGCCGTTGCCGCGGACAAAAACATTCACGCCTGCCCCCCGCAAATCCCGGATGATCTTCCCTCGCGGCTTGCTCCAGGTGCCGACGAAGCTCACGTCGATATCCTTCGGGCCAGGAACAGGGCGGCACGCCTCGGTATTCACTCCCACTTGGGTTGCTACAAGATGCGTGCAGCCGATCTTCGCGTATTTCCACACTCCACCGGCGTACAATGTCACGACCCACGAAAAATACGGAGCGACGCGGCGGGAAGAATCGTCAAAGCGCCAACTGTCGTCCATGCCGTTGTACACGGTGGCAGTGTCGCTCTTTGCCTTAATGTCCGGAAGGGCCTTTATATAATCGTCCTCGTTGCCGGAGTAAAAGAGGCACACGTCCGGCTTCTCTTTAAGAATGGTTTCGAGCAGCGCCTGGCGCATGCCCGCCCGCCCCCGTTCAACGATAACCTCGTCAATCCAAAAAGGAAGCACCTCGTGTCCCCTTTTGCGCGCAATCTCAAGAAGCGGCAGATAAAAAAGATGATAGTCGCCGTGGTAGCCCCGCTTGGTCCTTTCCCAGCGGTTGGTATAGTCGTACTTGTAGTGGACGAAGAGTATCTTCATGCCACGCTCTTCAAAACAACGTCGGCAATGAACCGAATATCGTCTTCCGTGAGCGACGGATGGTTCGGCAGGAAAAGTCCGTTGTAATGGATACGGTCCGCCATCGGCGCGGAAAACTTTCCGTACCGATTAAACCAGAAGGGATGCAGCCCCAGATTCCCTGCGGAAAAGATCCTTGTTTCTATGCCGTTCTCCTCCAGCGCCTGGACGATCTTTTTCCGTTCCGCGCCATCTTTCGCGAGCATCCCGAAGTGGATGCTGCAGATAACCGACCCCGCCGGAGGTTTCTGGCTCACGAAGCGATGGCCCAAGAGCTGCGTGTAGAGCGCGTGGTTTGCGCCGCGCCGTTCGATAAGCCATTCCATCTTGTCCACCTGCCGCATACCGATGAACGCCTGCAGGTCGGTCGCGCGCAGATTGAAACCCGGCTCATAAAAAACGAATGGCGCGTGGAAATCGTCAATCTGGTACTTGTCCAAAAGCGCGCGGTGCGTGGCGGGATCAAGGTCCTTTCCCCAGCCATGGCTCCGGATCATAAGAAGTAGATCGTTGAACTGCTTGTCGTCTGTGGAAACTGCGCCACCCTCAATGGTCGAAATCTGGTGCCCAAAGTAGAAGGAAAAACTGGACATGTCGCCGAACGTGCCCACGTGCTTGCCTTTATATGAAGCCCCCATCGCCGCGCATGCATCCTCAAGGAGGATGAACCCGTATTTTTCTTTAAGCTTTATAAGCTCGTCCATTTTGTGCGGCACGCCGAGCACCTGCACCATGATCACCGTACCCGGATTGTGTTCTTTAAGAAGCTTTTCAAGGTGGTCAAGGTCAAGCCCGAAGGTATCTTTGTCCGCCTCGCACATGATCGGCTCAAAACCGAGCTGGATCGCGGGCGCAATCGTGGTCACCCAGCCGACGCTCGGCACGATGACCTTTTTATTCTTCAGCCGCCCCGAGAGCAGGAGTGCGTAGAACATGAGCAAATTGGCGGAAGAACCGGAGTTATTGAAGACCGAGTATTTCCGGCCAAGCCAATCGCTCCATTTCTTTTCAAATTGCGGCGTGAGCGGACCTTTCGTAAGGCGCGGATATTTTTTGAGCCAGTCGACCAACGCGTCGATGTCCTTTTTATCGATGGTATCCTCCGCAAGATAATATTTTATTGGTTTCATATGGTTGATGATTATGGTTGCGCGTCACGGGGCGAAAGGATAGGGTCCTTGACCGGCCACTGGATATTGAATCGCGGATCGTTGTAATAGTACCGGAACTGTTTCTCCGGATGGTAATATTCCGACCACTTATAATGGAACACTGCATGGTCGCTCAAGACCAAATGCGCATTGCCGTACATCGGAGGGACGAGCACCTGTAGCCGATCCGCATCCACGAGCGTGAACGATTCCCATTTCCCGAATTCTTTTGATCTCTCGTCGCAATTCACGACGACCAAATAGATACTTCCCTCCAAGCAGGTAATGAGCTTCCATGTGCCCGGATCCCCGTGGATGCCGCGCAGGACGTTCTTGAGTGAAACGGAAATTTTATCCTCAACAAAATGGACCGGGATGCCCTGCGCCGCGTAGTCCGCTTCGTTGTAGATGCTCACATTGCTCCCGCGAAAATCCTTGTAAATATCGGGTTTCACAAGAAGCACGCCCTCAAGTTTTGTCTTTGTAACCTCCATCACGCCCATGATATCACAAGAATTTCTTTACTGCCACGTTTCAATAATGGTCTTGTCTTCGCCCATGTTCGCTAATACAATAGAGAAGATATGGAAAAGACAATAAAAGAACTTGATCCCAAAATAACCACGGGGAGAAGCTATGATGTTGGCGGCGGAGAGGGACTTTTTGAAGATCATCTAATGCGGTATGCGTTCGCGCTTGATTTTATAAAACCGACCGATGTTGTTCTTGATGGAGCTTGTGGCAGCGGCTATGGATCGCACCTCCTCCGGGAAAAAGCGGCGAGGGTCGTAGGAGTGGATTGCAGCGAGCACGCACTTTCGTGGGGGAAGGCGCACTATCCCGAAGTTGAATTCGTGCAAGTTGATTTCGAAAAGCCCATTCCGCTCAAAAGCGGGCAGTTTGACGTAGCGGTCTCTTTTGAAACCATTGAGCACGTAATAAACCAGGGCACCATGCTTTCGGAGCTGAAGCGCGTACTGAAGCCGAATGGGACGCTCATCATCAGCACTCCCGACAGAATCATTTCAGAAAAACCCGGATCTATAAAGAATACGAATCACGTAAAGGAACTGACCAAGAAGGAACTTGTCGCCTCCCTTGCCGAATTTTTTTCAATCGAAAACGTTTATGGGCAAACGTTCTATCGTCATCCGATGATAAGAACCCTAAAACGGCGGTTGGGATTCCTGAAAAAAATATTGCCTCGCGGGGCCACAAGCGCGGTTATGACGAAATTGCACGCCATGGCTCCCGTCGCTCCCGAGGGGCCAAGCACACATCAAACACTGATCGTTGTTTGTAAAAATACTTCAAAAAAATAAAAAACTCATAGTGTCACCGTCGGAAGATTCTCCTTCTCTACGAGCGGCCAATTTGAGTCTTTTTCGGAAATGACCGCAGGCGTGGCAAGGGGCCACGTAATGCCGAAATAGGGGTCGTTCCACCGCAAACCGCGCTCGTGCTCCGGCGAATAATATTCAGTGACGAAATACTGCAGCTCGCAATCGTCCTCAAGCGTCTGGATGCCGTTCGCGCATCCTTTCGGGCAGATGACCATGTTCATCTTTTCGGGAGTCAGTTCCACCGATACCCACTGCCCGTATGTCTTGGAATTTTTCCGCAGGTCAACGACGACCCAGTAGATCCTGCCGCGCAAACATTGCAGCATCTTATCCTCCGCTTTCGGCGCCTGCTGATAATGAAGACCCCGGGTGGTCCCTTTTATTTTGCTGAGTGAGCGGTTGATGTGGACGATATTGTAGTCAATGCCGTTCTTGGCGAATTCCTCTTTTGCAAAGTTGCGCACGAAGAAGCCGCGCTCGTCCACCCGCGGCTCAAGTTTGACGACCCACACACCGTCCAACTTTGTTTTTTGGAAAATCATAGCGTTATGATAGCACATCCATCATCGCGCGGACACCGGCAGTAATGGAAACGCTTGGCTTCCAACCAACATCTTTTTTTATCCTCGCGATGTCGGCATAAAATCCCCGCGCCAGCCCTTTCCGGGCGATAACGTCCTTGCCGTACACCGCGCGGGCCACTTCGCGCACGCCCGTCACGCGTCCCGCACCGATGTTATAAATGCCGTGCGGCGTTTTTTTCTCAATAAGCATGCGGAGCGCGCAGGCCACGTCGCCAACATACACAAAATCATTGCCGCCGTTCGGATTCTTTACCACAGGAAGAGTGCCAACGCGCTTGTCCGCGATAAGATGCGGGATGAGCGAGGAAGCCTTCTGGCCCGGCCCGTAGACGTAAAATATCCTCGCCCAAACAAATTCCATGCCATATTCCTTCGCCGTTTCTCTCCCCAGCCAGTGCAGAGCGGTCTTCGCTGCGGAAAAGGCGCTGGTTGGCCGAGGATCGGTATCTTCGCCGATCTTTCCTGAATCTCTTCCATACTCCCAGCAGCTGCCTACCGCAACAACCTTTTTACACCCTGCCTCGCCGAGGGCGCGTATGAGGGCAACACCCTGGGAAAAATTTTTCAAACTCATTTCCGGGCCGTAATCGGGGATCCCTTCCCATGCCATATGGATCGCGGCCTGCGGTTTAAAGCGGGCAAGTTTGCCCTGCCATTTCGTTATGGAAGAAAGATCGCCGCGCAAAAATGTTGATCGCGGGCCGCTCTTTGTTTTTTGGCGCGAAAGAATGAGGAGCTTATGGCCCCGTTTCCGTAGTTCCGCAACCACATGCTTTCCTACAAAACCGGTCCCTCCCGTAACAAAAATTCTCATAATTCTCTTATTAGTGATTGTATCACTTTCAGGAGGTCGCCTTCTTTGGCAATTATGGTCCGGCACCCTGCGGCCTCGCTGGCCGCTTGGTCGCTTGCGCTGTCGCCGATCGCCACGGCTTTCGTGAGATCAATATGGTGTTCCCGCGCGGCGCGAAAGAACATTCCCGGCTTGGGCTTCCGGCAAAAACAATTGTCCTCCTTCCCGTGGGGGCAATAATAGATCGCCGCGATACGCCCGCCGGCACGCGAAAGTTCATCCAACATCCGCCGATGGATATCTGCAAGGTCATTCTCAGTCATCAGGCCACGGGCAATCCCGCGCTGGTTGGAGATAATATAAATCTGATAACCCGCGTCCGTGAGAAGTTTCACGGCCTCCACCGCTCCGGGAACGAATTCGAATTCTCCCCAGTGCTTCACATAGTCATCGTCGGCGGCTTTTTTATTAATGACGCCGTCGCGGTCCAGGAAGATCACTTTCTTCGGCTCCAAAAACTTTTCAATAATGGGCAGATGAGCAAGCGACGTGATCGGATAATACGGGTGGTCGGTACGGTAGGCAACCAATTGGCCTTCTCGCGCAAGTTTTGGCAGGACAGTATTTTGGAACGAGCAGTTCTCGTCCGGCAGCATCCGCACGACCATTTTCGGCATGATGAAAAATCCCACATCTGTGGCATTAGCCAGCGCCAGGTCATCGCTCGCCGGGCCGTAATAACTGACGCTCCCGCCTTCTTCCACCTTTACGTTGTTCTTTATGCCATACTCCCCGCCGCCGTCACGATTGTTATAGACCGTCACCATTCCAGCCGTCCCTTTGGCATCGTGGAACGCAACCATTTTACGAAGCTCGATCGGCAGATAATTATCGCTGTACATCAAAAGGAAGCGGTCATCCAGGAGCGCCTCGGCTTTTTTGAGGCGCGTGCCCGTATCGTCGTCCACGTCGGTAATCGAATGGCGGATGCGCACGCCGAATTTTTTGCCGTCGCCGAAATGCTCGACTATCTTTTCTGGGAGATACCCCAAAAGCAGCACGATGTCCTCGATGCCGTTCTTACGCAGGAGCTCGATCTGGTATTCCAAAAAGGGGCGGCCGTTCACCGGCGCCATGGGTTTTGGCAGGGTAAGCGTGAGCGGCTGGAGCCGCGTCCCCCTCCCTCCGGCAAGAATAACTGCTTGTTTTATTGTTTGAGCCATCGCAGGTTCTGATCCAAAGCACCGCGCTCCAAAAGGCTGTTTATCTGCTTCAGACGATTGCAGGTGCGGCCTCTGAATTGCTCTTCAGTAAAATGAATTTCTTTAAAAAAGTCAATTAATTCTTTTCCGCCCCTATCCAGGTCCCACTCGGGCTTATAAAAATCCTTAAGCACGGTGAGTATTTTTTGAAAGCTCACGCGATAGGTGCGAGAGTCCGAGCCGTGCTCGCCAGTAAAGGCAAGTGTGCTCCCGGGCACCGCGCGCTGCGCCGCTTCGGCCAATGTGCGAACGGTATAATTCCCGTTCGGAATGCCTACGTTGAACGATTGTCCTGCCACGAGCTCCAGCGGCGCCTCAAGTCCCGCAATGAAGGCGTTCGAAACGTCGCGCACGTGCACGACGGGCCGCCACGGCGTCCCGTCACTTTTGATCTCTATTTTTCCGGTCGTGTAGGCCGATCCTACAAGATTATTAAAAACGATGTCCGCCCGGAAGTTCGGGCTCGCGCCAAAGACCGTGGACGGCCGCATGCAGATCACCGCGAAGTTTGCGTCGTTCAGTTTTTTAAGTTCGCACTCCGCATCCCACTTGGTGCGCGCATAGGCCGTCACGCCGTACGGCCCTGCTTCGTCCTCCGCAAGCTCGTGGCTCGTATCCGCAACGCCGTACATGCTCTGCGAAGAAACATACACGAAGCGCTGCACGCCGGCCTCTTTCGCCAAGCGCCCAAAATCCACCGTCGCTTTCAGGTTAATTTCTTCGGTGATCCCCGCCTTGAGCTCTCCCAAGGGATCGTTTGAAAGCGCCGCAAGATGAATGACGGCGTGAATGCCGCGCAGGTCTTCGGAAACAACATCCCGGACGTCTTTTTTTATCTGGGCCGCGGGCCGCTTCGCCGGAGCAAGGTCGCAGTCACCATAATATCCCACGTCGTACCCCGCAACATCGTATCCGCGCGCCAGAAGCAACTCGGTCAAAATTGACCCAATGTACCCCTGGTTTCCCGTAACCAAAACTTTTTTCATGACTGCTGCTTCGCCATGTGGTCAAAATAATCGCCGAAATATCTGGTGAGAAGATGGAGGATAGTGCCGTGCACGCTCTCAACCACTTCGTACTCGCCTTTTTTCGTGGATACCAATACCTTGGCGTCGGCCAATTCGTTCAGCTTTCCTCCGTCAAAGCCGGAGAGGCCGATGACGGGAATGTGGCGGGCCTTCGCGAGCTCCACCGCCTTCACGATGTTCAGTGAATTGCCCGAGCTTGAGATGGCAATGACCACGTCGGATTCCTGGAGATAGTTCTTCAAGGGACCCGCGAACACCATGTCGTACCCAATGTCGTTCGCCCAGGCCGTGAGTTCCGATTCGGTGGAAGGGAGGCGGATCGCCTGGAACCGCCGCGTGGATTTGTCCAAGTGATGGCTGAAAACCGTCTTATTGAAATCGCTCACCCAATGCGTCGCAATGGCGAGCGATCCCCCGTTGCCGAAAATGTAAATGCGTCCATTGCGTTCATACGCCGCCTGGATGATGTTGATCGCCTTTGCGATTTCGTTCTTGGGAATCTTACGGAGGGCGTCAACGACTTTTTCGCAGAAATTTTTTATATAGGTCTCCATGAAACTGGTTATGCAAGGTGCGGCACATTGTCCTGATCATGGCCGAGAAGCACCTCGACTCCTGATTGGACGAACCGGACCGGTATCTCAATGAAATTCTCGAGGTTGTGCTTCTTCGCAACCGCCGCCGCCGCGCTCTGCACGGCCAGCTTCCGCCCATTTGGCGTGAGGAACATAACACAGCCGCCGCCGCCCGCACCGAGCACTTTTCCGCCCCACGCGCCCGCATCCATGCCGGCTGCATAAAAATCGTCAATGACGGAGTTCGATATGTTCGAAGCAAGCGTTTTCTTCTTCAACCATCCCGCATGCAACAAAGTCCCCAATCCCCGGAAATCCCCGGCAAGCAGTTTTGCCCTGAATTCAGGCACCAGATCGGCCATTTCTTTGAACGTGCTGAATTTCTTTTGCGCGTTCGCCGACTGTTCGGCAAGGACCGACGACGCCAGGCGTGCTATCCCCGTATAAAAAAGCTGGATGTGGCCCTCGAGCGCCGATTGTTTTTTGTAATCCAAATATACCGGCTCAACATCAACCGAATGATCCGGATTGAACCGAAACACTTTCATCCCGCCGAATGCCGCAGCATATTGGTCTTGTTTACCGATCGGGTCTTTCACGAGATTGATCTCAAGATGCGAGGCAAGTTCGGCGACCTCTCTCTGATCCGCTTCTTTCCCTTGTAAAAGCAAGAGGGCCTTCATGAGGGCGACCGAAAAACTGGAAGATGCCCCCAGGCCGGAATTGATCGGTATGTCCGAGAACGTAGTGACGTCAACATCGTGTTCAATGCCAAAATGGAGCAGCGCTTCCCGGATCCGGTTGTTTTTCAGTTCCCGCGAGTGGCCCGCGCTCTCGGCGGTGCTGTATCGCGCAGAAACCTTCCCATGCGCGAGCGGCTGGCGGTTCACCACCGCGTAAGAATATTTATTGATGGCCGTGGAAATTACGCAGCCAGGCGACTGCGTGTAAAACGCGGGGAGGTCGGTGCCGCCCCCCACAAAACTGATGCGCGCGGGTGCTCTTACTATGATCATAAAAGGGGTTTAATTTAAAAAATCGCGCTTCGACACTGCCACCCTATAGTATATACCGCACCAAACGGCGTCAAGAGCTTTCAAAAACGCGAAAGGGGCCGGAAATGAATCCAGCCCCTCGATCTTGTGTGTTGTGCGTCCCACACTGGAGCGATCAGGACGCGAGAGCGTATTGGTAGAGCTGGCTGGGTTCGCAGCTGAAGCCCAGCTCTCTGACCAGTTCTTCCTCGAGCGGCAGCACCACGCTGTCCCATACCTGCCGATGGGTCCGGCCGCCGAACTTCTCGCGGTACCTAGCCGCCAGGAACTCGTATCGCCCGCCGGGTTCGTACTGAGGAGCGAGATCGTCGAGCCGTTGTTTGTAGCCGACGATCTGATCGCCAGAAACGCAGGAGTCTGCGTAGAAGACAATCTTCTCCGCGAGAGTGACGCCGCCCGCGAGAATGAGGTCGAGCCCGAGGTCCCCCGTGGTCTTCGAAGCCCGAACAACATCATCGGGGAAGCCGAGGTCCTGAAGAAACGTCCCGCCTGCCAGCTCGGCTCCGCGATTGACAGCCGCGCGGTCCGATCCGCTTCGCTTGGCTTCCTCGCCAAACTCCCACTCGCGGCGCTTGAAAGCATCGTGGACAAGGCCTCCCTCGGTAGCGAACGGATCACCACCGCTCAAGCAAAAGGCGACCCGTCCGACCGCAGCGTTGTGCGCCGCGACGTTGATCCAGAGGCGGCTGAGCGCCCCTTCGTCGGTCCATCCCGGCGCGAGCAACCCGCCCCTTTCCCATGCCAGAATCACTCTGTCGGGCTGGAACGAATCACTGGAAATTCCAGCCAAAAGTTCCTCAATCCTTGCGGCGTTCTTCCGATACGCCGCAAAACACTCGACTGCATTCATCGGAACACCTCCGTCGCTTCAGACGATTCAGATTAGAAAAACAGCTTGCTCTCAACTAAAGACTACTGGCCATAGAATAGCATTCTATGGCGGTGGTGTCAAATTATTTAGCTAAATTCCAGCAGGAGCGGCGAGTGGTCGGAAACCTCGTCCATTAAAACCCTGAAGTCCGCGACGCGGACATCGGGAGAGACGAATATATAATCGGCGATGTAATCGGCATACTTCTCCATGTCCGCATAATGGCGGTTCCTTGTTGTTTTAATTTTATATTCTTTGATCAAGTCGCGCATGCCCAACCCAAACATGCTGATGCTTCTCGTTTTGGGTTCTAAATTGAAATCGCCGCAGAGAATTTTTTTGCCATAAAACTCCTTCATAGCATCTTCCACGCGGCCGGATTGTTCTATTCTTTTGGGCGTATCGGACTTGGAACCGGGCAGCCACACGCCGTGGATATTGCCGACGAAATAGGCTCCGCCGGCGCTTCTTATTTTTACGAATTGGAAGTTGCCGGTTGTCACTTCTATCTTCTCTTTTGCGCTTTCTCGATCCTCCGCATAGGTGCGGAATCCGCCGCTCTCAAGAACGCCTAGCGGCTTCTTCACAAAAATCACTATGCCCATTCTCACCTTGTTGTTCACTGCTTCAATGCTTACACGATTTCCCTTGGCCGCCAACCGCTCGACCATCAAAAAATCAGAAAGTACGCCCTTCAGTTCAAATGCAAGATTCGCCCTTATCTGCGAAATTTCCGGATGAGGCACTTTAGAAAAATGTACCTCCTGAAAACAAAAAATGTCGGTTGTTTCCGCCGCTTTTTTAACGAAGGCTATAAGGGGTTCGTACAGCTTTCCGCCCCATGTGTTCAATGAAATCAGTTTCATACGTGCTTCGCCGCCATCCCGCTATCTCCCTGCCGCGCCAGATATCCTCTTTTCCACTTCCTCGGCAATACTGTGCAAAATTAACGTATGCATTTCCTGAACGCGCGGCGTGTTCCTTGAGGGAACGATGAATTCAAGATCTGCCATTTCTTTTGTCCTGCCGCCGTCGCCGCCGAGCAGGGCGACCGCGACGATCTTTTTTTGTTTCGCCGCCTTGATCGCCCGGATGATATTCTCTGAATTCCCGCTGGTTGAAATGCCAAAAAATACGTCGCCCGCCCTTCCCAACGCTTCAACCTGACGTTCAAAAACACCCTCAAATCCTTCATCATTGCTCCACGCGGTGAGCAACGAGGTGTCGGTCGTAAGCGCGATCGCGGGGTATGCCGCACGCTTCATTTTGTATTTCCCAACGAATTCCGCGGCGAAATGCTGGGTGTCGGCGGCGCTTCCCCCGTTGCCCGCGATGAGAACCTTGTTGCCCGCCTGCATCGCACGGCATACCGCATCCACGGCACCCGTGAAAAATGCAGCAAGCTGCTGGTCCTTCGCAAGCGCCTCTTCAAGCGCGATGGATTCTTTGATGTATTCCTGCATCATTGATAACAATACCCTTATTTTTTTGAAATGCCCAACGCATCCCTCATCCACCGTTTCTTTATTTCCAAGCCCGGCGGAAAATCGGCGGAACCGCCGAAGTGTACGAAATTTTCGTTCCGCCACACTTCCGCGCGGGGCGCGATCTCCGTAGGCAGGAGGTCGTCCAAATATTGCCGGTCGGGGAAGGCCGCCGCGACCTTCGGATCAAGCTCTATCCGCCCGCTCACATCAACCCCGAACCGCGGCATAAAGTTCGGCGCCCGCCGCGCGAACTTCGAAAGCCGGAAGAACGCCAAGCCGATCCACACGTGAAGTCCGGACTGCCAGGGATGAAAGACCGGCCTCTGCTTCCGGATGATGCCCCACGTATCGCGCTCAACAAGATACGGGCGGATCGTAACAGGATGCGTGGGGTAAAGATCGCAGTCCCACACGCCGAAGATGGCCGGCTTGAACCGCAGGATGAAATTGCGGTATATCCAATTCAGCGCGAACGAATGGGACGCCGAAGGGATATTCGTCCGGTAACGGTTGAAAGGGAGCCGCACGTAATTTACCTTATGATCGAGGCACCAGGCCTTAAGCTCCTCCGCCTTGCCTTCGTTGCTCGAATTATCAAACACAAAATATTCGTGCGGGTCGCGAAGATATTTCTGCAACGCTGCGCGATGCAGCACGATGAGATCCGGATCATTGAAGGCGACGGTCACAACAAAGAGTTTTGCGGGGTCCGCGGGACCGATCGATTCAAAAAGCGCCGGCTGCCGGATATAGCGCCGGTTCGCAAAGGGCAGCACCAAAAGCCGGTACAATTTCCTCTGATATCTTTTAAAAAAATCTTTCATCGTTTGGGATATTGGCACACAAAGTCAAGTTCGTTCCTTTTTTCGAGCTTTACGCGATACCCCGGCTGTATGCTTTCCAATATCCTGGGCAATTCTTGCACGTCGTGCTTGCTGTGGTAGGCGGACATCACTATGGTCGGCTTGTAGCGCCGTATGGTCTTTGCCGCGCCGAGCAATATTTTTCCCTCGTATCCCTCAACGTCCATTTTTATAAAGTCGGCGTGGAGAATGGAGTGCTCCGCTACAAAATCATCGATCGTCGTCACGGGAACATTCCTCGTTTCGTTCCTGCCGGGGTCTTCCGGCATATCAATGA
This sequence comes from Minisyncoccia bacterium, assembly GCA_050008535.1. Lineage (GTDB taxonomy): Bacteria > Patescibacteriota > Minisyncoccia > UBA6257 > 2-01-FULL-56-20 > CAVYIK01. Next base: position 231,922 of record JBEKML010000001.1, on the reverse strand, counting down.
TCGCATCCGCCATCCGGTTCCCGTCGGGCCCCGCGGGATCCACCATCATGGGTTTTGAGGCTTTTACGTCTCCCAAGCCGAGCTCAAAACAGAATATATTCGGATAGGGCGCCGCGTTCTTTTTAAGCACCACCACCGTTTCGTGGATCGGCTCAAAGGCATAGACCTTGGTGTGAGGGAACTCATGGGCAACTTTGATGCTGAAAATTCCCTTGTTGGCTCCGGCGTCTATGACCACATCTCCGTCTTTTATAAGCTCCGTCCGATATTGGTTCTGGCGGACGATCTGGTCAATCAAATAAAATGATTCCTCCGGGTCCCCCGTGACAGGATACACCGCATGCCCGTAAAGGTTCACGCTCCCGCCTTCGCCGATGAACTTCGCTATGCCCCGCCTTTGCAAATCCATGAACTTCCGCTGGGTATCCGGGTTTTTGAATTTTCTCGCCAAAAGGAATAAACATTCCGTCAATGTGAACTTCCCCGTCGCGAATCCCAAAAGCGCCGCGCGCGTATTCACCACGAGCCGCGGAGTGTTGAAATACGGATGACGCATTATGTCCATGCCCGTCATAATACCATAGCTATAGTTTTATCCAACGCTCCGGAATAATATCTTCGTCGTCGCCGGACGCAAGCGTCCACCGCTTCGGCGCGATGACGATCTTTTTATGATTGCGATTGAGCCACGCCCCCCACCAGGAGAACGAGCTGTTCGTGATGATATTGTGCTTGCAAAGGGACATGAGCTGCAGATGGAAACCGCCTCCTGGGCCATCGGACGAACGATCCACGAAAGTTGTGGGAAATGAAAAATGAAAATGTTCTTTACACCAGGCGATGTCGTCGGAGAAAACGAATAATGCAGGATTATTCACGCGATCTCCGATGTACCGCACCGCCTTTTCGTAATAACCGGAGTCGGTGTCGCCGTAGAGGCCTTTATATTTTGGAAGGAGATAGTCGGCGCGGCGCACGTGGAGCGCGACAGCATTGGTCTTTTCGATCGCGCGGGCGATATCCGCCGCTTTTCCCTGGAGCGCGTTGCGGAAGCGGAATGCATCGCGCACCTCCATTTCGGCTTCCGTGAAATACTTCGGTGTCTGCCAGAACCCCCAGAGAAAAACATCGCCTCCGGCACGGGATATGTTTGGATCAAAGGAGTGCTCTTGTTTCTCCTTTACAATCCGCCGAATACCGAGCGCGTCCCGGAGCTTTATCAACACAAGATCAGCGGCGGCCCATAATCCCGGCACAGGAACCCTGGAAGAAATTTTTGACAGGGCGGTGAACTCGGGCGTAAGCGCAAATATATCAAGATCATAGGTCCGGAACGTGATCTGCCTCCGGGGAAAGCGGTCATTCAGGAGGGTGGTGTCAAGCATAAGGCGGCTGCCGTTTTTCTTCGCAATGCCCAGGCCCGCAGCATACTGGAACATCTGATTCCCCAAACCGCCGCGCAAAAGAACGATGGTTTTTTTCATGCCGGAAAATAATTATGCGTCCGGGTGTGCGTAATACCAGTCAATCATCTTTTTGAGCCCCTCTTCAAAGCCGACTTTGGCGCGAAAACTGAATTCTTTTTCCGCGCGGGAAACATCAAGCATGCGCCGCGGCTGGCCATCGGGCTTCGTTTTATCCCACCGGATCTCACCTTTATAATCCATCAGCTTGCAAATAAGTTCGGTGAGGTTTTTGACGGTAATTTCCCTGCCAGAGCCAAGATTCACCGGATCGGGCTTGTCATACTTTTCTGTTGCAAGCACAATGCCCTCTGCAGCATCCTCAACATAAAGAAATTCGCGGCTCGCACTCCCCGTCCCCCATGCTTCTATAAAGGGTGTGTTCGCACGCTTCGCCTCGTACACTTTTTTGATAAGTGCAGGGATGACGTGGGAACTTTTTGGATCAAAATTATCGCCAGGGCCATAGAGATTGACCGGAAGAAGATAAATAGCATCGAAATCATATTCCTGCCGGTACGCCTGCGCCTGGACAAGAAGCATCTTTTTCGCCAATCCGTACGGCGCATTGGTCTCCTCCGGATAGCCGCCCCAGAGATCGTCTTCTTTGAATGGCACCGGCGTGAATTTCGGATACGCGCAAACCGTCCCAATGGCCACGAACTTTTCCACGTTCCCCAGCCGCGCGGCCTCCATAAGCTGCACGCCCATAACAAGGTTCTCGTAAAAAAACTTTCCCGGATGGTCGCGGTTCGCGCCGATGCCGCCCACGACCGCGGCAAGATGGATCACAATGTTCTGCCCGGCGACCGCTTTTATGCAATCATCCCATTTCCGAAGATCAAGCTCCGCAGTGTGCGGGGTAAAAATATTTTCCCGCCGCGCGCCGTGCGCCACAAGATGTTCCACCACGTTCTTCCCCAAAAAGCCGTTCCCGCCCGTCACCAAAATTTTCTTTTGCGCGAGGTTCATGTTCAAGAACAATCGTATCACCGCGGGAATACGTGGGTCAACTAAAACGGCCGCACGAGAGCTGGGTGCCCAAGTGCGGCCGAGGAATCAGGGTCGGTGGCGTCGACCCTGGCTATCGTTGCATTAGTTGATGAATACGAGCCTGCGCCACACAGGTCTCAAGCGGCCGGAAACGCGCCGCTAAGTAAGCGTGAGCTTCCAGCCGAGATGGGAGAGGCCCCGCATAGTAACGGCGATCGTCTTGTCGTCGTTGACCGTGCCGTCGCCGACCATGACGATCCATTCCTGAAGCGGGTAGAGTTCCACCCGCATGATCTCCGCCTCGTCCGGCTCCGGCTCGCCGACATGAACGCAATCCAGGGCGAGAAAACAGCGGTATCGCGTCCGGTACGACGCCGGCTCGAACCACATCGGCCCTCCGACCTCAATCACCTTGCCCGGCTCATACCCCGTTTCCTGCCGGAGCTCTTTCCGAAGGGTTTCTTCCGGAGGCTCTCCTTCCCGATCGGGACACCCCCCAGGAAGCTCCAGCACGAAGGCGCTCGCGCCGTAGCGGAACTGCCGCACGGCGATCACCCGCTGATCCGACGTGATCGCGAGGATAATCGCAGGAGTAGTCATCCCCTCAAACGCCAGGAAACGGTGCGGCGCCCCATTTGGAAGCGTGAAGTTCTGGAAGAACGCCCTCTTCCCCCACTTCCGAAGCACTTCTTCAATTGCGCCGGCCACCGGCGCGACAAGTTTGTTGATCACAACGCCCTCCCCAGGCCAAGAAGCTGGAACAGCTTCCCGTGTAAGACAGGATTGGCTGCTAAGATCGAACTGTCTCCCAGCCGCCACTCTTTCCCATCGAGATTGGTTACGAGCCCGCCCGCTTCGCGGATCAAGATGACCGCAGCGGCCATGTCTTCAGGCTCGAGTGACGTCGCGAGATATGCGTGCAGAACGCCGCTCGCAACAAGACAAAGCGGCACCGACGCGCAGCCCGTGCACATTGGGCACGCGATGCCGTCCGGCTGGAGCAAGCGCTCCATGTAGCGCAGATGCGCGGTGCGATGGTGCTTGCCCGAATCCACGCCCATGAGTACCCGATGAAGGTCCTCGAGGTCGGAAACGTGAATCTGGTTGCCGTTGCAGAACGCGCCACCGCCTTGCTTGGCGGTATAGAGCTCTCCGCGGCCAACGGCGTTGACCACGCCGACGATCGGCCGGCTTCTGTCGCCAAGCCCCATGGAAAACGCGAAGTGGTTAGTGTGGCCCGATAGGAATCCGATCGTCCCGTCAACGCCGTCCACATACCAACGGAACCAGCTTCCCATATTCACGGGCGCCCCTTCTTCCGAATGGATGCCATGACAAGGAAACGCTTCCCGAATCGCTTCACGAGCAAGGCGGTCGTTCTCGTCGTCGGCCTGCGTCTTAAAGTGAGTAGCGGTGGTCCATTCCGCGCGAAGGCTCAGGCGATGATATTTCAAGAGCACATCGCCCGCTTTCGCCGCCACCTCAATGGCAAACTCAAGAAAATCCTTCTGCATGCCGTGCTCTCCTCTCGAGTCTCGAAGTCAAATCTCAAGACTGCTGGCGCAATTATATATGAAAGTGTAGCTCTAGTCAATGCCGTGTTCATTGACTAATTTTGCGATTGGTGTATTGATATAAACAGCATGAATAAAACGAAGGGAGAAAGGAGACACCCAATGCAGACAAAGTTATTGCCGGGTACAAATATCACCGTGCCCATCGTCGGGCTCGGTACGGGTTCTCTCGGTATCCCCGATCAGAACCTAACCATAGAACAATATAGCCCAGGTCCAAACTGGAAAAACTACATGGATCGAGACTTGGGCATAGCGACCGTCCTCGCGGCACTCGAAGCAGGGATCCGATTCATCGACACCGCTCCTTGGTACGGGCGAGGATTTGCCGAAGAAACCGTTGGCGAAGCGCTACGACAGGCCTTCAGAACACATCCGGGGCTCCAAGACGAGGTGGTGGTGGCCACAAAGATCGGGCATCTCCGTCCAGGAGACGATTACGATTTTTCCTATGATGCCGCCATGCGCAGCTTCGAAGGAAGCCAGAAGCGGCTGGGGATCGAACGGTTTCGTCTCGTACACCTGCACGATCCGATGGGCCAGTCGATCCAAAGGGTCATGGGCAGTCGAGGTGTTTTTGGCGCCATGCGATCGCTCCAAGAACAGAGCTTGATCGATTTCGTGAGCGTCGGAGCGAACGATTCCAAGACTGCCACAACCTATATCTCTACAGGGAAGTTCAACACCGCGATCGTGGTCGGCGCATGGAGCTTGATCAACCAGTCGGCGCGTGACCATATTCTTCCCGCCGCAGAAAAGTCCGGCACGGGGCTCATTGCGGCGAACGCACTTGAGCGCGGTATCCTTGCAACCGGATTCCAAAAAGAAATACGCTACCAGGAACGTCGCTTCGACAACCCCGAACTCATCGCGCGCATTGAAGAGATCAAAGCGCTCTGCCAGCGGTATCAAATCCCGCTGGCGGCAGCAGCGATCCAGTGGTGCGTCCGCAATCCGCATTTTGGGCTCGTGATACCGGGCGCGCGGACACCCGAACAAGTCCTGGAAAACACATCTGCGGGCGAGGCGGAGATCGAAGAGAGCTTCTGGCAAGAGCTCGCACCACTCGTCCAAACATGGGACTGCATCGTAGAATGATCTGCCAATCTAGACCTTCAGAAATAACCAAGGCCTCACGACGTCCGTGCGGCCTTGTCCCCTGTTAATGCCTCCTTACAATTTTATCTCCTCCGCTTTGTCGCGCAGCCCCAGTTGTAAAAGATCGTGCTTCACCATTTTTTTGACAAGCGTTTCAAAATCAACCTTCGGCTGCCAGCCCAACTTTTCCTTCGCCTTCGTCGCGTCCGCAACCAAGTTATCAACCTCCGAGGGGCGGTAATAGCGCGGATCAATTTCAACGTATTTTTTCCAATCCTCAATGCCCACCGCGCGGAACGCGGCCTCAACGAATTCTTTCACCGAGTGGGATTTCCCCGTACCGATCACAAAATCATCCGGCTCGGGCTGCTGGAGTATGAGATACATTGCCTCCACGTATTCCGGCGCATAGCCCCAGTCGCGCCGCGCCTCCAAGTTCCCCAAGTATATTTTCTTATCCAGGCCCGCGAGGATCCGCGCGATCCCCCGGGTTACTTTTCGCGTGAGGAACGTCTCGCCGCGGCGCTCCGATTCATGATTGAAAAGGATCCCGTTCGCGGCAAAGATCCCGTACGCCTCACGGTAGTTCCTGACCGTATCAAACGCGAATACCTTTGCCACACCGTACGGACTCCGCGGATGGAAGGGGGTGTTCTCGTTCTGCGGCGGGGGCGCCGCGCCGAACATTTCCGAGCTTGAGGCCTGATAGAACTTCACTTTCTTCCCCGTGTGCTCCTCAAAATCCTTCGTCGCCTCCAGCATGCGCAATACCCCGAGTCCCGTGATATTCGCGGTGTATTCGGGAATATCAAAAGAAACGCGGACGTGCGATTGCGCGCCAAGGTTATAAATTTCGTCCGGCTGGATCTTATAGAGAAGCCGCCTCACGGTGTTCGCATCCGCAAGATCGCCGTAGTGAAGATGAAAGCGCCCGCCCACAACGTGCGGATCCTGGTAGATCTGTTCCAATCGCCCGGTATTGAACGTGGATGCCCGGCGCATGATGCCGTGCACCTCGTATCCTTTTTTAAGCAAAAATTCGGCCAGGTAGCTTCCGTCCTGGCCCGTCACCCCCGTGACGAGCGCTTTTTTCATGGTGTCGCTATTTCTTCACCGCCTTGACCGTTGCCAAAAACTGCGCGAGGGCCCCAGGGATGCTCTGATCCATCGGCCAATTGGTAAGGATCTTTTGCGCGATCGCTTGCGTGTCGGTCACGTCGCCTATTGTGCGATATACATCAAACAGCCCATAGAGCGGCTGTGGGCGATTGGGCCCGAGCGCATTACCTTGGCGATAATACTGCAGCGACCTCCCCAGATAACTCGGATCGCCGGTCCGGACAAAAGCAATCTCATTGACCGCTCCTTCAAGGTAAACGTCCTGGCCAAAACTCATCCCCTTGCCCTGCGCGATGATCGGGTCATAATAGCCATCCAGGAAATTAATAAGGGCGGCGGTAGTCGTCGCGTCGGTCCCCCGCTGGATCAGCGACAAAACGCTGTTCGCCGTATTTCGGACGAGCTCCTCCTGGCCGATGGGAGAAGGATAGTCCAATGGGATCGAAAGGCGATCTTCAAGGTTCTGGAGAGAGGTAGGAGGTTGCGTCTGGAAACTCTGAAGCGTACCGATAAACATCTGGGCCTTCCGCATCGGCATATATGAACCATATACCGCCACAAAGAGGATGAAGGCGGAGATCACTACGGCGATGGTTCCTTTAAGCGTTCTGTCCATGGTTTTGATAGAAATAGTAACAGGCGAAAGCCATAAAGAGGAAGAGATTGACATACATAGGGAGGACATCGAATATCGCGACCCCCTGCACGAGATAGGCCGCGGGGAGCGCAAGGATAAGCCCGCGTTCCAAAACCGCCGCCGACGTACGATCGTTCGCGCGCTTCTTTCCCAAGAAAAATTCCCATGCGAGCACCGCGAAGATGCCGAGGTAGCTCAAGAGGCCGAGCGCGCCCGTCTCCGCAAGGTAATCGAAGAACACGCTGTGCGCGCGGTCGAACCATGTTTCGATGCCCTGGGCGGCAGGGATGAAAAATCTCGGATCAAAGTATTTATCGTAAACAGGGGCAAAATTTTCCAATCCCCAGCCGAGGATCGGCCGCTCCAAAAATCCCTTCCACGCTTCGTTCCATACCCAAAACCGCGTTTGGGCGGTCGCATCGGAAAAATTGATCTGCAGCAAGCGCCCCGCGGGAAAACTTTGCACCAACGAAGAATTCCTCAATGAGAACACCGTGCCGCCGGCTACTATCACAAGAATAAGCCCGACAAGGGACCATTTGCGCAGCGTGCCGCGGCCGGCGATGACAAGATAAAGCATCAAAAGAAAAACGCCGGCGCCCAAACCGAGAAACGCACCGCGCGTTTGGGCGAGGATGAAAAAGAACAAGAAAATCACGATGAGCACCGCGTAGCCGATGTGGACAAGCGCGCTGGTCACGGCTCCTTTCTTCCGTTTTACCCAAAGATAGGCCGCATAAAACATGGAAAAGAGAAGGTACGGCGCAACGTACGCCGGGTTCCCGAGCGATCCCTGGAAGCGAGGGTCGATGATCTTATGCAGCCACCCCGGCGCCGGCGTACCCCCTCCGGCAAACGGGCTGATGAATCCCGCCACGAGGAAGTTCCCGAAAATCCCATAGAGGATCATCAACCCCCCGGCGACAAGTGAAAATCTGAAAATATTCTTCCATTCCCCTTCCGTGCGCAGCAAAAGCACGAGCAACAGGAAAAAGAGATAATAATGGATCATTTGGAAACCCCCTTCGCCGCGTTCATAATTGGACCAGAACGCCGCATGTATGTCGTACGCAAAGAGACAGGCAAGGAGAACCATCACAACGAACGCCGTGACCGCAATAACGAGCGGCTTTTTGAACGTTGTTTTCAAAAGTTGCGCAAGCTCCCCCTCCCGCATCTCAAACGCCCACGCGAGGACGAAAAAGATAAGCGATAATTCAATAGAGAACCTGAAAAAATAATCCTTCCCGCCGATGAAAGGAAAGAACATTGAATCCATCACGATGACCACCGCGAAAACAGAGATGTACAGATACCATTTTGCGATCCGCCGGAACGGCGCGCCGAAAAGTTTGGCGATGACGCCGAGCAAAGGCAGCCCGACGATAATGGCGAGCACTTCAGGATGGCTAAAGATGGTATCCATTTAAAAAAATTATCTGGCGTATTCCACCGCCCGGATCTCCCGGATGACGTTCACTTTTATCTCTCCAGGATATTTTAACTCGGATTGTATCTTGTTGGCAATCTCACGGGCAAGCTCAAGCGCGCGGAAGTCATCCACCTTCTCCGGCACCACAAAAACTCTCAATTCGCGGCCGGCGGAGATGGCATAGGCCTGTTTGACGCCCGGGAATTCCATTGCGATCTTCTCAAGGTCGGCGAGGCGCTTTATATAGTTCTCCAGCGTCCCACGCCGGGCGCCCGGCCGTGCCGCCGAGAGCGCGTCCGCCGCGGTCACCACATACGCCTCCGGCCGCGCATAAGGATAATCGTCATGATGCGATTGCATCGCCTCGATCACCCGCACGTCAATATTGTATTTCTTGAGGAGCTTCATGCCGAGGTCCACGTGCGTGCCTTCCACCTCCTGGTCGATCGCCTTCCCGATGTCATGAAGAAATGCGCCCTTCTTTGCAACCTCCGCATTCAATCCGAGCTCGCGCGCCATCATTTCGGAAATGTATGCCATTTCAACGGAGTGCGTAAGCACGTTCTGCCCGAAGCTCATGCGAAAATGAAGCCGGCCAACAAGCTGTAGGAGTTCTTTGGGCAGGTCGAAAATGCCGAGGTCCTGCGCCGCCGCCTCCCCGATCTCCTGCGTACGCTTGTTCAACTCCGCTTTTGCCTCTTCCACTTTCTCTTCTATTTTCGCCGGCTGGATGCGTCCGTCTTTGATCAACCGCTCAAGTGCAAGCCGCGCCACCTCGCGGCGATAAGGGTCAAAAGAGGAAATAATAATGGCCTCCGGCGCTTCGTCAATGATAAATTCAACGCCCGTCGCCCGTTCCAATGCTCTTATATTGCGGCCCTCACGGCCGATAATCTTCCCTTTTAATTCCTCGTCGCCCAAAGGAAGCAGCGTCGTCGTGATCTCCGAAACGTGAGAGCGGGCGTAGCGCTGGAGCGCGGTCGTGATTATCTCCGCGGCTTTTTTCTCTATCTCGTCGTGGTTTTCCTTGTCCATTTTTTGGACCAGTTGCGCAAAATCCTGTGCCCGGTCTTCCTTCGCCTGCCGGATGATCTCCTCCCGCGCGTCATTCGCCGAAAGCCCGCCGATCTTTTCGAGCCGCAGCTGCATTTCTCCTTCTTTCTTAGCGAGAGTATCCTCTTCCGCCTTCATTGCTTCCTCGCGCGCGCGAATCCTGCCCTCCCCCGCGGAAAGCTCATCCGACCGCTTATCAAGCGTCTCTTCTTTCCGAACCAGCCGCCCCTCGTGCGCTTCCAATTCCTTCCTCCGCTCTTTTTCCTCGTTCTTTATATCAACCAAAATCGAGGCGGCTTTGTCCTTCGCCTCTACAATGATTTCCTTCGCTTTGGTTTCCGCCTCAGCGAGGTTCTTTTTTATTCTTTCCTCGACGCCCCCGAGGCGGCTAGCGGCCCAATATCGACGAACGAAGTACCCTGTTACAGCCCCGACCAAAAGAAAGACCACCGCGACAAATGCCGTTGTGATTCCCATAATAGTGATTATTTTTCAATTTTTTAATCATTACTCAATGACTCTTTGATGAATAAATAATAACGCGAAGCGGGGTAAATAGTCAAACGGGCGCGCAGGACAAATGATCATCGCTGATCTCCTGCGCGCCCAGTAAAGACGCGATCTTCTCAGGCAAGCCGTAGCCGTGCCTGTTCGCGAATGATTTTCGCGATTTTCCCTCTGGCCAACGAGGCGGGGAAAGGGATATCCCCGTCGAGCTCCACGTACGTCTGCCCAACGGTGAGCGTCCCCGAAACCGAGCACCCCTTCACGGAGAGGCGGAAGGTTCCCTGGTTGCCGTCCCATTGCTCTTCGAGAGCATCGATCTGGTCGGCGTGCTGTTCCTTGACCTCGGCGAGGAGTAGCTTAACCCTTCTCAATGCTTCCTCCTGCGATAAGCAATGGTCGATGGTAAGGCTGAAGTTCCCTTTCCGCCGCTTGGGAATCTCTTCGCCCCCTGGCTCTAGAATGAACTCTTTCGTGCCAAGGTAATCGAAAAAGCCGCGGACGCTGCCGATGAGAAGCAAGAGTGCGAGCACCAAGCCCCACGCGGGAAGGTTCCGAAATTCGGCAACGAGGTCGAGGGAGCGGATGCCGCCAAAAGCCACCACCACCACAAACGTAAGGCAAAGCGCGCCGGCGCACGCTACAAGGACGCGCAGCCAAACGTTCTCGATATAAAGCTCGTTTTGCTTCGTCGCTTTCTCCATGTCTCAAGTCTCCTGCATATATTATATAGCATAATACCGCATTTTGTCAAGTTTTTTAAATGGACGGCAGAAAAAAATCCCCGCAAGAAGAATTTTATTCTGGCTCTCAAGAAGGGCGCGTGCACCCGCGCGACACCATAGCAACCCACGGTTTTATGCCCTACAATTAAGCAATGGCGAAGAAAACTGCAGTGCTTATCGTCCTGGATGGCTGGGGCGTCGGCCGCAAGAACGAATCCAATCCCATTTACGTGGTGAAACCCCAGGCTTTTGAATGGCTCCGGCAAAATTATCCCGTAACAAGCTTGCAGGCATCGGGCATTGCGATAGGGCTCCCTTGGGGCGAAGTGGGCAACAGCGAAGTGGGCCATCTTACCCTTGGCGCCGGCAAAGTGCTCTATCAATACTTCCCGAAGATCACGATGGCCATCAAAGACGGCACCTTCTTTGAAAATCCGGTGCTTAAAGCAGCCTGCGCACACGCGCGGGAGAACGGTTCTGCCATCAATTTTGCAGGGCTGCTTACTAAAGCGAACGTGCACGCCTCGCTTGACCATCTCCAGGCGCTCATTAAAATGGCGCGCGAGGAGAACGTGCCGAAGATCAACCTTCATCTTTTCGCGGACGGGAAAGATAGTCCGCCTCACACCTTTGAAAGTTTTCTTAGCGAGGTCCCTCGTGAATATCTCGCTTCGCTCATCGGTCGCTATTACGCGATGGACCGCAATGAGAATTGGCGGCTGACCGAAACCACGTATCAAACCCTAACCGGTCAGATGGGGCGTTTGGTGGACGATCCCCTGCCCATCATCCAGACGACGTATGAGGGGGGCAACACCGAGGAATATCTGCCGCCGATGCGTTTTGCCGACGACAAAAAGATCCAGGACGGCGACGCGGTCGTTTTTTTCAATTATCGCGAGGACAGTATCCGGCAGCTCGCTTCTTCCTTTATTCTGAAAGGCTTTGATAAATTCCCTACGTTGCCTTTTAAAAATCTTTATATCGCGACCATGAGCCACTACGACGACCAGTTCGCTGTTCCCGTCGCTTTCCCCGCCGACGCGGTGGAAAATCCGATCGGGAAAGTATTCTCCGACCGCGGCATGAGCCAGCTCCGGCTCGCGGAGACCTATAAATACGCGCACGTGACTTATTTCTTCAATGGCCTCCGTGAGCAGCCGTTCCAGGGAGAGTATCGGACGCTTGTCCCCTCAACCTCCGGGCTGCACCCCGAGGAACATCCCGAAATGATGGCAACGGCGGTCACCGACCGCCTCGTTGAAGCGATCCAGAACAAAGCCTTCGATTTCATCCTGGTAAACTACGCAAATCCCGACACGATCGCGCACACGTCGGACTATAACGCCGCGCTTGAGGCCGTGAAGGTCATTGACCGCGAGATCGCCCGCGTCCTTACAGTGGCAACAAATCCCGACACACTTCTCTTTATCACCGCCGACCACGGCAACATTGAGGAGATGATCAGCCCCGTGACAGGACTCCCCGAAAGCCAGCATGACGCGAGTCCCGTGCCGTTCTACCTGGTGGTTGAACAATACAAAGGAAGAAAATTCGGGAACGCCGAATCGCTCGACGTAGAAACAGCGGGCTCGCTCGCGGATGTCGCCCCCACCATCCTAGAAGCCATGGGTATCCCAAAGCCCGCAGACATGAGCGGGAGGAGTTTACTAGACCAGATAGTGTAGGCTTTATACAAAAAATTGTTAGTTCGAATCCTGTCCTGTGCGCAAAAAATGTTCATCACCACGTCTAAGGTGGTGATGGTTGTGGGCGGCACTTTACGATTAGGCGGTCGTCCGAAAGCCTTCGAATTGCGTACTTGGCGTCACGCACGAACGAGCCGGACTTACGCTGCAACGGAGACTTTGGCGGGTTCCGGCAAGTAGATGTCGCACGGCCAGTGGCCGCGGGAATCTTTCCTGCGATCCGACTTGAGTACCGCGCGGACATCGCCTTCGCTGTAATAACTCTCCAGCGAGGTGATCTGTGACACCATATACAAGTCTTCGCAAAGGTACCAGTCGCCGATTTTGGGCTCCCAGCCATGCTGTAGATCGGAGTCCGCTGCGCACCGATCCATGTGTTCTTGGGTCAGCCAAGCCGGACAGTTTTGAGGCTTTTGGGCCCCCGCTAGCTGATATTTCATGAAATGTCTCCTCTCGAGGACTGGCCACATTGTAGCATAGAATCTGATTTTGTCAAAATCGTTCGAAGATCGTCCAGGCCTGTGCACAGCTGTTCTAAAGTATGATATTGACGATGCGGTTGTCGATTTGGATATGATAAACTTTAGCCATGGAAATTTCAGACAAAGTGAGGGCGTTAAGTCTTCCACTTGGGAAATATGTGGTCGTGGGGGGCGCGATGGAAGCGTTCGGGATTCGTAAGGCGAATGACCTTGATATTGTCGTGACGGAAGATCTTTTTATGGAGTTACTACAAAGAGGACGGAAGCTGTGTGAATGTGAGAAGTGCCAAGCTAAACGGCAACGGGGTTCCACGGATAGGATTTTAAAAGGAGACGGCGTTGATATTTTGTCGGAATACTCATGTGGCGATCTATATTATGCGGACACCAATGAGCTCATAAAGAATGCGGCGATCATTGATGGCGTGCCGTATGTCCAGCTCGAAGAACTTCTGAAATGGAAGAAAGCGTCGGGAAGAGAAAAAGATTTGAAGGATATCGTCCTTATTGAGAAATTTTTGGCCAAGTAGACAGGAATTGCTATAATAGAACCATGCACTGGCTCGCAAGGATCGCCCTCATTATTGCCGGCAACGCCCTCGCACTCTGGCTCGCAAACCAATACATCCCAGGATTCACTTTGAACGCAAACTGGCTCCAGCTTGTGATCATCGCGCTTATCCTGGCATTACTGAACTTCATCGTGAAGCCGATCCTCACGCTCATCCTCGGGCCCATCATCGTCCTTACGCTCGGCCTCGGCATCATCATCGTGAACGCCGTCATCATCTACCTTCTCCCCATCCTCGCAAATCATCTTGACATCCTGCGAGGAAGCATTAGTATTGAAACCATTCTGGCGCTTCTCCTTACCACGCTCCTTGTAAGCGCCGTCAACTTCGTTATTCATCTCGCAACATAAATGATCCTTCTCGTTCAAGTCATCCTTGCCACCGCCATTATCGTCCTTATCCTTCTCCAGGAACGCTCATCGGGCATTTCGGGCCTTTTGGGCGGCGATGGCGGCGGCTTCTACCAGGCACGGCGCGGCATGGAAAAAATCGTTTTCTACGCGACGATCGCGCTCATCGTGATCTTCGTGGGACTTGCCATATATCAACTCGCCGGCCGACACTAACGGCGCGCCGATAAAAAGAGCAATCCGCATGCAGAAACTCAAGAAAATATTTTTTGCGTTTACGAAGATTGAGCGCATCGTCTTTTTGACCGCTTCGGCGCTTTCTCTCACGAGCTTTGTTGTTGTGATGGGGATGCTCGCCGCCCAGGCAACCACGATCGTTCCCGCGGCAGGCGGCGACTATACCGAAGGGATGGTTGGCCAGCCGGAGTACGTGAACCCCATCACGGCGATGAGCCAAACCGACCTGAGTTTGGTGAAAATGGTCTACAGCAACCTTTATGACATTGCAGACAAGGTTGAGGCTTCCCCCGACGGGAGAGTATGGACGATACGCCTCAAGGAAAATCTTCATTGGCAGGATGGAGAGAAGCTCACCTCGGACGATGTGATCTTTACCGTGCAATCAATACAAAGCAAGGATGCCGGATCCCCGCTTTTCCAAAGCTGGCAAGGGGTCGCCGTGAGCCGCACAAGCGAACTTGAGTTCCAATTCAGCCTGGCAAATCCCTACGCCTTCTTTAACGACAACCTGAACGATCTCTATATTTTGCCGAAGCACCTCTTTGCGAATGCACCGCCGGGCAATTGGCACCTTTCCGATTACAATCTGAAGCCGGTCGGCAGCGGCCCTTACGAATTTGTTTCTTATGAAAAGCGGTCCGACGGCGCGATCTCCGCATATCACCTGCAAGCATGGGACGATTATTTCGGCACGAAGCCGCTCGTTGAACATTTTGATTTTCGCTTCTTCGGCAACGAATCCGATCTCGTTAAAAGTTTCAATGCGGGACAAATTGACGGCATGGGCGATCTCGGACCGGGAACCCTCGCAACCATTGAACGTCCCTATGATCTCTCCTCGTGGCGGACCCCGAGCTACTATGCTGTCTTCTTCAACCAAAGCAAAAGCTTGCCATTAGAGGACGGCGCGGTGCGCGAAGCACTTGGAGAAGCGGTGGACCGGAACGCGCTCGTCGCGAACGTGCTCCAAGGAAAAGGGAAACCTGATTATGGCCCGATCCCGGAAGACGCTCCTTCTTTTGTCCCGATCATGACGACGACCTCGCTTGATCTTGCCTCTGCCACGCTTGATGCGGCAGGCTGGAGGGCGGGCACGGACGGCTTCCGCGCGAAAACCATCCAAAAAACCGCCGTACCGCTCGTCGTGAACCTCATGGTCCCGCAGATAGACTTCCTTGTGAAAACCGCCGAGGAACTTCAGGGTGCGTGGAAGAAAATAGGGGTAAGAGTGAACATCGTGACGAACAACCCCCAAGATCTTCTCAGTGGAACCATAAAAAATCGCGGCTATGAATCGCTGCTTTTCGGAAACGTTCTTGGGCCGAGCTCCGACCTCTATGCCTTCTGGGATTCCTCGCAACGATTTTATCCCGGGCTCAACCTCGCCATTTACAACAACAAAAAGATCGATTCGCTCATAGAATCGGCGCGGATGGAAATGAACGATGCGGCGCGGGCGCAGAAGTTCGCGAATGCGGAACTGGCGATCGCGGCAGACAATCCCGCCATTTTTCTTTACTCGCCCGATTATCTTTATGTGACCAATAAGAGCATAAGGGGCATCACGCCGCAGTTCCTACCCGATCCGTCGGATCGATTCCGCAAAGTAGGCGAATGGTACCTGAACACGGCGCGGGTTTTGAAGTAACGTTGAAAAGAATTTGACAGGCTACTATCGATCATGCTACAATGAACTTTCCATGACGAATCCCTCCTTACTGTTCGGTAGCGCCGTTTCATAGGTTGGGCAGGTGGTGGAACTGGCAGACACGCAGCGTTCAGGTCGCTGTGGCCGCAAGGTCATGAGGGTTCAAGTCCCTCCCTGCCCACGAAATAATAAATAGAGAATAGAAAAATGATAAGAAAAACTGAATCAACTGACGGGAAAGATCGGCCCCACATAAAGCCGCCGGAATTGCGTCCTCGCCCGGCAGCTGCGCCCGGCCAGAGGCCGGCTTCGGCCGGTGGACAGCAGCGCCCAGCCATGGGCGGCCAGCGTTCCGCACGCCCCGGGCGCGGCGGACGCGGCAGGGCTCCTTCAGCGGGGAGCCCCGTGCACACGCCGAAAACCGCGATCAAGCCGCGCCCGGAGGACGGCCCTCCCACCTATAAGAGCCATGACGAACGGCGCAGCGACGTTTTACGCCTCGTGCCGCTCGGCGGTCTTGAGGAAATAGGACGGAACTGCATGTTCCTTGAATACAAGAACGAGATCGTGATGATCGACGCCGGCTTGCAGTTCCCGGAGGAAGAAACGCCGGGGATCGATTATATCATCCCGAACATCTCTTATTTGGAGAAGAAAAAGCAGAATGTGCAGGCGATCATCCTGACGCACGGCCACTACGACCATATCGGCGCCCTGCCGCACTTGCTGCAACGGCTCGGCAATCCCCCGATCTATGCGACCTCCATCACAAAAGCGATCATTGAAAAGCGCCAGGAGGACTTCCCGAACTCGCCGAAGATGAACGTGATCACCATAAAGAACGGCGATGAAATAAAGATCTCAAACTATTTCAGCGCGCTCTTTTTCGGCGTTCCGCACACCATTCCCGAGACGACGGGCATATTTATGAAGACGCCCATCGGCAACGTGGTCCACTTCGCCGATTTCCGCGTGGATTACAACGACGCCGACGAGCCGCAGGGACTTGATGAATTTGAAAAGATCGGCAAGATGGGCGTCCACACTTTCATGGTGGACAGCACGAACGCCGAAAAGACCGGCCATTCCCTTTCGGAAAAAACCGTAGAGAAAAATCTTGAGGAGATCTTCAAACAGGCCGAGGGCCGCATTATCGTCGCCACGTTCGCGTCGCTCCTCACACGCATCGCCGAGATCATCAAGATCTGCGAGCGCATCGGCCGCAAGGTCGCACTCTCCGGCTATTCCATGAAGACGAACATCCAGATCGCACAGACGCTCGGCTTCATCAAGGCCAAGGAGGGCACGATCGTCCCCGTCGAAGAGGCGAATAAAATAAGGGATGATAAGCTTCTCATTCTTTCCACCGGCGCGCAGGGCGAATCCAATGCAAGCTTGATGAAGATCATCAACGGCGAGCACCGGCACATCAGGATCAAGCCAGGCGATACGATGGTGCTTTCTTCGTCCATCATTCCGGGCAACGAACGGAGCGTGCAGTCGGTGAAAGACAACCTCGCGCGGCAGGGCGCGATCGTTTATCATTCTGCCCTCGTTGATATCCACTCCTCCGGCCATGCACCAAAGGAGGACGTGAAGCTCGTGACGAAGCTCATGAAGCCGAAGTTCTTCGTGCCGGTGCACGGTTACTATTTCATGCGCGCGGCGAACGGCATCTCGGCCCGCGAGATCGGCATCCCGAAAGAAAACATACTACTCATGGACAACGGCCAAGTCGCGGAACTTACCAAAGACACGTTCACCATCACAAAAGAAACCGTACCGGCATTCTACGTAATGGTGGACGGCCTCGGCGTCGGCGACGTGGAAGAAGTGGTACTGCGCGACCGGCGCGCGCTCGCACAGGAAGGCATGATCGTGATCATCATCACAATGGATCGCGACAAGGGCCGGCTTTTGAAGAATCCCGACATCATCTCGCGCGGCTTCATCTATCTCAAAGAAAACCAGGAGTTGCTTGAAGAGGTCCGCAAACGCATCCGCGCCCTCACGTCGCGCCTGCCGAACTACCGCGAGATCGAACCCGATTATCTGAAAACGTTGATCCGCGACCAGGTCGGGCAGTATGTCTACACGAAGACCAAGCGCCGCCCGATGATATTGCCGGTCATCATCGAGATATAGCGAAAACAAAAACCTCCGCAGATGCGGGGGTTTTTGTATCGTGATATTATCAAAGTATGAAACCAGTGCTTGTATCAGGCATCCAGCCCTCCGGGAAATTGCACATCGGCAACTATTTGGGCATGCTCAAAAATTCGGTTGACCTGCAAAACTCCGGGAAATACGATTGTTATTTCTTTGTGGTTGACCTTCACTCGATCACGGAACCCTTCGATCCAAAAGAGAAACGGGGCCAAATACTGGAAGTCACTGCGGAATATCTGGCCGGCGGCATTGATCCTGAAAAAGCGGTGCTCTTTTTACAATCGCACGTTCCCGCCCACAGCGAACTTGCCTGGCTCTTGAACACAATAACGCCGATGGGAGAGTTGGAACGGATGACCCAGTTCAAGGATAAATCTTCGCGGCAGCAGGAAAACATCAATGTCGGCCTTTTTGATTACCCTGTCCTCATGGCGGCGGACATCTTGCTCTACGATGCGGCGGTGGTGCCCGTCGGCGACGACCAGTTGCAGCATCTTGAGCTCGCGCGCACGCTCGCGCGGAAGTTCAATGCGCGCTTCGGCAAAACGTTCGTCGAGCCGAAGGCGTTGCTTACCAAAACGCCCCGCGTGATGAGCTTAAAAGACCCGTTGAAAAAAATGTCCAAGTCGCAGCCGGAGGGATGTCTTTTCCTTGACGATACACCGGAAGAAATCGGGCGGAAAATTGCGCGCGCAGTCACTGATTCTGGTTCGGAGATCGCCTACGAACCAAAAAAGAAGCCGGGGCTCACGAACCTCTTGGAAATCTATGCGGCGCTCACGCATATGGAGTCGCAGACAATCGCAAAGGAATTTGCGGGTCAGAGTTATTCCGCGCTCAAAAAGCGGCTTACGGAAATCGTGGTGGATCATTTCACCGAATTCCGCGCGCAGAAGAAGGCGCTGTCTGCAAAACCAGATACGCTTGTAAGGATTCTCGAAAAAGGATCGGAGCGGGCCGCGAAAATCGCGGAGAAAAAGATCGTGGAAGTGAAAGAGAAAATGGGGCTCACGCTTTAGGCTCCGAACGCCTATCTAAATCTTCCGCAGTCCTACCCAGACCTCTTGCCCCCCAAGCTTGGTCGCCTCTTCGGCAGAAAACTTTTCCGATTTGCCGTACTCAATAAGCTTTGCTCCTACCCCGGAACGCAGAGCCGCCTCGTGCTTTGCGACGACGTTTTTAACTTCGGCGGGAAGATCAAGCAAAAGAACGATTTTGTCCTTCGGCTGTAACCCCGCTTTCTGGCGAAGCTCCTGCGCCATCCGCGCCACTTCGCGGAGCACGCCTTCCTCGCGAAGCTCCGGCGTGATCGCGGTGTCAAGTTCAACTTCGCCTTCAATTGCTTGATCAAATACAACCTCTTTTACGTTCACCTCGTCGGCCAAAACGCCGCGCAATTCCTCCGCCGCCGATAATTTCATGGTTTCGCTCTTGATGATGAGTTTCGCAAGCGGCTGCCGGACCTTCACGCCCGCTTCCGCCCGTTTTGCAAGGCCCAAACTTGCCAAGCGTCTCACTTCGGCCATCGCTTCAAGAAATTTCTTTTCTTCCGCGCCGAGGGAAACGTCGGAAGCGGGCCATTCGGCAAGGTGTACCGATTCCGGTAAAGAAACCCCGCGACCGTATGGCTTCAGTTTCCCGTAAATTTCCTCGGCAAGGAACGGCATGAAAGGCGCAATGATCTTACTTAACACAAGCAAACTTTTATAGAGCGCGGCGGGGAACGCGGCGTCCTTCCGTTTGCGGCTGCGGCGGAGGTACCACGTGGAAAGATCATCAATGTATTCCTGGATCGTCCTTGTCGCACGCACGGTGTCATACGCTGAGAGATATTCGGTCACGTTCTCCACAAGCTCCGCCGTCCGCACTTCGATCCACCGGTCAAGCACATTTACGGAACCGGCGATGGACTGCTTTCCCGGAGAAAATTCCTCAGGATCAATGTAGGTTGTGAAGAATTTGCAGACGTTCCAAGGGATGACGACCGCTTTCCGATATATATTTTCCACGGCTTTCTCGGAAAAATTGAGGTTGTCCGCCTGCATCACGACGGAGTTCATAAGATAGAACCGTAAGCTGTCGGCGCCATATTTTTCGATCACAAGTTTCGGATCGGGAAAATTCTCCTTTGATTTGCTCATTTTTGAACCATCCTCCGCAAGGATCGTGCCGGTGGTGACGACATTATCAAAAGGCGCTTTGCCGAACAAGACGAGCGAAATCACGTGCATCACATAGAACCACGCCCTCGTCTGCGCGATGTATTCCGCCACGAATTGCGCCGGAAACCGGCTCTCAAAGAGTTTTTTGTTTTCGAACGGATAATGATACTCGGCGAACGGCATTGACCCCGCCTCCATCCACGAATCAAAGATCTCCGGCGTCCGCCTCATCGCGCCGCCGCACGCAGAGCACGTGAGGATTATGTCATCAATATACGGTCGGTGCAGATCCACCTCGCCGCCGTCATTCCGCGGGACGATCTTCAAATCAAGCTTCCGAATCTCCGCAAAGCCGATGAAGTCATCTTTTTGCTTCTCCTTTTCCTCGATCGCCCGCTCTTCGCTCCATCCTTCCGCCGCATGGAAAAGCATCCACGTCGGATAGTCGTGGGTGATGAGCAGAATGTTCTTGCCCTTGTGTTTTTCCTCACACTCCGCGAGAAATCCCCACATGCGCGCCCGAAGATCGCGCAACGACTCCCCGCTCTCCGGCTGTTTCTCAAATCGCGCCTGATACGTCGGGAAAAGGTTCAGATATTTCTTATCGCGATAGCCGGTGAGCGTCGGCCCCAGGTGGATCTCTTCAAGCCGCCCGTCGAACTTTATCTTCTCGCCATCCAGCACGGAAGCGACGATTGCTTCCGTTTCCGCAGTGCGCGTGATGTCGGAGGAAATCACAAGATCGATCTTCTGGCCGCTCTTCGCAAGTTCTTTTTTGAAGCGCGCGATCGAATCCTCTGCCTGCTTCCGGCCGCGCGGGGTAAGGCGCAGATATTTTCTCTGCCCCGAATCAAGAATGTGAAAGATGTTGCTCTCCGCTTCGCCGTGCCGCATCACCCAGTAGTTGTTCTTCGCGCTGCCAGCAAGCCTTGACAGCTCTTCCACGCTGCCCGCCACTTCCTCGCGATCGCATCCAACGCACTTCCACGCCGGGATAGGATTTCCCCAATAACGATTGCGCGAAATGTTCCAGTCCGGCGCCGCCTCGACGCTCTTTTCGTAGCGCCCGTGCTTCAAATGCCCCGGGAACCAGTTGATCTCCTTGTTATTGGATTTCAAAAGCTGCGGTTTTATTTTCTGGACATTCACGAACCACGCCGGAATCGCGTTGTAAAAAAGCACGTTGCCGCAACGCCAGCAGAACGGATACGAGTGCGCGTGCATCTCGCGCTTGAACAACAATCCACGATTTTGCAGGTCGTCTTTAATGATTTTTTCGGAATCCTTGAAATACATCCCGCGGACCAACTCCGGCGCTGTTTCATTAAACTTTCCTTTTTCGTCGAGGAGCGGCACCGTAGGCAGCCCCTCACGCACACCAAGCTCATAATCCTCTTCTCCGTACATCACCGCCGAGTGTACAACGCCCGTCCCTTCGTCCGTCGCCACAAAATCAGCAAGAGAAACACGGAAAGCTTTATCCGATGCCATTGCGGGTACATCAAAGACCGGCTCGTATTTCAAACCGACCAAATCATTCCCTTTAATATCATCATGCACGATCTCGATTTTCTGATCTCCGAAAACGGCCTTCACGCGTTCGCGCGAAAGGATATAAAGTCCGGGGGCACCCTCGGCCCGCAGCGCAACATAAACAATATCCTTAGCAACGTAGAGCGCGGCATTCCCCGGCAGCGTCCACGGCGTCGTCGTCCACGAAAGAATGTATGCAGTATCTTTTGTTTGATATTTGCCGCCTTCGCCGAATGCTTGCCCCGGTTTCAAATGAAATTTCACCGTTACCGATTCCTCCGTCACGTCTTTATAGCTGTTGTCCATTGCCACTTCAAAATTTGATATCGGCGTCTCGCAGCGCGGGCAATACAAAAGCACTTTCCTTCCTTGATAGACGAGCTTCTTCTTGTAGATCTCCTTGAACGCCCACCAGACGGATTCCATATAGCCCGCATCCATCGTTTTATAGGAATCGTCGAATTCCACCCAGCGTGCGACGCGATGGATCATTTTTTTCCACTCCGCGGCGTATTCCAAGACCATGCTCCGGCAGGTCTCGTTGAATTTTTTGACGCCGACCTCCTCGATCTGTTTCTTACCGGAGATGCCGAGCTTCCGCTCCACGATCTCCTCGATCGGCAAGCCGTGGCAATCCCAGCCCCACCGCCGGCGCACGAAGCGCCCCTTCATCGTCTGGTACCGCGGCACGACGTCTTTTATTGTTGAAGCAAGAATGTGTCCGTAGTGCGGAAGTCCGGTCGCAAAAGGCGGCCCGTCATAGAAAGTGAACGGCTTGCCATCTTTGGTCTTCTCCAGGCTTTCCTCGAAGGTTTTATGTTTGTCCCAAAATTCCAGGGTCTTTTCCTCCAGCTTCGGCACATCGGGACCGTTCTCCTTTGCGTTATGAACCATTATTCTCTCAAAATACCAGATTTTCCTATATTTTCTCAAGCGCTCCGATTCCAAGGAGTGCAAGTCCTTTTTTGAGGACGCGCGCGGCGGTTGCGGCGAGCGCGAGGCGCGCATTGCGGCGCGCGACGTTTTCATCTTTCAAGATCGGTGTTGTTTCATAGAATTTGTTCGCAACCGCCGCGAGTTGGTAGAGATATGCCACAAACCCGCTCGGCGCAAGCATCTCTTGCGCCCGCCGCACCGCATCGGGAAACGCAAATATTTTCCGCATAAGCATAAGTTCGTTCTCGGTAGTGAGCGTTCCGAAGTCGGCGGCCTCGGCGGTTCCGGTCGTATCGCCGACCCCTCCCGCTTTGCGCAGAATGCTTCTCAGGCGCGCGTACGCATATTGCAGATATGGTCCGGAATCGCCCTCGAATGAAAGCGATTTCCCGAAATCAAAAACGATATCCTGGCCCGGATGCTGCTTCAAAATGGAATATTTGACGGCGCCGATCGCGATGACCTCGGCGGCGGCGGCGCGCTCATCGGCCGTGAGGTCCATTTTCCCGCTCGCATACTCCGCAAGCTTTGCTTTCACATCATCAATGAGCGATGCGGCCGTGACAACCTCGCCCGTGCGCGAGGACATTTTACCCGTCGGAAGCCGCAACATCCCGTGCGCTACGTGTTTTGTTTTCGCCGCGACCTCCGGCATGATAAGCTCCATCGCTTTCAAAAGCACCTTGAAATAATCCACAATCTCGTTGCCGGTGACGACAATGGAAAGATCGAGAGGATACAGCTTGAATTTTTTCCTGTTCAAACCAAGCTCCTTCGCTTCATATGTCGGCAATCCCTGCGCATTCACGAAGACGCGCGTGTGCAAACCGTATTGTTCGCCGGGAAACACAATGGCGCCATCGCTTTCCATAAAAATGTCCTTGTGCGCGAGAACCAAATCGAGCCCCTCCTTACCAACATCGCTCTCGGGAAAATAATCATCAAATTTCGTTCCAAGCCGCTTAAAGACGGTCTCAAAATATGCCAAGCTCCATGCGAGTCCGGCATCGTACCACTGGTTCACCTTCGCATCGCTCCGTTCGTATATTTTTTTATTCAGTTCAATAATGGCTTCCTTGCTTTCCGGCTTCTCCTCGTAGGCGCGCGAGCCAAGCGCATATGCCCTACCGAGGAAATCCATTTTTTTAGCAGCGTCATCTTTTTCATCCGGCCGTTCGGCGGCCAATTGTTCCATTCCCCATATTGCCTTCGCGATGTGGAGGCCCACGTCGCCGTAATAATCCGCCCGCCTCACCGTGGCACCGGCTGCCTCATAGAGTCGCGCGAGCGATTCACCGATCGTATTACTCATCAGATGCCCAATATGAAACAGCTTGAAAGGATTCGGATCGGTAAACTCCACCATAACGGTCTTTCCTTTCATGCTCCCGTTCGTTCCAAATGATTCCTCGCGGGAGATCTCGCCGAATTTCTTCTGTATTGTTTCCGGACTCAGCCAAAAATTGATGAAGCCGGGCGGCGCGGCCTCCACTTTTTCAAAAAATCCGGCGGGTGCGGCTTTTCTGATCTCCGCCGCGAGCCGCTCCGCCCACGCAAGCGGTTTTTCGGCACCCCCGGCACCGCCTGAAAGCCGCAAAGCTATGTTCGTGGAATAATGGCCAAAATTCTCTTTTTCAGGAACGGAAACGTCCGGAGGAAACGCATCCTGACCAATAATGCCCTGCAGAATTTTGACGATTTTTTCCTTCATTTCGTTTAGTTTGACTTGGGAGGAAGACCCTCCATAATGAGGGTGGACGGAAGAGCTACCTGCTGCCCCCGCCTTGGAGACAGCGAAGGACCAATCCTCTCGGCCCTGGCTCCTCCGTCCGTATTTCTTTCATTGTGAGCCAAAAAAGCGTGAAATACAACGTTCGTTCTATAATAAAGATATGGAAACCATCGCGGAGAACCGCCGGGCGCGGTTTGATTACGAGATCGCGGAAACCTACGAGGCCGGCATAGCGCTTTTGGGGCACGAAGTGAAAAGCGCGAAAGGCGGCCACTTTCAGATCGCGGGGGCGCGCGTTTTGATCCGCAACGGCGAGGCGTGGCTTGTGAACGCCCACATCCCCCCGTACCAGCCCAAAAATGCCCCGGCAAACTACGAGGAGGACCGTTCGCGGCGGCTTTTGCTTACCAAAGAGGAAGTAAAAAGCTTGACTGGCGCGCTTCAGGAAAGGGGCAAGACGCTCATCCCCCTCCGCGCCTACCTCAAGCACGGTTTCATAAAATTGGAACTCGGCCTTGGCAAATCAAAGAAAAAATCCGACAAGCGCGCAGCGATCAAAAAACGCTCCCATGAGCGCGAGATGCGTGCCGTTGATTAGCAAATGGCCGGTTTGTTATAATTAATGCATGAGACTTTTTATTGCTTCTCCTTGGCGAAACAGAGATGTGGTCGAAGAACTGACCGGGAAACTTACAAAGGGCGGCTTTGATGTATATTCCTTCCTCGAAAGCGGAGCGAATCTTTCAACGGGCCGCTCCGTCGCTGAAGAAATAAAGACCTTTGGCGAGGCGCTCGCGAACTGGGAAAATGATCCGGACATAAGGCGGGTCTTTAACGCCGAGCTCGCCGGACTCAAAGGAAGCGACGTGGTGATCCTCCTGCAGCCTACAGGGCATTCTTCGCTCCTTGAAGCCGGCATGGGCTACGGCATGGGGAAAAGGGTGGTGAGCATCGGTCCCATTGAAAAGCCGGAGGTGTTCTATCTCATCTGCGAAAAGATATATCCCACCATGGATGAGTTCTTCGCCGATCTTCCGAACTTCGCCGCCGGACAATAAATAGATAAGGCCGTCGTGTTTTGCTAGAATGAAGGGGCGTCGGGGATATCGCGATGCAAAGATTAGTGCAGCTCATCGTTACTATTGCCACAAAGCCAAGTCGCAAGCCCTGGGTTAGCATCGCTATAATCGCGATATTTCTCATTCTTCCCCTCCTCATCCTTGAATCATTCGTTTTTGTCGCCGGCAATAACGCCGGCGAAGATCAACCATCCATCAAATCGGATGTTTCCCTTCTTTCGCTTGAACTGGAAGGGCGGCTTACCCACCTTGTGGATGTAGGCACTATTTTTTCCGAGCGAATCCTGTTCCGTCAAAGGATCACGGCGGGAAACTGGACGGACGCGCTGACGTATACCAGCAATCCCATGTTCGACACCTCCATCGAACCGTACATTGACCGTGTCATAATTACAAACACGAGCGGCACCTTGATGGCCGCCTCTCCCTTGCTTGCAGGAACCGTAGGAAGAGATTTTTCTTACCAAGATTGGTTTATAAGCGGGAGGGGTGCCACGTCGGAACCATATATTTCGAGCGCGTATCAAAAGATCCAATCCTCCCCCTATAGCGTGATCGGAATATCTTTCCCAATACTCGATCCGCTCTACAAAGACAGAGTTGCCGGGATCTTGATACTACAAGTTAAAAATATTTATTTTTCCGACTGGCTACAAGGGCTCAATGTCGATCCGGACGAGACATTGTACGTCGTTGACCGGAAAGGACAGGTCGTTACGCATACAAATCCTGATTCTTCGGGAAATGTCGTCAACATTGCGGGTTCGCCGATTGTGCAAAAAATATTGAACGGGGAATCCGGCGAAGAGATCGCCGCCGATCCATTGGGGAACGGCACCAAAGATGCGGCCTACGCTCCGACCAGCCGATACGGATGGGGAATTATGTTAGAAAAACCGCTATCTCAAAAAAGTGGGGTGGTGAAAAATCTGGCTGGCGCACTGATACTGTCCGGTTTTTTGATCCTCTACGCCTGCTTCTTCGCATCAGTGATAATAAAGATAGTAAAACTATTAAATCGCCAGTAAAGCACTCTCTTATTAGTAGAAGGGGTGTGGAGACGGAGGGAATCGAACCCTCGTCTAAAGGTAGTACGCATGGGCCGTCGACGGGCGTGTCTAGTTAGGAACTAGCAAAGCGATCCTGATTTTCGCGCGCAGCATAGGATCGTCCGCTACGGCTAGTCCCCTTATATAAGACCGGTGATGAGCCCAAGGAACCCGGACTCGCCGATCCCGGCATTACGCGTAAGCGAACGCCGGAGCTGCAACTTTGGAGTTGTCAGTTGTATTTGTGCAACGGTTACGTCGTTGCCCTCGGCCCGCAAACCCACGGCTTACCTTTATCAAAGCCAGTGCGTCCCCAATCTAAGGGCAAGTATAATCAAAGGAGAGAAAGAAAGCTAGAACCAGGATAATGTGTTTTGAAAAGAGCCCTTCTGAGTACTCGTTTCAAAACATATTATCCTGGTTCTAGCGAGTCTCCGTTACTTTTTGAATATTTGCCCGCTTGAGGAGCTCTGCCTGGAGCCACTCGGCGAGATCCTTATCGAGCGCAGGAAGTATCCCCTCCGACTGGTCGTCCCCTGATTTTTCCTCAGGCGCGCCGGCGGTAAGAATCACGAGCTTGCTCAACCCCATCATCTGAAACCCAAGGTCACGCTGGATATCAACGTCCTGGATCTGCCGGTATGGCATGGCGACCTCCTCTTTGTTCAAAACCCCCCGCTTAATCTTCAACGCGTCGTCACCCAAGGAAAATTTGTAGTTCGCATAGATAAGCCATGCGATAAGGAGCACGATAAGAAATGCGACGGCAAAGATACCGAACACGGTCCATGTGATCACGTTCATATAGCCGGTCAGATCGCCGAGCAGGGGGATATTCTTGAGGAACGCCTGATCCTTCACCGCAAAAAGGCATATGGCAACAAGAAGAATCACGGCCGAAGTATGTATCCGCTCCAAAACAAAGACCCAAAAGGTTTTTTTTCCGAGGGTATGATAGGTTTCCGTGGGAACACCGGGATGGGTTATGGGAGCCTCTTCCATGGTTTTAATCATTATAGCAGGCAACGAGGTGAAAATGAATGAACTTTGACGGATGGCGATTTCCGGCTACAATAAAGGCAAGCTCTCGAATCGGCTTTTCGCTTACCCACTCCCATACACATCCCCAAAATCAACAGCCAAATAGTCGCGCAAGAACTCCGCGTCATAAACGACAAGGGAGAAAATCTCGGCGTCCTCACGCGCGAAAAGGCGCTCGCTTTGGTACGGCCGGAGGAAGGCCTTGATCTCATTGAAATTTCGCCGAATGCGAAGCCGCCCGTCGCCCGTCTTATGAGCTACGACAAGTTCCGCTACGAAGAGGCGAAACGCAAAAAAAAGGAGCGGCTGGCACAAAAGAGCGGCGGCCTGAAGCATGTTCAGATCAGCGCGCGCGCCGCACAGAACGACCTTTTGATAAAACTGAAGCAGCTTGAAGAGTTCTTGGGCGAAGGGTACCAAGTAGAGATCAACATGCGCCTCCGCGGGCGCGAAAAAGGCATGAAGGACTGGGCGCGGCAGAAACTCGCGGACTTCATGAAAATGATTCCCGTAGAATATAAGCGGCTTTCCGAGCCCCGCTTCGGCGGCTACGGCATGAGCGTGCAGATTGCGAAAAAATAAGGATTGTAGTACACTTTCCTCTATTGAACCGATGAATAAATCGCTTACGAAACGCGTGAAGATTACGCGAAACGGGAAGATCGTGCGCCGGCTGATGGGGGTGAGCCATTTTCGTACGCGGACGAATGCGAAGGGGATCCGAAACAAGCGGAAAACCCGCTCGCTCAATTTCCCGATGAAAACGTTAAAAAATTATTAAACACTACTTGATATGCCAAGAGTCAAACGCGGAACCATGGCCAACAAGCGGCGCACAAAAGTCCTTCGGTACACCAAGGGCTTCCGCTGGGGCCGCAAATCCAAAGAACGCGCAGCAAAGGAAGCGCTCCTCCATGCCTGGACGCACGCATTCCGCGGACGCAAGGAAAAAAAGCGGGTCTTCCGCCAGCTCTGGAACGTGAAGATCAATGCCGCCGTCCGCGCGGAAGGCATGAACTACAGCCAGTTCATCGCCGCGCTCAAAAAGAAAAAGGTGGTGCTTGACCGGAAGATACTCGCCGACCTCGCCGAACACGAACCCGAAGTATTTAAAAAAGTAGTAGCGTTCGTAAAGTAGAAATTTAAAGGGGGTGGTACAGGTCCCACCCCCTCTGTCGCCGCGATGCGCAATTGTGATTGTACTGCTCGCCGTACTATTGCCGTTCTTTGCTAGGCGGCCATCAGCTGGTTAGCGTTGCCGCGCTTCGCATAGCGGGCCCGATTCGGGCCGCGTTACCTTCCATCAGGCAACGCTAGGGACCTTGCGCGAGGTACGCCCTACCCCACTTCAGGGACAGACGGACACGGACACCGTCACGCAGAATATGCATAACGCGGAACACCTCAAGGTTCCAAGGTTATTCTATATCCTGACCTGACTCGGCGTCAACGACCCGCGCTATGCATGGGCCGCTGCGGCGGCCGGTGCGCCCGGCTCCGTGCACGGAGGAAGTTGGATGCCTGTTGCAACACCTTGCGGGTGTCGCCGTATTTCTTGCCGACCACACTCAAGGCGTCGTGATAGAGAAACCAGCCATAACCGCTGTGTTCGCGTGGAACGATGCGGACCTCCACTTGATGTGTTTCGGCGAGGAACAAGATCACGGTGTCGTAAATTCCCTGGTTCCCAACTTTGAAATAGAAACGTTCATAGGCGCGGAAGTTCGGGATAATGCGCAATTCCGATTTTTTGATCCCCGTTTCTTCCTCAAGTTCGCGGAGGGCGACGTCCATCGTCCGCTCGCCTGGCATGAAGTGCCCCTTGGGAAAATTCCAGTAATTGCCGCGGCGGTAGAGGAGGAGAAATTTTATTCCGTCGCTTGTCCGCCGGTAGACCACGAAGCCCGCTACCACCTGTTTTTTCGTGGGAGGCTTCTCAAAAGATTCTGCAGGAACACGCGTGGGCATTATTTTAATGATTTTTTCATTTTTTCCACCGGCCAGGCATTTATTATATCATCTTTCTCCGCCCATCCCCGGCGCGCCTGCGCGATACCATATTCCAGATAGGGGAAATGGGTCGGCGAGTGGGCGTCGGAATCAATGGACATTTTGACGCCCGCTTCCACGCACTTGCGGACATATTCATCTTTGAGATCGGCGCGGTCGGGATAAGCGTCAATCTCAAGCACGGTGCCAGTTTTCTTCGCGTGCGCGATGACCGCTTCCATATCCACCTCGTACGCCTCGCGGCGATTGATAATGCGCCCCGTTGGATGGAAAAGAATGTCAACATTGGGGTTCGCCATCGCCCGTTTTATGCGCTCAGTCTGTTCGGCGCGCGTGAGATTGAAATGCGAATGGACCGCGGCGCCGACCACATCGAGCTTTGACAAAACCGAAGCGGGCAGGTCAAGCGTCCCATCCTTCAAAATGTCACACTCACTGCCTTTCAATATCTTTATTTTGCCCGCGAATTTTTTGTTGAGCCTGTCTATCTCCGCCATCTGCTGTAAGATCCGCTTTTCGTCCAAACCGTGCGTCATCGCAAGCCGTTTCGTATGATCGGTGATCGCAATATAGGCGAGCCCTTGCGCAGCGGCCGCCTTCGCCATTGCTTCAATGGAATCGGAGCCGTCCGTCCAATTGGTCTGCACCTGCAGATCACCTTGCAGATCGCCGTATCCAATGAGCTTCGGCAGCCGGTGCGCCTGCGCCGCCTGGAGTTCCCCCGTGTTCTCGCGCAATTCCGGTTCTATATAATCCATGCCGAACATTTTATAAATTTCCTCCTCTGTTTTTCCGGCGATCGTTTTTTCGCGGGCGCCCTTCACGGAGAAAAGCCCGTATTCGTTCAGTTTCCATCCCTTTTTCACAGCAATCTGGCGCAACGCGACATTATGATCCTTTGAGCCGGTGAAATAATTCAACGCCGCACCGTAGGATTCCGCAGGCACGACGCGAAGATCAACGTTCACTCCCGGCTTCACCTTTACCGACGATTTTGTATCGCCGTGGGCGATCACGGACATCACTTCCGGCATGGAAACGAAGTAGTCCATAACTATCTTTGGCTTCGCGGAAACGATAAGGATATCCGCGTCGCCGATAGTTTCCTTTTTGCGTCGCACGGAGCCCGCGACCGTAACCCTTGAAGCATCCGGTAATTTCGTAAGGTGCGATACAATACTGCGAATCTGCGGCGTCACAAAGCCAAGTACGAACCTGCCGCCCGATCTTTTCGCGAATGCAACGCCCTTCAAAATCTTTTCTTCGCTCCTCGCGCCGAATCCTTCAAGCTTTGCGATTTTTCCCGCTTTCGCCGCCTTTTCCAAGTCGGCGAGATCGCTTATGCCTAGCTTTTGATAAAGCTTTTTGATCGACTTCGGGCCAAGCCCTTCCACCCGCGACAAACCCTCCAGATCAACGGGGGTCTTCTTTTTGAGGCCTTCGTAATACTTCACCTTGCCGGTCTTTATAAATTCTTCTATCTTTTCTGCAATGGAAACGCCTACGCCCGGGATCTCCTCGAGCGCTTTTAAACCACCGCGCATATAGATATCCGCCACTTCCTCTTCAAGCCCCTCAATGATGCCCGCCGCCTTCTCGTACGCGCGCGGTTTGAAGGGCACTTCTTGCATCGCAAGGTATTCCCCTATCTCGCGGAGCAGTTCGGCGATTGATTGATTGGAAACTTTCGGCATGGTATTCGCATTCCCGCCCTACATCCCCGTCGCGGCCGGCGTCTTATCTTTCATTTGAACACCTGCTTCGGTGGGCTTCGGAAGCACGAGGTTGGGCGCCAACATCAAGACGAACGCAGCGATGAGTGAAAAGGTGCCGCCGGCGACGAAGACCGCAACAAATCCCCACTCGGCCGCAACGACCCCTGCAAAAAGACCGCTTATGCCCGCGGCGAGGCCAGCAACCGTACTATCCAGGGACCAATCAAAAGAAACACGATCGTGGTCCAGGTGGCGCGAGAAAATACTGGACCACGAGGGAAGATAGAGAGCGAAGCCGACCGCATGGATGATCTGGACCACGTAAAGTTCCCAAACCTTACTGATCGCGCTGAACGCAAGCGCGGAAAAACCCGCAAGGAAAAGCCCACCCACAAGCGCCACAAAATCATCCTTCTCGCCCAGCGTCCGGTCGAGATAATTCGCGATGGGAATTTCGAGGGCCGATCTCAATATCCAATAGACGGCGGCGGCGATACCTACGGTGATAAGCGTCGCACCGGCAATGCGCTCTATGATGAAAACCGAAAAAACAGGGTCAATAAGCCCCCAGCCAAGCAGTAAAAAAAGATCCGACAGCACGAGATATCTCACGACCCGGCCCACCTTGACGTTAATATTGATCTTTATTTTCATGGATCAATCCTCGTTCACAAAATCGAAAGCATTGTCTTTAAAAACAAGCTTCACGCGGCTGCCTTTCCCTATCTGCTTTCCAAGAATGGCGCGGGAGAGCGGAGAGCGGAGCTTTTCGTCTATCACGCGGCGCAAGGGACGCGCGCCGAACGCCGGGTCATAGCCAAGCTTCGCAAGCTGCGCTACGGCCTCCGGACCAAAATCAAGCGCGATGCCCTGGCTTTTTACGGTCTCCGCCAGTTCTTTCAAGTTGATCTCCACGATCTTCCCGAGCTGCGCCGGTTCCAGATTTTTGAAAATGATGACTTTTGAGAAGCGGTTCAAAAGTTCCGGCCTGAATACATCCACGAGCCGCTTCTTCAGATATTCCGCGATGTCCGTCATTTTTTCCCCTTTCGAGAGCGATTCATTGATGATGTCCGAATGCGCGTTGGAAGTCGCAATAATGATCGTGTTCGTAAAATCGATGGTGCGGCCAAGGTTGTCCGTAAGACGGCCGTCATCAAAGACCTGCAGGAACAGGTTCAAAATATCGGGGAATGCTTTTTCAAATTCATCAAGGAGGACCAAGCTGTACGGCTGGTCATGGATGGCATCGGTCAAGGCCCCGCGCGTCGCCCCGTCGGGCGAGCCGATGAAACGGAAGAAGCTTGCCTTGTCTTGGTATTCTGTCATGTCAAAGCGCACCATCGTTTTTTCCGAACCGAACTGCACGCCCGCAAGGATCTTCGCGAGTTCGGTCTTGCCCACGCCCGTCGGCCCCACAAAAAGGAAGCTTGCGATCGGCCCGCCCTTGCGCGCGAGGCCGCTCCGATATTGCCGCAGGGCTTCCGCGACCGCCGTGACCGCCTCTTCCTGGTCCACAAGCCGGTTATGGATGGTGTCTTCCAAATGCAAAAGTTTTTCCGCTTCAGCGCCGCTTGCTTCGCTCATCGGCACGTGCGCCTTCGCCTCGGCGACCGAGGTCACGCGCTCGGCGGTGAGCGCATGCTCGCCGCGCTGCTCGGCATCCACAAGCGCGGTCTTCAAAAGCTCTTCCGCGCTTGAAGGCAAGAACTTGTCCCTGAAATATTTTTTCGCGAGCGCGACCGCACGCTTCACGGCACCAAAGCTTATGGTGACGCCGCTCTTTTCTTCAAGGATCAAACTTTCGTACGTCAATATCTTTCCCGCTTCCGCCTCGGTTACCTCGTTCACGTGGATCACCTCGAAGGCGCCGACGAAGTCGCTCCGCGGCTCCACAAGCTGCTTGAATTCTTTCGGATAGGTGGCCCCGATCACCGGGAACGCGTTGCTCTTCACCACCGGCATCAGGATGTCCGCCGCCGAAAGATAGGCCGTGCCGGAGGTATGCACCAGATTATGAATATCCGGGATATAAATGATGATATTCCCCGCCATGTAAATTTCGTCAACGATCTTTTTGAGCCGCGTGGAAAGTTCTTCCGGCGACGCGCCGGCCACAAGGTCCTGCAACTCAAGTGACACGAGCCGCTTATCAAAGAGCGCTTTCGGCACGATATCTTTGGTAAGCGCGAAGGCGAGGTGCTGGATGATGGTTTCCTTCCCGATCCCCGGCTCGCCGATCAGGAGCGCATTCGGATTCACCGGACGGCCGAGCGTTTCCACGAGCCGCTCGTATTCGGCGTCGTGGCCGATCAAAAACCCGATCTGCTGCGCACGCGCAAGATCGGTGAAATCAGTGCTGTATTTGTCGAGCGTCGGCGTCGGCCGCGAGGTCCACGCCCGATTCATGATGCGGTGCCGCGTGTGCCGGTTTGATTCAAAAACAAACTCGCCGAGCGCGGACGGCAAGCGGCTTAAGAACGACTTTTTCAAAGAAAAAATGAGCGCGGTTTCCAAATCGCCCGCTTCAATCGAGAACATATTGAAAAGCCGGTCCACGGCCTCCGCTTTCATCTTCGCAAGCGCCGAAAAGAGATCGCTCGGCTCAATGAAGCGGTGGCCGACGGCGAGCGCTTCGCCGAAAGCCGCGACCACGAGCGCTTCGGCGCTCTTTAAATATTCCGTGCGCGATACGGTCTCGGCGGGGACCGGCCTTGAAAGAAATTCTTTTAGTTTTGCCTTAAATTCTTCGGGCTTCACATCGAGCCGGCGCAGGCCTTCTTCCACTTGCGAAAGTCCCATCAAGCGGTCGGTAATACTAAGGAAAAAATCCTGCCTTGTAACAAGGCCGCGGTCAAAAGCGTGTCCTATCACGGAGAAAGTGGATGGCTTCATAATGCTCGCAAGGTTGACCCGGCCGCCCCGCGGCAGTTCCGTGATCGGGAGATCCGCCTCGCCCCAGTGGGCAAGACGATCAACGATAAAAAGCACCAAAAAAATTCCGAGATACTGCAACGGCCTTATCTGGGAAATAAGGAGGGTTCCTGTGGCAAAAAACAGGACGAGATAGGTGACATAGGTAATGACGCGGACGACAAATCTTCCCGCGACCGTCATTCGGAGCCGCGGATCGTCAAAATACAATTCGTACTTGTTAGAGGCCTCTTGTGGCATAGAAAATAATGACGATGGGCGCGGCAAGCCATGCCAAATAGAAAAGGAGGAAAAACGCCGCGATCACGGCGTAAACCACGGCGCCGATCAAAATTCTCCCCGTACGGAAAACAATGCCGAGGATACGGCCGACTACCGTGTAGTCCCCGTAGAGCGGGCGGAAGAAATAACGGAGGGTGATCTTTACCGCGAGCGAGCGGTCAGCTTCTTCAAGTGCCGTAATAAAACGGTGCCCGACGGCGCGCGATCCATCGATGTACCAATGACGGAAGAAATCCACCAAACGGTAAAAGAACCGTTGCACAAGGTATACCGGCGCGAAGTCCATGCCTTAATAATACCTCAAAACAGGCTTGGCTGCTTTGGTTTTATTGGTTTCTTTGCCGACGCGGTTGCGGCAGGTGCCGTCACTTCCACCGCAAGTTCCCCTTTCACTATTTTAGGTATCTTTCCAAAATCCTCGCGGAGAACATTCAGCATTTCAGTAGAACGCAATGCGGCGGCGGGATGGTAGATGGGAAAAATAATCCTTTCGTTGATTTTGAATATCCGCCCGTGGTCGCGCGTAATCTTTGCGTCCGGCAGAAAATAGTTCATCGCGAAACGGCCCAAGGCCACAATCACTTTCGGATCAATGATTTCGATCTGTTTTGTAAGATAGGGCTTGTATGCTTCGATCTCCTCTGGCAACGGATCACGATTGTCCGGCGGCCGGCGCTTCACGATGTTTGTAATATAAACATCCCCGCGCTTCCAGCCGAGGCCCTTAATAAGTTCGTCCAAGAGCTGTCCCGCTCTTCCCACGAACGGCCGCTTCAATTTATCTTCGTTAAATCCCGGCCCCTCGCCGATAAACATCACGGCGCAATCAACATTTCCTTCGCCGAAGACCAAATTTGCCGGCTTGAGCGGAAGAGAAGCATCGGCGACCATCTCTTGCTCAAGCTTCTGCAGTTCGGAGAGCTTGTCCATATAGGAAGATTATAGCGCATCATTCACGCTATATCCGAACCGCTTCCCTAAAGTCGCGCACTGCCCGAAGCGGATCCTCAAAATACCGGTTGATAAGCCCCGCCAGGAGTCCCGGGCTTTTCTTTATTTTTTCGCTTAAGGCATAAAGCAACGGCCCGGCATCAATACTTGTTATGTTCTCGAATATCCGCCGATAAAGCCCCCGACGTAATTCGTCACCCATTACTTCAAGCGTGGTCTTCCCCGGAATAACGGTTTCGAAAAGCCCCTCGACGACAACGACGTTGCGCCCCAAAAGAACTAATTGAAGCGGCATAGGAACCCGATGCTTCACGAAGATGCGAATTAGCCCCACAAACCAGAACCCGAAGCCACTTGTTCGGGTTTTCAAAAGATACTCTTCAATGTCCTTCCGTAATGTCGGCGTTTCAAGCACTGCCGGAGCATGGCACAGTGCGAACGCATGATGCACGGTAAGATCAAGGTTCTGCGTATAGACCGCAAGAAGAAGGTCGCACAACTGCTCTGAATCCTTCTTGTTGAAAGACGATGTTAAACCAAAATCAAGCAATCCCGCCTTGCCGCCTTTCATAATAAGGATATTCGCCGGATGCGGATCGGCATGGAAAAGGAACGCGCCTCGCTCAACCCAGGGACGCACCGATGCGCCAAGTACCGCTTTGAGGGAGACATATTCATCGTATGCCGGCCCGGCAATTTGCTTATTGAACTTTGTTGCCGGAATGCCCTCAAGAAATTCCATCGTGATGATGTTCTGGGAGCAAAGTGCGGGCCAAAGCTTCGGAAATACTATCGCTGCCGCAAAATCATCGCCCTTCGCGGCGCGTTGGGAATAAAATTCAGTAAGGGCGAGCAGATTGCCGGTCTCTTGGATAAAATCAGCCTCGCCGAAAATCCATGATTCAAGCTGGGAAAGAACTTCGCGGGCGCGGATGTGACGAAGATCAGAAGAGAAAAGCTCCGCGATGCGGACAAGCTTCTTTAGAATGCCGATGTCCGATTTTAACGTCCTTGTGATACCGGGGCGACGAACCTTGACGGCGACCAACCGACCCTCGTGGTCAACGGCCTTATAGACCTGCGCGATGGAAGCCGAGGCAATAGGAATTCTTGGAAATTCCCGATACAATTCGTCCGGATTTTCACGAAAATCACTTTGAAAAAGAGCTACTACCTCTTCAAATGGAACGGGCGCAATATCATCCAAGAGCCCGTGTAGCGCCTCGCAATCACTACGGCCGAGAAGATCATAGCGGGTGGCGAGCACTTGCCCAAGTTTTATGAAAACAGGGCCCAGCTTCTCGCATGCCCGCCTGAGACGCTCGCCAAATGACGCATGTTTCAGCGAGGTAAATTTATGGAAAACGAGGTGTTTAAGGACGACGAAAGAGATCGTCCATGAGCGAACGAGCGTAGAACTGCTTTTCTGTCTTTCAGACAACATAGCTTACCTGCAATTCTCGCAGAAAAAGTACTTTTTTGCACCCTCGGTCTCGCCCACCGTGACAATGTTTCCCGCGGCGATCTTCGCGCCGCATTTCGCGCATTCCAATTCCTGCGCGGCCTTAGACTTATGATAGCCGATGACGTCTTTAAACTTATCTTTCTTGCCGAACAGTTCGCCCGAAAGATCGCTCACGATCTCCGCGCTGTCATCTATTGCTTTGCGGACCAGGTTCGAGATGCTCTCCCGATTCTCTTTCGCCTTTCGCTTTATTTTATCGTACGTCGCACGGGAAACGCGGAGATTTATAATATAATCCTTGCTTTCATCTGGCATTAGTCCATTGTATTACAAGTGTAATACAAATGTCAAGTCGGGCCGTTCGCTATCACGCAAATTTAATAATGATAATCGAGCCGACAAAGATAAGCGCGCCGCCAAGGAGAAAATAAATGTTCGGGGTTGAACGGAAAATGATGAAGCTGAAAAGCACTACAAAGAACGGATACGCGATCTCAATGATGGACGCCGTCGAAGCGCCCAATATTTTTATGCCGGAAAAGATGAGGAAATTGGCGAGTGCCGCCAAAACGACGGAGGCGACGATGAGCCAGAGGATGGTCCCGCGGGAAGAAAAAATGGTTTTTATTGACCCGCCGTCAAAAAACAAAAAGGGCAATACGAGTATCGCCGTGAACAGCGAATTGATAAAAAGATACGCGAGCGGCGACGAGCCAGAAAGTATTTTCTGGTCCAAGGCGTACACCAATCCCCACGTGAGCGCCGCGCCGACCGCATAGACGAAGCCAAAATTCCCCATGATTATACTTTTATGATATCACACGCTCGCATGCCCCAAAGCAGATCATTTTTGAGCGCAACGAACGTATCGGTATCGCCATTTTGTTTTGTAATGATCGCTCCGTTGCCGTAGAGCACGACTTTTACGTTTTTCTCAACGTCAAAAATAGCGATGTAACCATGGAGCCGCAGGGGTTCATAGGTCTTGCGGAATGCTTTTGGCCTTAGTTCTTCACCCCTTAAATGCAAGCTTGGATTGGAAAAGTTGAACAGGGCGGCCATCACGATGGACTCAAGGCGAAGCCGTAATGTATTGTCGCGGTTGCCCACATCGCTGTCCGTCGCGCAATCCCATTCATAAATAGTTCCAGGATAGTTACCGCTGCGGATCGTTTCTACTGTCGTGAATCTCCGACCCAAACTGTCCGTCGTTGGATTCGGATCGCCATATGTTTTTAACCAACTGTTTTGGTCCGCAATCGCCAGTTTAAAGTGATCTTCTACGGTCCAGGTTTGCCCGGCAGCGAGCCTTACCACATATCCGCCGAGCCAGGATTCATATTCGGTGGCGTTCCGATCGTAGCGGGAGGAATCGCCACGAACGATCTTCCCCATGGTCCAATAGTTGGCACCAGCCTCAATGTCCAGCCCAAATCTTTTAAACGTCCCCGTCATGTCCCAACTCACCCATCCGTTGATATAGCAAGGCGGAATATCATGAAAAACCAATTTATAACCGATCTTGTGTTCGGCCCTCCGAATCTTCAGAAGAAAAATAAGCCGCGCCAGTTTTTGCAACACTCCCTCAATCATTGATTTGTTGTAATAGCTCCTTCATTTCCTTCACGTGATGGGTAGAGATGGCGTATGCTCCCCATCGCGCATAGCGTAATTGATTTTCCATTATCTCGTGCTTTTTGAAAATCTGGTTGCCACTAGGGACGAATTTAAATCCGGCATCCCGAATTTCTTGCGCGAGGGATTTGGTGGTGAAATAGCACAATGGATTGACCCATCCGGCGTGGGCGGATCGCCCGCGCGGCACGGCGGTCCACGGCAGAACACAATGGCAGTTCCGTTCTACGGCAAGATCCTGAATGCTGCGCAACAGATCCAGGTGGTATGAACCGACAATAATATGGCTTGAGCAAAAGGAATGGACATACGCTATTAGCTCGTTGATTTTTATATCGCGGCTTTTTATATCAAGATACAGCGCCGTATTTTCGGTGCGTGCAAAAGCGTCTTCTAAAAAGCCCTGTGCTTTTTCGTATGGCGCGTGTTGCACGATATATTTTCCATCGCACAGTCGCACGTCAAGCTCAATAATATCAGCACCGTCACGGATAGATTCGGAAATATATGAAAAATCATCGCCTTCCCAGAATTTCCCGCCGCGGTGGGCGGTGATCAGGGGCATTTTATCCATTTTGTTTTCTCATAAATGCGTAGCTTGCACCGAGGACCACCGCAAGCCCCGCGACACCCGATACACTTTGTCGTGATAGTAATGGTGGTACGAACGCATGTGCCATATTATTTTAGCGTTGAACGCATGGAATTGATATACTTAATAAAACGTGTCAAAAGCCCAAAAAATTTACGTCGGCGGATGGTTCCAGAGGACGACGCTACACCTGTCGGAGATCTACGATTTTTTGGAAAGCGCGGCGTCGCCGCTCGAGCTCGATAAGGAAAAACTGAAGGCGCTCCGAAACGCGATGGATATCGCCACGGTCCGCATGGAGGTTTCGCGTCTTGATTGGATAGACGTCAAAAGCAAAACGGGCGTGGAGATAAAGATCTACGAGGACGGACTTGTGGTTTTGAGCAAGGAAAATACAAACACGCTTTCGGAGGATATTAAAGCACTTACCTCTTACTACGAAGAGAAGCTCTCGCCCGGCATCAGCTACATCTTCAGTTTGGGCGCACCGATCCCGAAAGAGCTCGCGAACATAAAAACGATCTATCCCTATTTCGTCGTCCTCAAAAAAGCGGCGCAGAAGGACATAAAAGAAATTTTCGCAGCATTCAACGAAAAAGAATATTTCGACGTCCGCAAGAAGGAATTTGAGATCTACCGCGGGGACAAGCTTTATGTGATCAATAACATCTCGGAATCCATGGAGAATGTCGAGTGTTTCATCAATGAGCAGATCTTTATCCGGGAATTCAAGGCGCAGCTGCACCGGTATCTGAACCTCCACCGGATCATTTGGGAACGCATTGCGGAAGTAAAAGAGAAGGGTAGCATCCGCGGCAAGGAAGTGGGCGCCTTCAAGGAAAAAATTGAAAGCTACGCGAAGACTATCAATCTTATCGAGGCGCGGATCAACCAGATGGGAACATACCTCAAAACGCGCGGGACGATCATAAAAGACAATCGCGACCTCGAAAAATTTCTCGGCGTGCTTGAATTCAAGCACGAAACGCTTGCCGACACGCTGGAATACATCAAGGACATCTGGGGCATGACCAAGAATTACGTCCAGTCGGCGCTGGATCTTTTCGGGAGCATCCAGGCAAAAAGCACGGAGAGTTCGGTGAAGAACCTCGCCATCATCACCTCAATGGGCGTCGGCGCCACGCTCATCAGCCTGTTCACCCAAAAGCCGCCGTCATTCACGATGGTCGGCGCGCTCTATTTCCTAATCCTCGCGGCCATCGGCTACGCAACCGACAAGACGATGAAGACCATCTACTCCCGCAGGATGTACGCCATCCGCGACGCAAAAGTGGCGAAGGATATTGCGTGAAGTTGTTTTAAGAATGTTCTGATGGCGAGTGAGTTTTAACGAGCAAGGCAAAAAGGGTTCGGGAAGAGCCCTTCTTAGTACTCTTCCCGAACCCTTTTTGCCTTGCTCGTGCCCCCGTGAGGAATTGAACCTCAATCTGCTCCTTCGGAGGGAGATATTCTGTCCGTTGAACTACGAGGGCAATGCGGCGCCCGGGGTGCCGCTACGTCGCTAGTGTACTACGAAAGTCCACACTTCGTAAACGGCGGCAGCGGCGAAGACGACCGCGATAAGATCGAGAAAAAAATTCTTCGCGGCAGAGAG
The DNA here is from genome assembly GCA_050008535.1 of Minisyncoccia bacterium. GTDB lineage: Bacteria > Patescibacteriota > Minisyncoccia > UBA6257 > 2-01-FULL-56-20 > CAVYIK01. Next base: position 191,423 of record JBEKML010000001.1, on the reverse strand, counting down.
CATAAGTGCGCGGCGGCCGACGGCGACAATAAGGAGGTATTGCGCACCGATGAACGCGCCGCCCACAATGCCAGCCACAGTGAGAAAACTGCGCAAGCCGAGGCCGATAAAAACGAGCGGCACGAATAAGATCAGGAAGCGCGACACGGACCCGTTCCACCCAAGGTCCTTTTCCAGCGCGTTTTTTATCTCATGGGAAATCGGCAGATAAATGGTCGCGACCGCAAGCAGACCGAAAATAGCGATGATCTCTTTTTTCCAAATAGGCCAGGAAGTGAGGCCAGAGACAGTGTCGGGCGTGGCCGCGGGCGTGGACCCCAGTATGCCCACAATAAACATGGTATATAAGAGCGCCGCCACGAACGATCCCGCGGCAAGCGCGCGCCACGGGTCGGATGACGCGCCAGACTTCTTCCGCGATTCATATGCGGGCTCCACGCTTGTCCAGCCGGCGAGCGCAAAGAGGATGACACCGAACGGCAGGAAAAAATTTTGCCCGTTGACCAGGGGGATGCCCGCGAATATCACAGCGGGCCATGCGCTTGCAAAGATAAAAACTATGATGGCCGAAGTGCAGGCGATGCCCACAAGTTCAAGTTTGACCACGCGACGATCGTTTAAGAAAATGGGAACTGCGGTGAAAAGCCAAAAGACAAAAAACGCAACATTGGGGGAAACCGACGGAGCCGCAAGTTGGACGAACTGTGTGCCCAAAATAAGATAGGCGACGAGCGTGAGGATTAGGCCCAGCACGATCGCCACAAACCCAACCCAAAATCCGCTGCGGCCGAAATATTTCCCTGCGAGCCCCAAGAGCCGTTCCTTCTCGCCGATTTTTTCAAGCGTTTTTAGATACACCACGTGTGCGGCACTCACGAAGCCGGCAAGCACGATCAAATAAAAAAGGCCGAGGAGCCAGCCGGCTTTATAAAATACGAATGGCAGCGCGAAGACGCCGTCCCCCACCGTCGCCGCAGCAACGATTGCAGCGACCTTAAAAAACCCGCCCGAGGCCGGCCTCATTCCACGGGGTACACCAGATCCCCCTCACGAACGCTTTCTTTCACCTTGATGCCCACTTGTTCGCCTTTTGGGGCGGAGTCGATCGGCTTATGATCATATTGCATGGAGTCCACCGTCTCTTCAAAATCCGTCGTGGCACCCTTGAACGCAAGCTTCGTCCCCACAGGAACCGCCTTATTGAACTTCACGATCGCGACGCCGATCTTATTGTAAAAGTGGGTCACCTCGCCGATCGGCGTCGGGGTTTTCTCTTTTGGAGCCTTCGCTGCTTTTGTAGCTTCCTTTTTGGCCATTGTTTAGTATTTTCCTTTGCGACCTTTACAACTCTTTTTCCTCCGCCTTGACCATTGCGACAACCTTATCCAGAAGCGACTTTGGGTCGGGATCAAACACCACTTTCCCCGTGCCGCGGTGCGCAATGTCCAATATCCGCTCGATCTCGTCGCTCTCTCCGCCCGTCCCCGTAAGAACCCCTTGTGGTTTTTTATCCTCAAACGCGATCGTAAATTCATTCAAAGTGCCCACGCGGCCGCAAATCGTGATCACGGCATCGGCAGTGCGCGTGAGGAGCAGGTTTCGCCCGGAATAATCAAAGCCGGTGTAGACAATAAGGTCGTGGTAATCCGTCGGCAGGTGATAGCTCTTTATGTGCGCGCTCTTTGACGCGGCAGGTGAGAGGCCGATCACGATGCCGCCGGCTTCCTTTGCCCCCTTCGCCGCCCAATAAGGAATGCCGGTCGTGGCGCCTGTGATAAGGACCATTCCTTTCTCTGCGATCATGCGCCCCATCGCTTCGGTCTTCTCCAGCGTACCCGGCGTCGCTATGTCGGTCACAGCGGAGCCGGAAATACAAATTTTATATTTCAAATAGGCCGAGGCGGCTTCTTGAGAATCGGATTTTTTATCGTTCGCCATAGCTTTATAATACCACCGTTTCGCCCGGCTTCGGCACCTCGGCCGTGATCGCAAGGTCATCCACGATCTTGTGCATTAAAGCGTCGCTTGACTGTTCCTCGCCCTGCACAACGAATACTTTTTTGAGCGACTGGCGCATGGGAGAAAGCCATCCTAAAAGAAGCGGCTGGTCGGCGTGCGCGGAATACCCCGGAATGTTCACCTTTTTGCACCGCACGGGAATTTTCTCGCCAAAAATGTGCACTTCCTGCGCGCCGTCCAAGATCTGCCTGCCGAGCGATCCATTTGCCTGATAACCGATAAAAAGAATGGTGCTCTTTGGATCGGGAAGGTAGCGCATCTCGTGATGCAAAATGCGGCCGCCGTTCGACATGCCTGAGCCCGCGATCACCACCTTCGGCGGCGGGACACCATTGATCTCTTTTGACTGCTCCGTCGTGAGCGTGAGCCGAAGCCCGGGGAAGTTTAAAATGTCATCACCGGACTTCGCGATGTGCTGCGTTTCGGGATTAAAATAATTTTCGTATTTTTTGTAGACCGCCGTGAGCTTGATGGCCAAGGGACTGTCGATAAAGACCGGCACGCGGGGAACGCGGCCCTCTTTGAAAAGCTGGTGTAGGTGGTAGAGCAATTCCTGCGTCCGCTCCATAGCAAAGGTCGGGATCATGAGCGTGCCGCCGGCTTTCACTGTATCCTCCACCACGTCTTCCAGTTGTTCCCTGCGCTTGTCCACGTCCTCATGCACGCGGTCGCCGTAGGTTGATTCAATCACGCAATAATCCGCCTTATCTATTTTTTCTGTCGGTTGTATGATCGGCGCGGGAGAATTGCCAAGGTCCCCGGAGAAGACGATCGTCTTTCCTTCCGCTTGCACTTTTATGATCGCCGAGCCCAAAATATGCCCAGCATCAAAAAGTTCAACCGTAAAAGGGCCCACCGTGACGGGACTGTGATACTGAAGCCCTTGCCAGTGCTGCCGCGCCTGTACGATATCCTCCGTCGTATAGAGCACCGGCCGCCTTTCGCGCTCCGCTTCTTTTTCAAGAAGATGTTCCGAATCCAGAAGCATGAATTCCGCAAAATCCTTCGTCGCAGGGGTGGAATAGATCGTCCCCTTGAATCCCGCACGGATAAGCGACGGCAAACGGCCAGTGTGGTCAAGGTGGGAATGTGTTATGAACACGGCGCTTATTTCTTTTGCATCGTATGGGAACGGTTCGAAATTCTGTCGCTCCGCATAGTGGCTCCCCTGGTGCAGGCCGCAATCCACCATAATATTCGTCCCGCCGGACTCCAAAAAATAGTTCGCCCCGGTCACCTCGCCCACGCCGCCGTAAAATGTCAGTTTCATGTTGGGTTTAATTATACTCTTTTTCCTCAAGCGCTTCCTCAAACGCCCGCCTTTCGCTCCAGGAAATTTTTTGCCCCCTTGCCACATGAATCCAATCCTCGCTTCCCTTGCCCGTCCCGATCACAACGTCCCCAGGCCGCGCGAGCGCAACTGCTTTTTTTATCGCTTCGCGACGGTCCGGAACCTCATAGAGATCCACCGCTTCCGCGTCCTCGGACAAAATCCCGCTTTTGATTTCCTGAATGATTTCCGCAGGGTCTTCGTCGTAGGGATCTTCGGTGGTAAGAATGATCTCGTCGCAATAGGCCCCCGCGATCCTGCCGAACTCCGGACGCTTCCATTTGTCACGTCCGCCTCCCGCAGCTCCCAAAACGCAAATAAGGCGCGCATTGGGATAGTTCGCGTTCGGCTTCGGCCGCGCCGCCACGTAGGCCGCCTCAAGTGAATCCGGCGTGTGGGCATAATCAACGATCGCGGTATACGGCCCTTTTGTCATAAATTCCATTCTCCCCGGAACGCCCTCAAAAGAGCCGAGTGCGCGCTCGATGGCCGTCTCATCAATGCCCAAAATTTTCGCAACCGTGGCTGCCGCGGCGGCATTCTCCCTGTTAAAATCGGTCAGGACAAACTTCGGCGCAGATCCGCGTCTCGCGAAGTGCGGCGATTCAATTTTTGAAAAATAATTTTTCAGTCCCTTGTCGTCTTTTGAATAAGGAACTGTTTTTTGGTTTTCAAGCACTTTGTTAAAAAATGGGAAGTGCTGGTCATCGCGATTCAAAAACACCGCGCCGCCGCGCGCGAGGACGTATTTCAGGAAATCCAACTTTGCTTTTCGGTAGTTCTCGAAAGAGCCATGCGATTCAATGTGTTCCGGCGCAAGATTCGTAAGTACGCCGACCTTCCAATCAATAAATTCGTGGCGGTGCGAAACAATGCCCTGCGAGGCAACCTCAACAAGCGCGTACGTGCATTGCGCCCCTAAGGCGCGCTTCAGGAATTTCTGGATGTAACCGTGGCCGGGCATGGTGTTCCCAAGGTTATTTTTTTCACTTGTCGCGCCGATCTTCACGCGGAGCGACGAGAGAAGCGCCGTCCGGCGTCCCGCCGCCTCAAGCATGGCATTCAAAAGTTCCAGCGTAGTCGTTTTCCCTTTTGTGCCCGTGACGCCGATCACGAATATTTTTTTGCTCGGATGCCCGTTCGTGACCGCGCCGAACCACGCCCAAAAACGGTGATAGGCCGAAACAAGGCGCGGGGAATGGTAGAAAAGTTTTGCGATGCGGGAACGTTTTATGGTGTCTATTGCTGCCATACGGTCGTTCTTGAGCTATTTTTTTGAAAGTATCGCAAGCGCGGCCTTGAGGCGCTCCTCCGTGCCGCGTATTTTCTGATCTACTTTTGCAAGTGCCGCGCGCGCCTCCTCGCGCCGATAGCCAAGATTCGTAAGCGCCTCAACAATATCCGCATCGCCTTCCATTTTTTCAATAACCAGTCCCGATTTCGCGGATTGGACTTTTGTACGGAGTTCCACGATGATCCGCTCCGCCGTTTTCCTCCCGATGCCGGACGCGCGGGTGAGCAAATCCGGCCGGCCTTCTTTTATTGCCGCTGCAAGCTCGTCCAACTTTGCCACGTCCAGAATCGCAAGCGCCGACCGCGGCCCCACGCCCGATACCGAAATAAGCATCTCAAAAAACGCGAGGTCCTTTTCTGACAAAAAACCGTAGAGTTCCAGTCCGTCCTCGCGCATATGCAGATAGGTAAAAATCTTCGCTCCGTTCCCCGCGGCAGGCAATGCCGCAAGGGTCCGTCCGCTCATTGAAATTTTCAAGCCCAATCCTCCCGCCTCAATCACGGCGAACCGGTCGGACTTTAGTGCCACTTTTCCCGAAACGCTGTAAAGCATATTCAAAGTATACCGCAAATTCCATGAAAGACCCCAAAAAGAAAGGCTAAAAAAACTTGAAGGGCCCGCTGTCGCCAGGGGCCCGTATCCGGGCGGAAATGTGCATTCCGCGCTTATCGTGCGGCTCCCGCCAGGAGCCGCGCGATGCCGCTCATCTTGTCCGCGAGGAATTGCCACGTGGACGATGAGAGCAATATCCAGAAGAAACCGATACACACAAGAAGTGCTACGCTCTTCTTCATGATGACTACCGCCTCCTTGCCAAATGTTAGCATATAAAACATACTGTGTCAAGCCATTGTCTTTGCCTGATTTTCCCTGTATTCTTAGCCCTATATGCCAATCACTTCATCGGCGAAAAAGGCCTGGCGGCAGAACTTGACGCGGCGCGCACGGAACGTCGTAAAGAAAGAGGCCTATAAAAAGGCGGTTACGAGCTACCGGAAATTGGTCGCCGGCAAAAAGATGGACGAGGCGCAAAAAATGCTGCCGTCGGTCTTCAGGGCGCTTGATAAGGCGGTGAAAACAAGGGTGATCGAAAAAAATAAGGCGAATCGGCTGAAATCACGCCTCGCTCAACTGATCGCAAGGTCAAGCAAGACTTCCTCGTAATCCATTTTCCCCGATTTCACCGCAAGGTCATATTCCGCCATGCGCGGGATTTTTTCACCCGCCTGCGCGGCCAAAATGTTGAAAATTTTCGGCGGCGGGTCGTTCGCGGCGAATAATTTTTCAAGCGCAAAAAGGCGTGTCCGCGCGTCATAGCTCTTGAGGCCGTTTATGAGCGCCCAGTAATTCGGCGCGGCTTCGAGGTCAAGCACGTCCAGATCCCCTTTTTCAACGGTCGCCGCATGAGCCGCTTCGCCGCCGCGCCCGCGCGACGCCTTGAGTGCGCTTAGTTTTTGAAGCTCCGTGACGAGAGCCCAGGAATTTCCCTGATACACCGTCCCCAAAAATTGCACCGCGGATCCTTCCAATCTCAGATCGATCTTCTGTGCCTCGGATCTTATAAACGCGCCCCATTCCGGCCCCTCCAAATTTTCAAATTTTTGCGCGAGTGACGGCTTTTCAAGGAGAAACGAAAATGCCTTCACCGGCTTCTCTCTCTCGGCAAGTAAAATAGTGGTCCCCTTTTCGGCCGCAAGCGGCTTTAACATCTTCGCAAGCTTCTCCGCCTCCGGCACGAACGCGTTCTCCAAAACCGCGAGCTTCGCCGTTTCGAAAATGGACTGGCTTCCCGCAAATGCCAAAAAATTATCAATGCCGCCGTCGGCCTCAAGATCAAAAATGCCGAGTCCGAATGCGGAATGTTTCTTCTTGAACTCCGCTATGATCTCTTTTTTCTTTTGTATCCGGCGATAGTCGTCCGGCCCGTAGAGGAAGATGAACATACAAGAATGATGATACCGCGCGGCGGCGCGATTTCAAAACGCTAAACCTTCCGTTTCGCGGCCGCGTGCATGAACTCGCGGAACAACGGATGTGGATTGAGCGGCCGTGATTTGAGCTCGGGATGGAATTGAGAGCCGGCGAAGAACGGATGTTTCTCGCGGGGAAGCTCCATTATCTCCATCAGGCGCCGGTCGGGCGACTGGCCGGAAAACACCATTCCCTTGCTTTCAAGACGCTTGATGAAAACAGGATTCACTTCGTAGCGGTGTCGATGCCGCTCGGAAATGCTGGTTTTCCCATAGGCCGCCTGCGCGATCGTCCCCTTCTTCAGGACGGCCGGATAGGCGCCGAGCCGCATGGTACCGCCGTAATTCTTTTCTTCCATCAATTTTTTCTGCTCGGGAAGGATGTCTATCACGGGGTACTTGGTCTTTGGATCGATCTCCGTCGTATTCGCGCCGCGAAGCTTCAAAACGTCCCGTGCGAATTCCACGACAGCGAGCTGCATCCCGTAGCAAAGCCCGAGATAAGGAATCTTGTTTTCCCTGCAATACCGGATGGCGGCCAGTTTTCCTTCGATGCCGCGGCTCCCGAAACCACCCGGCACGATGATGCCGGCATACTCGTCCAATTTTCGAAGTTGCCGCTTGCCTTTTTCGAACTGCTCCGACTCCAGCCACTCAATGACCGGCCTCACTTTCCAGTGCGCCGCCGCATGCTTGATCGCCTCGATCACCGAGATATAGGAATCGGTGAGGATAAACTTGCCGCTCGAGAAATATTTGCCAACGATGCCTATCTTCACCACGTTTTTCGCGCCGCGGACCCGTTCCGCGAAGCGCTTCCAATCCTTGAGGTCCCTCTTGCCTGCGCGGAGGGAAAGTTTCTGCAAAATTCTTTCTCCCAACTTGTCTCTTTCAAAATTAACGGGGATCTCGTACAAATTTGAAACGTCGGGCGCAGAGATCACGTCTTCCTTTGAGACCAATCCGCAGACAAACGCGATCTTCTCTTTTCGTTTCTCGTCCAGCGGGATCGTCGCGCGGCCAAGGATCAAATCCGCTTGCAAGCCGGCACCGTTGAGGGTCCGGGCGGCATATTGCGTTGGTTTCGTTTTGAGCTCCGTACCGCCGGCCCCCAAAGACGGCACATGGCTCACAAGGACAAGGAGAACGTCGTGCGGATGCTTCACTTTTAAGATCCTGATGGCTTCGAGGAAAAGGATGTTTTGATATTCCCCCGCGGTCCCCCCGACTTCTATGACGGCGATGTCCGCCCTATTTATCCGCGCCGCCTCCCGAATCCGGCGGATGACCTCGAGAGGGATATCGGGCACCACCTCCACGCAGCGGCCGCCGTATCCCAGATTCCTTTCACGATTGATCACGGAAAGATATATGCTGCCCGTCGTCATATAATTAGCCTTGGAAAAATCTCTATTCAGGAACCGTTCGTAGTTCCCCATGTCCTGATCGCACTCCGTGCCGTCATCCAAAACAAAAACCTCGCCGTGCTCGGTGGGGTTCATGGTGCCCGCGTCAACATTCACATAAGGATCGATCTTGATGGAGGTGACCTCGAGCCCGCGCGACTGCAAGATTTTTCCGATGGATGCCGCAGCGACGCCTTTCCCAACCCCCGACATCACCCCGCCGACGACAAAAATATACTTCAGCGTTTTCACCTTCTGATTGTGCGCGTTTTTCGGCAGCTCCGCAAGCGCCAAAACCTCAAAAACTGTGGATATTGAATTATTAATAGAACCCCTCCGGACCCCCTTCGTGCTTGGGGATAAGGTTAAGATCGGTCGGCAGCGTAAAATGCACGGTGGTGCCGCGATTCAGTTCCGATTCCACCCAAGTTTCCCCGCCGTGCGCCGTTATAATGCTCTTTGCAATGTAGAGGCCGAGCCCTGATCCCTCCGTTTGTGACTTCATGGCATTGTCCGCCCGATAGAATTTGGTGAAAATTTTCCCTATGGCTTCCTGGGGGATGCCGATCCCCGTATCTCTCACGCTCACCTCTATAAATGGTTTTCCGGGCATCACATCCACTTTCACGATTACCTCGCCGTTCTCCACGTTGTACCGTATGGCATTTTCCAGGATATTGGTGAGCGCGAGCGAGAGCCGTTCTGTGTCAATGGCGATTTTGGGGAATTCCCCCGACGGCCGATCAAAATAAATCTTCACGCCCGCCTTGCGCGTGGCGGGAAGAACGCCCGCCAAGATCTTCCCTATAAAATCTATGATGTCCGCTTCCTGGAACTTATAACCAAACTGCCCTTCCTCCATTTTTGAGATGTTAAGGAGGCCTTCGATGCGCTGAATGAGTCCCTGGCTTGCGGCGAGCGCGTTTTCAACGACAGCCTTGTTGTTCGCAGCAAGCTCCGGCGCGCGCGCGAGGGACTGCAACGCCCAATTGATGTCAGTGAGGGGACCGCGGAGTTGGTGCGATGCCACCGTTACGAAATCGCTCTGCGAACGAAGCACGGTGATCTGCGCCGTGCGGTCACGGACGATTTTCATGAACGCGAGCAATTGCCCGTTCTCATCATTGATCGGCGCCGTCGTCACGCGGAATTCCAACGCCGGATCGGTGAAGGAAAGATCAAGTACCTGCGGGTATTCCCCTTCCTTTGTGCGCGTGACCACGCGGGGAGCGAGCGACGGAAAGATGACCTGGACGAGCGTCCGCCATCCCTGCCGTTCGATGTCTTGTGGGGCGAACACATGGCCAAGAACGGTTTTTGCGGACAGCTTGAAGAGGCGTTCGGCGGTAGGATTAAAAAAGACCGCCCGAAAATTCTCGTCGTAGACGATCAACGCGTCATCCAAACTCTCTAAAATGCTCTTGAGCTCGTTGCGCTCGACTTTGGTATCCCGGTCCGCCCCCGCCGCCCGATAGGCGGTCGCCATCGCGAGGACGAGAATAATGACGAAGAGCCCTCCTTCAATGAACAAGAGGAGGTTGTTCGAAAAGCCGGCGACATCGAGAATAAACGCCGCAATGACCGTCGCAAGCAAAACCCAGGCCGGCCGGAATTCCGGCCACGCAATAATTTTTTTAAATCGTGAGGATCCTCTGTTCAAGCGTCTTTTAATTGTACCACTAAAAAATCCTTCCCTGGATGCCTTTTGTCGGATGATCTGCCGCACCATCCGCCGCGCTCTTTGCCGGTGGAACTCCCTTGGTTTCCAGCCGCTTCAAAAGCGTGGCAAACCCCATTGTTTCAAAATAGGCCTTCGTGCCGACGGGCTCTTTTTCCGTCGTAAGAACTTCAAGCGTGGGCACTTCCACCGGCACGTGCCGCTCAAGCACCACAAGTTCACGGGAAAGTTCCGCGTCTTTTTTATACTGCCCGAATCTTTTCTCCAATTTCGGGTCGTCCGGCAGGTGTTTATAGATTTCCTCTACGCTGCCGAATTTTTTGAGCAGCTCCGTCGCCGTTTTTGGTCCTACGCCCGGCACACCCTTAATGTTGTCCGATGGGTCGCCAACAAGCGATTTGTAATCAACGAGCTGCGCCGGGGCAAGACCGTATTTTTCAATTACCGCTTTTTCGTCATAGATCGATGTATCGCTCACACCCTTATTAAAGGTCCTCACCACGATCTTCTCGTCGCGCACAAGCTGCAGCGTGTCGCGGTCGCCGGTGAGTATCTCCACGCGCAGGTCGTCCCCTCCGTTTCCCTCCTTCCCGCCGAATTTTTCTGCGAGGGTCGCGATAAGATCGTCCGCTTCAAATCCCGGCTTCTCAAATGTCTTTATCCCGAACGCGCCAAATAATTTGTGCGCTTCAATGATCTGCGAGATAAGTTCGTCGGCCGTAGGCGGGCGCTGGGCTTTGTATTCCGCATATATTTTGTCGCGGAAGGTCGGCTCCGGCCGGTCAAACAGCGCCGCTGCGTATTCCGGCCGCTCCTCGCGCCAAAGCTTTAAAAGGATGCTCGCGATGCCATAGAGCGCGCCGGAAGGCCGCCCGTCAGGCGTCGTGAACGGCGGCAATGCGTGGAACGAGCGGTGGATGATGGAATTCGCATCAATAAGGAGAAGTGTCTTCATGGATGGCGGGCGCTATCGCTTCATAATAATACTTCTTTCGTTCTCATGCCTTCCGTGCCGGAAATGCAACCAAACCGTATCCTTGGGAAGGATCTTTTTTACACGGTCAGCCCACTCAATGAGCACAACGTTCCACGGATCCAACAAAACATTTTCAAAATCAAGCGCGGCAAGGTGCTTCGCGCTTTTCAGGCGGTACGCATCCACATGGAAAACGTCCGTAAATGATCTACGCTGCGTACGCGCCGCATGCGGCACACGCGATAAAGCGTGCCGCCGCATGATAATGAACGTAGGGCTTGGCGCCCGCTTTTTGAGGCCGAGCCCCCTGAAAAATCCCTGCACGAACGTGGTCTTCCCCGCACCAAGTTCGCCTGCCAGAGCAAAGACCGCAGCGTTCTCCCCTGGTTTTATTTTCTTCCCAAGTTTTTCACCAAACCTCTTCGTCTCTTCGGAAGAAAAGCTCCGATAGGTCTTTGTTTGTTTTAATGACATAAACAACAAGTCCCACGAACAACACTGCCGTTCCCATCATTATCCCGAAAAAACCAAAACTTTCCAATTGATGGCCTAGAGGAACGCCCACAGGATACGTGTGGTCGGCAATCACAATGGGTGTCGCTTTATTCGGCGCGCCAGGCGTCGGATCAACGAACGCAAAATGCTGCGCCGGGCCGACGCCATAATCAACGCGCGAGAAACTTTTTCCCGTGAGCGCGCTGCCTAAAAAATCACCACTATCAACCAAAGCGCCGCCCGGACCGTACAGCGACAACTCCCCGTCCGCATTCCGCAGCGCCAATTTCGTCGCACTCTTTTTCAAAACAAGATATCCATACGCAGGAATGCTCCGCCCCATAAGCGAAAACTTTTTATTCTTCCCCGTCGCCAGAACCCATCCATCCAAGCCAACCGCGCCGGACCCGCTGTTGTAAAGCTCTATGAATTCACCGGCCGCGTCCACGCCAACCGGATTCGGAAGCCATTCGTTGATGAAGACCACGCAGAGAACTATAACGTGCCAAGATTAAAAACTATTTAAATTGTTCCATCGCCTCAACGGACGGTTTCATCCGCGCAAGCACTGGTCCTAGTTTTTCAATGAAATATTGCGCGAGGGCATAGAGGTCGTAGAGGCCCTGCTTTGTCCCCACGGTGCCGTTGTTATAGATGAAGAGGTGGCCATTCACGATCTCCAAGCTGAACGCCTTGGCTTTTTCAATAAGCTCTTCCATGACATCGGGCGTAAATATCTCGAGCGCCTCCGTTTCGTATCCCCGGGGGATGCACAGCGAAAAATATTTATTGAAATCGCCTTCGAGCTTGATAAATTCCTTTCCTGATAATTTCTCGAATAGTGATCCGCCGAACGCATGGCTTGCGTTTTCAAGCAGGATATCAGGAAGCGTAACGTCGAACTGCAGCTCATAGATCGTGTAGGTGTGAGTTTGCTCGGATTTCCCGGAGCCGGTCACGTACGTATAAGTGAAAAGCGAAATGGGTCGGTTCTGAAATTGGCCGCTCACAACATCGGCCACTGACCGGCTGTTGCCGATTTGAAAAAGAGATCCGTCAAGACCATCAAGTGAACCTCCCGGGGTATAAGAAAAACCGTTCGCCGATGCGAACTGCTTCATGAATTCGTGCTGAATACGATTTCGGGCGATACTATAGCCGATCAATGGCAGGATGAGCGGAGCGACATAAACACGGGGATCCCTTGCGCTCGCTAAAATAAATATCGCCTCAAGAACAATCACCACAACCAATGGGATGACAATATACGAAGGATGCTTCTGAAGAAAATGATTGGTGCTCGCGCTGACGTTCTCGATAGATTCATCGATAGCGGGGAGCCCGTCTTTTGATCCCGCGTCGAGTGCCCCGCCTCCTGAAACCGAAGACGGCATACTTTTCCGAGCCGCTTTGCTCATTATTATCACGCCGATGCAAAAAATGCCGCCCATGACCGCCGCGATTCCGACAGAAAGGAGAATTAATCCGGGCATCGCGGGTCTTATAGCAGCTCCTCCTTGCCCCTAATTTTCAAATGCTTATACGCCGCAGGCAGCACGATACGGCCGGCCGAGGAGCGCTGGAGGAAGCCGAGCGTCATCAAATACGGTTCGTAGATGTCTTCGATCACGCCCTTGTCCTCGGAAAGCGCTGCAGAAAGGGTATTGATCCCCACCGGGCCGCCGTTGAATTTCTCAATAATGATCATTAAAAGCCGGCGATCGTTCGGCTCCAGCCCCGCTTCGTCAATTTCAAGCATTTCAAGGGTTTTTAGGGCCGATTCGGCGTCTATCACCTTCGCGCCGTGCACTTCGGCGAAGTCGCGCGCGCGGCGCAGGAGGCGGTTGGCTACGCGCGGCGTCCCGCGCGCCGCGCGCGCAAGGATCTCGATCGCGTCCGGCGTCGCTTCAATATTTAAAATCCTCGCCGAACGGTGCAATATCTTTTTTATGTCCTCAATCGTGTAATATCCGAGGCGGAGCGTAGCGCCGAAGCGCGACCGCAAGGGCTGCGAAAGAAGATTCTCGCGCGTCGTGGCTGCGATCAGAGTGAAGGGAGGCAGATCGAGCGAGAGTGTCCGTGCCGACGGGCCTTTCCCAACCACAAGATGCAATTTCCGCGACTCCATCGCAGGATACAAAACTTCTTCAATTATCGGGTTCACACGGTGCGCTTCGTCAATAAAAAGAATTTCGCCGGGCGAAAGATTGGTGAGAATAGCAGCAAGGTCACCGGTCTTCTCAAGCGCGGGGCCGGAGGTGGTCTTCACCATCCCGCCGAGTTCGCGCGCAACGAGATAGGCGAGCGTCGTCTTTCCGAGCCCCGCAGGACCGGAGAACAAAAGATGGTCTGCGGCCTCGCCGCGGCCCTTTGCCGCCTCGAGGATCACCTTAAGATTGCTTTTGATCTTTTCTTGGCCGACGTACTCGTCCCAGTTCGTCGGCCGGAGGGTAAGGTCAATATTTTGATCGTCCTTGTTGAGATTGTTTTTTATTTTCTTCATAGTAACCCTACAAAAGGGACTCTTTCCCCACCCCCTTGACAAGGCCGTTATTATATGCTAACATTACCATTGTCGGTAGTTGATTCAAATCTGGGGGCGGGAATTATTTCTAAATTTTTCAGGATGAACCGGTTCCGGCTGGTTCTCTCCTTTGAGTAATTCTAGTCCCTTCTATCTTTTGATAAAAGGGTTTAACTTCCTTTCGCGAGGAATTTGCCCCCAGGTTTGAGCCAGCTACGGCCACTCGATCACCCCGGTTATATTCTCCACTTCGCCAAACGTCGTCTTCCCCTCAAGGACCTTTAAGATCCCGTCTTCTTGCATGGTGACCATCCCCTGACGCTTCGCCACTTCGCGGAGCGCGATCTCGGACGCCTCTTTAAGGATCGTCTGCTCGAGGTCCGGCCCGCCTTCTAAAAATTCAAAGACCCCTACGCGACCTTTATAACCGATATTGTTGCATTTTGTACAGCCCGCCGGCTCATAGATCTTGAAATTTGCATAATTTGATCTATTCACCTTCGCTGGCAGCCGGTCAAGGAATTTTTTGATCTTTGCCTTAAGCGCATCATCTGGTTGTGTCTGTTTTTTGCAATCCGGGCAAAGTACGCGCACAAGACGCTGGGCGATCACGAGCGCAAGCGCCGGCCCGATACTCACCGCCTTCACGCCAAGGTTGATAAGGCGGGGCACGGCGCCTACGGCGTCGTTTGTGTGGAGCGTGGAGAGCACAAGGTGGCCGGTCAGGGCCGCCTGCATGGCGATGTCTGCGGTTTCAAGGTCGCGCACCTCGCCCACCAGGATCACGTCCGGGTCCTGCCGGACAATGGCGCGGAGGCCGCTTGCAAAGGTATAACCCGACTCCTCATCCACCTGCGTCTGCTCGATGCCCACAATACGGTACTCAATAGGGTCTTCGAGAGTAATGATCTTTATTTCGGGGCTGTTAAGGGTGCGGAGAAACGCATAAAGCGTCGTGGTTTTCCCGGAGCCGGTCGGGCCAGTATTCAAAATGAGCCCGTTTGGACGCTCAAGTTGTTTTTTTACGATCACAAGGTTATCCTCGCGGAGGCCGAGGTCGGGGAGCCCCACTCTCGTCGCGGAGGGATCAAGCACCCGCATCACGATCGTCTCGCCGAACTCTGCGGGAATGACGGATACGCGCATTTCAATTTCTTTATCCGCGAGGCCGATAGTGAACCGGCCATCCTGCGCCTCGTCATGCACATTGAGCTTCATCTCCGACAAGAGCTTGATGCGTGAAACAAGTGCTTGGTAAACGCGGGGGGGGACATTATCAATCACGTCATGCAGCAGCCCGTCGACGCGGAAGCGTATCTTCGCCGTTTTTTCCTCCGCCTCGGTGTGGATGTCGGAGGCACGCATCGCAAGCGCCCCCCCAAGCATGATCTCGATCATCGTCACTGGAGATACTTTCGCGAAATCCAGGCCTTCAAATTCTTTTCGGATGGCATCGAGGCTTATAAGGTGCGTCCTTAATTCTTCTATCCGTTCTTTTGTGATGCTTACCTTTCCGGTGATCCGCTCCGTTTCCGGCTTCACGAATTTATAGAAGTGCCACGCCGCCTCCAAGCTTGATAAAGAAACAACGAACACCTTCACCTCGTAGTGTCCGCTTTCTAGCCACTGAATGAGCTCTTTCGCGGCAGGGAGCTCCGGATTTGCCATCGCTACGGCGATCTTTTTTGCCCGCGACTCAATGCTTGCCGCCTTCGCATTGCGTGCCCTATCCTCGGGGATAACCCGCACCGCATCAAGAGAAACCGGCTTCTTGGAAAGATCCGTATAAGGGAGATGGAGCCGCTCTGCCAACCGCTCCGCGGCGCGTTCCTCTCCCTCCCTGTGAAGTTTCGCGAGTTTCGCCTTAAGGTCGTCGGTCTCTAAGTCGGCCATTGCATTGATTCTAGAACTCATCGTAAAAATAGGCAATAAGAAGGTGGTATAATCTAAGCGAAATGTCGGGTCACTCGCATTGGGCAGGAATAAAACACAAAAAGGAAATCACCGACCAAAAGCGCGGGAAGGTTTTTTCGAGGCTTTTGGTGGCGATTTCCGCTGCGGCGAAATCGGAGCCGAATCCCGACTTCAACCCCCGGCTCCGGACGGCGATCATGAAGGCGAAAGAAGAAAGCGTGCCGCAAGAAAACATTGAACGCGCGGTGAAACGGGCTTCCGAATCCGGCGGAGATCTTGAGGAGCTTACGTTTGAAGCGTACGGACCCGGGGGTGCCGCGATCATAATCGAGGCGATCAGCGATAATCGGAACAGAACTATCCAGGAAGTAAAATTAACACTAAAGGAACTCGGCGGAAAATGGGCAGAGGCAGGGAGCGTCCGTTGGGCATTCGAGCCAGTGATGGACGGGGCCGAGCGATCGTGGAAAGCAAAATTTCCCCAGATATTGCCCGAAGAAGATGCGAAAAAACTTGCTGCGCTCGTCGCAGCCATTGAAGACGGCGATGATATCCAAAAAGTGTTCACCAATGCGGAATAGCGTGACCGCCCTGGGCATCGATCCGGGGACACGGCGGATCGGTTACGGCGTCGTCCGCGATGAAAAGGGCGGCCTTGTTTTTGTAACCGCAGGGATCCTCAAAATAAAAAGCGTGGACGACGCCTCGGCGCTCTGCGAGACAAAAGAGGAAATAGGCAAGCTTGTTAAAAAATACAAACCGGAGATCCTCGGAGTTGAAAAGCTTTATTTTGCCAAAAATCAAAAGACGGCCATTGCCGTGGCGCAGGCGCGCGGCGTGATCCTGCTTGCGGCGCAGGAAGCAGGCATCCCCATAAGGGAATATGCGCCGAACGAGGTGAAGCTCGGCGTAACGGGTTATGGTTTTGCGGACAAAAAAGCGGTCCTCAAGATGGTCCGCCTCATTCTTGGGAAGCACGACCTTACCGTAATTGACGACGCAAGTGATGCTTTGGCGCTTGCTATTATGGCGCTGGGCGGCCAGAGGATTTCTGGGGATTGACACGGTGACGTGCTCCCCTATACTAATTGGAAATAAAAAAGAAAGGTCGTGAATTATCTCGGCATCAATGGTAAGTGAGCTAAAAATTTTAAACCTCGCGTTCGTGCCGTTAAGCGACGAAGACGACAAAGGATTGGGTGTTGGGGATGAAAAGGACCTTGAGGATGACGAAGAGGACGACGTAGACGGGGTGACGAAAGAAAAAGAAGAGGCGGCCGACGAGGACGGCGAGGATCTCGGCGCCGAATAGTGGGAAAAACAGCCCCCGCCGTGCGCTGGTGCACGCCGTTGCGGAGAGGGCTGTTTTTATTTGATAATAAGGGAACATGCGAAAAAGAAGCATAGTGCGATCGTTCCAGATTTTTGGCATCGCGGTGGCGGCGGGATTTATCGTCTTTTTCCTTATCATCCTCTTTTTCATAAAAACACTCCCTTCCATCGAGGAAATATCGAACCAACAAATCAGCCAGTCCACAAAGATCTATGACCGCACGGGGACCGTCCTTCTTTATGAGATCAGTTCCGGCGAGCGGAGGACAGTGGTCCCCTTTGATCAAATCCCGCAAGCCCTGAAAGATGCAACGGTTTCGATTGAAGATGAAAATTTTTATAACGAACCGGCGTTCGACTGGAAAGGGATCCTGCGGGCGCTTTATGTGGACGTCACCTCCGGATCGCTCGCGCAGGGCGGGTCCACCATCACCCAGCAACTCGCGCGGACCGCATTCCTCACGCTCAACCAAACCGTCTCGCGAAAGATAAAAGAGCTTATCCTTGCGATCAGGCTCAATGAATATTATTCCAAGAACGAAATACTCGGTCTTTATCTTAATGAGGTTTCTTATGGATCAACGATCGCGGGCGTTGAGGAGGCAAGCGAGGCGTATTTTGATAAACCCGTCCAGAGCCTCAACCTTGCACAAAGTGCGCTCCTTGCCGCAGTTCCCCAGGCACCAACCTACTATTCTCCCTGGGGCGGCCACGTGAACGATCTTCTTAAACGGCAAAGGCTCGTGCTCCAAAAGATGTATGCGCTGGGGAAGATCACAAAAAATCAACTGAATGAGGCGTTGGCATATAAAATAATATTCCAGCCGCAGTCGACGGGCACCATCAAAGCGCCGCATTTCGTGATGGCGGTGCAAGATTATCTTGTTCAAAAATACGGCGAAAACCTGGCCAACCGCGGCGGCCTTAGGGTGATCACAACGCTCGATTGGAACCTGCAGCAAGAAGCGGAGGCGGCGGTGGAACAAGGTGCTGCACAAAACCAGAAACTTTATCAGGGTTATAACGCGGCACTTGTGGCGCAGGATCCCAAAACCGGGCAGGTGCTCGCCATGGTGGGTTCGCGGGATTATTTCGCAACCTCGTCGCTTCCCGTCGGCTGTACGCCCGGATTAAATTGTAAATTCGAACCGAACTTCAACGTCGCCACCCAAGGGCTCCGGCAACCGGGATCGGCGCTTAAACCATTTGTATACCTCACCGCGTTCCAAAAAGGATATACGCCCGACACGACGCTCTTTGACGTCCCTACGGAGTTCAGTACGTATCCATCCTGTCCGGCCATCCCCGATTTCAATAACAATAACCAGCAATGCTTCCACCCCCAGGATTTTGAAGAGGGGTTTCAGGGGCCGATGTCGATGCGAAACGCGCTTGCGCAATCAGTCAACGTCCCCGCCGTGGAAACGCTTTATCTTGTCGGCATTAAAAACGCCGTCGAGAATGCTTATAATTTCGGGCTTACCACGCTCACAAGCCCCGATACCTACGGCCTCTCGCTCGTCCTCGGCGGCGGCGCCGTGCGGCTTGCCGACCTCGTGGAGGCGTATTCGACGCTTTCTCAGGATGGAGTAAAACATAGCCAGGCCATAATCCTTCAAGTGAAAGATTCTAACGGCAACACCCTTGAATCCTATACCGACCAATCAGTGCAAGTCGCCGACCCGCAGTCCGTCCGTCTTGTTAATAACATTCTCTCAGATACGAATGCCCGGAGTGGGCTTTTCCAGAACAGCTTAAACCTTACCGTTTTCCCGGGGTACGATGTGGCGCTTAAAACAGGAACTTCAAATGACTATAAAGACGCATGGGCGATTGGTTACACGCCCTCTTTTGTGGTTGGCGTCTGGGCGGGAAATAATGACGACACCGCCATGCAGCGAAACGGCTCAAGCATCCTTGCGGCGATCCCGACCTGGCATGCGTTCATGCAACAGGCGCTTACAAACCAACCGACCGGAACATTCGCGCGACCGGATCCCACAAACCCGACGAAGCCGATCCTCGCCGGCAACTATCTTTACAACAACCAGCTCCATACCATCCTCTATTATGTGGATAAAAATAATCCGGACGGCCCGCCGCCCACAAACCCCGATGCCGATTCGCAATTTCACAATTGGGAAACCGATCTTTTGGCCTGGGCTTCGGAGAATATGGCGAATTTTAAAGACTACAACCAGCCCGTCTCCGTGTCTGCGCCGCAGATGCCTCTTTCTTATAATCCCCCACAGATCACCATCAACAATCCTTCGCCGGGTTATTTTATAACGGGCGTCGTGAATATATCCGCGAAGTTAACCGCTATAGAGCCGATGACCAAAATAACCGTGCGTTGGAATGGTATTGTAGCGCAGGATTTCTCCGGGTCTTTTGGAACGAATTATGTTTTTTCCTGGTCGTTCTCCCCGCGGTCGATCAATGGACAAAACCTTCTTGAAATACAAGCCTCCGGCGCATCAGGAAACGCAGGGGTAAGCAGTGTTGTTGTCTATCACTAGGACTTGAGGATGGGTTTTAAAATGTAGAAGTACGAATTATCTCCCATGGGCCGGAGGAGCGCCGGGTTGTTCTCCTCCTGGAAGCCAACGAATATCTCTTCTGTTTTTATCGCTTTTAGTGGGTCGGTGAGATACCGCCAGTTGAAGAACGCCTCTATGGGTTCCCCTTTGATCTTCGCGGGTAGGAGGTATGAGTTCTCGCCAAGCACCTGGTCCGCCGAACTTACTTCCATTGTTTTTTTATCTTGGCGCACTATAATTTTTGCTTCGCTGTTTTTCTGCCCAAAAATCCCGGCCAGCCTTACTGCATTTGAAAACTCTTCCTTGTTCGCTATCACTTCCGTAGTAAATTTTTTAGGAATGATCGGTGAATAATCGGGGAAGTTTCCTTCGGTGAGGCGGGAAATAAGTTCTGCACGCTCGGTTTTAAATAGAATTTGGTTTTCGTCGCGGAAGATCTTTACCATCTCCTCGTCTTTCGACATCCGAAGGACCTCTTGGGCGGTTTTTAAAGGAATTAAAACCTTGAATGGTTCTTTATAATTTGAGGTGAAAAAGTTTTGCGGGATGGATTTCTCCGCAAGACGGAAGCCGTCCGTTGCGACCAGCCGGAGAGTATCAAGGGAAAAATCAAAAAGGATGACGTTCAGCTCGGGACGGAGGTCGGAAAATTGCGACGCTACAATGGTTTGTTGGATCCCTTCTTTGAGAAGAGCGCTTTTTATGGTCAGGTTTTCGTTTGGGTTTTTTATTTTGGGGGTTATGGGGAAATCCTCCGCGGGAAGCCCCTGGAGGATCGCCGTATAATTATCCGTTTTGACCTCAAGGGTGTTGTTTTTTTTGCTGAAATTTAACCGGTCGGTTTGAAGGTTGGTGATAAGGTTTGAAAAAAGCGGGAGTGGGACGGTCACTTTCCCACCCTCAATCACCTTTCCTGAAACAAAACAAGTGATTGCGAGCTCAAGATTTGTGGTGGTAAAAGTAATTCCCTCATTCCCGGTTTCAATAAGAACATTTTTAAGAATGGGGAGGTTGAGGTTTTCCCCAATCACCCGCTCGGTGATTGAAACAGCTTCTTTGATGTTTGATCGGATCGCAACAAATTTCATAAGAGTAGTATTAATAGTTTATTAAAATCTTATTGTTGTTATTAATAAAGATTTAATTTGTGGATATGGTTGTTTTTTCCTTATCTAGCTTTTATAAATGATATCTTTTATTGTTAATATCTTTTGGTTAAACGCGGGACTTCTGTTGATTTCCTGGTTGATCTTCTCGTATGAGTGGATGGCGGTGGTGTGGTCCCTCCCCATCTTCTCCCCAATATATGGGTAAGAAAGCTCGGAGATTTCCCGAAGTAAGTACATTGCGATCTGGCGCGGCTCAACAACCTCCTTCCTCCTGTTGTGGCTTATGATGTCCTCAATTGAAACGCCAAAGAATTCAGCGACCGCTTTCAATATCTGGGCATCATTCACCCGCTTTGATAGATTTTTAGTTGATTTCTCTATGAGCTCCTCCACTGCCGCCTTAGTAAGCTCGGTTTGTTTTTGTTCCTGTAGGAAAAGGAGTTTTTTGAGCACCCCCTCAAGCTCACGGATGTTCTTTCTGAGCCGCCGCGCAAGAAGGTCAATTATCTCCTCGCTCAGCTCGCGCCGGGCCAAAGAAAGCTTGTTGCGGATGATGGCTACCCGCATCTCGTACTCCGGGTAGCCGATATCAGCCACAAAACCACCCTCAAAGCGCGACCGCAGGCGTTCTTCAAGTGTAGGAAGTGATTGTGGTGGTCGGTCGGAGGAAATAATGATCTGTTTGTTATTTTCATACAGCGCATTAAAAGTGTGGAAAAACTCTTCCTCGGTTTTTTCTTTTCCACCAATGAATTGAATGTCGTCGATTATCAACACATCTACATCCCGATATTTCTTTTTTACACTTTCTATGCGGTCATTCCGCAGCCCCCAAACCACCTCGCGGGTAAATTGTTCCGAGGGAACATATTTGGGCCTTACTTTTTTTTGGTATTTTGAAAAAATCTCATTTCCCACCGCCTGTATAAGGTGTGTCTTTCCCAATCCAACGCCGCCATACACAAAGAAGGGGTTGTACTTCCCGATTTCTTCGGTGATTGCCTTTGCGGCCGCGAAGGCAAGCTCATTTGAGGAACCCACCACAAACGAGGAGAGGGTGTAGTGCGGATTGAGATTGGTTATTGGATCCACGCCGCTGAACTCAAGCTCCGCCGAATCAATTTTTCCAAAGTCTTTTATTCCCGCAATATTCTTTTGGGGCACCGCGTCCTGGGGGTTGATTACAAACTCGATTTTTTTAACCGAACTATCCGCATTCCGCAAAATTCCCAGAATATTCTTGTAGTACTTATCTTCGATCCATGTTTTCGCAAAATTACTCGGCAAGGCAACGTAAAACGTGCCATCCTTTCTGTCCACAAGCCGGCTATCCTTCAGCCACATCGAGAAATTAGCCTTTGTGAGCTGGATCTCCATCTCCCCCAATGTTGATTGCCAAAGCTTTTCGAGATCCATGATTGTTGTTCTGTTTATTATTAACTCTTACGCCTGGCGCGTCAAAGAGTCAAATCAAATGATTTGTGGATGGTATGTGTATAACCACTTAATAAACAACACATAAAAAACTAGCACACTCCAAATTCGTGTGCTACAATCCTCAAGATGTCGTTTACCTACAATCCCAAAAAGAAAAAACGCAAACGGACGCATGGATTTCTAAAAAGGCAACGTTCGCCCGGTGGCCGCCGAGTGCTCGCGCGCCGAAGAACAAAAAAAAGGCGCCGGTTGGTCGTCTGAAGCGGGGAGAAATACACTCTTTTGTGATGCTTTTAAAACCGTCGCGGCTGCCAAGTCAGGAATTCCGTTCGGGTTGGCGGCAGACGGTGGCGACGCCCTATTTTTTATTAAAGACAAAAGAAAACCACAAGGCGAGAAATAGAATAGGGATTGTTGTGGGAACGGCTGCCAATAAAAACGCAGTGAAAAGAAATTTTTTGAAACGACAAGCAAGAGCAGTATTTCAGACCGTCCATGACGCAGGGGCGGGAAAAGATTTTCTTCTTGTGGTGTCTTCCAAAACAAGTTCGCTTAAAAAAAAACAATTTAGAACGTTGCTTTTGGAAACAATCGGGAAAAGTAAAGATATAAAAAAATGACCTACCTCTACCAAGTTATTTTCTACCAACCCATTTTAAACATCCTTGTTTATTTTTATGGGACGATCGCGTTCCGGGACTTCGGGATCGCGGTTATTCTTGTCACCATTCTTATCCGACTTATCCTCTATCCGCTTTTCCATAAAAGCACCAAACAACAAATGGCGATGCAGCGCATCCAGCCAAAGATCAAAAAGATCCAAGAAACACATAAAAACGACAAAGAAAAACAAGCACAGGCGCTGATGGAACTTTACAAAGAGCACGGCGTAAATCCATTCTCAAGCATCTTTCTTATTATTGTCCAACTACCGATTATGATCGCGCTCTATTGGGTAGTGCGTTCCGGCCTCACCCCCGGCGAGCTCCAGGGACTTTATTCCTTTATCCCACAACCACAAACCATAAATCCGCTTTTCCTCGGCCTTATTAACCTTGCAAAACCAAGCATTATCCTCATTCTCCTCGCAGCGGTCGCCCAATATTTTCAGGCACGCCTTGCTATTTATCAAAACCCCGATCGTACCGCCCCACTCTCCTCTACTGAAAAAATGGCGCGGCAGATGACCTTTATAGGCCCCATTATCACCATCTTTATTTTCTACAACTTGCCCGCCGCCGTGGGCCTCTACTGGCTCGTTACGTCGCTTTTCTCAATACTCCAACAAGTTGTCATCAACAAGCATTTTAAAAAGGGAGAAGTTGCGGCAATTTAACAGCCCCCACGCTTAACTTAATCGGGTATATTGTGTGGTGTATAATAAAGTTATGAAAAAACACCCCTTGTTTGGTTCGGGGCTGGTCGCTGCGGTCGTAATCGCCGCGCTTGTGGGATTGTGCGGCGTGATGGTCGCTAATGCCGCGACCAACGTGAGCCTCACCATCAACTATGCGACAACGGCCGCGTTCTCCGTCGGCGACGCTTGGAACCTGCGGGTTTCGGGTCCGAGCCGCACCTCTTTCACCTTCTGCGCCAATCAAAACAATACCCAATATCCAAGTTGTACTGCCAACTTTGGGACGACAGATGCGAACGGGAATTGGACCCTTACCGGCTCGTTTCGGTCCGCGGACATCGGCTCTTGGGTTGAGTCCGTTAACCTTTCCAATAGTAGTGCATCGAGCCAGATTAGCTTTACAGTGACGTCCACCCCGAACTCGGCTAATTCTCCGGCATCGGCCAACGCAGCCAATATAACCAACACAACAGTGGCATGCGTTACCCCGTACCAACCATCCAACCTTATGTTCGGGACGCAGTGTTTTACCCCAGATTATCGATTCTACGCACTAGCTGCCGGCCAATCACCGACACCGTTCGATTCGCCATACTACGCACTCGTACCGACCGAGGCAACGTACCAAACCAACGTGTTGCATTTGGTGCAAAGCGTTCCTCCTGCGGCCACTGTGGCCACCTCAACAATTTCAGTGGTGCCAATCAACGATACGGTCTGGAGCGCCCTCAACACTTATGCAAAAGACCTCGTAATACAGGACGGCCTGTCTCTAGAAGATGTCACTATGAGTAATTGGGCGAGGGATCCTCAGACGGGAGTGTGGTTGTATGTGGGCCCCGGCGCTCCCCCTACCGGCGCTCAATTGGCGCAAGACGTCGCGGCATACCTGGCGGCAACCGGCATTGACGTACGGACAAACATTACGGCCGATATGTCACTGGATCAAATTACCAGGCTTTGTGCCGCGAGGACCGCATTTGGTAATCAATATGGGGCGCTGGCGCAGACATATGCCGGAGGAACGTGGACGAACGTGACAGGTATTGGTCCAATGACCTCGGATGAGTATATGATTTACTACCACAAATTTGTTGCGAAGGATCAATACCAATCCAACCTCTCATCTGCAACATCCGGGCCATCCCTTGCCACCACCCAATCCTCATCCTCGTGGAGCCAGGTCCTTCAACAATCCGCGCAGCAATTACAGGAGATACAGAGCCAGATGACCCTATTGCAGCAGAACGGCATTTCCGGGGCCGACCTCTCCGCCCTCTTTTCGCCGACTATAAACCAGATCTCGCAAAGCCTGGCCAATATACAAAATTCCGCCACTACGGCCGCCAACGCACAGCCCCAAACCCTAACCCAAGCCCAAGCCGGAGGAACCGTCCCGCTATATGGATCATCCAGCACGCTCGCCGCAATTCAGGGTTCATCGGATGCGATCCTTCAAGAATCCGCGCAGCAATTACAGGAGATACAGAGCCAGATGACCCTATTGCAGCAGAACGGCATTTCCGCATCCGACCTCGCCGACCTCTTTTCGCCGGCCATAAGCAGAATTTCACAGAACGTGGCTGGCGTACAAAACAACGTAAGCGGCAACACTAGCTCAA
Organism: Minisyncoccia bacterium; assembly: GCA_050008535.1. Taxonomy (GTDB): domain Bacteria; phylum Patescibacteriota; class Minisyncoccia; order UBA6257; family 2-01-FULL-56-20; genus CAVYIK01. The sequence goes on along the minus strand of JBEKML010000001.1, from coordinate 166,420 downwards.
CCGCCCCCACCTCAACGGCAGCAACAACTACCACAACCTCTCTTGGCACATACCGCTATATCAAAATAAACACCACAGAGGATTCGGGATGGATTGATTGGCGGGAAATTGAGGTCTACGGGCCAAGCGGCAAAATTGCGATAGTGAGCAGCACGGTCGGGCAGATCCCTTCTGCCAACTGGACTCCTTCGTGGAATTGCACCCCTCAAGGATGCGGGAGCAAACCCCAAGATGCCTACGATGGGGATATCTACACCGGATGGAATGGGGCTTATTCGGGGAGCAACGGCGCCCCAACTAAATGTGTTGTGCTGGCGGGCGTTCCAAACCCTCACGCTTACACACAATGGATCACTCTTGATCTCGGCTCCTCGCAACCCATCATGGAGGTAAGAATGATGATGGGCGGTTCCGATAACACCTGCGGCGTTCACCAGATTTTAGGGAGTAACAATGGGACCAACTTCACTTTAATACACGAAATTTCCGGGAATTTCAACGACCGCCAATGGATCGGTTATCAATCCGCTAGCCCCAACGTCATTAGTATAGTTCCTCCGACGAACGACGCCTTGATCCAGAGCGTTACCGTCCCCGCCACTGCTTCTCCGGGGCAACAATTCACCGCCACCGTTGTCGTGAAAAACACCGGCCAGACGACCTGGGTCAAAAATGACGCGCACCCCTATCGCTTGGGCTACCAATCGATCAGCCCCGGTTACGGCAATCTCAATTGGGGCCTAGGAAGCCGGGTGGAATTGCCGGTAGATCAAGTGGCTCCCAGCGGAACAGCAATTTTCGTTTTTACCGCTACCGCCCCGAGCGCATCCTCTGGTCTGAGTGGCTATCTCCCCTTTACCTGGCAGATGGTTTGGGAAGGAGTAAGGTGGTTCGGCAATTCTTCGGGCAGATATATTCAGGTTCAGTAATAAGTAGCGGCGACGATTTGCGGCAACGTGATATACTATAGGTATGAAAAAATATCTGTTTTTTGCCGTTGGGCTAGTTGTTGTCGTCGCCTTTTTTGCGGTTGTCATGCGTTCATATGAGACCGCGAATGCGGCAATAGGGGCCGTGTGCTCGGACGCCTCCCGGGCTTGTACCATAAAAGCCGATTGGTGCAAGGTGGAAATAAATGGTTGTACGAGCCCATTCGGTTGCATGTTGAACACTACCTGTCCGGATGACCAAAAAATAACTCCTCCCCCTCCTCCCCCTCCTGATCCGACCGAATGCGGCGGGAACCAGAGCCTGAAGTGCCAGAAAACAGTCCCCGGCTGCGCCATTCAGCTTCGTGGGTGCAAGGCCGACCTTTCAAGCTATACCCCCTGCGACGTGGCTGAGTCATGTCCTGCTGGCCAGGTAACGGTGAATTCGTCGGGATTGTATAATTCCACATCGTCATGCACGGGATACGAGACACCTTCCAACCCGAATTTCACGATGTGCCGCCCGGACGTTGCGCTGGCCCAAGCGGCATGCGTTCCATATACGTATAATGCCTCCGCAAATACCTGTCTCGTTCCCAGCCCCAACGGCGGTTATGTGAGAATCAATGTGTGTTCCGGAGCGGAAACCGGCGGCCTGTGCGCGCCCGAGCACGCAAACTTTTATGCGGCGGCCGACGAGGCGCGGGTTGCAGAGGGGATAGGAAGGTCTTTGGGATATGACGTGAGTTGCGCACCGGCAGTGATGGGGATGGGGCCCATAGGCGTGGATTTCAATACGGGCCTTCCTTATACCATCAATTTAAGTTGCACGCTGCACACTTCCTGTGGCGACATGACCATAGGTACAGACGCCCTTGTAACTGCCTCGACGTGGCAGAACGTCGTGCCAAATGACATAAGCAACCATTGCAATGCCCCGGCACCGGCGGCATATAACCAAAATCAATCAAACAACGGCGGAACCGGCGCTGTGGTTACTTCTACATCGAGCTCTACGCCGTTTTTTGCCACTACCCAATCCTCATCCTCATGGAATCAAGTCCTTCAAGAATCCACACAGCAGCTGCAGGAAATACAAAGCCAGATGACCCTGTTGCAGCAGAGCGGCATTTCCGCGTCCGACCTCGCCGACCTCTTTTCGCCGGCCATAAACCAGATTTCGCAAAACTTGGCCAATATACAAAATTCCGCCACCACGGCTGCCAACGCACAACCACAAACTTTAACCCAAGCCCAGGCCGGTGGGACTACCCTCCCACCATATGGGTCAACTAGCACGCTTAACGCAATTCAAAACTCATTAGACTCGATCCTTCAAGAGTCCGCACAGCAATTACAGGAGATACAAAGCCAGATGACCCTGTTGCAGCAGAACGGCATTTCCGCGTCCGACCTCGCCGACCTCTTTTCGCCGGCCATAAGCAGGATTTCACAGAACGTGGCTGGTATGCAAACCAGAATAGGCAGTACTAGCTCAACCATCCCTACCCCAACCGCCGGAAGCTGTACCGTACCCTCAGACAAACCTTGGGCATGTACACAAATAGACCAAGTCACCAAATGGACCGTCACTCCGGAACGATGCACCGCCTCTACTTTACTAAAGCAAGCTTATCAATTGATGGCTACCGCTGCGGCGTCCACCCCAGATATTGTGGCTAATGGCGGGAAAGCACTTGGAGAAACCCTGAGCTGGCAGACCGTGTACGACCACGCGCGAAGCATAATAAATTACGGACCAGATACGACCCAAGAAGGCATAGATCAATACGCCAGAATAGAAGCTGATAATTTTATAAAAGGTAAGTCGTTGGGAACCGGGTGGAACAACCTCTACAAACTCACCCCAGCATCTACTAAATACGATGTGTACACCATGCAGGGTGGCGATCCACTACTCCCCCCAGTTGATTATCGCTACACCTTACATGAGTGGTGGACCAAAGCGCGCTCCACCCCGCCCATATTGTTCAATCCCAACTACGACGGATCCCTGGGCCGCTCGACGGATCTTGTGCCCACCACAGCCGTTTGCCCTGAAAGTGGTCCGGTCAGCAGCCCGGGCTTAGTGACCATCTCACAACAAAATCCCGTGATCAGGGTTGACGATACGATTAACATAGCCATAATCGCTGGCACGGCGCCTTATAGTGTGGCGACCCCGCCGGGCGCAGGAGTGGCAACGGTGCTCCTTTCCGGCACGAACCTCAGCATCACCGGCGTCGGGCGAGGTCAGGCTTCATTTATAGTCAAGGACTCGTCCTCGCCAGCCATAACCTCTACCATCAAGGTCAGCGTAAACGCCAAATGGGTTCCCTATGTCGCTCCAGAAACCCACCAAGTAACCGTGACGTGCCTCACGCCGAAAGTGCAGACAGTCACCTATTGGCAGAGCGAGTGCTACACTCCCGACTACCAGTTTATGGCTCAGGGTTCGGGCCAGTATTATGCGCTTGTGCCAGTCCCGGCCGCTGCACAAACCAATATAATCACAAATCAGCTCCCCCTGTCTTCTGTAACCACCAAGCAAATCCAAGTGGAACCCATTAACTGTGCTGTTTGGGGTAGTCAGGACAGCGCCATGAAGGCACTCATACAACAAATGGGCCTGTTCACTCCAACGTACACTTCGGCAGGGCAGGATACTTGCGATTCGTACTAATCCCGCGGGGAGTTACGTTTTCCAGTAAATCCGCCGTCCCGTCCTTGATTTTGCGGCGGAAGTATGGAATAGTAACGTGAAAATGGAGAACTGGGAGACGCTCGTGAAAAACATCGTTGAGTTCATGGGATTCCGCGATTACCACATAGAGATCAAGCCGGAAGAAAAGCGCGGTTCACTTTTCATTTACGACGGCGGAGGCTTTCTTAAAGAGAACCTTCCCAGCATCGTAGAAAGCGTAAACCATTTATTCCAAATGATCGCCAAAAAAAATGCGATCGACCTCATCTTTCTTGATGTGAATAATTATCGGCAGGAACGGGAAAATCTTATCATGGAGCTCGCGCGCGCGGCGGCGAAGAAGGCGCTCACGACAAAAGCCGAAGTGCCGCTTCCGGTAATGAACTCTTATGAGCGGCGCCTCGTGCACGTCGAGCTTGCGATCCATCCCGAGGTGACGACGGAATCCGTCGGTGAAGGGAAGGAACGGTACGTGATCATCAAGCCGATCTTATAGTAGTTATTGGGTGAGCGAAATAGCGTACAGCTTTTGGTCGTAGCGGTTGATGAAGAAAAGTATGTGGTTGAAAATGCCCAGGTCCGCGGCATCCATGTTCTGCGGCGGAGAGAAGACGCTGTCCATCGCACCGGTGTCGGTGTGGATACCATAGAAGGCATCTGCGGTGAAAAGCGCCATCTGTTCATAATCGTCGGGCAACCGGGCACTTGAGAGCTCGTCCTGGTCCTCTGGCACCGCACAATAAAGCGCAAGGTACGGCGCCACCGGTACCGTGGAGGTGGTGGAAGAAGCGCCGGGCGGGAGCACGGGGCTTTCGCGGTGGAAAAGACATTTTGAAGGCAGGGTGAGGAAATTTACGCTCTGCACGGTATTCCCGGAAGGGTTGATCAGCCGCAGTCGTCCGCCTGGCCGCGGGGTGTTTGCAGAAAACACAAGGCCAAAAGGAGTTGCGGCTGCGCTTGTTGCGTTACCATTCCAGAGCGCTTCAAAGCCGGACACTTCAAGGGTTATAGGAGTGAGTGTTTGGTTTTGGAGGTTAAAGAGCAGAGCAGATCCGTTCGTGAGCGCGCTGGGTTTCTCGGAGAGAACGATGTTGTTCTTGCTGGGCCAAACAAGGGAAAGATCCTGCGCGTTTAGGGAAAGGAGCGTGCTCGGCTTGGCGGTTGTTTTTGCGGCGTTAAGCGTGGCGAGCGTTTTCGTGCCGTCCGTATTGGAGGCGAGATAGGCAATGCGATAATCGCTTGGCGACCAGACAGGGGAAATAATACCCATCGTGAGCGGGGCCCAGGCTTTTGTGGCGAGATCAAAAATGCTGGTTTGTGGATTGTCCCGATCGCCGAAACTTACCAACGCCTTCGCGCCGTCATACGAGAAACTGGCAGCCATCAAGTTTGCAATTTGTGACGAACTTAAGAAAGTAGTTTGGCCGTTCGTGACGCGTGCAATTTTCCCATCCGGCTCAACAATGATCACATTGTTTCCTGCATCCACAAAATAAGCGAGGACGGGCTCATCCGACACAACGCCAAATTTCGTTGCGGCGTTCGGGATGCCCGCGACAGGATTCCCGCCGGAGGGGAGATTGCCGCTGGTCCCCGTGCCGGTTTGCGCCCCCCCCGTCTGCGGGAGAATTCCCGTGCTCCCGGCCGGCGCCGGCGGGGTCGTTGTGCCACGCAAGAAGAACCACCAAATAGCGACCAGCCCAAGGATGACGATGATGACAACCCCAATGATTAAATAGCGCCTAGTCATTTTATTTGCAATACCATCCGTCTTTACTAACATCAAGCTTGCACGATAGCGATGCGCAGTCTCTGTCAAAACGACACGATTGGCCACTGGCTACTCCCCCTCCCGTCCCTGCGCCGGAGTTGCCAGCGGTCCCCGCTGGCGCCCCGCTAAGCGGCGTGACCCCCGTTATCTGCAATGAGACGATGTCTGGATTGATGGTGTAGAGGACGATATAGGCGCCCACCAGGAGCAGGAGCCCAAGGAGGGCGTTCGTGATCCAGCTCTTGCCTTCGGTCTCCGATGAGGGATTCCCTTTCCCTGTGGCATACCTGATCCCGCCCCAGACGATGGCCCCGAAGGCAAGGATGCCCGCGGCGAGAAGGGCGAAGTCATAAATATTTCTAATAATGCCTGGGATGTCGGCGGAGGGAACGCTTGACCCGGGGATGTTGAGGTTGACGGTCGCCGCATGAGCGATTGCAATGAACAAGTTCATAACTATTTTTGGTAAATGAGGTTTTTTGACGCGATGGCCATGGTTGAGTCCCCCGGGTTCTGCATGGTGAGCGAGATGTTGACTTTAGAATTGGACGGGGTGTCACCGGGGAGATTAACATGAAGGATATCGGGCCCCTCTTTGCTTTCTACGGAGACACCATTGACGGACCATTCAAAAGCAAGCGCCGATGAAGATGCGTTGAAAAAATAAGGCAACGCTTTTACGGTCGCCTGGCTTCCTGAAAATTGGTCGTTGGGGTAGGGCGCGTAGATCACTGCCACCGGCCTTACAACGGGGATTGTCACCTCGTGCATCAGAAGTTTTCCTCCAAAATCCGGCAGTTCAATCCTCAACACAAGCGTACCGGCCGTGCCGTCGTAAGGGGAAAAGGTTATGCGTTGCATTCCGGCGCCGCCGCCCAGAAGGTTGTCGTTTAAATACCAATAAATCGTCTGCGATTTTAGGTTAACGAGTTTTCCATTGGAAACAAGTTCGAGCGAGGCCGTGATCCGCGACCTGGCTCCCGGGAGGACCTTCCCGACATAAAGTGGCGGTACAAAACTATTGAGGGCGCGCCAAGTCACCAAAAATTGTGGCAAGGAGGGCTGTGCCGTTTGGGCGTTGGTTTGGAGAACGACGAAGAGCGTGAAAATTACAATTAGTATAGCAAACACAGCTTTTTTTAAAAAACCATTTTGCACCATACTTTTATTGTACCACATTGTTTATCGCCTTCTTTTATGCCGCCAAGGGCATATCTTCTCCGCCATTTTCTTCCTCTTCGTCCTCCGCCTTGCCTTCTTCCTCCTCTTCCTTCGGTCGGAGCCGATCCATCCATTCCTTAATCTTTTCAGCTCTTTCGCGAGCCTCGCGGGTCTTTTTCTCGGCGTCGGTTTCCTCTTTTTGGGGCGTCTCCTCTTCCGGAGCCTCGGCAGGACCCTCTGTTTTTGGTGTTTCCTTAAAAAGTTCTTTTTCGAGTTTTTCCATCGGTTCTCTTTCTTCGCCAAGTGCCTCTGGCTCCACCTCGGGTGCGCCAGCCTCTCCAGCAGCGCCTTCCCCTGCGCCTTCCCCTGCGCCTACGCCCTCTCCCGTGACCCTGGCACCTCCTCCGGCGGCTCCCGCTGCTTCGGTCCCTTCTGCCGCCACCCCTCCTGTTTCTGCCGCTGCTGCGCCCGCTCCTGTTGTTCCGCCTGCCGCCGCCCCCGTTTCTACTGCTGTCGCGCCAACCTCTGTCGCCGCCGCCCCTGCTTCGGCCGCTGCCGCCCCCACCTCCGCTGTTTCTGCGGCGACGGCACCCACTTCAAGTGCCTCTCCGGCGCCGCCCGTGCCGGCTGCGACGGCTTGGATCACCACCTGCGTGGCGATAGCAGCGATGATCTTGTTAGATAGGAATATCGCGAGCCACGCGCCCAAAGAAAGGATAAAAGGAATGGGGATCAAAAATGCTATGACGAGAACCGTTTTTGCCAGAAAGCCATGCGTTTTCGGCCATAAAAAACTATATGCCATGGCACCGGCAATATAGTGAGGCAAGAACAGAACACAAAGAACATCGCCAATGAACGCGGTGGTGAAAATGGTGACCGCCTCGGTGCTGAACCAATCTATTTTACCTTCCTCCTTGTTTTCGTCGTCCATGTGCGTGCGCCCGGTGGTCGCTATTGTTCCTTTTTCTCCTCAAGCAGCTGCTCGGGGTTCGTGGTGATGATCTGATCCTCAAAATACGATGGCACGATTTGGATGGCCACGTGGCGCTTGCCGGCGAAGAAGATGCCGGTGCCGACCTCCGCGCTGAGCAAGAAATTTTTCTCGGCATCGGTAAGGTCAAACGCTTTCGCGACGACGTCTATGGTCGCCGGCGCCTGTTTCAAAAGCATCTGCAGGGACGAGTTTGTGATGATGGGCCGGCCGTACGGCGAGCGCAAAAAGTCCTCCACGTCCTGCGTGATGGTGGATACGCCCAGGAAGTATTTACGGGCGCGCTTTACGAGGCCAAAAAGAAACGTGGCGCTGTCCTCGTTCTTCATCATGATCCACGCCTCATCAATAAAGAGCAGCCGCTTCGCGAGTTTTGCGCGGATCAGGCTCCAGATGAAATTCAAGACGACGAACATCCCGATCGGACGCAATTCCTCTTCAAGGTCGCGGATGGAGAAAATAATAAGGCGATTATTGATATCAATATTGGTCGGCTGATTCAAGAACCCGGCGAAGCTCCCCTTGGTGTATTTATAGAGTTTTTCCGCCAGGCCTTTGCCGCCCTCAAGGTTGCGGAGCACGACTTCGAGATCGCCCAAAAGCGGCGCTTCCTTCCCGGTAAAGTCGGCATCAATGACGATCTCGCGCGAGGCGTAGGTTTCGGTGATCGCACGGTCAAGGATCGAATCTTCTTCCGGCGTGAGCTTGCCCAACATCAGCTTCAATAAGCTTGCGAGGGTCACGATGTGCGAGCGCAGGACATCCGACGGTGTTTCACCCTCCGGGATAAGCGGAAGATCGAACGGATTGATATGCTCGTGCGAAGAGAGCGAGATGTTGAACATGCTGCCGCCAAAAGTGTTCGCAAGCCGTTGATATTCGTTCTCGGGGTCGATCACAAGCACCATGTCCACGCCCGCCATAAGCGAGCGGACGATCTCGAGCTTTGTCGTGTAGGATTTTCCCGAACCGGATTTCGCGAAGACCACCTGGTTCGCGTTCTCAAGCGAGAAGCGGTCGAAGATCACCAAATTATTATTATGCAAATTGATGCCGTACATGATCCCCTGGTTTGACGAGAGGTCTTCCGAGACGAACGGGAAAAACGAGGAAATAGGGTTCGTGTCCATCGGCGTGTAGACCTGGACGCTATCCTCATCGAGGGGAAGGACGGAGGAAAGCCCTTCAAGTTGTTCAAAGAGCGCGGGCTTGAGATAGATGAGCTTTGCCTCCATCATCGTAACAAGCTTACTTTCAAGACGGGCAAGCTCCTGGCTGTCGTCGGCATAGATCGTAATATAAACACCGGTGTCAAAAAGTTTCTCTTCCGACTGTTGAAGCGCGTCGCGCAGATTCTCCACGTCTTTGATGGCGGTCTCAAGCATCGGGTTCCGCACAAGCCCCTTGTCCTGTTCGTCGTTCATTTGGGACTCCAGCTGCCCCGCTTTCTTGCGGAGATTTTTGAGCGCCGTGCCGGTATCGATCGGATTTATAAAGATCGAAATATCAAAAAGATTGGGAAGGTTGATAAGCGGCTCGAACCATCCCGTCGCAAGGTAGCGCGGATAGGAGAAGACGAAAAAGGTCTTCGCAAGCTTGTCGCCGATCTTTAAATAGCTTGGGAACACCTGGGCGCCCGCCGGCGCAATGATCTGTTTTACGTCCTTGAATTTATCCTGGTTTTCGTCGGGCATGTTATTTTTCTTGGGGCAGAACCATGTTTTTTCTCTCAATAGTCTGCGGGTTGTAGAAATTATAGAAGAGCTCGATAAGCGCCTCATCGTTCAGGACGGTAGTCTCAAGCCCGATGGCAGAAAGGCCGTTCGTTACCTGGGCCACCCGCTGGCCAAGTTGCGCGAAGTTCTCCGCGAGAATACGTTCGGCCTCCACGGCATCCTTCGCTTCCTCGGTCGCATTCTGCTTTTTCTTAAGGAAAGGGAGGAACCTTGAGGCGGTTTTTTTAGTGGGGAGGATGTTCGCCGGGTAGAACGGGACAACCACAAGGAACGTTTTTTCCATGATCGCGTTCTTTTGTACGAACCCTTTTATAAACCCAACGTATTCCTCGATCTGGTTCTGGAGCAATGCCGATTCCTCCGCTTCCTTCCGCACAAGGAGCGTTTCTATATATTTATCAATATTCACTTTTCGTGAATGAACTACGATCTGCAGCGGAAAATCAATGCCGTTCAGGAAATTCTGGTACGCCTGCGTCATGATATTCTGCTCCATTTCCGATTTAAGCGCGAAATTCACACCGCCGACCATTATGATCTGCCGCATGCCACCGCTCTTCACGATGACCGTATCGTTCCGGATCTCCTTGATGTTTACGAGGTCGAGTGAATTGCCAAGATCTTGTTTAGGTGCCATTGGCTCTATTTTCCCATTGTTATCAGCGATAGTCCACTCTCCGCGCTGCTTCGCGATCGCCCATAAGTTTCCGGAAAATCTCGTAGCGGCCGGACATTTTCTGCTCCGTGAACTGTTTGGCGGACATTTTTTTGCCGGTTTGAACGTCTTCCCAGCTCTTATGGAGCGCCGTTCCCTCGGCAATCTTTTCGATCACTGTGTTCCTCGCGGGTACTTTGGTTTCGGCCGGCGCCTTGCTTCTTTCAAGTTGCGGGTGCTCCGGTTGCCAAACATAGGTCTGCGGCTTCCAATAAAAATTGAAAGCCGAGAGAACGACCTTCGCGAGCGGCCTCCCCCCGATCTTCACGAATGCGATGGCAACAGAACCGCCAACAAGAATGACCGCGATGATCACCCACAGCCAAAACTGAAGGATAAAAAAAAGCATGCCGGAGATGCCGACACCGACACCCACATAGATAAATTGCCGAAGAGAAAGCGGCCCAACGATCTTATCCTCGGTTTCAATGAATTGCGGGACTTGGAACTGCATGAGTTTATTATAATACGAATCAAAAACCCCGGCTTTCGCCGGGGCCGCCCACCTTTCTATTTTTTGGGCGGTGGCGGCGGGGGTGCGGTGACCTCGGTTATTTGCCGCGGACCTTGCGGGGAGGTCGGTGGCGTCCCGGTTCCCTTCGGGGTCGGTTGGTATTCCGTATAGTGGACCACGCGCGGCGTTGAAGCCGACGGTTTTGGCGCGGACGCCGCCGGCGTTTTCCCAAACTCAAGAACGGCGGCCCCCAAGGCCGGCGGCCCGGCCGGTTTTTGCATGTCAATTTTTTCGGTGGGGAGCGCGAAATGAAAATCGGGCGCTTTTTGCTGCGGTCTGAATACTGCGTCCTCGTGGATGATGACCGGCGCGGGTTCGGCGGGCTTTGGTGTGGGTATCGCCAACGCCGCCGGCGCTGCGGATGCCATGGGAGCCGCCACTTGCGGCTTTAGAGCACTGCTTTGCATTGCTAACCGTTCAAATTCACCAACGGATTTCTTTGGCGGCATTGTTGGCGCCGGCGCCGACGTCGGTATTGTTGGTTTTGCGACGGGCGGGGCAGGCGGCGTCTGGCTTAGCCGCACCACCGGCTGCTCAACAGTCGTTTTTGACCATCCCGCATCGGACAAGCTTGGCTTTGTGGGCGCCGTCGGCGCAGCACTGATTGTTATCCGCGGAGCCGTCCCCGTCATGGCCTGGATCTCTTCTATGATTTTCGGGCCGGCGGAACCATCATTACCAAGCGTTGAAAGAGGTTCATAAATTTTATCAAGTTCTGATTTGAGTGGCGTGAAGATTCTGGAGTTTATAGCGCTCGCGACCGACGTGCAAACCTGCGGGTTTATGCCAGTGGCCTCCTTCAACTCTTCTGCGAGATCTTCCGGGTGAAGGAAACCAAGCAGTACGTAGCCGGCGATCCCTGCGATATCACTTATTTTTTCGGCGGGGACATGTTCGGCTTCGCATGTTTTCCGGATGAAATCGGTGTTGGCATCGGAAAAGAGCGCAACATGAAGGGCTTCGGGAATGGTGTCCCATCTTTTAAGCGCTTGCTGCCTAGAAATAGTTAACATGATGGTTTTATGGGCGTGGCGCGCCACCAGGTGGCGGTGTGGGCGCTGGCGTGGGTGTGGGCGTAGGAGCAGCAGCAGCGCCAGAATCCCAAACGAGGCGGTTACCCATAGCGCTCTTAAGCGCTTCGGTTAATTTTGTGACATCTGTTGCGCTAATCCTTCCTCCCCCTGCCGCCGTTGCAGCTTTTTCGATCGCGGCCCTATAAGTATCAGCAAAACGCTGGAGTCTTTCTGAAGAATCCAACTTCCCAATTAGCGATGGCATAAGAGCAGGAGTTTTCACGGCCAGACCATGGGCGACCCCCTCGCTTAGTGCCTCAATGGCTTCCCTGGACAAGCCGAAGCTTGCCGTGCCGCCGAAGATCTGTCCCGGCTTGAATTTTGCAATATCGGCCCTGTCTATATTCTTAAAGAATTCTTCCGCCGCCGCGCGCATGAGTTCCCCGGCTTTCACCATCTGATCCGCAGGCCCACCCAAGAGCGTTTTCCCGTCTTTGCCCACCTCATCGGACACCTCCACTTCATCAGCTGCTTTCCTGAGGGCATCATTCGCATTCTTTAAAGAGCTTTCTGCCGCCATCACGTCTATGGGGTCTTTAGCTTGTTTTCTAAGTGTCCTAGCTTCTTCAGCTAGTCTTTCTGCCGATACCAACGTCCCTGGCGCTCCCAGGATTCCGTGAACATCTACCGCTCCCGCCATCGCCCTTGCCTCCCCTTGCGCTTTGGCAATTCTCCGCATTCGTTCGTCCGAGTCAAGGGCAAAGTTGACGTCACCATGAAGCTTTCCGTGGTCGTAATCCCCAAAAGTTCTCTGGTTTTTCTCGAGCCAGGCGCTGAGATTTTCTTCTCCGCCGATTTTCCCTACCTTATTCAATATCCCGCGCTTCTGCGCCTCAGCGAGAACTGCAAGAGTGTTTTCTTTGCCTCTTGCCCCTTGTGCTGCCATCAAGAGCTGTTCGTCGCTCATCCCCGCGAGCTTGAGTTGCGTTGCGGCTTCCTTAACCAGGTCCTTTCCTCCTTTTTCCGTAACGCCCGCCATGCTTCTCCCAAGCGCAGAGGTAAATGGAATCCTGCTCTTTTGTAACCTCTCGTTTAGTTTTGCGCCGCCGGCCCTCTGATAGGTCCAGCGCGCGCCCTTCTTCGCTTGTTTGGTTGCGTACCCCTGCATCGCGTTGCCAACCGACTTCACGGCGCCCACGGCCGCGCTCGCTCCCGTGATACTCATTTTGTTCGCGGCGATCATGCCTCCCACCATAAGTCCAACAAGGATAAATTCATTTAGGAGGTTTTGGATAAGCGGAGAGAAAAGGTTGGTGAGAAAGTTTGCGATCGGCGCCCAGAGCTCGTTACTATTGCTGGTGTACATGGCGAAATTAGATTTGGTCGTTGGTTCGCTCATGGACGCCGCCGTCGCAATTGCAAGCCAGAGGAAAAAGACCACGATGGGAGCAAAGAATGTCCACCGGAAAAAGGTGTCCCACCATTTCTTCCAATGGCTGGAAAGGCTGGGGAATATCCACGCGAGCCATGCGAAAGGCATGAGCACCGCGAGGATGGCGATGTAGACATAGCGTACGAGGAGCATGAAGACGAATACGGCAAGCACTATAACAATGACAATAAGGGCCACGGCGACAAATACCATCGATAAAATAGGGACGATCATTTTCCCGAAGCTGGCTCCTCCGATGGAGGCCGCTCCGGCGATATTATCAAGTTTTGGATCGTTTGTATTCGCTGTTGTTTCGAGGGAAAGAAAATCTCTTTGTGGATTGAATGCCCCCGCAAGCCTTTCCGCAAAATCATTCATGGAGGTCATGGCGGTGAATCCGCTTGGGGCGTTGCAACTGACGGACGGATCAATGCAATTCAAGAAATATTGGGTGAGGGAATTCGCGAAGCCGAAGATGGGCCCCATAATGACCAGGCTGAAATTGACGAGGACGGCGGCAAAAACAAGCTTCCAGAGTATTTTCTTTATCCCGTACGTTTCCCTGCGCAGAATTGTGGCGATCGCGATCACGATAATGCCAAGGACGAAGCCGAGGTTGGCGATGGATAACGTAACACCAAATCCTTTCTGAACGACTGGCGAATCAAAGACGGTGGTGTTTATGTTTAGCATGACCCCGACGAGCCATGATTCCATAGCGATTACAATAGCGCCGACGACGGCCATCAAATAGCTTATCCCGAAGGCTATCCTACTAATGACTATATAAGCGAGATCGCCCAATCCAAAAAGGGAGAAAGAGACCGGGGGAGTCGAGGGAGCGTCGGCGGCACAAGCGAAGTGTGTGGACCCGAGGAAAAGCAAAAATCCAAGAGGGACGGAAAACTTAAGAAATTTTTTCTTCATAGGTTACTTGAGGGAATTTATAGCGGCGCTTGCAAGGGAGTTAAGGAGGGAAGTAAGGAAGGCATTTAAGAGTCCCACAATGTCGTTCGCTGCAGTGACGAGTTCAGGGCCGCCCTTCACTGTTGAGTTGAATACCTGTCCCGTAACCTGGCCGGGGGATGTAGTGAGAGGATCTTCGCCGTTGGCGCATTTGCCGCCATTTCCTACTTCTTCCGAGAAGAGACCGGGGTCGCAGGTCCCATCTGGATTGGTATAGGATCCAACACCCTTTGAGTCTATACAATGATTGTGCACCCCGTTCGGATCGCTACCATCGGCGCATTGTTCGTTGCCGGTCCATCCCTGGTTAGCGGCGGATTTCGCCTGTGTGGCATTCTTGCTGTTCCCTCCTGCCGCCATTGCCTGGTCTTGGATGTCTATAAGGATGCCGAAGTCGTTGCCGCCCGGCTGGAACAGCTTCAGGTAGGAATCAACGCCGCCTTGTTCGAAGCTGTTGTAAAACTGCGTCAGCTTGTTTCCGGCCAACTGATTTTGAAACTGGATGGCGCAGAATCCGCCACCTCCATTATTAAAAGAGGGAACTTGAAAAAGGACACTTAGCCGCGGGGCGAGCGATGGATTGATGCACGCCATTTGTTGATCTATTGCATTGACCGCTGCGGTGGTATAGGAGTTCACAAGCGTCCTGCCCCAGTTCTGTATGAAGCGCGGGACACCCTTGCCGCTGATCCATTTCAGGACGGTATTCTGCATCAGCTTCATGATCAAATTTTTGAGAATCTGGAGAATGATGTTGTTTGCATAGTCAAGGAGCATTTGCGCAAAATTCGACGCATCAAACGTCAGCCATTGGGCGTTGGCGGTTTTTATCCCAACGAGGTTCCGGAGAAATACGGCTACGCCAGAACGTTCTTGCCGGGAATCTCCATTGGAAGAAAATATTTGTCCTGCGGGATTTTTTTGCAGCTCGTTTTTGAAATCTTGAAGCGTGGCGGAGTACTTCTCGCGTTGCGTTTGAAAAACGAGCACGGCCTTAAGGGGGTCGTCGCCCGAAGCGCTCCGGACAAGTTCCGCCAGATTCTTTTCGTAAACCAAGAGCTTCACGATGCTTTTTTGAAAATCCGCCGCCGCCGCCGGGACCTTGAGTCCGCCGACGTTTTGCAATGCGCTCTGGATTTGGTCATGAACGTAGCCGGCGGCGTTCGGGTCGGCGTTTTGATCGAGCATGCTCTGGAGATTGGTTTCTACAAAATACTGGTTAAAGATATTTTTTACCGCATCGCTGTAATTTGCTAAAGCATTCGGGGAAGAACTCGTTTCGATCATAATCGGTTGCTCCGCCGCTTCTATATCCCAATTGGGGATGGGGAGTTTTTTAAACGCATCGTTCTTTGTGAGTTGGGCGATGATCGCGCCGTTGTCCGGCGCTATGAGCATCGTGTTGCCATCCGGTCCCGTCTGAACGCCGGCAGGGTTCGCCGAGACGAGGTTGTTGAGAAACGAACCCGCCAACACCTCGGTAAGATTGTTTGGGTCCGTTGCTTGTGTCTCGGTTGAAGAGGTGAGGGTTGGATCGGTAAGCCCCGCGACGCCGACGTCGCTCATGTCCGGAACCGCAGGTTGAGCCACGAATGCATTACCGCTGAGCAGTGGGGCGGCTACGGGGCTTGAAGGCGGTGGTGAGGCGTTGTTTGCGGAGAGGGTGCTGGTGGTTGAGATAATGAAAGCCGAAGAGCCCGTCGCGGCAGCCAAAACCAGAAACCCGACGACCAGTTTCTTTACGTCTATCATTTATATAGATTATAGCGCAAAGGCGCTGTCAAGCCATGTGGTTATCCCCAAAACGCTCATTAAGGATGGCTTTTGCAATTGCCATGATTTCTTCCACGGTAAGGTTTTGCGGCCTCGATTCTTGCGGGACACCGATTTTTTTTAAAATGGATGCGGCCATTTCCCTCTCTTCCTGCGTCCCGTGCCCTCCCAAGTTGTTGAGCACAGTCTTCCTTGGCTGCGCAAAGAGGCTTCGTACCGCCGCATAGTAGTGATCCGCCGGGATGTTTTCTGCACGCTTTTTGTCATTGGTTAAGTCCAGCGATATGATTGCGGAATCCACCTTGGGCGCCGGCAGGAAATTTTCTCTAGGGACCGGAGCTATCACTTTTACGTCTGCCCAGAATTGTACGCTTGCCGCAAGCCGGTTCATCTTCGGCGGTTTTGCGGCGATCCGCTCCGCCACCTCTTTCTGGACCATGAGGACGCATCGCGCTGGCTTCGCCTCGAGTTCGCTCACGACCCGGAACAGGCGGCCAGTGAAATAATAGGGGATGTTGCCGACGATTTTATATGAGCGGCCCCGCGATTTTTCGGGGAGCGATGATGTGAAAAATGCCAATGCATCATCCGCAATAATTTCCACGCCATTCGTTTTAAATCGCTGCGCGAGCTCACCCGCGAGGTGCCGGTCTTTTTCGATCGCGAAAAGTTCGCATCCGTTCTTTGTGCAGGCTTCCGCAAGGAGCCGCGTAAGCTCGCCGTGCCCCGCGCCGATTTCAAAAATAACGTCGCCGTGTTCCGGCTGGAGCGCGGCGACGATCTTTTGCGCGATCGCCGCATTCTTCAAAAAATGTTGTCCGAGAAATTTGTTGGGCATCAGTCAATTTCAATTATTTTTTCTTCGCCATCGGTATTCTTGCCTGCACCCTCCGCGTCATCATCCGTTCCGTTGCCGTTCATTTCATCGCCGCTCATTCCCCCCGCGAGGCCGCCCATCCCCTCGGTTGGCGCGAGCGTGATGCACTCCTCCGGTATCTCCGCGATGAACCGCGACGGCATTCCATAGAAACCAATATATAATTTTTTCTTTGCGCGGGTCATCGCAACATACATCAACCGCCGTTCTTCTTCAAGGGAACGCTCGTCGTCGATCGAGCGGATGTGCGGGAGGAGCCCTTCGGCGGCGCCCGCAATGAACACGTTTTCAAATTCAAGTCCCTTTGCGAGATGGATGGTCATCAAATTTATTTTATTTTTTCTTTCTCCGTCGCGGTCGCCTCCCCTTCTCCCTCCCTTTTGCCCGTTTGTTTCATCGTCGGCTGCCTGCAAAAGGCTTATTTTCTCAAGCAATTCGGGCAAATCCTCGAATCCGGAGGCAAAAACAATGAGCTCTCCGATGTTTTCTTCGCGCTCGTCGGCGTTCACGAAATTTTCCTCCAGATAGTCGAAGTAGCCGAAGATCTCAAGGAAAATCTTGATGATCTCGTGCGGCTTCGGATGTTTTACCGCGCCAATCTTCCGCTTGAATTCGGCAAACTTCCTTTTTGAAAGGTTTTTTTCCAGTCGTTCGCGCGCTATTTCGTCGCGATCGTTCGCGGCGGAGCGCAGTGCGGCGACCACATCCTTCACCTCGCGCCGTTCGTAAAATTTCAATCCACCGAAGATCTGATAGGCGAGGTCGTGGCGAATGAGCGCCTGTTCTATCGCGCGCGACTGCGCATTCGTGCGGTAGAGGATCGCCACCTCCGCGCGTTCCTCTCCCCTCTTTATTTTTTTAGCTTCCTCCGCGATCCACGCCGCTTCTTCGTTCTCGCCCCATGCTTCAAAAAGAACGATGCGTTCCCCTTCGGGTTTTTGCGTCCACAGTTTTTTCGGTGTGCGATAACGGTTGTTCTCCGCGACCGCCGCGGCCGCGCGGATAATAGTGGCCGTCGAGCGATAATTTTCTTCAAGGAAATGAATTTTCGCGCCGGGCCAGTCCTTGTCAAAATCAAGAAAGGTTCTTATGTCGGCATAGCGCCAGCTATAAATAGTTTGTTCGTCGTCTCCCACCACGCTCAAATTGTTGTGCCCTCCGGCGAGAAGCTTTACGAATTCGTATTGTTTTGGATTAATATCCTGATATTCGTCAACGAGGAGCGCATCGAACTTTGCGCGATATTTTTCAAGGACTTCGGGATGCTGCCCGAAAAGCGCAACTGGCTTCTCAATGAGGTCATCAAAATCAAATGCGTTATTTCTCGCAAGCGCCGCTTCGTACTCGTGAAAAACATCCCGGATGAGCGCTGCCCGCTCCGGCGGTTCCTTAAGGCCATCAAGCGCGCTATCAATATTTTTTATTTTTGATATCTGTCGCGCGAAAAATGCAGGAGTATTTTTTTTGTTTTTATCGTTCACCAAAGATTTTTTGACGATCTTTTTTATGAGATCAAAAGAATCGTGATCGTCGAATATCACGAAGTTCGGCGTCCGCCCGAGCCTGCGGCACTCGCCCCGCAAGATCCTTGCGCCGAGCGAGTGGAAAGTGCCAATAAAGGGTTCCTCGCGGCTTATCCGGTTCCTCATCTCTTGGGCGGCCTTGTTGGTGAAGGTTATGGCGCATATTTTTTCAGGGGGCGTTCCCCCATCTATCAGGTAAACCATCCGGCTCGTGAGAGTCCTTGTTTTCCCGGTCCCCGCGCCGGCCACTATTAATAAAGGCGAAACAGGTGCTTCCGCCGCCGACTTTTGGGCCGGATTTAGTTGAAAAACCTTGTTTTTCCGGCTTTTTTCTCCTTCTGCTTGATGTGTGGATGACATACGTGCTATGCTTATTTCTATTGGTACGATAGTAAGACAATTATATAGGAAGAATAAGCCATTAACACTGGCCGTTTTTTTGGTTATAGGCTGTCTTGTTTCGGCCGGTTTAGTTTTATCAAAGAAAACGGCTCTCATTGAGGAAAGGGGGATTCTTGGGGGACCCGGCCCTTCCCCTCTTATCTCTAGCGCCGAAGGAGCGGAGTCCGGTCAATCGGCGGTACTCGGCGCCAGCGTCGGAGGGGCAACTGCCGGATCGGTCGTTAGCGGCGCGAGCGCGGAGTATCCCAATGCCGTCTTTGCGGACGCCGATTCATCCGACAACGCTACAATAAAAGATTCCGGCGTGCCGGTCGGTCCTGCCTTCGATCGTTCGGGCGTCATTTCGTACCAAGTTCGGAAAGGAGATAATCTTTCGAAAATTGCGGCCTATTTTGGGATTTCAGTCGATACTATTGTAAGCGCCAATCCCGGTGTGAGGGCGAACCTTTTGAAAACAGGCCAGGAGCTGAATATACTGCCGACCTCCGGCGTGGTCTATCAAGCGCGGAGCGGCGACACCCTCGCGTCCATCGCCAATGACTTCGGAGTTTCCGAGGACAGGGTGCTTCAATTCAATCATTCGGTGAATTTTGCTTCACTTGACCCGGGAATGTCCGTTATCATTCCCGGAGGGAAAAGCGCCAATATCCTTGCGAGCGCAGCGGCATTGCCGAATTATGATAGCGAGTTTGTTATGCCCACGAACGGTTACGATTGGGGGATCCTTCATCACTATAATGCCGTTGACATTGCGAATTCCTGCGGTACGCCGGTGGTCGCCGCGGCGGAAGGGCTTGTGATCCCCGACGAAGACGTCCCTTATGCCGTTGACGGTTGGAACGAGGGCTATGGGAACTTTGTGCTTATAGAGCATCCCTTCGGCGACAGCGTGCGCACCCGTTACGCCCACCTCGAAAAAGTTTTCGTGCAAATCGGCGATTATGTGAAGCAGGGGCAGACCGTCGGACTTATGGGCGAGACCGGAGATGCAACCGGATGCCACGTGCATTTCGAGGTATACGGCGCACAGAATCCTTTTGTGAAAGGATAGGCCGTGCGGGCTAGCTAATTTAGAGAGGCTACCACTGGGCGACAGGCAGCATCCACAGAAGTATCCCCGCCACGCCAACATAGGCGAAATAGAGGGCGAAGACCCTCCCCTCGCGGTAATTTTTCATGACGGTGAATATATAGCCCAGTATCGCCGCCATAAGCGACGGGAGGAACAATGTCCAGCTGTGAAGTATTGTGGGCACGGCAAGGAATGCCACCGCAAACATGGCCCCCACGATTTGCTTCCCCTTCTCTTTCCCAAAAAGTACGGGGATGGTCCATATGCCGTCCGCGCGGTCGCCCGCAATATCCTTGATGTCCTTGAGATTTGCCGCGAGTGTGATGTGAACAACGATAAGCGCAGCGAGACGCATCGGAAGATCAAAGACAAATTTGTTCGTGTCAATGAAATAAAATCCCGCCGTGAACGCCGACAAGCTCGCGAGCGATATGAGAAAAGACGGAAGAATCGGAACGCGCTTCATCCGCAAGGGCGGAGCAGAATAAATATAGTACGCCGCGGTAAAAACAAGAACAGTGAAGAATGTCCAATAGCCGCAGATAAATCCGCCAACAAGCAGCCAAACAAGAAAGAATGAATTGGCGTTCCCGAAATCGGATGCAGTAGCGGCACCGGAAGGAAGCGGCCGATCTGGATTGCTCGCCGCGTCAATTTTTATGTCTGCAAGGTCGTTTATCCCGACGGCAAAAGCCCATGCGCAGAAATAGCTTATGACGAGAGAGGCAAAAAGGAAAATATCAATCCAGCTTGTGGGCGATTGCGGCGGGAACATCCGGACGGCGACGAGGGCCCCGATCACAACCAGGCTCACATAATAAACAAGACGGGTAAACCGAAGATTCTTTGCGATCGCCCGCGCAAATTTCACGTTATAGAGAATCGCCCAGACGACCATAAGGAGAAAATCTAAAACATAAAAAATGACCGATATTCCCCCATTGAATACCACCTCGGCTGCGTGCGCGTAGGAGGGCAGGAGATTCGGCTGGATCAGATTCTGCAGCAGGCGGGGCGAGGAAAATGCCGATATAAGAAGGGCGAACGAGGGGACGCCGGCGATCTTTCCAAGGAAGGCGGGAAATGCTATCCAAAAAACCCACGCGCAATAAATAAGAACGGTCGCACCCACCGATTTTCCGACACTCCGCGTTTTAATGAAAACATATCCCAGGATGCCAATAATAATGACGACGAGTTCCGCGTGAATGCCGGGGGTGACGCCGCCGAGGGGAGAGATGGTGGGCGACCAAAGTGCGGTAGCGAAAAACGAAATAATGTTCGTGGGGAACACATAAGCCATGCGGTATCCCCCGCCATGCGAAACAATAAGGTCAACGATGGGGGGGAGCCAAAGGATGGGGAATCCAAAAAAGAGGAACTTCGTAACCTTTGTGATATTGGGAACGAAGATGCACAAAATAAGCGAGGAGGAAATAAAAACGCCGAAATAGAAAAGGAAGTAGTGGACAAGCGTCGCCGCATCGGGGATGCCGGGAAAGCTCAGTACCGGATTTGAAAAGTTTTCAAGAAAGAATCTGACGAAAAGGATGCCCACGAATCCCGCGCCCCACTGCCAAAGCGGCGCAGTGACACCTTCGATCTTCTTGAGGGCCCTCGTGATCATTGCTATTCATTATATCAATAAAACATTAGACCTCCTCCCGCAGGCGGTAGCTGAAGGCCTCGGCGAGGTGTTCGGCGGATACGCACGTACAAGCTTCAAGATCGGCGATGGTGCGTGCGACCTTAAGAATGCGATAATAGCTGCGCGGCGAGATGCGGCTCCTGTCAAAAGTTTCCAGAAATTTTTCCGCGTCCGGCAGAAGGCGTGCCATTGATTGCGCCTCGTGGGAGCTCATCTCCGCATTCGTCACAATATTCAGACGCTTGAATCGTTCCATTTGGAGACTTCTCGCCGATTCAACTGGGCGTTTGATATCCCGGCTCGCTGCCTCGCGCGAATCCCCTTTTCGTAGTTCGCAGATCTTCACGCGGCCTACTTTTATCTGGAGGTCAATGCGATCCAGAAGCGGCCCCGATATTCTTTTTTGATATTTTATGACTTCATAGGCGCTGCATCTGCACTCCTTTTCCACGTCGCCATAATAACCGCATGGGCAAGGGTTCATTGCGGCGATAAGCGTGAATCTTGCAGGGAATGCGATGCTTTGTTTTGCTCGTGCGATGCGGATTATCCCCGACTCCATCGGTTCACGGAGCGCCTCAAGCGCGTTTCTTTGGAATTCCGGCAGTTCATCGAGAAAAAGCACGCCCCGATGTGCAAGGCTTATCTCGCCTGGTTTTGGATCCTGGCCGCCGCCCATAAGCGCAGTGATGGATGCGGTCTGGTGCGGCATGCGGAACGGGCGTTGCTCTACAAGCCGTCCAGGGCTCAATCCAGCAGCACTCCAAATTTTCGTGATCTCTATGGCTTCGGGGATCGTAAGATTCGGCAATATTCCCGCAAACGCCCTTGCAAGCATGCTTTTTCCCACCCCGGGCGGACCGATCATAAGGACGTTGTGGCTACCAGCGGCTGCGATAGTAAGCGCACGCTTTGCGTTTTCCTGGCCGACAATTTCTGAAAAATCGGGGAAGACGCTCTTTTTTTCGGCGACGGGGTTCGGTGATTTTATTACTTCGGCATCCCCTCTTTCTTCCAAGATGGCGATTGCATCACCGAGATTCTTGAGTGGAACTATTTTTATCCCCCGGATCGCCGCCGCCTCATTTGCGTTTTGTTTCGGCAAGAAGAAATATTTAAGGCCCAAATTGCTTGCCATCTGTGCGATATTGAGCGCGCCATTCACCGGTCGCAATCTCCCATCAAGCGCAAGTTCGCCGACAAAAATTTTATCGGCAGTTTCAAATGTCTTGATCTGTTTTGTGGCGAGGAGATAGCCGAGCGCGATCGCAAGATCATAATGCGATCCAGCCTTTTTAACATCAGCTGGAGCAAGGTTGATGGTTATTCTTCTGTTTTCCCGATTCGGCGGCTTTGCCCCGGAATTCTTCAATGCGGAATTTACTCTTTCCCTCGCTTCATTCAACGCTCTATCAGCGAGGCCGACAATAGTGAAAGAATGAAGGCCGACATTTATATCAACCTCCACCTCTATGAGTTTTGCGTCAACACCTTCAAGTTCGGCAGAATGAACTTTGGAAAGGTTCTTGATGGTCACCCTCCATCAATACCATTCCGCCGATTAAAAAGTTCTAAAAGATTTCTTGTGCTTACTTCTTTGATTTGCAATGCTTGCAGAAACGGGATTCCGGATCAATATCAAGAACCGTTGCTTCAATAGCTTTGCCGCATTGCTCACAGATGCCATACCCACCTGATTGGATTTTCCCCAGTGCGGCATTGATTTCTTCTAATCTGTTTTTAAGATCGTGGACAATCGCCAGTTGATTGCCGATTTCTTCTGTCTCGTCGGTTTCTTCGTCGAGGCGGACGGTGTCGCTCCCAAAATTGACCGGCTTCTCGTTTTGTTTGATCTCATTGAGAAGGAGGGTTCGTTCCCTCTCAAGCTTCCGTTTGTACTCATCAAGTTGTTTGGTGTCCATAGGAGTACATTTTAGCAGACCGCCTGGCGGACTCTATGTGGCCGGTACCACGAAATTGTGGATGGCCTGTGGAAATCCTTAAAAGTTATCGAAATTCCTTTCCGGCAAGCATAATCCGGCAATTATTAAATTTTCATTAAATTTTGCCGGATTACCTCACTTTTTGCCGCATTGCCGGATTAATTGATTGAATCCGGCAAAACCCGATAAGCTTGATTTTGCTGCTGTAAAACAAAATTGTTTTACAAAGTGTTTTACGCTAAACACAATTAAAATAGAAAAATGATGATTTTCATAAAAATTGCCATAAATTTGATTTTTAAATATGTTTTACGCTAAACACATTTAAAATAGTTTTTATGGAAAATAGGATAAAAATCGGGAAATTAGGCGAGGATATTGCTTATGAATATCTTATTAAAAGAGGATGGAGGGTTTTTGAAAGAAATTATAGGAGAAAGTCGGATGAGATTGATATTATTGCTAGATCTGACGACGGAACTCTGGTATTTTGCGAGGTTAAATCTTTTACGACAGGAGGGGGGATAGCTAGTTTTGCAAGATTGATGCCAGAAGATAATTTGACTGGGGCAAAACTAAGAAAGATAAGCAGAACATGCGAATTTTTTGCGCGGCAGCATCCAGAGATCGTTGACGAAGAAAAAGGATGGCGAATCGATCTTTTGGCGGTTGATATCGGAGCCGACGGCAAGGCGTCTGATATTCGGCACTACGAGAACATTTGACAAATTCCCGGGAATCGCGATATTATCCTTTTGTAGTGCTGGTCCGCTCGTGAGCGGACTTTTTTAAAGAAACGGGGGGGGACAATCAAAAAAACTTAATATGCTCAACATAAAGGAATTATCAAAGGCATTGAAACAGGTTGCAGAAGAAAAAGGCCTGGAACCCGGGAAGGTACTTGAGGTCATTGAGTCATCGATAGCCGCCGCATACAAGAGAGAGTATGGCCAGCGCGGGGAAGTGGTGAAGTGCGAGCTTGACCAGGCAACCGGCGAACTGAAGTTTTGGCAGGTAAAAATGGTGGTTGATGAAACGACGGTGCGTTTTGTTTCTGATATGGAAGAAGCAGAGGAAAGGGAGAAGGAAGAGAAAAAGGGTGAGGCCAAAAAAAGAGGGAAAAGGGAACAAGAAGCGGTGATTGCCGAGGAAGAAGAGAAACTTCCGCGGTTCAATCCTGAACGGCACATTACGCTTGAAGATGCGAAAAAAGTAAAAAAGGACGCGGCGCTTGGCGAGGAAATTACCTTTCCGCTTGAAATGCATGATGATTTTGGAAGGATCGCGGCGCAGACGGCGAAACAGGTTATTTTGCAAAAACTCCGCGAATCGGAGCGCGATTCCATCTTGAATGAGTGGCGCGACAAAGAGGGACAGATCGTGAGCGGTCTGGTGCAGCGATTCGAACGGGGGAATGTGTTTATTGATCTTGGAAGGACGATTGGCGTGATGTTCGCGAACGAATCTATTCCGGGAGAGCATTACCGTGCGGGTGAGCGGCTGCGATTCTTGGTGCTTGCGGTCCAGGAGGACACGCGGCTTCCGGGGATCATCCTTTCGCGCTCGCATCCTAAATTCGTCATAGAACTTTTCCGCATGGAAGTGCCGGAACTTGCGGAGGGAGCGATCGAGATACAAGCTATTGCGCGCGAGCCGGGGAACCGGACGAAGGTGGCGGTCGCATCAAAACAAGAAGGCGTTGACCCCGTAGGTGCGCTTGTGGGACAGCGGGGAACCCGCGTAATGGCGGTGAATAATGAGCTGGGCAACGAAAAAATCGACATCGCGGAGTGGTCGGAAGACCCCGAGAAATTCATTGCGAACGCGCTCTCGCCGGCGAAGGTGGAGAAGGTGGATATCCTCCCGCGGCGCGAAGCGCGCGCGTACGTTCCGGAAAACCAGTTGAGCCTGGCGATCGGCAAGGGCGGACAGAACGTGCGGCTTGCGGCGAAGCTCACGGGCTGGAAGATTGACGTGCGTTCGCAGACGCGGCCGGAGGAAACGCAGGAGGGCGGTACTGCGGGCGCGCCGGAATCAGATCAGATCGCGGTGCCGGAAACGGACGACGAAAAGGAAGACATCATCACGTAAAAATAATATAAAATAAAAACATGTCGCCAATCTTATTTTCGTTGGGAAGCAGTGTGGTCGCCATTGTGTTCGCGTTTGTATTAATCTTAAAGATCTCCAAAGCGCCGGCGGGCGATCAAAAAATGCAGGAGATCGCGCGCGCGATCCAGATTGGCGCGAAGGCCTATTTGAACCGGCAGTATAAGACGGTCGCCTTGGTTGCGGTGGTGGTGGCCATTCTTATCGGCGTATTTTTGGGATGGACTACGATGGCGGGGTTTGTTATCGGCGCGTTCGCATCGGCTCTGGCGGGCTACATTGGCATGAACATGTCGGTGCGCGCGAACGTGAAAACGGCGGAAGCGGCGAAGGCGGGACTCGCGCGGGCGCTTAGTATTGCATTTGAGGGCGGATCGGTCACGGGGTTGCTCGTGGTCGGCCTTGCGCTGCTTTCCGTTTCCGGTTTCTACGCGATCACGCACGACGTACGCGCGCTCATCGGATTGGGATTCGGCGGCAGTTTGATCTCCGTCTTCGCGCGCTTGGGCGGCGGCATCTTCACGAAAGGCGCGGACGTGGGAGCGGACTTGGTCGGGAAAGTTGAAGCGGGCATTCCGGAAGACGATCCGCGGAATCCGGCGGTGATCGCGGACAACGTGGGCGACAACGTGGGCGATTGCGCCGGCATGGCAGCCGACCTTTTCGAAACATATGCCGTGACGGCGATTGCCGCGATGATCCTGGGGAGCCTGATGTTCCCGGGGTCAGAAAGCGTAGTGCTTTTACCGCTTGTGATTGGGGGTATTTCCATCATTAGTTCCGTCCTCGGCATATTCTTTGTCCGGCTTGGAAAAAGCGGAGCGATCATGGGCGCGCTCTATAAAGGACTTATCGCCGCGAGCATTCTTTCGCTCGTCGGATTTTGGTTTTTGGCAAGCGGCTACGTGGCAGCGGCCAATGGCGCGAACGGTGCCGCGGTCGGCAGCATGACCTTCTCACAACTTTTCTTTCCGATGCTTGTGGGGATATTGATAACCGCGCTCACCGTTTTGATCACGGAATATTACACATCAAAGAAATTCCGGCCGGTGCGGTCAATCGCCGAATCGTCAACGACGGGGCATGGCACGAACATTATCACCGGGCTTTCAGTCGGCATGGAATCAACGGCGTTGCCGGTAGTCGTGATCGTTGCGGGAATCCTTGCGGCGTATTCAGTGAGCGGCCTCTATGGCATCGCGCTCGCCACAATGAGCATGCTCTCTATGGCGGGGATCGTAGTCGCGATAGATGCGTTCGGTCCGATTACCGATAATGCCGGCGGTATCGCGGAAATGGCGGGTCTTCCGGACCATGTGCGCAAAGTGACCGATGCGCTTGATGCAGTAGGAAACACAACGAAGGCCGTCACGAAGGGTTATGCGATCGGTTCGGCGGGACTCGCCGCGGTCGTACTCTTTTCTTCGTACGTGCAGGACTTGCAGAACAAGCATGGTGGCGGTGCGATCTCGTTTGACCTGAGCAACCCAAAAATAATCGTGGGACTTTTGATCGGCGGCATGATCCCGTATCTTTTTGCGTCCATCTCCATGCGCGCGGTGAGCAAGGCGGCAGGCAGCGTCGTCAAAGAAGTGCGCCGGCAATTCAAAGAGATCCCCGGCATCATGGCAGGCACCGCGAAGCCGGATTACGCGAAGTGCGTGGACATCGTAACCTCGGCCGCGATCAAAGAAATGATCGTGCCCGCGCTTCTGCCGGTGCTCCTGCCGATCCTTGTGGCGTT
The DNA here is from genome assembly GCA_050008535.1 of Minisyncoccia bacterium. Taxonomy (GTDB): domain Bacteria; phylum Patescibacteriota; class Minisyncoccia; order UBA6257; family 2-01-FULL-56-20; genus CAVYIK01. Next base: position 139,394 of record JBEKML010000001.1, on the reverse strand, counting down.
CGTGTTGGGACCGCTCGCACTCGGCGGACTGCTCGTCGGCTCCATTGTGACCGGTATCTTCGTTGCGATTTCCATGACCTCCGGCGGCGCGGCGTGGGACAATGCGAAAAAGTACATAGAGGAAGGAAATCTGGGCGGCAAGGGTTCGGAAGCGCACAAAGCGGCCGTCACGGGCGATACGGTCGGCGATCCTTACAAAGATACCGCCGGTCCCGCGATCAACCCGGTCATCAAGATCATCAACATTATTGCCTTGTTGCTCGTACCATTCTTATAAAATAGCGCTATAATACAAAAAACATGGAACCAGAAAACCAATATCTAATCCCGACGGTTATTGAGAAGTCGCAGTACGGCGAGCGCGCATATGACATCTATTCGCGCCTGCTTAAGGAACGCATTATCTTTTTGGGCGGGTCGATCAACGATGCAGTGGCGAACACCGTGATCGCGCAGCTTCTCTTTCTTGACCACGAGGACCAAAAGAAAGACATCAAGCTCTATATTAATAGTCCGGGCGGCTCGGTCACGGCCGGCATGGCGATCTACGACACCATGCAATACGTGGGAGCGGACGTTTCAACGATGTGCGTGGGGATCGCGGCGTCCATGGGCGCATTCCTGCTCGCGGCCGGGCAGAAGGGGAAGCGGTTCGTACTGCCGAATTCGCAGATCCTGCTCCACCAGGTGATGGGCGGCGCGGAAGGGCAGGCGATCGAGATTGAGATCGCGGCCAAACAGATCGTGAAGACCAAGCAGCAGCTCAACGAACTGCTTTCGAAACACACCGGGCAACCACTTTCCAAGATCGAAAAGGACACCGACCGCGACTTTTGGCTTTCCGCCGACGAGGCGAAGACCTACGGCGTGATCGACGAGATCATCAAGAACGCAAAGCAGGAGGGGAAATAAGGCTTGGGGAACGATGGCGCGCACAACAAAGTTCTCGAAGAGAACTTTGTTGTTAGGGCAGGTTTTGATTTATACTTGAACATATGGGGGTGATCACCAACAAAAAAAGAATCGCTGAAATATTTGATCGGGGCATCATTAAGGAAGTTCTTCCCGTTCAAAACGATCTGCTGAAAAAGATGCTGTCGGGGGAACGCCTGAGGATCTATATTGGATTTGATCCAACCAGCCCAGCGCTGCACTTGAGCCACGCTAAAAATTTGATGCTCTTGGAAGAATTCCGGCAACTGGGGCACGAGGCCATTTTTCTTGTCGGCGACTTTACCGCGCGGATTGGGGATCCGAGCGAGCGCTCCGGCGCAAGGAAAAGGATGAGCAAGGCGGAAGTGGAAAAGAACGTGAAGGCATGGATCCCGCAAATAAAGAACCTTCTGGATTTTAACGACAAAAAAAATCCGCCCCGCCTCGTCTACAATAGCCAATGGCTTTCCAAGCTTTCTCTTGAGGAGGTCATTGAACTCGCGGCGTATTTCACCGTCCAACAGATGGTGAAGAGGGATATGTTTGAAAAGCGCATAAAAGAGAATATACCAATCCATCTCAACGAGTTTTTATATCCTCTCATGCAGGGATACGACAGCGTTGCGCTTGATACTGACATTGAGCTATGCGGCACCGATCAAATTTTTAATGCGCTCGCCGGTCGCACTCTTCTGGGACGCCTGAAGAATAAGGAAAAATTCGTGGTTGCGGTGAATTTGATGGAGAATCCAAAAACGGGGGAGTTGATGTCAAAAAGCCGCGGCACCGGCGTTTTTCTTTCTTCCCTGCCGGAAGAAATGTACGGAGCGATTATGGCGCAGCCCGACGAAATGATAGAGGTCCTTTTGGTGAATTGTACCCGCGTCCCACTCAACGAAATTAAAAACATTTTGAGGACGGGACCGCGACAGGCGAAAGCGAAGGTGGCTTTTGAGATCGTCAAGAAAATTCACGACGAAAAAGCGGCACGGCTCGCGCAGGAACATTTTGAGAAAGTATTTTCAAAAAAAGAGATCCCCAGCGATCTTCCGGAGCTTGTGCTTAAAACGCGAACGATGACGGCACTTGATCTTGTACTCGCCTCGGGCGTAGTGGGAAGCAAAAGCGATGCGCGGCGCCTTATTGAACAGGGTGGATTTGATATCAATGGAGAAACCAAAAAGAAACCACAGGAGGACATTTTGCTTGCTGGCGGCGAAGTGGTGCGGCTCGGCAAACGACACCTTTTTCGGCTTAAAATAAGGTAATCCAGAGGTTGTCCACAGAATGTGTTTGACGGGGCTTTCTGTAGCGATAAACTAAAAGTAGTTGATTCGTCATCATCATACTTTCTTTATCCGGCATTATCCGGAATGTTGGCCGGCCAGGCCATCACGCGCAGATTAAGCGCAGTTTCATCAAACCACCCTCGTCCTTGCGACCTGGGTGATTTGCTTTTAATAACCAGCGAATTTACTTGACGGGGTCATTATTGTAATGTACTTTTATCCCAGCTGTTAACTCCTTGGGAGGGGAGGACGAATGCAAGAGTTTGATTTTGAAACGGCGCTCGTCCTCTGCTTTGAAACGAGGAGGAGAGCGCTATGGCGGATGTTTACGAGGGTGATGTGGCGGGAGCGTTGGAGAGTAGATCTCAATGCGACCGCCGAAGATCTCGTGCAGGCGACTTTCCTGCGGGCGTTCGAAAAACAACATCTGTTTTTCGGCGATAGCCAGGGGGCGTTTGAGGCGTGGGTGTTCAAGATTGCCCGAAATATCCTGAATGGCGAGCGCAAAACTCGCTGGCGAAGGAAATACGATAACCACACCGAGACCACCCTGTTTCGCGAGGAAGAACGCGGGCTTTCCGTTGAGCCGCCGCGCAAGATTTCTTTTGGGAATGGGAGCGAACAGGCCTTTGTGGGCCGCGTCTTCCGCCTCCACAACATCCCTAATTACGGGAGGTTTGCCTTCTTCCAGCACGAGGTAGAAGGGAGGCCGTGTGGGGAGATCGCTGCGCAGATTGGATTGAGTCTCGGTAAAACGAGGCAAGCCATCGACACTGCAAGAAGTGCGCTACAGCAAAGGGCAAGAGACGTTCCGCTGTGGCGAAGACAAGATGAACGAAGGGCGGGATAGACAGCGCGGGGCCACGATCGGTCCCGCGCGTTTCGTTTGTAAATGGGTGGATGGGAAACCGACCTCTACTTTTTACAAAGAAGACCGCCCCAGAGAGTCCTGGGGCGGAAGTGAACAGCACCACGCGCGGTGCCGCTGATTCGATTAGGCAGCACCTCGGCGGGCGGTGGTTCTTCGGGCGTCGACGGTTTGTGCCGGCGTAGCCGCGGCGAGGGCAGGGAAGGGGCGTGTCCCCGCTGATTGATCCACCATTCAACCGATTCCATGCAGTAGACTTGCACTGCGTTTATGGCGATCCACACCGTGTGGTTGCCGTACGCGGTGATGCGCTCTGGCTGTGACGCTTTCCCCTTGATCATCATTGAAGCTTGAAAATTGATGAGGGCCTCGCCTCCCTTTGTTGTAACCTTGGCGACCGGCCCGACATCCGGGGACCACGCGAAGCTCGTGGGGGGTTCTCCAAGTACATCCCCGAAGTACCGCTCCGCGATGTTCAGGAACGGGCGGATGATCCCCGCCTCTTGGGGAGAGAAGCTCTCTTCTGTGCGCCCGTCGGACATGGTTCTTCTGTCCATGTCGATAACGTAGCTCAGGGTGGCATAGGGGGCCTCTTCCTCTGTCGGCACGGGCTTGTTCTCATCAAGCAGCCGTCCGGCCGCCTCAACCCGAAGCCGCCCGCAATCCCACGAGATTAAGATCGGTTTGACCTCTGTGCCCTCGTGGATTCCGCCGCCAGCCACCATCACGGGGTAAAAGAACAGCACAGCAACCGCGCTCGCGGCTACCGCTATTGCAATGGACCGACCGAAACGCATGAGCGTTTACCTCCTATTCTTTATATAGTCCCAATAAAGCAACTCGTCAAACCTTAGTGCTTCTTGCGGTGAGTGAGCGGGTAAGGGGAGTCGAACCCCTGTCAGCAGGTTGGAAACCTGCGGTAATGCCGTTATACGATACCCGCGCGGGGCGCCGTGGTTGCGCTCGCGCATTTTATCATTGCGTTCGCGCACCTTTGCCGGTGTCCGGAACGTAGTAATAAAGTAGCATTTTCACTTGCCATTTTCAAGATTTTCTGGTAAAAATGATGTAATCAAATGCTTGGTTCCCGCCGGACAAAAGTTATCGTGACCTTCGCGGCTGTTGTGATTTTGGGCTATGTTGTCGTCTGGTTTACGCAGGGAAAAGGCGGCGTTCCGCAGGATTTTGTTGATGCGCGCATGCAGGGCGCCATCATTGCGCAAAACATTGTGAATCTTTCCAACCAATCAATGGTTTCTCTGGAACAAGTGAACACACTTGATCAAAAACAGGATTATGCGAACGCGCTTACGCTTACGACCGGCCTTGTTGCCCAGAGCCAACAGATCCGCGATCAAGCGGTGGAGCTTTCGGCGCAGGTCGGGCAGATGACAAAAGCGCTTTCCGAAATTTCCGATTTCAATGCGCGGCAGGCGGCGCTGGAATCCATTTCCAACCGGTTGGCGCTTATCAATCAGCTTATTAATTACAGTGCCGACCTGGGGAAACTTCTTGATGTGCTCCGCAATCGTTTTACGGGACAGGGGGGCACAAACGTGGAGGTGCAGGCGCTCGTGAACCAGATCAATACCGACGTGAACGCGATCAACAATTTCAACAGTCAAGCCGGGCAGGCAATGGACCGGTTTGATGCTATAGTAGGCAAGTAACCGACGGGCGCGTAGCTCAACGGCAGAGCAGACGTCTTATACACGTCCGGTTGTAGGTTCGAATCCTACCGCGCCCACATATTCTCAACCCGCACGGATGATGCTATCATTTTTTCATGGACCCGAGGGAAAAAACGGAAATCTCCGAGTTGGAAAAATTTTGGGAAAAATATGAACTGGACCGCGTGCAATCGCACGTTGGCGAGCGGATCGTGACGCTTGTCATCGCGGCGCTGGGATTGATCGCGGCGCTTGCGTGGGACGACGCCTTGAAACATCTGTTTGAGAACCTGTTCGGCGGCGCGGGCTCGCTTTGGGAGCAGCTTTCCTATGCCGTGATCATTACCGTGCTTGCCGCGGCGGTTTCGGTATGGCTGGGGAAAAAGATCACGGCGAGAGAAAGGCGGCGGAAGGAATGATCATTGTTTTTACGGGCGACGGGAAGGGAAAAACGACGGCATCGCTGGGCCAGATGATGCGGGTTTTGGGGCGGGGGAAGGCGGCGCTCATGATCCAGTTCATCAAAGGACCGTGGATCTCCGGGGAAGACGAATTTGCGAAGCAATTCAATATTCCAAAGGAAAAATTCCAAATACGGAAAATGGGGCTGGGGTTCGTGGGGATTTTGGGCGACAAGCTGCCGATTGAAAAACACAAAGAAGCGGCACGGGAGGCACTCGCGGCGTTCGTCCGGGAAAAGGATTCGGGCACGTGGCACCTCACGGTGCTTGACGAGGTAAATGTGGCGGTTTCGCTCGGGCTTTTGACGGCGGAGAAGGTGCTCGGCGCGGTGAAGGATTTTCCCAAAGACAAAATTTTGATTCTAAGCGGCCGCAACGCGCCGCAGGAATTTATTGATGCCGCCGATCTTGTGACGGAAATGAGGGAGATAAAACATCCGTTTCAAAAAGGGGAGGACGGGACGATTACGGTGGAGTTTTAAAAACTTTAAAAAGAAAAACGGCCCTCGTCCGAGCGGGAGCCGTTTTTCTGTATTTGCTTTATATTACATCGCGCTTCCGGCGGTGCAGGTCCTGCAGTTCTTCTTGTGCCCAAAAAGCTCAACGAGCGCAGCGAGGCCCACGAGCACATAGATTATGCGCGAGAGCATGGAACCCACTCCGAAAATAGCGTCAACGAGATTCCAGCCGAATGCGACAAGGAGCCAGTTCAAGCCGCCAACAACGAGCAGGATGAATGCGATGATATGGAGTGCTTTCATAAATAGATAGTTGTAAACCCAACCCGGGGTCGGCCTTTACGCACCCTTCTATTATATCAAATAAAGAAATTATTTATCGGCTTCTATTCTACGCCGCGATCGGTTTTATCTTGAACGGCTTCAAAAGACCGTAGAATTCCTCCTGTTCCAGCGTCTCTTTCTGAATAAGGGTCTCCGCTATTTTTTTGAGCGCCGGCTTGTGCGCCCTGAGGATCTTTTCCGCAATGTCATATGCGCGCGAGATGAAGCCGTGCACGTGCGCGTCTATCTCCGCCGCCACTTTTTCGGAATAATTTCTTTCTGCGGTGATCTCGCGGCCAAGGAAGATGAGTTCCTCGGTCTTGCCGAAGGTCACGGGGCCAAGATCGCTCATGCCGTATTTCGTCACGAGCCGCCGCGCGAGTTCAGATGCCTCTTTAAGGTCGTTTGACGCGCCAGTGGACATCTCGCCGAAGGTCAATTTTTCCGATGCATAGCCGCCCATCATCATGGCAAGGTCGGCAAGGAACTGGCTACGGGTCTTTATGTGCTGGTCCTCGGTGGGAAGCTTCATGGTGTATCCGCCGGCAAAGCCGCGGCTGATGATGGAAACTTTCTGCACGGGGTCGGCGTTCTTCACGGCTGCGGCAACGAGCGCGTGGCCGCCTTCGTGGTAGGCGGTGATCTCTTTTTCTTTCGGCGAGATGACGCGGCTCTTACGTTCGGGACCGAGGATCACTTTCTCCGCCGCTTCAAAAAATTCATCCTGGCCGATGATCTTCTTTCCGCGCCGCGCGGCGATGATCGCCGCCTCGTTCATGAGATTTGCAAGATCGGCGCCGGAGAATCCCGGGGTGCGGACGGCCACCTTGCGGAGAGACACGTTTTTCTCGATCAATTTTCCTTCGGCGTGGATCTTGAGGATCGCTTCGCGGTCGTTCAGGTCGGGAAGGTCAAGAATGACGCGCCGGTCAAACCGGCCGGGACGGAGAAGCGCAGGATCCAAAATATCCGGGCGATTCGTGGCGGCGAGGACGATCACGCGCGTGTCGCGGTCAAACCCGTCCATCTCAACAAGGATCTGGTTGAGCGTTTGTTCGCGCTCGTCGTTCCCGCCGCCCAGGCCCGCGCCGCGCTGGCGGCCGACCGCATCGATCTCGTCAAGAAAAAGGATCGCGGGAGCAGCGCGCTTGGCCGTCATGAAGGCGTCACGCGTGCGCGAGGCGCCCACGCCCACGAACATTTCAACGAACTCCGATGCGGAGATATAAAAGAACGGTACGCCGCTCTCGCCCGCGACCGCGCGCGCAACGAGCGTTTTCCCCGTCCCCGGCAGTCCCATAAGCAGGATCCCGCGGGGGATCCGTGCGCCCAAGTCAAGGAACTTTTTAGGATTTTTTAAGAAATCGACGACCTCAATAAGCTCTTCCTTCGCTTCTTTCAGGCCGGCGACATCTTTGAAAAGAACCTTGTCTTTAAAGGTGGAAAGCCGCAGGTTTGACCGGCCGAAATTGAACGCCTGATTCACGCCTGTGCGCGCCTGGCGGAACATGAGCCAGAAAAAGAATCCGATGGCAATGAGCGGGAGAAGCGTGGGGATCAGGATCCCGGCCCAGAACTGCCAGCCCGACTGTTCCTGCACCTCAAGATCGACGCCCTGGAGCGCCGTCGGGTTCACGCCAAGATTTTTCAGGGTCTCCGAAATTCCCGATTCGCTTTCTTTCTTGGAAACGGCGGCGCTGCCGTCTTTCTGTGTCACCGCGAGGTCGTTGCCGTTCACCACCACCTTCGTGACCTGGCCGGCATTGATCTTGTCCACGAGCTGGTTCAAGTTCAATGTTTGCGGTGAGGCGGGAGGGTTCACAAAAAAAGAGAAAAGCAGCGAGATCACAATAAGCGTGAGGATCGCCCAGAGAATATTTTTAGTGAGATTGGACATATGGTGGAATTATAGAGAAACGGCTGGAAACGGTCAATCTTCTTTCACAAAGATTCGTTGCGGCATTTCCGCGGGCCTTGAAAAAACGCGTCAAAGCGAATACGCTATACTTGTTAAGAAATAATGGTGCCTCTAGCTTAATGGTAAAGCTCCGCTCTGTGGCAGCGGCAATACGGGTTCAATTCCCGTGAGGCACCCCACAAGAGTTGACTAGGCAAGTAAATAATGTTATTTTTATGCCCAGTATTTGGGCGGCTTCGCCGTTCCGAAAATTCCACGTACAAGAGGTGACAAGCTATGAGGCCATCCATCCCGAAGTGGGAGGTGCGGCAATGAGGGGGAAACAAAGAATCGAAGAAAGAGCGGGGAGGAGATTCGCCGGATACCTGGACGGAGTTCTCCTGGAAATCGGGCGAAACACTTTCACTCGGCGGAGGCTGATCCGAATGGGATGCCCGTTTTTCAGGGCAGCCTCCATACTTCATCAAGCGCTCGCGCGCTTTAAGCCCCGCAACGTCAAAGAACTCGCCGCCCGGATCGACCTCCATGACCTCCGCGGCAGGAAAGGGGTCGGCGAACGGACCGTGATCCTATGGCTCTACATCCTTGATTCCGTGGGGGTAGATTCCATGGGGTGGCTGAGCGTCGACTTGAAGATTTCGACGCTTTGCGGCAAAAAGCGGACAGTCAGGGGGGCGTGGCGATGAGGAGTGATCCGATTTTGTTGTGTGGCCCGGGGCGGGATGCTCCGGGCCTACTATTTTATAAATACATCTTTCTCTTCAAAATAATTCCGATAGCATTCTGAAACGATTTCTAGAAATAGAACGGCCCACTCCTCCGGGAGTGGGCCACCAGCATGGCTGGGTGTATTCACTGATCAGATTTCAGTTCCCGGGCTCTTGGGTCGGGGCCGGGGTGTCCTTGGAATGCAGGAACGCGTGGAGCACGTCAACCCGCGTTCGGATTCCGATCTCCAAGTCGCTCATTTCCTCGTCGAGGTCGTCGGGGTCGGCCTCTTCTTTGGTCAGGAAAGAAACGACGTCCTCCATTGGTACGCCGTGTTTGAGCGCGCCCTGGATGATGGCGGCAAGCGCGTTTTCGCCCAAGACCCCATCGGCTTCGTTCATGCCGGTCATGATCTCCACGTTCGTGAAACCGGCTCCGGAGAGCGCCGAGAAGATCGCTTCCAATTCATCGCCAGAGAACTCGTCGTAGGTGTTTTCCGTAGCGATGATGGTTGCCGCGTCCTCGCCGCAGGCTTTCAGAATCGCCGCCGCGGCATCGAATTCAACATCGCCGTCTTTGCGCATAGCCGCGTATTCTTCGTCTTCAGACAGATCGACATCGAGAGCCTTGGCGATTCCCGCGACGACGTCCGGCGATGCGCACAGACCGAGTTTCTTGAGAACCGATGCGAGATCCAGATCGGTCCCGTTGTAGCCGATCGCCGCCGCTTCTTCGGCGGAGCATCCGAGGTGGACGGGTAATCGCAGGAGCTCTTCGTCTTCGTCATCGATGTCCAGGACGTCCAGGACGACTTCGAATGTTACTTCCGCCCTTGCCGCTAAGGTCTCGCCCTCCACGAGCGGCATGATGACGTCGCCAAGTTCGGTGATGCTGAACTTACCTTCTTCGACGAGCAAGCTGGCGATTTCTTTTGGTTGATATTGCCGCTCCGCCATGACAATGGCGGCTTCGGTCGGTGAGTAACCGATTTGCAGCGCCGCTCGGAGGACCTCGTCCACGGATATGCGGTTCCCGAACTCCGTCATGCACGAGGCAAGCGAGCTGGCCAGATCTGCGTCGGCCGCTTTTCGTTCGCGTAACCGATCCCGAAGACGATCCCGGGAGTTGTCCTTTGGTGGACGAATCACTGGGGCCGGCGGCGGTGCCGGGGCCTGCGCTAGTGCGGTTCTGGCGGCTTCTTCCCTCGCCCGTCTTCGCTCACGCGCCCCTCCGAGACGCACGGCCAGCCAGAGGCCAGCCATGAGCACGGTGAAACCGAGCAAAATATACGCGATGGTTGACATGCCCTTCTCCTTGGTTAGTTTTGAATTCCTGGTGCTGGCTATTTAATAGCACAAATCAGTTTTTGTGTAAAGCTTCGTTCGGTTCAATAGTTTGTTTTTTGCCGGGAAGTCCGATATAATGACCTTCATGAGAAAGGCATCTTCGGAGCGACTATCGGCAGCCGGGGAAGGGGGCGGGAGAGAAGCGAAATCTATCCACCCGCTTGATGAAATGACCGCGGCTGAGTACTTAATGCCCGAAAACAGAGAACTATTTGCAGAGAGATGCTCGCAAGTTGCTTTGCGAGCAACAAGGGGATTTCTTAATGGAAGGGCGACCACGGATCACGACTACGAGGATGTTGCACAGGAAGCTACCCTTAAAGCGACAATAGGACTCTCTTCGTTTAGAGGAGAGGGCAAGCTTACTTCGTGGGTGTTCAGAATCGCCATCAATGAGGCCTATAGTTGGTTGCGGAAGCGCCACGCTGACAGGCGGGGCGCCGACACCGATCTTTATCTTGAAGAACTGTTTTTTGCGGGGCAGAATAATCCAGCCGCGGGCACTGACCCCGAAGCTCTTATGATCCAAGAGCAGCAGGTGACTCTCTTCCGTGAAGCGATAGAGAATCTCAAGGAAGAAGAAAGAACCGTCCTCATGTTACATCTTGACGATTGGACAGACGAACAAATTGCAGGAGCGTCAGGCATGAAGGTGGAGACCGTAAAATCGAGACTTCACCGGGCGAGGCTGCATCTACTGGATCGTCTGATGCGCAGAGGCCTTGCGCCAGGAGAAGAGGGGTCGGGCAAGTAGCAACCGGATTATAATGAACGCATGCGCCAATATCTCGATCTCGTAGAGCATGTTTTGAAGAACGGAAAGCAAAAAACGGACCCGCAAAAAGTGGGGAATATCGCGGTGTGCGGGTACCAGATGCGGTTTGACCTGAACGACGGCTTCCCGCTCATCACGACGCGGAGCATGAAGGGATCGTTCAAGGCGATGGTATACGAACTGCTTTGGTTCTTATCAGGAAGCACGCGCGTGGAGGATCTGCAAAAAAACAACGTGCATATCTGGGATATCTGGGCGACGCCCGAAATTTGCGGACCATTAGGGCTTGAACCCGGAGACCTCGGTCCTATCTATGGAAAACAGTGGCGTGCGTTCAATGGAGGCGGCGAGAAGCCGGTGGACCAGATCGCGAATCTTATCCGCGACTTAAAAACGAATCCTGATTCGCGGCGGCTTGTGGTCACCGCATGGAATCCGGCCGAAGTGGACAAGGTATTCGTTGCGCCGTGCCATTGTTTTTTCAAATTCTTCCACGCGCAGGGCGAACTTTCGCTCCACCTTTTCCAGCGGAGCGCGGACGTACCGATCGGCGTGCCGTTTGATATCGCCGAGTACGCACTGCTCTTGATGATGGTCGCGCAAGTTACGGGCTTGAAGCCGAAAGAATTCGTTTATACGCTTTCCGATACGCATATTTATTTGAATCAGATCGAACCGGTGAAGGAACTTTTGACGCGCGAGCCGCGCCCGCTGCCGCAGGTGAAGATCAACCCGGAAGTGAAAGATATTTTCAGCTTCAAGTTTGAAGATTTCACGCTAGAGAATTACGATCCGCATCCGCCGGTCAAAATTCCGGTTTCCTTATGATCGTACTTATGGCGGCCATTGGAAGGAATCGGGAACTTGGCTTCGGCAACAAGCTCCCGTGGCATTTGCCGGACGACCTCAAAAGATTCAAAGAGATCACCCGCGGCCACTCTATTATCATGGGCCGCAAGACGTACGAATCCATCGGCAAGGCGCTGCCCGAAAGGAAAAATATCGTGATCACGAGAAATGCAGACTACAAAGCGCCCGGGGCCGTGGTGGTCGGTTCTATAGAAGAGGCGTTCAAGGAGACGGGCGCTGCGGCCGGTGAGGACGTGTTCGTGATCGGGGGCGGAGAGATCTATAGACTCGCGCTGCCGTACGCGGATAAAATGTATTTGACCTTCGTGGACGCGGAGATCCCGGCCGACACTTATTTCCCGGAATTCAACGAGAACGAATGGCGCATTACCGGTGCCGTGCCGCACGAAGCTGATGAAAAACATGCGCACCGATTCGTTTTCAAAACCTATGAAAGGAAAAAAGAAAATTAAAGTAGTTGATCCGCGCTCGGCAAAAAGCGCTCGTTATCGCGCGATCCTCCACGATATTCAAAACGAGGGCGTCTGCCCCTTTTGCCCCAAGACATTCAAATGGCACACGAAGCCGATCCTAAGGCGCGAAGGCGGGTGGCTCATTACGGAGAGCTTCAGCCCATATAAAAACACAAAGCATCATTTCCTCATCATCAAAACAAAGCACAAGGAGCATATTAACGAACTTTCGCCGCACGATTGGCAAAGCATTGCGCGCTTGGCCGCATGGGCCGTAAAAAAATTCCGCATCAAGGGCGGCGCGCTCGCGCTCCGGTTCGGCGATACCGCATTTACGGGCTCTTCCGTCTGTCATATCCATGCACACCTTCTTGTGTCCAAAATGAAAAACGGGAGAGCGAAGATAGTTTGGTTCCCGGTTGGTTGACGGGACGTGCTTCTTGTTTGCCACTACGTTCTTATCGTACAAGAATGATCTCCACGCCCTGCGCACGGAGCACTGATTCGGCATCCAGCCAGGCGGAACCGGTTTTGAAAAAACATTTTTTGATGCCGGAATAGGCCATCAATTTTGCGCAGAGCGGGCAGGGAAAAATATTCAAATACATACTCGCTCCTTTGAGTGGAATTCCTTTTTGAGCCGCCTCGGCGACGATGGTTTGTTCGGCGTGGAGCGAGCTGTATACCAAGTTCAACGTTCCTGATTCAATAACGTCACGGGGATCGCCCTGGATATACGGCATATGTTCCGTTGGAACGTGATGATTGTGCGCTTTGAAAATTATTTTCCCGCCTTTCACGACCACGGCGCCCACATGCCGCCACCAATCGGAGCTTTGTTCCGCCTCGTTCGCCGCTGCCGCGCACATCTCCCGGTCAAAACCGTCTTCGGAGGTCCGGTCATATTTTATGTCGGTGGAACTTTTTACGTTCTTTTCGTCCCAGCGGAGAAATACCGATTCGTACACCGCCCGATTTTTCGGGAAATATTTTTCAATGATTTTCCGGCAGAGTTCGTCGGTCGCCGTGATAATTTCGGTGTCACCCAGGAGGCCGCCCGCCGCTTTTTTATCAAGCACCGCAACGGTCGGGAAAATATTCAAAGCGGAGATCAGGTTCTTCGCCGTTCCGGAGCCAAGCGCGCGGATTTCCTTATGGAGCGGGAAAAAATCGGCGACGATGTCTTCACCCAAAAGATAAAGGGCGTCCGCCTTGCCGCGGTATTTTTCAAAAAGTTTTATATATCCTTCGTGGAGGACCGGCACATAGAGCACAAGCACCCGTTTCATGATCGCAGTTTCGCTAACGCTTCTCGGTCAGTTTATACATCTGATCAAGCTGCTTTTTGATGGTGTCCTGGATCATGCGCGTGGTAGAAGTGTCTTTCGCCTGCCGCGGGAAAACAACAACCTCCTTGCAATACTTCTTTATCTCGTCCAGTTGTGCCTGCGGATAACTGTCTTCGACGGCGACAAACACGTCCGGCTGCAGTTTTTTTATCAATCCGTACTGCCACGAGCCCTTCTCGTCAAGATCGTCAACGAGTGTGACGAAATCCACGCACGATTGGTAGCTCAACATTTCGGTCCGTTCTCCTTCGGGGATCACCGGCCTGAGTTCTCCTTTGTACAGTTTGATCGCGCGATCGGTGTCGGTCCCTACAATAAGTACGTCGCCGCAATCTTTCGCTTTCAGGAGATAACGGACGTGGCCGATGTGCAGCATATCCCACGAGCCGATCGTGACCACTACTTTGTAATCCACCGCGCGCAGACCATCGATCGCTTTGGCAAGCGTGTCGTAGTCCTTGACGATCTTTTGTGTGGGATGGCGTTTCGCGGAGGGGATGGCCATTGGTATGCTCGTATCCTATCAAGGGCGGCACATTTGGGTCAAGCGGCCATTTTTTCCGTTTGCGGCACAAGGATTTTGAGGGTAACCTTATCCTAATGGCAAAAGACAAGTTGGTGGATCGTCTTATAGCGCAGGAGGCGCGGCGCGAGCGCGAAACGCTTGACCTTATCCCTTCGGAAAATATTGTTTCAAAGGAAGTGCTCCGCGCGTTGGGATCGGTCTTTACGAATAAATATGCGGAAGGATATCCGGCCGCGCGGTACTATCAGGGCAACGAGTACGTGGACGAAGTGGAAAACTTGTGCCGTACGCGGGCGCTCGAGGTGTTCCGGCTGCCGAAGTCAAAATGGCACGTGAATGTGCAGCCGTACTCGGGGTCGCCCGCGAATCTTGCGGTATATTTGGCGCTCGTACCGTTGGGAGAAAAAATAATGGGATTGCAGCTTGCCATGGGAGGGCATCTTACGCACGGACACAAAGTGAGTGCTACGGGGAAATTTTGGAATGCCGTTCAGTACAGTGTGGACCAAAAAACAGAGCTCTTGGATTACAACGCGATCGCGCGCATGGCGCGCCGCGAGAGGCCGCGGCTTATCGTCGCGGGCTACACGGCGTATCCGCGCGTGATCGATTTCAAAAAATTCCGCCGCATCGCGGATTCGGTTCATGCTTATTTAATGGTGGATATGTCGCATTTTGCGGGGCTTGTGGCGGGCGGGGCGTACCCATCTCCTTTCCCGTACGCTGACGTGGTGACAACAACGACGCATAAAACCCTCCGTGGTCCGCGGGGCGCAATGATCTTTATGAACCGTGCATCAAAGATCGCGGCGCGAAATAAGATAGACATTGCGAAGATGATAGACCGGGCGGTATTTCCGGGCTTGCAGGGCGGGCCGCACGTGAACCAGATCGCGGCGACCGCCGTGGCGCTCTACGAGGCGAAGCAGCCCGCATTCAAGAAATACGCGCGGCAGGTGGTGAAAAACGCGCGATTGCTTGCGCGGGAACTTGAGCGCCTCGGTATGCGCATCGTTTCGGGCGGCAGCGATACCCACCTGATCTTAATGGACGTCGCAGCGCGCGGTCTGTCCGGGAAAGAAGCGGCGCTGCGATTGGAAGAAAACGGCATAGTCACCAATAAGAACACGATTCCCTACGACCCGCGTCCGCCGATGGACCCGTCGGGTATTCGCTTGGGTACTCCGGCCTTGACGACGCGCGGGATGAAGGAGAAGGAGATGAAAGAAGTGGCGCGGCTTATCTGCGCGGTGCTTGTGGAAAATAAGAACGCGAAAAGAGAAGTGGCGAAGCTTTGTAAAAGATTTCCTGTGGAAAATTAGCCGAAGCGGTGATACGCTGTAGGCATGGTAATTGACGGTAAGACGATCGCGGGCGGAATTATAGAGCGCCTTAAGCGGCTGCCGAAACCCGCGAAATTTTTCGGCGCGGTGCTCGTGGGCGACGACCCGGCCTCCCTCAATTTTTTGAAACAAAAGGAAAAAGTGGCGCAAGAGCTCGGCATCGAGTTCCGTTTATATAAACTGCCGGTTGAAAGTACCACTGATGAACTTCGCGAGGAGATCGGGCGCCTCGCGCGGCCCATAACTTGTGGAGGATTTATCGTGCAGCTCCCGCTTCCCGAGAAGATCAACCGGCATTATGTTTTAAACGCGATCCCAAAAGAGAAAGACGTCGATTTTTTGAGCGAAGCGGCGCTCGGCGCGTTCTATACGGAGAGAAGCGTGGCCATGCCCCCATCCGCGGCGGTGGTGGAGGAAATTTTGAAACTTGAACGGCGCGATCTTCGCGACCTTACCGTCGTCATGGTGGGTGCGGGATTTTTGATCGGAAAGCCGGTCGGCTTCTGGTTGCAGAACCGCGTGGCAGAGCTCGTCGTCCTGGACAGCAAGGTGAAGGACCTTCACGCGCGGCTCCGCGGAGCCGATATGGTGATAAGTGGTGCGGGGCAACCGGGGCTCTTCAGTGCGGAGCACCTGAAGGAGGGCGCGGTGGTGATCGATTTCGGTTTCAGCCGCAATGCCCTGGGCAAGCTCGCGGGCGACTTTGACCCCGCCGGCGCCGATGCGAAAAACGTCCATTACACGAAGACGCCGGGCGGCACCGGACCGGTGCTCGTCGCAAAGCTGTTCGAGAATTTCTACGTCCTCAACAAGCAAGCGTAGCTGTTGTGCGCGCTCGAGGGATCGAACCCCGGACCCACTCCGTGTAAAGGAGTTGCTCTGCCACTGAGCTAAGCGCGCGTTCCACCACCTTAATACTGCTGGACAAAATATTCAAGATTGTATTTAAATGGAAGACCCGCCTTTTTCATCCTGGCCGGCGGGTCAGTGGCCCTCGGGGCATGCGCGTCACCAGCGCGTCGATTGCCCTTCATGGAAGATAGTTTGGATCACCTCGCTTTCACTTTCCGCTTCTTGGTGTCCGCCTCATCTTGCGGACAATGAGACGATGCATCCAAAGCCGCACGGTGACCCTCCTTTCCGGAGCGGCTCCTGTCTTAATTATAAGAAATTTTTATATTGCCTGCTGTGCATAGAAAAGGCCTAGTGCGCCCCCGGTAGGAATCGGACCCACATCAAAGCCTTAGAAGAGCTCTGCTCTATCCATTGAGCTACGGGGGCTTTTAACGCATTGATTCTACAATGAAAATAAGATAGTTTAAAGAGGCATTACGGGCCGTCGTATACCGGTAGTACACCTGTTTTGGGTACAGGCAGACTGGGTTCAATTCCCAGCGGCCCGACTTGGGACAAAACAAAGATGGCTTGGAGAGAGTACTCAGAAGGGCTCTCCCCAAGCCATCTTTGTTTTGTCCTTGCTTGTTGTGTGCCGCGGGGGTGAATCGAACACCCGACGCCAGCCTCTTCAGGGCTGCGCTCTGCCACTGAGCTACCGCGGCATCCACTCCTTGTTAAAGAAGCGGTTTTATCTTATCGCGTTTCTCAATCGGAAACAAGTTGCAGACACGAAGCATATACCTTTTGAAACGAGCCCTTCTGAGTACTCGTTTCAAAAGGTATATGCTTCGTGTCTATTTCTTTACCTTCAGCATGATCCTCTTCTCCTCTGTTTTCACGGCATCAATGACAAAGGGATAGGTCTCGCCTACGGCGAGCGCCTTCTTCATTTCGTCGGCGCCACCGAATTCGGAGATGTGCACCACGCCCTGGAGATCATCCTCGAGCGCCACCACCGCGCCGAACGGATTGAACTTGTACACGCGGCCCTGCACGACATCGCCGGGCTTCCATTTATCGCCGAGCTTTGTCCATGGATCTTCCTTAAGCGCTTTCAAGGAGAGAAAAACGCGGCCTTCTTTGATGTCCACGATCTTCGCTTTCAGCTGATCATTCACCTTCACGAGCTCTTTGGGATTATCGATCAGTTTATAGTCCAGTTCCGAGATGTGGATCATGCCTTCGATCTGCGGATTATCGGTGAACCGGACGAAAATGCCGAAATCGGCTGCGCCCGAGACGATGCAATCCACCACCTGCCCCACGGCATAGGCGGCGAGCAGCTCTTTTACGTTCGCCGAGAGCACTTCGCGCTCCGAGACGATGATCTTGTTGGTGCGGGGATTTACGTCAATAATCTTCACCGAGAGCTCTTCGCCGATGAATTTTTTAAGTTCCTCGGCGATCTTCGTGCGATCGCCGTCGGGCACTTTTGGATAGTGTTCAAGAGAAAGTTGCGAAACCGGGAGGAACGCCTTGAGCTCTTCGGAAACGGCAGTCATAAGTCCGCCTGCATTTGCGCCGACAATCTTTGCTTTCACGACCTCTCCTGTTTCCGCGAGCTCTTTTGCCTGCTGCCAGAGTTTTTGTTTGCCCGCCTCCGACAATGAAAGCTCTATATTTCCCTCTTCGCCGTCCAGAGCGATGATCTTCGCGTGTAATTTGTCGCCGGGATTCAGGTTGCGGAGGATCTCCTTGGCGTTCGTTGTTTCCGCGCCGTAGACGATGCCCGTGCCGAAGCGGCCCATGTCGAAGTAGGCCTTCCGCGGCACCTTTTTCATGAGTGTCACTTCAACAACACTCCCTTCCTTCGGCCAGTCCGCGGACGAAAGCTCGATCTTCAGAACCTGTGCGATATTCGTGTCTGTTTGAGGCATTAGGGGTGACTATAGAGGAAAAATAAACGTATGGCAAGGGGCGCCGCGCGCTTGTTTTCGCGCCGTTTTTTTGGTAAAATGAGCGTATATGGTCCTCACCTATTTTGGAAACGGGGCCTTTCGGCTGCAAAGCGGGGAGACCTCGATCCTCGTGAACCCGGAGAACAACCGCCTCAAGGCGGATGTTGTGTTAAAAACCCTCGTCGCGGTGGAAAATCCGCTCGCGCGCGAAGCGGACGATTCCCTTGAGATCGCTTTTCCCGGAGAATATGAAATAAAAGGGATAGAAATCCTTGGATTTCCGATCGCGGGCGAATCTACGGAAAAATTCTTGAAAACGGTCTACGTGGTCTATTGGGAGGAAATGAAATTTGTCTTCTTGGGGCATCTTTCGAAGCCGATCGATGCTGCGCTTATGGAGGAACTTTTGGAGCCGGACCTCCTTGTTCTCCCCGTAGGCGGCGGGCATTTTCTGGAGCCGGAAGTCGCGGCAAAGATCGCAAAACAACTTGAGGCGAGAATTATCGTACCGAGCTTTGCGAAGAGCCCGGATGAGTTCTTGAAGGCGCTTGGCAAGAAGGCCGAGAAAGCGGAGAAATTCGTCTTCAAGCAGAAGGATATTATGGGCGACAAAGGGCGGCCGGTCGTTCTAAGCGAGAGCTAATCCGCACCAATGCCACGGGAACAAAGAAGGGGTTTCCTCGAAGAGCTTCAATCGCTCGACGAGCCGACCAAAAAGAGAGTGCTTATCATCACGACCGCGATCGCCATGGTTGTCGTGATCTATATTTGGCTTGCGTATTTCAATAACCTCGTTGCGGGAGTTTCGCAGCCGGTGGAAGTTTCATCGTCCACGCCCCAGCCCTCTTACGGCGTGAGCATCTGGCAGAACATGTACCAGGGGATCATAGGCACCCTTCATGGCTTGGGGAACATCCTGCAGGCGCCGCGCGAATATTTAATAAAACCGCCGCACTAACATGCCCAATTTGGAAAAGAGGGAAATTACCAAAGAGCTTAGCGAATCCTACCTTGATTATGCGATGTCGGTTATCATCGCGCGCGCGCTGCCCGATGTGCGCGACGGGATGAAGCCGGTGCACCGGCGGGTCCTGTGGGCGATGTGGGATGCGGGCCTTACGCATCTCGCGAAGTTCAGGAAGTCGGCGAACGTCGTGGGCGAGACGATGGCGAAATACCACCCTCACGGCGACTCGGCGATCTATGACACGCTGGTGCGCATGGCCCAGGATTTTTCTTTGCGTTATCCGCTCGTGCACGGACAGGGAAACTTCGGTTCCATGGACGGGGATTCGCCGGCCGCGATGCGGTACACGGAGGCGAAAATGTCGGCGATCGCGGAGGAACTGCTTTTTGATATTGAAAAAGAAACGGTTGATTGGATGCCGAATTACGACGCGACGCGGGAAGAGCCGATGGTATTTCCCGCAAAGCTGCCCAATCTTCTTTTGAACGGCGCTTTGGGCATCGCGGTCGGCATGGCGACGAGCATCCCCACCCACAATCTGGGCGAGATCGCGGACGCGATCCTGCATCTTTCGGATAATTCGGATGCGACCAGCGAGGACCTTTTGCAATTCGTGAAGGGCCCGGATTTTCCGAAGGGCGGCATCATTTATGACACAAAAGCGATCAAAGAGGCCTACGTTTCGGGGCGCGGAGCGATCCTCACGCGCGCGAGGGCGGAGATCGTGGAAAATAAGGCCGGCAAGCAGTTCGACATTGTGGTGACCGAGATCCCGTACCAGGTGAATAAGGCGGAGCTCGTGCGGATGATCGCCGAATTAGCGCAGGAAAAGAAAATTGAGGGCATCCGCGACCTGCGCGACGAATCGGACCGCGAAGGGATGCGTATTGTGATAGAGCTCAAGAACGACGTATCGCCACAAAAGGTGCTGAACTGGCTCTACAAGCACACCGATCTTGAGAAGAATTTCAATATGAACATGACCGCGCTTGTTGCGAGCGAGCACGGTCTTGAGCCGCGGCTCCTTTCCCTGCGGGATATCCTTGTTGAGTATTTGGCGTATCGGAAAGAGGTGGTGAAACGCCGCACGCAGTTCGATCTTAAGAAAGCCGAGGAGCGTGCACACATCCTGGAAGGGCTTGCGAAAGCTCTGAACGCCATTGATCGCGTGATCGCGACGATCAAGAAATCGAAGGACAAAGAAGAGGCGCACGTGAACCTTGTAAAACAATTTAAATTGAGCGACGTGCAGGCGACGGCGATTTTGGAAATGCGCCTGCAAACGCTCGCGGCGCTTGAGCACCAAAAGATAGAAGCGGAATTGAAAGAAAAAAAGGCGCTTATTGAAGAACTCACGCTCATTTTAAAGAGCCCTGCAAAGATCCTAAAGATCATCAAGGATGAAGTCCATGCATTGAAGGAAAAATACGGTGACGAACGGCGGACGCAGGTGGTGGCGCACGGGATCGCCGCGGTGAGCGACGAAGATCTTATTGTGGACGAGGATGCGATCGTGACGGTCTCGGGCGGCGGTTACATCAAACGCCTGCCGCCGAGCACCTTCAAAGTGCAAAAGCGCGGCGGGAAGGGATTGATCGGTTCGGAAGTGGCGGAAGAGGATTTCCTCTCGCATTTCTTCAGCGCGCGGACGCACGACAATGTTTTGTTCTTCACAAATCGCGGGCGCGTGTTCCAGACAAAGGTGTACGAGATCCCGCAGGCGACGCGCACCGCGAAGGGCAAGGCGATTCAGAACTTCCTGGAACTCCCGGCGGACGAAACCGTGAGCGCGATCGTGAACTATTCCGCGAAGGGCGAGAAGAAAAAATATCTTATGATGGTGACAAGGCACGGCGTGGTCAAAAAGACGCCGCTTGAGGAGTTTCTCGCCATCCGCCGGACGGGCATCATCGCAATTTCCCTAAAGAAAGGGGACCACTTGAAGTGGGCGAAGCTCACGGGCGGCGGAGACCAGGTGATCTTGGCCACGCGGCAGGGGCAATCCATCCGTTTTGAAGAAAAACAGGTGCGTCCGATGGGCCGCACGGCCGCAGGCGTCCGCGCGATCAAGCTTAAAAAACAGAACGACGAGGTTGCGGGCTTTGATATAATCAAAGGAGGAGAAGCAAAGCTTCTCGTCGTCATGGAGAACGGTTTTGCGAAGCAGACGGCGCTTAAAGAATACAAGACGCAAAGCCGCGGCGGCTCCGGGATCAAGACGGCGGAGGTAACCCAGAAGACGGGGATGCTGCTTTCGGCGCATGTCGTGACCGAAGAGAAAGAGCTTTTCGCGCTTTCTGCAAAAGGCCAGATGATTCGTACGAAGCTCGAAACAGTGCGTACGACCGGCCGCGCGGCGCAAGGCGTCCACATCATGAACCTTAAGGGCGGCGACCGCCTGGCGGGGACTGTCGTCATTTAGCACGATGCCAAAATTTTCCCAAAAACAGGTCACTATCATCATCGGCGGGGCGGTTCTTGTGATCGTCATTTTCTTCCTTATCTTTTGGGGGCTGCGACCAAAAACAAATACGGGCCCCGCGGTCACGCTTACGGTTTGGGGCACGGAAAACAGCACAGTGCTCGGAAGCATTCTTGCGTCCTATCCGTACGGCAAAATAAATTACGTGGAGGTTGACGCCGCGAATTACGCGAGCCGGCTCCTTTCCGCGCTCGCGGCAGGCACGGGCCCCGACGTGTTTGAAATAAACAACCGCGATCTGCCGAAGTGGAAGTCGGCCGTTGCGCCGTTCCCCACCTCGTCAACGCAATTCAACTTCCTTGCGCTTCAGAGCGAATTCCCGGATGTTGTGGCGCGGGATTTCACTTCAAACGGGCAGATCTACGGACTCCCGCTTTCCATTGACACGCTTGTCATGGTGTACAACAAGGACCTCCTGAACTCTGCCGGCATCGCGATCCTCCCAAAAACATGGGACGACTTTGATGCGGATGTCGTGCGGCTCCGCGCAGTGGATGCGCAAGGTAAATTGACACAGGCCGCAGCGGCGATCGGCGGGTCGCTTGCGGGCGTCCCCCACGCGCCGGACATTCTTTCTCTCCTTATGCTTCAGAATGGGACGCAGATGACGAACGACGGCAATACCGCGGCAACCTTTGCAGGGCAGGATAGCGGCGCGACGGGCATTGGCGCGTTCAATTTTTACCTCCAGTTCGCGAATGCCGCCTCGCCGTACTACGCCTGGAACGACGCGATGGGGAACGCCGTTGATAGTTTCGTTGCCGGGAAGACGGCGATCATTTTCGCCTATCAGTCGGATTTTGCAAAGATAAGGGCAAAGGCGCCGTTCCTTAACATTGGCATTGCGCCGGTGCCGCAGGCCAAAGGCGCGAGCGTTGCGGTGAATTATCCAAACTACGACGGTTTCGTGGCGGCGCGGACGGGGCAGGCGGCCGTGGCATGGAACCTCATCCTTTATTTGACGACCGTCCCTGCAAATGCGACGGCATACCAGAATGCCACGGGGAAACCGCCCGCTCTCCGCACCGTGATCCAGGGCGATGCGAATGATCCCAACCTTTCCGTTTTCGCTCTGCAGGCGCTTACGGCACGGTCATGGCACGAAGCCGACGCTGCAAGGATAGATGCCATCTTCGATACCGCGATCAAGAATGTTTTGACCGGCGCGGAGGACTCCGTAAGGGCGCTCAAAGAGGCGGAAGCCGCCGTAACGCAACTTATGCGATAATACAGATATGAAGAAAATTGCGTATCTTCTCCCGCTTGTTGTGATCCTTATGGCTACCGCGTTGCCGTACGTTGCGTCTGCGGCGATCCACAGCAATGTGTGGAGCCCAAGCATCCTAGGAGGGCCGCTCATTTCATGCACCGGGGCCGGCACCGGGGGTGGCACGGACACCAAAAATTGTGAGGACCTCTGCGACCTCGTGAGCACCGCGGCGAACGTCATCTATTTCGGCATCGGCGTCGTGATCTGGATCATCGCACCGATCATGATCGCGTGGAGCGGGATATCGCTTATTCTTTCACAGGGGAATCCCCAAGGAATAAGCGCTGCAAGGGACAGGGCGACGAGGGTCGTGATCGGGCTGCTTATCGTACTCTGCGCGTATCTTATCATCTCTGTTTTCGTGAACGTTTTAAAGGTGACAGACATCGGGGGATTCGGTGGCCCGGCATGCAGCGTGGAACGTCCTCAGTCTTCTCAAGGGGACAATTCGACCACGGGGGCAGGGTCGACCGACCTCCTTAGGGCTTGCGAAACAAACTGCAAATCGCCACTATCGTGCCACCTTCATGCTGATAATGGTGTGTGGAATTGTGAATAAAGAGCAACTTAACTAAATGCACCTTTTTATTTTGAAAGCGCTTGCCGACGCGACGGTCACCATAAACCCAAATCTCCCCGGCATGCCGGCAGGCGTCGCCACGAACCCTGCGACGTATATCACGGGGCTCTACCAGCTCGCTCTTGCCTTTGCGGGCATCCTCGCCTTCGGGGCCATCGTCTGGGGCGGGATCAGGTATGCCACAGGGAAGGGGAATCCCTCATCGGAGACCGAAGGCAAGAGCTGGATCACGAACGCCCTCCTTGGGCTCCTACTCCTGGTGGGTGCCTATATCATCCTCTATACCATCAACCCCCAACTTGTTTCCTTGCAGATCATGGGGGTTACGGCGCTTAGCGGGACGTCGGCGGGGCCGGGAGCCGGTGCTGGCACCGGTCCCGGCACCGGCGCGACCGGATGTGCCAGTGGATCGTGTCAATCACTTTCCGGTGGTGGATTTGCCTGTAAGCCGGCGAGCCAACAGCCCGGCGGCGTGAACAGCTGCTCGGCGGCACAAGGGATGGTGGATACTCTCAAGTGTTTGCAACAAAATGGTGCGCCGGGGATTACTATTACCGAAGCGATGCCGCCGACCGTTCGCCATACTTCGTTGTGCCACAACAATGGCTGTTGCGTGGATATCCAAGTGAATAGCGGAAACTGTAGCGATGTGCAGGCCATTAAGCGCGCCGCGCAGAATTGCAACACATCGGTTCTTAATGAATATACAGGATGCGGCGGCACCAGATATGACACCACCACGGGGGATAATGTTCATATACGTTCCGCTCCCGGAGGCGGATGTTAAAGACCATCACGCATGAAAAACATCATTCTTATAATAGTTGCCATTCTTGTCATAATCGCGGCGGCAGTCGCTGCCTTCGTTCTTTTTAGGGGTTCACCATCGCCCACGCCCGCTTCATCGGGAAACGGGGGCGTTCCTACAAGCGGCGTTTCTGCGAATTTCGGCGGGGTTCCGGCATCGCAAGCGATGCCGGATGCGCCGAAAGGTCCCACCTTGACACTTGGGACGCCGAGGGGGAGCGTCGTCGTGAAAAATTTTTATCTTTTGGATCCCAAAATAGATTCCGACGGCAATGCGCTCCTCGCGGTAACACCCAATTATTTCATTTCGTACGACACCGGGAATGGTAGTTTTTGGATCGCCATAACGAGCCAGCCGTTCAGTGCGTGGCAAGTCACCGCAGAGGCCGGTTTTCTTGGTCTCCTCGGCATAACCCAGAAAGATGCCTGCAAACTCTCCGTTTCGGAAGGGATTCCCTATGATGCAAGCAATGCCCTGAGCGGCCGCTCTTTTCCCCTTAGTTTTTGCCCCACCACAGCAAGTTTATGATAGAATAAAAGAAATGATTCAATCACTTCTTCTCGGCATAAAAACTGTTTTCGCTCAGGTAACCGGGTCAAACCCCACAACACTTCAGAACCCTCTCGGCAGCTGCAATGATCTGACCTGCCCCATGACGGCCGTCATGAACTTTCTTTTCACGATCGCAATTCCGCTGTGCGGTATCTTGGTCCTTGTTGGCGGTTTCCAAATGATGATGGCGGCAGGGAACCCGGAAAAATTTACAAAAGGGAAAAAGACGATCCTTTACGCGGTGATTGGATTCGCGGTGGTCCTTATTGCCGGAAGCGTCGCGGCGCTCATCCAGAACTTGTTTGGCAGTTCAAGTTAACGGCGTTCCGTGATATTATTGCATTAACATGAAAACGATAAAAAAATTGCTTTACGGACGTTCTTTCCCGGGCGCGGGCATCGCGGGGATTCTGACCGTTTTCTTTGCGGCAGGGAGCGTGAGCGCCGCGACCATGCCGACGAACATTCTCACGAACAGCGACCAGGTCGTGGCGATTTTTTGTGTGGCGCTTGATTGGATGTTCTGGGGGCTTATGGTGCTTGCGGTTGTAATGTTCCTTGTCGGCGGTTATATTTATGCAACATCGGGTGGTAGTTCAGAAAAGGTCGGTCAAGCGACAAAGACACTCACTTATGCCGCGATCGCGGTGGTCGTCGCGCTTGCGGCGCGCGGGGTCCCCATCCTGATCGGGAGTTTTCTTGGGGTTTCCTCTGGCCAGTTGAGTGCCTGTAGTTAGCATAATATTGCGGAATCATGAATAAACTTTTTACTTCTCGGGCAGTAGTAAGTATGGTGGCTCTGGGAATGACCTTGCTCGCGCCGGTGGCGTTAGCACTGCAGGAACCTCCTACGGGCAAGATCCCTACGGGCGTGCTTGATAGTACGCAAACCATCAGCAGCATTGTTTGCGTCGCGCTTGATTGGATCTTTTGGGGGCTTATCGTCTTCGCGATTATAATGTTCTTGATCGGAGGGTATCGCTATGCTACCTCTGCTGGTGATCCGGAGCATGTCCGTACCGCGAACAAGATCCTTCTCTATGCTACGATTGCGGTCGTGGTTGCTCTTGTGGCGGAAGGAATTCCGTTCCTTATTTCGAGTTTTCTTGGCAGCGGGTTCGGCGGCACCATTTGCCCCGGTGGCGGTGGGGGCGGTGGGGGCAGTGGCAGCGTTAGCGTCTAGGCCGTTTTGCGCTGTTTTTTAGGAAGCAGTATACTAGGTAGGCAATCATCGAAAGGTCGAAAAACCCATACATTTATGAGAAAGATTAAAGAAATCGTGAAGGAATTTGGTGTTCCGGTCTTGGCGCTTGCGTTGCCGCTCATGGCGTCGGCGCAATTCCAGGGACCGGGCATAACCGCGCCGGCATCGCCCGTAACGAGCGTGTCCCAGCTTACGGGATCGGGCGGATTGTTCTGTACGATCATCAACTGGCTGTTTTACCTTCTTATCATCGCTGCGATCGTTTTCGTCCTCGTTTCGGCCTTCAAGTATCTGACCGCGGCGGGCGATCCAGAGAAAGTGAAAGCGGCAGGAGCCACATTGCTCTACGCCGCGATTGCCGTGATCATCGCGCTCGTCGCGAAGGGCATTCCCTTCATTGCAGCGAGCTTCATCGGTGGCGGAGGCGTCAGTGCGTGCTAGTGGTTGGTTTGTCAGGTTTAATCTGTAGTTTTCCAAAACGGCCCGCGAGGGCCGTTTTGGGTTGAGGGCGTCGGATTTCCCCACGCTCATTTTTAAAAAAAAACCACCAGGCTGCGCGGAGCCTGGTGGGGTCTAGTGGTAACGCATCGCGTTACCGATTGTAACTCAAGGTGCGGACGGTCACTTCGCCGTGACCCTGAACGTAGAACTCGGTGGTGAGTCCCGCCCTGTCATAGCAGTAGCGGAATTCATTCGTGCCGAACTCCTCGTTTGTGGAGTGGATCCTGTTCGGCGCGGTCCTGTTGCCGCACCAAACGGAAATCCAATCCCCCGGATTACGGCTGTGGGCGACCTCAAAGTTGTTGATCCGAGGGTCCACGCGGACCGGACCGTGGAAGCCGCCGGTTTCCAGCTTCACCGTGGTGATGTCGCTGGGACCATTGACGGAACGTCCAAGGTCCGCTGCCCCGACGATCTTTCTCTCGTAGCCGGGGTAGTTCTTCGGATCCTGCGACGACGGCGTCAGACCGGCGCCCAGGGTGGCGGCCACCCCCTTCTCGGCGAGGGACTTGCCGATCTCATCGCGCGTCTTGGACCAGGTTAAGGCCCATGGCGGGAAGAGAACACCAAGAAGGATTATCCCTACAAGGGCGTAGGTGGCGAGCTTTGCCATCCTCTTCTTGTGCAGGTATCCCCACATGATCCAACCGAGGATGCCGAGGATCACCAGTTCGTTGACGATGCTCCCGGGAGCCTTGTGGCCCCAGAAGATACCGTTGAACCCGCCGTAGTCGCCCCAGTCGGTGTGGGCATCTACGGGGTAAACGCCGAGGACCTGGCCCAGGAGAAACCGCAGCGCGACAAATGCCGCGAATGCCACAGTGGTTCTGACGGCGATCTTCCCCCAGGATGTCGCGATGCGCACTCCCGTTCCAAACCGTTCTTCGATGAATTGAAGGACGAAGAAAAAGAGAAG
The DNA here is from genome assembly GCA_050008535.1 of Minisyncoccia bacterium. GTDB lineage: Bacteria > Patescibacteriota > Minisyncoccia > UBA6257 > 2-01-FULL-56-20 > CAVYIK01. Next base: position 112,029 of record JBEKML010000001.1, on the reverse strand, counting down.
CGCAGCGAAGGTTGTTGTGACGGGCAGTGGCGTGAGGATCCTCAGGAGCACTGCCGTGACCAGCGCGATCAATAGAGCGCTGCGAAGTCGAAGTCTGTTGTTCATATCACCGCTCCTCCCGCCTGCCTCGTCCGCAAGGCGTTAATGAACTCATGCGCGAACCTGTAGAACATCTCCATGCCCATGTCCACAAGGGCAATCTGGCCGGCTTCTCGCCACCAGCTTTGGGCTGGAGCGGGCGCTGGCGGTGGTGGCGGAGGTTGTTGTCCTCGCCGACCCCGTGGTTGTGCCTGTGCGGCGGCGGCTTGAGCCCGGACAGCCGCTGCGTGGGCTTCTCGTTGTCGCCCTTCGTGCCGTTCGCGGTGCTCGTGGAATACCGCGATCGCCCCGTTTACGCCTGCCCGGAACTCGTCCCAGAAAGCGATGGGGAAGTAGATGAGCGTCGCGAGCACGTAGAGCATGAACGCATGCCACCAGAACCAACTTGGCTCGCGCGGTGGCAGCGCTTCGCTATCTTCTTTGTGAGCGCCGCGCCATCGCGGGTCGTTTGTGATCCATGACGGCAAACTACTTAGCTTGGTGGCGTCAGGTGTATTCCCATGAAGGAACCATTCCCATCCGGTGTTCACCTTCTGCCGCGCGGTGTCGTCCATGACGTCCGCGGGCAAGTGGCGGAGTCCGCTCGTGAGGAGCGGGGCTCCAGGGTTCGCAATGGCGATGAAGAGGGTAACTACCATCATTATCGCCAAGTAACTCCACCGGCGGTTGTTGTGAGGGTTGGTCGCTGCGTGTTCGGTGTTCGGACCAAGCGCCAGGAGTTCATTCCGAAGCGCTGTCCAGAAAGAGGGCCTCCTCTCCTGTTGTGTTGCTATCGGCCACAGCCATCGCACGAGCGCGGCGAAGAGGACAAAGATCACCACGTAGGCGATCGTGAGCCCTATGAACCCGAACAGAAACGCCTCCTTTGCTTGCCATGCCAATCTTGCGACGATCACGGCAAACGAGGCGACGATTGTTGCGGCGATCACGACGATCATGGCGATGATTGCCCATCGGGCAGTCAGCCGCAAAAACCTGTTCCATGTCATTGTCGGTCTCCTTATTTCCTATCCCTTATTTATTGATGTCAAGACTGCGTGGATAGAGTTTACCATATATAGATGATATTGTCAAGTTCAAGAAGTTCTTGATACTATATAATCGGTACTGTAGGTAGGGATCTATTTCGGCTGGGGTGGCGAAATGGCAAACGCACCGGCTTTAGGAGCCGGCGCCGCAAGGCTTGCGGGTTCAAGTCCCGCCCCCAGCACTATTTCCTTCTCCTCCCGTGGAATGCCTGGTGCACTTCGCGGAGGGCTTTGTTCGTGAGGTGGGTATAGACCTGCGTTGTCGCAATATTGGAATGGCCGAGGAGTTCCTGGACGGAGCGGAGATCGGCGCCGTTCATCAAAAGGTCGGTTGCGAAGCTGTGGCGGAGTTGGTGCGCGTGCACGTGCTTTGCGATGCCGGCCTCGCGTGCGCGGGAGGCCACGAGGCGTTGGACCGCCCGCGGCGTCACGCGGCCGATTACTTTTCCCGATTTATCCAAACTGACAAAAAGCGCTTCCTCGGCATCGCTGCGCTTCGCGAGATACTTTTGGATGGCCGCCCGCGCGGAATCGGCGATGAAGACAACGCGCAGTTTATCGCCCTTCCCGCGGACGGAAACCTCGCCGCGCTTGAGATCAAGGTAGCGATTCAGGGCGCACAGTTCCGAAAGGCGGAGGCCGGTAGAAAAAAATGTTTCCAGGATCGCCTTGTCGCGGAGGTCGCGGAGCGTCTGTTTCTTCGGCGCAGCAAGGAGCCGTTCCAGGTCGCCGTATTCAAGCACTTCAATTTGCCGCGACGGCGTTTTGGGCAGTTCTATTTTTTCCGCCGCAAGCGTTTTTATGTCGCGTTTCGCCAAATATTTGAGGAAGTTCCGGATTGCGATCACGTAATAACTCTGCGTGATCTTTTTGAGCGATCCCTTGCCGCTTGGGGCGGAGCGGGCGAGGGCAAGGCGGAACTCCCGTACGACGCCGTCGGTGATGTCCCTCGGCGATTTCGCCTTGGAAAATTTCAAAAATTCATTCAAATAGTGCTCATAATTCTCCCGTGTCTTCGGCGAGCGATTTTTCTCTATCTCCAGATAGTTCAGATAGTCACGGAGCAGGGTTTGGATCTCGGCCATGTTTTTCATTGTAATTGACCTGTCGCAAAATACCACTTGGCAGGATTTTGTAGGCATGCTACAACGCAACAAGAGGGAGTTGGTGGTTTGCGCGCTTTCGCTCCTAGGCCCAGTGTGGCCGTCGGGCGGATCGCGATACGAGATGGCGCGGTGCGGGGACCGTAGGTGTCCCGTGCGTCCTGCCCTGCAGTAAGCGCAATCGGGGCCGAGGTCGGTTCCTTGTTGGACCCCCATCTTCGCGCCACCAACCCCTCGAAATATCCACGGCGATTCTCTTATAGAGGTCGCCGTGATCCATTTTATAATTCCTTCTGTTCTTGCAAGAATTCTCAAATTGAGATATAGTTAAAATAATGTTAACTAAACGCGTTAAATCCCGCATTATCGGGGAAAATAAGAAGCACGAAAAGGATACGGGCTCGGCTGACGTGCAGATCGCCATAGTTTCGCGGCAGATTGACGAACTCGCGGCGCACCTGAAAAAAAATCCGAAAGACAACCACTCGCGGCGCGGGCTTTTGAAGATGGTGTCCAAGCGGCGGAAGCTTTTGACATACCTCCATAAAAACGAACCGTCGGCATACGGGAAGCTGGTGAAAAAATTAGACCTTAAAAGATAATGAAAGGCGCCCCTACCTATTCCAACCAGCGAGTTGGGATTTTTGTTGACGTGCAGAACCTCTACCATTCTGCAAAGAACCTTTATCACGGCCGCGTGAACTACGCGGAACTTATAAAACATCTTGTGGGCGACCGGCAGCTCATCCGCGCCCTTGCGTACGTGGTGAAGAGCGAAGGCGTGGAGCCCCAGCACTTTGGGGGCCGTTCCGGCGGAACGGAGGCCAAGCGGACGCTCGCGCGGCCTCACGCTGAGGAAAACGGGGAGTCGTTATCTTCTGAGGCGGCATTTTTTGAGGCGCTGGAAAAAGCGGGGCTTGAACTTCGCATGAAGGACCTCCAGATCTACGCGGGGGGCATGAAAAAGGCGGATTGGGACGTCGGAATGGCCGTGGACGCCATCAGGATGTCCTCGTTTTTGGACGTGATCATACTGGTTACGGGCGATGGCGACTTCCTGCCCCTCGTGGATTATCTCAAGTGGGGAGCCGGCCGCCTCGTAGAAGTGGCCGCCTTCCGCCGCAGCGCATCATCAAAAATACAAGAGGCCGCCGACCGGTTCATCAACATTGAAGATGTTCCGCGCGCGATCATGAAATTGCGCGCGTAAGGGCGGCGGGGGAAGGACACCCCTCCCCATCGTTAAAAACATGTTAAAGAAAAAACAATTTTCAGTTGACGTTGCCGGGAAAACGCTGAGCATTGAGGTTTCCTCGCTCGCCGAACAGGCGAACGCCGCGGTGATCGCGAAGTACGGCGAGACCGTCGTATTGGCAACGGCGGTAATGGCACGGAAGGAGAGCGCCACCGATTATCTTCCGCTCAAAGTTGATTACGAGGAAAAATTTTATGCCGCAGGGAAGATCATCGGGAGCCGTTTTATCCGCCGCGAGGGACGTTCCTCCGAAGAGGCGATCCTTGCGGGGCGGCTTGTGGATCGCACGATCCGGCCGCTCTTTAATGACCGCATCCGGCGCGAGATCCAGGTGGTCGTGACGGTTTTGCAGATTGACGAAGAAAACGACCCGGAATTTGTGGGGCTTTTGGGCGCTTCAACGGCGCTCCTTATCTCCGACATCCCATGGAACGGGCCCGTTGCCGGCGTGCGTGTGGCGCAGGTAGGAAATGAATTTAAGATCAACCCGGACAATTCTTTTATCGTTGCGAACCCGCCGGCGTTCGATGCGTTCGTTTCCGGCACGAAGGACCGGATCAACATGCTGGAGCTGGGCGGCCTGGATGCGCAGGAGAAAGATATTGTGCAGGGGTTCACGATGGCGCAGAAAGAGATCAACCGCCTGGTGGAGTTTCAGGAAAAGATTAAAAAAGAGATCGGAAAAGAAAAAGTGGAGATAAAGATTTCGGAGCCGGACGAAGAATTGAAAGCGGCGGTCGGAGCGTACCTCGCAGACAAATTGGAGACGGCGGTCTTCCGTCCGAACAAGATGGAGCAGCAGAACGCGATCGGCGAGCTAAAAACAGAGTTTTTCATGCATTTGAAGACGTCATCCGAGGCGGGCGCTGCGGAGGGGAAGGAGAAAAAAGAGGTGGACTGGAAAGCGGCGGAATTCCTCTTTGAGGAAGCAGTGAACGACATTGTGCACCGCGAGGCGCTTTCAAATGAGCGGAGGCCGGATGGGCGGAAGCTCGATGAATTGCGCGCGCTGGATGGCGAGGTGGCGCTCTTCTCGCGGACGCACGGCTCGGCGCTTTTTGTGCGCGGGAACACCCAGGCGCTCGCGGTGACCACGCTCGCGGCGCCCGGTGCGGAGCAGATGATCGAAACCATGGAGACAACGACCAAGCGCCGCTTCATGCTGCACTATAACTTTCCGCCGTTCTCGGTTGGCGAGGTGGGCACGTTCCGCGGGCCGGGCAGGCGCGAGATCGGCCACGGCAATCTTGCGCGGAAATCTCTGGAACGGCTCATCCCGACAAAAGAGGAATTTCCCTACACGATCCGCGTGGTTTCCGAGATCATGTCCTCCAACGGTTCGTCTTCTATGGCGACAGTATGCGCATCGTCACTTTCCCTGATGGACGCGGGCGTGCCTTTGAAAAAACCGGCGGCGGGCATTGCGATGGGCCTGATGATGAAGGATGTGAACAATTATAAAGTGCTTACGGACATCCAGGGACCGGAGGATCATCACGGCGATATGGACTGCAAAGTGGGCGGCACGGCGGATGGCGTGACGGGCATACAGATGGATATCAAAGTGGATGGCCTCACGGTGGAAATTATCGAAAAGACGATGGCGCAGGCCAGGAAGGCGCGGCTTGAGATCTTGAACGTTATGAACGGCGTGATCGCGGCGCCGCGCGAGAAACTGTCGCCCTTCGTGCCTACCATCCGGCAATTGAAGATCGCGAAGGAAAAGATCGGCGCGGTGATCGGGCCGGGCGGCAAGGTCATTAATGGCCTTATTGAGAAATACGGGCTTGCGGGAATTGATATTGACGACGACGGCGGCGTGTTCGTTTCGGGCACTGACCTCGCAAAGGTAGAGGCGGCGGTCGCGGAGATCAAGGGCATCGCACGGGAATTCAAAGTGGGCGAGATCGTTGAGGGAAACGTTGTAAAGATATTGGAATTCGGGGCGATTGTGGACTTGGGCGGCGGCAAGGACGGCATGGTCCACGTTTCGGAATTGAAGAGCGGCGGTTTCGTGAAGAACGTAGAAGACGTGGTGAAGGTGGGCGATTTCGTGCGCGCGAAGATCATAAGCGTTGACGACGACGGCCGTATTCGGATGTCCATCAAGCAATTGCAATCGTAAAAAAACCGCGAGCGCCGAAGGAGACTTTTTGATTTCGTGGTAAAATGAAAACAAATGGATGAAGTAAGGGACACTCGTTTTCCCGGGGATGCGCCTTCGCCGCCCCCGCCGCCGTCCGAAGTGAAGGTCCGGACGATGCGCTCGGATCTGGAATCGATGGCAAAAAGCGGCGGCGGGCTGCCGCAGTTTGAAAGTGTAAAAATAGCGAACTTGTCGCGTGGGAAATATCCGCCGGAGCCGGTCGCCGTGCAGGATAAAAGGAAAAGCGGCATGGTGATGGCCCTTGTCGTTATCGCCGCAGTGGCGATGCTTGGTTTGCTTGGTTATTTCGCGTACAGGATATTTTTCGCGCCCGCGGCGCAGCCGGTGCAATCGGGCACCGCGCCGGCGCAGGGCGGAGCGCAGGTCCCGGTTGCCGCGCCGGCAGGGAACCAGCCGTCGACCACGGTTCTTCCCGCCCAGGCGTCGCCATTCGTTCATATTTCACTTTTCAAAAAACCCGCCGATCAGACGCTCGTTCTTACGCTCTCCACCTCTTCGACGGGCGGCATGGCGTCCAATGCAGCCGACCTTCAAACCTTCGATCAAAAAATTTCGGCGCTTCTTGCGCAAGCGAAGAAGGATGCAGCGGTCATCGAGATTGTCGTACAGACCGCCGACCACAAAGGCGTCCCCGTTGGGGATATTTTTGCGCAGGAGAGCGCAGCCGTGCTTGACCCGCAGTTCCTTGCCGCGCATTTCAATCCCGACGCGACATTCTTCGTTTATCAGGACAAGAACGGCTTCTCGCCGGCATACATACTTTCGCTCAAGTCCGGCGAGAATTGGCTCTTTTTAAAGAGCGACGTCGCAAAACTTGAGTCATCGCCCAGCATTCCTAATTTTTTCCTGACGAATGTCGGCGCGCTTCCCGCGAACGGCTTTGTGGACGGTTTGGTCGGCGGCACGGCAGTGAGGACGGCCGGCTCGTTTCTCTATGGCTGGTACCAAACCGATCTTATTTTGAGCACCTCGCAGGCCGGCTTCGCGGCAGCGATGAACCGGCTGCAGCCGTAAGCGCGGCTACAGCAGTTTCGATTCTTCCTTTTTTATCTCCTCCATAATTCCTTTTTTGATCGCCTCAAGCAGTTTTTTATCTTCTTTCAATTTCAATCGCGCGTTATCAAAGCCCGTACCGAGCCGTTCGCCCTCGAAGGTGAAGCTTGAGCCGGACTTTTTGATGACGCCGCGGTTCACGGCGGCGTTCAAAACGTCGCTTTCATAAGAAATTCCTTCGCCGAACATGATGTCGAATTCCGCGGTGCGGAACGGCGCCGCCACCTTGTTTTTCACCACTTTCGCCTTTACGCGGTTGCCGACGACCGCTTCTCCCTTTTTCACCTGGGCGATGCGGCGGATGTCTATGCGTACCGAGGCGGCGAATTTGAGCGCCATCCCGCCCGGCGTCGTCTCCGGGTTCCCGAACATCACGCCGATTCTCATGCGGATCTGGTTGATGAAAATAATGAGCGTTTGGCTGTGGCTCGCGATCGCCGTGAGCTTCCGCAGGGCTTGCGCCATCATCCGTGCTTGGCGTCCTATGTGCTGCTCGCCCATTTCGCCTTCCAGTTCCGCGCGCGGGGTGAGGGCTGCCACGGAATCCACGACAACGACGGAGATCATCTTTGAGCGCACCAGGCTGTCTAAAATATTGAGCGCCTCCTCGCCGTTGTCCGGCTGCGAGATCAAAAGATCGTTCACGCGGACACCGAGGCGCGCCGCGTATTCGGGGTCCATTGCGTGTTCCGCATCAATAAAGGCGCACCGGCCGCCTTGTTTTTGGGCTTGTGCCACAACATTCAGCGCCAACGTCGTTTTTCCGCTTGCTTCCGGGCCATAGATCTCAACAACGCGGCCGCGCGGCAGGCCGCCGACGCCGAGTGCGAGGTCGAGCGAGAAAGAGCCCGTAGGCACGACCGCCACGTCCACACGGTGCACTTCGCCGAGCTTCATGATCGCCCCTTCGCCGAATTTCTCCTGGAGTGACGCAAGCAACTCGTCCAAGTCCTTGCTTTTTTCCTCTTTTTTCGCCAGTTTTGCCTCCTTTTCGCCCTCCTTTTTAGTTTGTGTCATGCCCTCATTATACCAAAGAAGGCATTAAAAAGTTGTTAATCAAAATACGTCCCGGTGGCCGGAGTTCCCGTCGCGATGTGAATGGTGGGGAATGCGGCGCCGGAGGTCGCGGATGAGCTTACCCGCAGAGGCGCATAGATAATTTGTTCTATGATAGTGGTTTCGCCGCCGAGGAATTTTTTCGCGGTGAGCTCGAAGGTATTTAGGGTGTTCGGTTCGGTCCCTGAAATGAACACTATTTTTTGCCATGAACCGTCGGGCGCGATCACGATCTCTTCACTCGACGATCCGTTGCCGCTTGAAAGGTAGAGCGCGTCGGCATTATTGACCGTGCCCATGATCGTGAGGGTGGTCGAAGCGGTTGCAAAGGGGTTCTGGGGCGGGTAGGTGACGGTGAGTTTTGGCTTGCCGAAGATGCGCGGGAAAGCGACCACAAGGTAGATGATAATAAGAAGAGAAATAATTCCGATGGCCCAGGCGGATTTCGGCCATTCCTTTTTGACGAAGCGATTGCGCGGGAGCTTGTCCGCCGATCCGGAATTTTTCACAGAACTTTCTTTTTTGATCTTTTCCCACCACTCTTCGCCGTCGAAATCGAGCACTTTGCCGATGCGAACAAGATAGCCGTGGAAATACGGGGTGGAAGGCATGTTCTCAAAGTTCCCATGGAGCAGGTTCTCCAGGTGGACCGGCGCGATGCCGGTCGTTTCCGACAATCGTTTGAGCGAGATCCCCCTGTCCCGCAGCCGCGCCGCGAGAAATTCTTCAAAGATCATTTCGCCGTTATCTATATTATCCATAGTCGTTTATGATAGTCGCTCTTCTATCTTTTCCAAGTTCACGTCGCGCGGCTTCGCGCCGTCGCCGGGGCCGATGAACCCGCCGGCTTCCATAAGGTCAAGGAGCCGCGCGGCGCGCGCATAGCCGACCTTCAGTCGCCGCTGGAGGAGCGATGCGGACGCCTTTTGGGCCTCTTTCACCGTGGCAAGCGCTTCGTCAAAGAGCTCGTCGTCCTCCCCGTCGTCCTCGCCGAACGAATCAAGATTTTGCGGGATGGAAATGCCGCCTGCGAAGTCCATCGCTTCGGTTTCGGCCACCTCTCCCTTGTTATGGTCGCGGATAAAATTCGCGACTTTTTTGATCTCATCCTCCGTGATGAACGATCCTTGGATGCGCCGCGGTTTGGAGAGTTCCGCAGAGACAAAAAGAAGGTCGCCGTTGCCGAGCAATTTCTCCGCGCCCGCCGTATCAAGGATCGTGCGCGAGTCGATTTGCGAGGCGACCTGGAGCGCGATGCGGGCCGTGATGTTCGCTTTGATGAGGCCCGTAATGATCTCGACCGACGGCCGCTGTGTTGCGAGAAGGAGATGGATGCCCGTTGCGCGCGCCATTTGCGCGAGGCGCACGACGGAGCCCTCCACGTCGCGTCCATAGGAAGTCATCAGGTCCGCCATCTCATCTATCACGATCAAAATGTAGGGGAGTATTTCGTCGCGATGGCCCGCATTGTAGCCTTTTATGTCGCGGCTGCCGGCTTTTTGCAAAAGTTCGTAACGCCGTTCCATTTCCGCAATGGCCCAACGGAAAACACCAACCGCTTTTTTATTGTCGGTGATGACGGGGCTCACGAGGTGCGGGATGCCTTCGTAAACGGAGAGTTCCACCCGCTTCGGGTCGATAAGAATAAGCTTCAGGGTCTGTGGAGAATTTTTATAGAGGAGGGAAACAAGAAGTGAATGGACGAGGATGGATTTCCCGGATCCCGTTGCGCCGGCGACGAGCATGTGAGGCATTTTTTCAATGCTCGTGAAGACCGGTTCGCCCGAGACATCGCGCCCAAGGACGAAGCCGAGCGGCCCCGTTTGCTGGAACTCCGGATAGTTCATCAGGCTTCCGAGGCGCACCAGAGCCGCTGCTTTGTTCGGCACTTCGATGCCAACAAGCGATTTGCCGGGGATCGGCGCCTCGATGCGGATCGGATGCGCGGCGAGCGAGAGCGCCAGGTCGGAATTGAGCGCCGTGATCCGCGAAAGCTTCATGCCCTCCGCCGGTTTCAGGGTATAGCGCGTGACCGCGGGGCCCACGTTGATTTCTCCCATCTCCACCGAAATGCCGAAGCTCTCAAGCGTGCGCTTGATGACGTTCGCGTTCGCAAGAAGGTCGCCCGTCGTCGGTTTCCCCATTTCTGATTTCAAAAGCGAAAGCGGCGGCGGGACATAGTTCGCAAAGACCGGCGCTTTGATCTTTTTATCGATTTTTGCAGCGGTCCTTGGTTCCACGACGACCGACCTCGCCCCTTCCTCGCCCTCATCATTCTCCTCTTTGGGTGCCCCGCCCTTCTCTTTTGTCCCCGTTACCACAAGCGGTTTTTCTTCCCCCTTTGTTCCTGCCGCTTTCTCCGGCCACTTGATCCTGATCGGGACATTCGCCGTCACAAGGATCGCAATGATCAAGATAAACCCATCGATGATCGCCGCCGCGATTTTGCCGAAGGGATAGCGGAGCGAGCCGAGAATAAGACCAAGCCATCCTCCCTGCGTGGGCGAGAAAATATCGATGAGCCCAAGGAAAGAAAAAATAAGAAGTGCCGCACCTATGAGCGTGGCGCCCACGATCCTTTTCCGTCCCGAAGCAAGCAGCACGATCGCGGCAAAGATAAGCGTGGTTGGCAGAATGAAGTAGCCCAAGCCAAAGAGGGCATCAAGACCCCAGTAAATCGCATTGCCTGCCGGCCCGGCCTGTCCGAATCCTGCGAGCGTCAAAATGACGGCAACACAAATAAAGCCGATGCCCCAGATGCCTTTTTTGGTATCCGGGTGTAGGCGGTGTTCGCTAAGATCTACGTTGCTGCCCACCCCGTTCTTTTTGGCCATTGGTAACTGTATTTTACTGCGCGCCGGGCGGGTTAGTCGAGTGATGAAAGATTTACGAGGAGGTCGCCTTCCCAAATCATGTCCGGGTAACTTTTAAGCGTTGCCTTGACGTATTGTTTCCTCTGGTCATAGGTTTTCTGGTCCTGCGCTTCGAATTTTACGGTGACATAGGGACCGTTTTGGGAAGAACGAAAGATCATCATGCCGTCCGGGAAATCCGCGCGGGTGCCGTCGTCGCCAGGGATCACGGTCGCATCAGTGATCTTCGCTTCCGGAAAATCACTTTTGAACTTTATTGAGAGGTCCTTGACCACCTTTATTTTTTTATCGTCGGGGCATCCGATTTTTATTTCCGGGGAAGAAATGTATTTAGGGAACCCCTCGTAGAGCCGGCTCAAAGAGACGTTCTTGCTTGAGAGATAATCCAAGACCCGCAGGACGGCGTACGTGCCATCGTCGTGTCCGTACGCATTGTCATTGAAAAAGAAATGCCCGGATAATTCTCCTCCAAACACCGCGTGCAGTTCGGCGATTTTCGCTTTAATGAAACCGTGCCCCGTGCGCCACATGACCGGGATGCCCCCGTTTTGCTCGATGACCTTGGTGGTGAGCTGCGAACAAAGCCCGTTGTAAACGATCGTTCCCCCCGGAAAGCGCTCCAGAATTTCTTTTGCGAAGATGGCGACCACCACGTCGTTCCATAAAAGATTGCCTTTTTCATCAACAATCCCCATACGGTCGCCATCGCCGTCGAACGAGACGCCGAAATCCGCCTTTTCCTTGATGACCCGTTCCCGGACGCGTTCCATGACCGCCGTTGCGGTCGGGTCGGGCGTCCCAAGGGGGAAGTGCCCGTCCACCTCTGTATTTTGGGCGATCACCTCGCACCCCGCCCTCTCGAATATCTTAGGGTTGAACAACCCGGTGGTCCCCATGCTTGTATCAACCACCACCTTGAATTTTTTCTTTAATGTCACGCGTTTTAGGACATCGTGCGTATAATCTTCAATGAACTGATCCCGCGCTGCGCCTTGCAGGATGGTCACCGTCCCCGCCGCGTCCGGCACGAAAAACGTTTCTTTTTCAACCACCTCTCTGACTTCCCGGATTTCGTCCGCTTCCGTGCTCCGCGAATAACCGGTTGCCAGCTTGAAGCCGTTATAGTTCCAGGGGTTATGGGAAGCGGTGATCATCGCGCCGCCGTTCGTTTGGAAGCGGTATTGTGCGAAGTACACCATTTGCGTCATGACCAGACCAAGATCAATGACGTCCACCCCCGTTAAAGCAAGACCTCTCACAAATGCCTGTCTATATTCTTCACTACTCAAACGGCAATCACATCCCACAACCGCCTGCCTGATCTTCCTCCTCTGGAGGAATGTGCCGTACGATTTTCCGATCGCTTCCACCTTTTCGGCATCAAGGTCGACATCCACGACTCCCCTGATGTCGTAATCTCTGAATATGTACGGGTTTATCTTCATGTAAGAAATTATATCAGAAAATCGCTTCGCCTGTTTCATTGACAATCCAGCCGGCCCGGAGGTATGATGCGGCTACATGCCAGACTTCCTGAACAGCTCGCTTGGTATCCGGATGACCGTGGATGAAGTGGTCCGCGCAATTGTGGACTTTATGAAGATCATGCCGACCCGCCACTATAAGGTGACGATCGGTACCGATTCCGAACTTCTGGCGGGCAAGAAAGCGGATTTCGTGACGGCGATCGTGGTGCACCGCGTGGGGAACGGCGGGCGGTACTTCTGGCGGCGTTTCGAGCTCGGGAAGTTCCACAATCTGCGGGACAGGATAATCAAAGAGGTGCTGATCTCGCTTGAAATTGCCGAGAAGGTGCTCGGCGAGCTCAAGAAGTTCCCCCTCCCTGAATTTGATTTTGAGATCCATGCGGACATCGGCGAAAATGGGCCGACAAAGGCGATGATCCAAGAGGTGGTCGCGATGATCCGCGCGAGCAACTTTCAAGCGAAAACGAAGCCGGAAAGCTATGCGGCCTCGAACGTCGCCGACCGGCACGTATAGGGCGGCATCGCAGAGCGTAATTCTTGATAAACATGGATACCCTTGTTTTTGACATCGAAACACAGAACTTTTTCACCGATCCGGATGTCGGGTGGGATAACTTCGCGGCGCTCAAGATCTCCGTCGTCGGCGTCTATTCCTACCTGTACAGCAAATATTTTATTTTCGAAGAACATGAGATGGGTAAGCTTATTGAGCTTTTTTCGGGCGCGCGGCGCATCATCGGCTTCAGCATGAACCGCTACGACGTGCCAGTGCTCAACAATTATTTCCAAAAGCACGGCGGCGCCGTGCCGAACCTTTGGGAAAAAGAACGGGTGGACCTGCTTGAGGAAATAGAAATGGCGGCAAAGCAGCGCGTGAGCTTAAGCCGCCTTGCGGAAGCGAACCTCGGCGTGAAAAAAGACCATCATGGTTCGGAGGCGATCGGTCTTTACCGCGACGGGAAGATCGAAGAGCTCAAGGCCTATTGTCTGAACGACGTGAAGCTTACCAAAGAGCTCTACGATCTCTATCAAAAGCAAAATTATTTTTTAATACCCGACAAGAAGACCGGCGAGATCGTAAAAGTGGCATTGGCAAAGCAGTTTGCGGCCGCAGGGCTCTTCTGATCGCGCAGCACGGTTTTGCTATGATGACAACATGAAGGTGCGCTCTTTGCTTCCTCGCACGCTCGCCATCCTCTTTGCACTATTTTTGGCGATCTTCTCTTTGGATGTTTTTGGCGAGGGATATGGTTTCTGGGGGACCGTGGCGGCGTTCATCATCCATAATATTCCGTCGTTATTGATCATCGGGGCAACAGCCGTCGCGTGGCGTCATAAAAAAACGGGAGGGGTGATTTTTATTGCGCTCGGCATCGCCGCCACGTTCTTTTACCACACGGCGGGCGCCATCGCCTCGTTCGCGGCGATCTCTTTGCCTTTTTTCGTGATAGGCGTTCTCTTTCTTGTTGAACAATAAAACATGAAAAAGATTTATTTTGATTATGCCGCTGCGGCGCCGGTCGACCCCGCGGTTTTGCGCGCAATGGCCCCTTATTTTTCGGAGCGGTTCGGGAATCCCGGATCGCTGCATACTTTTGGCCAGGAAGCGATCGCGGCGGTGGACCATTCGCGCGAGACGATCGCAAAAGCGCTCGGCGCGGACTTCCGGCAAATTATTTTTATGGGCTCTGCGACGGAAGTGAACAATCTTGCACTGCGCGGCGCGGTGCGGAAGTTTCGTGAGGCACGCAAAGGAAACAAAGAAGACAGGCGCACATCGCCGCGGGTTATTGTTTCTGCGATTGAGCACGAATCGGTCCTTGAGACGGTAAAAGATTTAGAGCGCGAGGGCACCCGAGTGATCCGCATTCCCGTCAACGCGGAGGGGGTGGTAGATTTAAAAAAGATTAAAGAAAGCTTGACGCCGGGAACGGCGATCGTTTCCATCATATACGCGAATAACGAGATCGGAACCATTCAGCCGATCTCGGAGATCGCGAAAATAATCAGAGATTTCAGGGGGAAACGCCAGTTTCCAGTATCCCACACCGATGCTGCCCAGGCGTTCCAGTTTCTAGATTGCAACGTGGACGAGCTCGGCGTGGATTTGATGACTATTTCTTCGCATAAGATATACGGCCCCAAAGGGACGGGTGCGTTATACGTGCGGGATCCTGGGTGTCTTGCTGCTCTCATTTCCGGCGGCGGGCAGGAGTTCGGCCTGCGTTCGGGGACGGAAAACGTCCCCGCGATCGTCGGTTTTGCAAAAGCAGTTGAACTTTGCGTTGCTGCGCGGGAAAAAGAATCAAAGCGCATCACTGCGTTGCGCGACAGGCTCCTTTCTGGAATTAAAAAGATCGCTCCGGACGCCGAGATCAACGGACCCGGGGACGCCTCTCGGAAATTACCGAACATCCTCAATGTGTATTTCCCGCACCGTGCCACGGAGGATTTGCTTGTAAAATTCGACCTTGCAGGCCTGGCGGTCTCCGCCGGCTCTGCCTGCCGTTCGCGGGCGCTTGAACCTTCTTACGTTATAGAAGCACTTGGCCATTCAAGGGAACGGGCGAAGGCGAGCATCCGCGTGAGCTTGGGCCGCCCGACGAAGGGAGAAGAAATAGAGGAAGCGCTGAAGGCAATAAAAACCGCCCTTAAGAAAGGGGGCCGCGAAACTTTTTTCTAAAAATTTCGTATTATTAGATGTACACATTATGGATAACGGCAATAACAGGAAGATAATTGCCATCATTGCTGTGGCGCTCGTCGCGGGCGTGTTTTTGGGCGTCGCGGCAAGCGTACCGCAGGCGCAGGCGAACGCGGTCACGGACTTTTTTGGCAAGCTCTTCTCGCCGCTCTTCGTGCAGCCCCAGCCGTCCAGTACATTCACCGCCCGCCCATCTTCGACCACCGTCCCGCTTTACCAGCCGGTCATTGATTACGAACAGGCGGTCGTGAGTGCCGTGAAGAAAGCAGCGCCGGCGGTCGTTTCCATCCTTATTTCAAAAAACGTTCCGATCGTTGAGCAGTGTCCTTATAATCCTTTCAGCAACGTTCCGCCGGAGTTCCAGCAATTTTTCGGGAACGATGCTCAGGGATTCACCCAGCCGTGCGATACCGGGAAGACCAAACTTCAGGAAGTGGGCGGCGGGAGCGGATTCATCATTTCTTCCGATGGTTTGATTCTCACCAATAAGCACGTGGTCTCCGATACGGGCGCTTCCTACACGGTGATCACGAACGACGGGAAAAAATATGACGCAACAGTGCTCGCGCGCGATCCAAATCAGGACCTTGCGGTCGTGAAGATCAACGCGACAGGGTTGTCCATGGTCGCTCTCGGCGATTCCGACAGCCTGGCGCTTGGCCAGACGGCGATCACGATCGGGAACGCGCTCGGCGAGTTCAGCAACACCGTTTCCGTGGGTGTGATCTCCGGCCTTGCACGAACGGTCACGGCGAGCGGGCCTATAAGTGGCGGGCAGGAAACCATTCAGGGAGTTATCCAGACCGACGCCGCGATCAATCCGGGCAATTCCGGCGGTCCGCTCCTCAATTTGCGCGGCGAGGTGGTGGGGATCAACACTGCGGTCGCGTCCGACGCCCAGAATATCGGCTTCGCGCTTCCCATCAATCGCGCGAAACACGATATCGCTTCGGTGAGATCAACGGGCGAGATCCAAACGCCCTACCTCGGCGTCCGCTATCTCACCATTACTCCGGATATTGCAAAGCAGCAGAACTTGCCGGTGAGTTCCGGAGTGCTGGTGCGCGGCAACGATCAAGGACCAGCCATCTCGCCAAATTCGCCTGCCGCCGCCGCCGGCCTTCAGACGGAAGATATTATTATCTCGGTAAACGGGCAAGCGCTTGATAGCAATCACGATCTCGCTACCATAATTTCCGGATACAACATTGGCGATACCGTAACGCTTGTCGTGAACCGCGGAGGAAAACAGATCACACTCAAAGCAATACTTGCAAAGCGTCCGGCGGGCCAATAAGGTACGCTCCATTGGCAATCTCCTTGGGAGATTGACAATCGCGCCTTTTGAAACTAAAATAGCCCTATAACGGTATAATTAAGGGAAACAAAACCATATGCCAAGCTTTCACCGATTTACCATAAAGGCCCAGGAAGCGTTACAGAACGCCCAGGAGATCGCCGCGAAGAAGAATCATGGCGAATTGAAGGGGATCCACTTGCTCGCGGCGCTTTTGGAGGACGAGCAGTCGCTTGTGATCCCCGTGCTTGAGCGCTCAGGGGTGAATATTGAAAAATTGGACGAACACATTGAGCTTGAGCTCGGCCGCATTCCGCCCATCCTTACGAATTCCGCGGTCGGGCAGCTTTATCTTTCGCAGGAACTCATGCGGGTGCTCGACCAGGCAGCGAAGGTCGCGGCGCAGCAAAAGGACGAATTTGTCTCGTGCGAGCATTTACTTTTGGCGCTTCTTGATATCCCGGGGAGCGCGAAGAGCGTTTTGGAAAAATTCGGCGTGCGGCGCGAGACCGCGTTCCGGACCTTGGCGCAGTTGCGGGGCTCCATGCGCGTGACGGACGAAACGCCCGAGAGCAAATTCCAGGTTTTGGAAAAGTACGCCATCAATTTGAGCGATCGGGCGAAAGAAGGGAAGTTGGATCCCGTGATCGGGCGCGAGGAGGAATTGCGCCGCGTGATGCAGGTCCTGTCGCGCCGTACCAAGAACAATCCGTGCCTTATCGGCGAGCCGGGCGTAGGCAAAACCGCGATCGTAGAGGGTCTTGCCCAGCGCATAGCAGCGGGGGACGTTCCGGAGCCTCTGAAGGGCAGGCAGGTTTTGATGCTTGACCTGGGGTCGCTCATCGCCGGGACGAAGTTCCGGGGCGAGTTTGAGGACCGCTTGCGGGCGTTCATAAAAGAGGTCAAGAATGCCGCAGGGCAGATCATTCTTTTTATAGACGAGATCCATACGATCGTGGGCGCGGGTGCGGCCGAGGGCGCGATCGATGCGTCAAATCTCTTGAAGCCCGCACTCGCGCGCGGCGAGCTTCATGCGATAGGCGCGACGACCATCCGCGAATATCAGAAATACATAGAGAAAGATGCGGCGCTTGAACGGCGCTTCCAGCCGATCATGGTGGAAGAGCCGTCCATCGAGGATTCTATCGCGATCCTGCGCGGCCTGAAGGAAAAATACGAGATCCATCACGGGATGCGGATCAGCGACGAAGCGATCATAGAAGCGGTCAATTTGTCCGCGCGCTATATCACCGACCGTTTTCTCCCGGACAAAGCAGTGGATTTGATAGATGAAGCAGCCGCCGCGCGGCGGCTGGAGTCGGAAAGTCTGCCGAAGGAGATCGATAAACTTCGCCGCGAGCTTACGCGGCTTGAAGTGGAGAAGCAGGCGCTCACCAAAGAAAAGAAGGAGGCTGCGCGCGTGAAGGAGATCGACCAGCTCCTCGCGAAGCTTAAAGAACAGAACGACGAGCTTTCAAGTAAGTGGCATTCGGAGAAAATAAAGTTTGAAACACTGCATCAACTACGGCAGAGGGTGGACAATCTGAAGCGCGAAGCGGAGGTTACCGAGCGGGAGGGAAATTTGGAGCGCGTGGCGCAGATCATGTACGGGGAGCTCCCGCAGGCGGAAAAGGACTTTGCGAGTTTCGAGAAAAAGAACTTCGGCGGGGCGAAGAGCAGTAAGAAAGGGAAAACGGGCGCCCGCGCGGACGAAGACCACTTCCTTAAAGAGGCCGTAGATAAAGAGGACGTCGCAGCGGTGGTTTCGGTCTGGACCGGCATCCCCCTGAAGCGGATGCTCGAAACAGATACGGAGAAGCTCGTGAAGATCGAAGAAGTACTGCACGAGCGTGTGGTGGGGCAGGAAGAGGCCATCGGCGCCGTGGCGTCGGCTTTGCGCCGGTCGCGGGCCGGACTTTCGGATGAAAATCGCCCCATAGGTTCGTTCATGTTCCTCGGTCCTACGGGCGTCGGGAAGACCGAGCTTGCGAAAGCGCTTGCGGAATTCATGTTCAACGACGAAAAAGCGCTTGTGCGCATAGACATGTCGGAATATATGGAACGCCACGCCACTTCCCGCCTCATCGGTTCTCCCCCGGGCTATGTCGGCCACGAGGAGGGCGGCCAGCTCACGGAGATGCTGCGCCACCGGCCGTACAGCCTGATCCTTTTTGACGAGATAGAAAAAGCGCATCCGGAGGTTTTCAATTTACTTCTCCAAGTGCTGGACAACGGCCGGCTCACGGACAGCAAAGGGAAGACGGTGAATTTCAAGAACACCATCATCATTATGACGTCCAATGTCGGCAGCCAATACCTGAAGGCGATGTCCCGCATCGGATTCAGCGCGCCGAGCGTGGAGGAAGCGTCCGTTGAAGAAAGAGATTACAAAGACAAGGTGATGGATGCCTTAAAGAGCAATTTCCGGCCCGAATTTCTGAATCGCATTGATGACATCATTATCTTCAGCCCGCTTCACAAAAAGGATATTCAAAAGATCGTGGATATCCAGATAGGACTTATCGAAAAGCGCCTTGCGGAGCGTGCGATAAAGCTGGAGATCGATGCCGCGGCCCGCGAGTACCTGGCGAAGGAAGGGTTCAGCGCGGAATTCGGCGCGCGGCCCTTGAAACGGCTGATGCAGAAAGTTATCCTTGATAAGTTGGCGGACAAGATCATCCGCGGCGAATTCAAAGATGGCGGCAAGGTTAAAGTCAATTTCAAGGCAGATTCACTGGTCTTTACTTCTTAAGGCTGCCGTTTTTGCGCTTGCGTGGTTTTGGCTCCCGTTCTGGCTGTTCTTTTTTGTCGCGCTCTACCTTTATTTTGTCCCGCTCTTCCAATCCCGAAAGCTCGCCGTTCCTTTTTTTGTTCTTCTCGTCCTCTCTTATACACAGCCCCCCAGCGCGCTTTTTGTGCTGGTTTTCGGCGCGATCTTCTACGCAATCTTTCTTATCAAGGACCTGCTTGTGATCGACCGGCGGTCCGCGTACGAGCTTCTGGTTCTTGCGCTCTCATTTCTGCTCCTGCGCGGTTTTTACATGAAATTTGACGAGGGGATAGAGGGTTGGGCGCTTTGGTATGCATTCCTTGCCGCCGCCGCGCTCGCGCTCCTGGTGCGGAGCTTTCTTGATGCGTTGAGCGGCGAGGGGCCTGTCGAGGCGCATTTTCGCCGCCGCGAGGAACATATGGCTGGATGGTTTTCGTTCCTTCTTCTTGCCCAAACGCTTATCGCAGGGCTTTTCCTCCCGCTCGATTTTATTTACCAGTCCGCACTGGTCTTTCTTGTGGTCGTTCTCCTTGTCGAGCTTCTCCAGGAACATTTCTCCACGGGCCTCTCGCGCACAAAGATCCTTACCACTGCCATGACCGTGTTTACCCTCTTTGTTGTCGTTTTAGGTTCGGCGCGCTGGGGGCTGTAGCTTTTGTTATTTTTACGGTGATGCACTACAATATTCTACGTGCCTAGAGTAACTAAGTTGATACTGCCAATCGCTGGGCTGGGAAAGCGGCTACTTCCCCTCACCAAGCGTATGCCTAAAAACCTTATTCCGGTGAATGGAAGACCGCTCTTGGAATACGTACTAGAAGAAGCGGTTTCTTGTGGGATAAAGGAGGTAGTGCTTATTGTGAGCCCGAAACATCGTGAGGATTTTGGGGCATATATAAAAAAGAACCAGAAAAAATTTCCCACCCTTACTTTCTCTATAAGGGTACAGGAAACGCCGGGCGGGAACGGTCACGCTCTTACAAAGGCCTATGATATCGTGGAAAATGAGCCTTTTGCGGTACGTTTCTGCGACGATATTCTTTTAGGGGACCCCCCCGCTCTTCGCGGCTTGCTCGATCTTTTTGACCGTTACCGGGCGTCCATTGTGCTCCTTGAGCGCGTACCAAAGAACAAAGTTTCACGGTTCGGAGTGATCGGGTTCAAAAAAACGAGGAAGTACCGTTCTTTTTGGGGCGGGAAGATATACCAGATAAAAAAAATTATCGAGAAGCCAAAGAAGAAAGATGCGCCCTCTAACCTTATAATCGTCGGGGGATATGTGCTCACGCCCGACATTCTGAGGAATCTAAAGATAGTTGCGGATACCCTCCCGGTCGTCGCGGACGATGCCCTACCCCTCGCGGTTGCCCTGCAGATCGACCTGGTTCTCAAAAAGAAGCTTTACGGATGGGAATTCCCCGGCCGCCGCCTAGACTGCGGAACGTTAGAGAAACTGCAAGAGGCGGAAAAAATTCTCCAAAAGAAGTAATCCGGCAAAGCGGCAATGGAGCAGGGAGAAGATGCTTTGAAATGAGTACTAAGAAGGGCTCATTTCAAAGCATCTTCTCCCTGCTCCTAGCACCTTGACGAATGCCGCATTGCCGGATTATGCTTTGCCGTATGAAGGAATCCGGCAAAATGCAGTTTGTTCTGAAGAAGGCCTACGAAATCAGCTATGCGGTTTTCCGGATCGGGTCCCGGACGGCAAGCAGCCCTCTAAAAGAGCACCTTGAGCGCCAGGCCTTGTCGCTTTTAGATGCGGCAACGGTAGAGAATTATGCATGGGTGAGCACGGTTTCCAGGGCGATTGAGTACTTGGTGAGATTTGGCGGGGACGTTGGGTTGATCCATGAAGCGAATAAAGAAATTATCATTTCACAGCTTGCATCGATGAATGCGGCAATTGCCGGACCAGAGAAAGCTGTAAACACAGAGGAAGTCTTTTTAGACGATATTTTTTCTGGACACGGGGAATTGTTTCCGGCAAACCATACGGCAAAGCGGCAAAGACAACCGGCAAAAGAAATTGAGACTACCGCTGAGGTTGATAGCAACGAAGGGAATGGCGGCGAAAGAGCTACAGCTCGGCAAGCGGCAATTTTAGAGAAAATCCGGCAATCCGGCAATTGCCGGATTAAAGATATACAGGAACTTTTTCCGGATTGCAGTGAAAGGACGATCAGATATGATCTCCAGGCCCTTCTCGAACAAAGCCTCGTAGAAAGAATAGGAGGCGGTGGCCCTTCTGTGTTTTACAGGGTAAAACAAGATATCCCCAGAGCTCCGGCGGGGTAACCTTTCCAGGGCTTTTGCGTTATAATTAACTGTAAAGGTTCAGTGTGAGGCTGGGCCAATTGGTTTTCCCTTGTGTTTCTTTGTGGTAGCCCCAGCCTCGCCCAAAAAGCGGGTTTTTTCTTTTTTATCCACAAGATATCAATCCCGCCTTCTTCATTCTTCCCGCCGTCGCAACCTCACGGCGATCGCGGATAAGGATGGGGAAAGCGGTTCCAGAACAAGCACAAAAACCAAAGGTCGACGGTCTTTGAATCCATAATGGATTCCAAAGGTCGAGATCAAAACAAAACTGTCGAAAAATCAAAATAATAATGAATAGTAAGAAATTAGTTTCTGCAGTCCTTACTGCTACCACCATTCTGTGGGGCGTAGGACTCGCTGCGTTGCCTCTCGCGAACGCACAGACCGCATCTGGCCTTCAGGCTCAGATCACGGCTTTGCTCGCGCAGATCCAACAGCTGCAGGCACAATTGGGAAGCACGCAGGGCACGGGCTTCACGTCCTCGTACTCTTTCACCCGCGACCTCACCGTGGGTTCAAGGGGCGATGATGTAACCGCGCTCCAACAGCTCCTGATCAATAGGGGATACCTCACTGCCGTTTCGGCTCCGACGGGCTACTTTGGGTCTTTGACCCAGGCGGCGCTCGGAAAATTCCAGGCGGCAAGCGGTATCTCTCCTACAGCCGGATACTTTGGTCCTAAAACCAGGGCATTCGTGAATTCTATGGCGGTTGGCAACCCTGGTACTCCCGGCACTCCTGGTACTCCCGGAATTCCGCCGGTAGTTGCTCCTGCGACTGGCCTCGCGGTCAGCATGGCGGCCAACAACCCGGCGGCTGGTTCGCTCATTACGAGCAACAGCGCTTCTTGTGGCACGGGTTCCACGGGCGCGGCCCGGGTCCCGGTCTTCGCGGTGAGCTTCACCGCGGGGAACTCCGGAGCGGTAACGCTCTCGTCGGTGAACTTCCACAAGACGGGCGTCTTGGCGGACAGCTCTGTTTCGGGTGCGTATTTGACGCAGAATGGGAAAGTACTCGCGCAATACAACTCGATCTCTAATGGAGTTGTAAGCTTTAACGGCATGAACCTTTCCATTCCTGCTGGTCAAACGGTGAATCTTACGCTTGCGATTGACGTTGCGGGCGGACTTTCTGCCGGCAACACCACGGGCTTCTCATTGAACGCTGCATCCGACGTTACGGCGACGGACGCTTCGGGCAATGCGGTAACCCCAGCAGGCGTGTTCCCGACGAGTGGCAGCACCTTTACGGTGACGACCGTTTCAAACCCCTGTCTCGCCACATTGACGATTGCGTCTTCCGCGATCGGCACATCGGTGACGGCAGGTACGCAGAATAACCTTGTTGGCGCCTGGAGCTTCGCGGGCGGAAACAGCAAGGTTTGGCTCAAAGGATTGAACTTCCGCGTTATCGGTTCCGCCAACAAAGGCGACATCCGGAACGTGAAGCTCATGGTGAATGGCACGCAGGTGGGCGCTACCCTGGCTACGGTTAACCAGGACGGCACGGCCTACTTTGATGCCTCCGCCGCCCCGGGCCAGTTGAACACCGGCTCCAACAACATCCAGGTCTTTGCAGACGTTGCGGGATCTCCTTCCTATAACTTCCAGTTTGAGATCCTGAACGCCTACGACGTCCTCGCGGTTGACAGCCAGTACAACGTCCCGATTACAGTGGCAAACAACGGCGGCACAGCTTCCTCGGAACTGGTGACGATCCAAAAGGGTCAGATCACCGTTACGCAGGACTCTGCGACCCCGACGGGCAACATCGCAAAGGGACAATCACAAATCACCCTTGCGAAGTTTGACGTCTACGCTGCAGGCGAGCCGGTCAAGATCAAATTCCTGACCTTCGCGCTCACCTTCGGCGCCGCTACCACGACGCTCTCCAATGAGGTAAGAAATATCTCTTTGGCGGACGACGCGGGTGGTCAGGTGGGCAGCACCGTTAACACGCCTCCATCAGGCAACGCTTGCGACAACAACGGCACACCCGTGTCGGCTGGCACAAGCGCTCTCCCGTGGAACGGCGCCGCTACTGGATCTGTTGTGTACGATTGCTTCGGCACATCGGCATCACCGATCAATTATATTGTCCCGGCGAACACGACTCGCGTCCTTTCGCTTAAGGCCGATATACAGACCACGGCGGACTTCTCGACTCTCACTGCGAGCCTGACGGGCAACTCCGGCAACTTGCAGGGCTTGATCTCGAGTCAGACGGTCTCTTCTGCTGGCGCGCAGGGCAGCGCCCTTTCGCTTGCTTCTTCCAACCTTACCGTTGGACAGAACAATGCAATGGGCAACCAGAGCGTTTCGGCGGGCGTGACAAACCAGAAAATCGGTTCGTACGCTCTTACGGCGTCCTCGGCTGAAGGCGTGAGCATCTCTAACCTGAGCATTCAGGCGAGCAGCTCATACTTCCAGAACTTGAGAGTTAAAGTCGGTGGTGTGCAGTTCGGCACAACGGTGGGTGTGGTAACGGGAGGAACGGCCTACGCGTTCTCGGGATCACCCTTCACGGTTCCTGCTGGCACCACAGTGAGCGTGGATGTCTACGCAGACACCCTTTCTTCAGCGGCGACGGGTACCCTTATTGCTCCGGCGACCATCCTTACGGCTCTCTCCGGTACGGGTCTTGTCTCCAATGCTGCGGTCAGCTTGGCGAACTCCGTGAACGGCCAGAATCTGACCTTCGCGGGCGCAGCGACGATCGCAGTTAGCGCTGATTCTACGGAGCCTCCGGCGGGTTTGGTTGTGATGGGTTCCACGGGTAACACCCTTGGCATCTTCCGCCTCACGGAAACGTCCAACGTTGAAAATGTGAAGGTGACTGACTTTACGGTGACCGACACGGCTGCTCCGAACGCGAAAGCGGCGTTCAGCAACCTTAGCTTGTGGAGCGGTTCCACAAACCTCGGCACAGCCGGTACCGCATCTTCAACAGGGACCGCGACCAATGTGGCGGCAAGCTCAACCATTACTGCCACGGCCTTAGGCATTCAGACTGCTGTTGCTTCGACGACCGCTACCGGAACCATTGGTCTTACCATTGGCTTTGGTAATGGTTCTACCACGGTATACACAGCATCGCTCGGTACGGGATCAACGAGCTCAACGGTGGCAGCAGCCATCGCTGCAGCTGTCAATGGTGCGACTGGTCTCGGCATAACGGCTGCTTCTACCACTGGCAACGCGGTGGTACTTACCGCGGTCACCCCAGGTGTAGTCGGTAATGGCTTTAGCTACTTAGTAATTCCGGGTGTCACCGGCGTTACGGCCGCCTCGGGAGTTTTCGCGAACGGCGGCGGCAGTTCGACCTACAACTACGGGTTCCACTTCGCGAATCCAGTCATCGTTCCGCAGGCAAATTCGGTCTCGCTCACTCTGAAAGGTGATGCGGCGACCTATTACTCTGCTGGTGCGACAGATGCGTCGGGCCACACGTTCAGTGTTGCAACGACGACCGCAGTGACGGCTTTGGGGGCAACCTCGAACCGGACTGCAACCGTTTCGTCGGTATCCGGCGCTACGGGCAACGCGGTGACGGTATTGCGCAGTGTGCTTACGGCGAGCGTAACTCCGCTCGGCGGCTCAAGCCACTCGAAGTCAAATCCTGATATCTTGGGCAGCGTCACTCTTACGGCGAACAGCGCCGGTTCGGTGTCGTTGAACAAGCTCACGATCACCTTTGGTGGCAGCGCATTCACCTCGAGCGCCACTACAACCCTTCTTGCGTCCGCGCAGCTCTATGACGCGAACGGCAACAACGTTGTAACGGCTGGTGAAGCGACGTCCACGAACGCGACAACGACCACGGGCGGATGGATGACCTGGTTGTTCAACACCGGTTTCCAGATTTCCGCCGGCAGTCCGTACGCGTTCCAGCTTCGGATAAACAGCCAACTCGCTTCTGTGGTTCCGAACACCGCAGAATCGCTCTCGGCGAACATCCAGAACGCTGGCGATGTCTCGTACACCGACGCGCTGGACGCCTCATCGACGCCGGCAACTATCTTGCCGACGGCGATCGTCCCGCTCATCGTGAACTCCGTGACCTACCCGTTGGGCAACTAACGAATAGGGAACGAACTTTCCCTCCGCTTGTGACGGAGCGGAAACCAAAAGGCCCCCGCGAGGGGGCCTTTTGCGTTTTGCTTCTTTCCCCCTGTATTTGCTATACTAATGGGGAACTGATATCAAAGGTCGGGAAAACGTAACCATCATCAATGAATAAAAAAGGATTGGTTGAGGCTGTGATGAAGGCCGCGGAGATTGAGACAAAGGTAGCGGCGGAGCGGGTAGTAGAAGCCGTTTTTGACACGATCGTGAAGACGATGAGCCACGGCGAAGAGGTGGCGATCACGGGCTTCGGTACGTTCCGTGTGGCAAAGCGCGCTGCGCGCGAAGGCCGGAACCCCAAAACGGGCGAGAAGATACAGATCAAGGCATCCGTGAAGCCGAAGTTCCGCGCAGGGAAGCTGCTCAAAGAAGCGGTATTGTAGGAGCAAGCAAAGGATCCTTTACTCTAAAAGTTTGCAAAGAAAGACCCCGCCGGTTGCGGGGTCTTTCTTGTTACGGCTTTATGGGCAGGAGCGTCTGGACGACGGTGCTTATGTCAAAGAATTTTTGATAGGCATCCGAGAGGGATTGGAGCGATTGCTGGATGAGGGCGAGCGTCTGGTCCGGCGGGAGCGATTGGAGAAAGGCATTCCTCGCCGAATCGTTTTTATTGCGTGCGGCCTGAACCAGGACCTGGGCGCTTGCAAGATTGCTTCGCAGTTCGTTCTGGGCCCCGGCCTGTTCAAGGAATGAGACAATGCTTTCTACGGAACGGAGACGAGCCAGAGCAGTTTCAAAAAGATTTTGGCTTTTTACCCAGAGGGTGAAGTTCGCCACCTGCGCCGCAAGGAAGTTGTAATTGTTTCCGCGCCACGCAAACACCTCTTTTGCGATGATTTGGGTCCCCGTGATGCCCGCGCCGCCGACCTTCTCAAGTTCAAGATCGTAATAGTTCATCGCGTCATTCAACCTATCTGAAAGTTGCGCGCGGATCGTTTTTTCGTCGTCGCTCACCGAAAGGCCGTTCAGATTGTTTTGGAGCGATTGGGCTTCGGCTTTGGCGCACGCAATCGTTCTTGTAAGGAGTGCTCTCCGCGCGGCGAGTTCCGCCATAAGTCCCTGTGCCGCCGCTGCCGTTACGGCATCAAGATCGGACGAGGTGATGATGCAGTTGTCGGCGGCCCGCGCCGTGTTTACGGAACCAAGGAAAATTCCCGCGAGCGGCGGGAGCAAGAGAAAGAACACGATAAAAACGGTTCGTGGGTTTTTCACAATAGGGTTACTGGGAGAGTCCCTGAAGCGCTTGGTCGATGGTTATCGTTGAGGTTGCTTCTGTGGTTCCCCTGGCTGCCGAGAGAGCGGTAGAAGATGCCTTTTTTGGGTTGCCCAGCAGCTTTCCCCCTGCGGTCTGCACAGTGGATTCTACCGCCGATTCCGCATAGGTTACATTCGCGAGCTGGATCTGAATGTCGATTGCTTGGGCTTCCGCATGCAAACTTTGGGGGTCAACGGCTGAATATTGAACGGGGACGAACCTTGAACCGGAGAACGCTCCGGTGATAAGGAGTACAAAAAACCCGGTGAGCGCCACCGCAGCGCCCGTTTCAATGATCCTCCAAAGCGTCCGCTGTGCGCTCCAAAGATGCGTCGTGGGCGCCACGGGCCTGTACGCTAAAATCGCCCGACGGGAAGTTTCCTTGAACGCGGGATCCGGCTCTATGTTTTTAAATTGTTTGAGGATTTGAAAAAGATTCATGGATTAATTCTTTTGTTGCTCTAACATCCGCTGCAGTTCTTTGATCGCCCGATGCTGCATGAGCTTCACGGCACCCTCGGACTTTTCTAATACGTGAGCGGCTTCCTTCAGTGGCAGGTCTTCAATGAATCGCAGAACGATTACGTCCTGATAGTCGGGTTTCAGCCCGGCGATCGCAACGCGCACCTTTTCCATTTCAAGCTTTGTTGAAAGATCAAAATGGGCGGTTGCAGGAGCGACGAAATATTCCGGATCCATTTTTTCCAAACTGACCTCGCTCTTCTTCGCGCGATAGTGGTCAACCACCTGGTTGCGCGCGATCTGGTAGAGCCAGCTTGAGAACGGATGCCCGCGGTGCTTGTAGCTCCCGATGTTCTGCCACGCCGCAAGGAAGACCTGGTGGGTAATATCCTCGGCATCCTCACGTCTGCCCACTTTCACGAACACGAACCGATAGATCATCGGTTGGTAGTGGTCGTAAAGGGGGCCGAACGCCGAGGATTTACCCTGGACGGCGTCTTTTATGAGTTTTTGCTCACCGTCTAACATAGAGAACGTAATAGAATGACTCTGGTTACAAGGGGGTTCCAATACTCCCTCTTCAAGCAAAATGCCCTCTCGATAAGGGCATTTTGCTATTAGTTACAGTATACCTCTAATCGAATGAGCCAGCAAGAAGACCCTGTTTGAAAAGAGTACTAAGAAGGGCTCTTTTCAAACAGGGTCTTCTTGCTGGCCTATGGGCGATTAATTTTAAAACAATTGACAACATGAGCTCATATGTGATAAAACACAGCCAGCGAGAAGAGAGGAGAATTGCGATGAACAAGAGAGTGACAGAGGCGATAGGGACGATCGCCGGCTGCCTTACCACTGCAGCATTTGTCCCGCAGATTTACGTGACGTGGAGCCATGCCCCGAAGCCGGCCACAGACGTTTCCCTATGGACGTTCATCATCCTTTCTCTGGGGACCTTTCTCTGGGCCATCTACGGGGGCATTCTCCGTTCTCGTCCGATAGTCATCGCCAACGTCATCACCTTCGTTTTTTCGTCGTCGGTGTTGGCGTACAAGCTGATCTACGGATGAACCACCCCGGCGAGTTTGAGGGACCTCTAAAACCCTCTCTGTCGTGAGATGCGTATCTCGCCCGACGAGTCCAAAAGGACGAAACAGATCGCTGCGGCCCCGGGCTTGACTTTGCCACTTTACTTTGCTAAAGTGCCCGTATGGACTGGAATAATAAGGAAAAGAGCCGCCTGATCCAAGCCATCTTGGCGCTCGAAACGGCAAACGAAGCCAGGAGGTTTTTGCGGGATCTTATGACTAAAAGAGAAATCGAGGATTTCGCAAAGCGGTTTGAGGCCGCCGAATTACTATCGCAAAAAGTGCCGTATTCTGAAATCGAGAAAAAAACCGGTTTCAGCTCCACAACGGTTGCTCGGGTTTCAAAATGGCTTAACGGCGACGAAGGAGGATACAGAGCCATCATCAGCAAGCTTCATCATCACGCCATCCCCTTGTAGGAAGGGTTTGGTTGTGCCGCGCGCACTTGCCGATCAAGCCCTTCCCGGAAGGGCCGTTTCAATTTCCGGGCGGGAGAGTAGGAGTTCTTTGAAAACCATGCCGAATCAGCAGATGTATTGGCGTGAGTTCAACCTAAACCGTGACCTATTGCCCCGATCGCTCTACCGCGGGAGACCATACAAGGTAGGCGGCCTGGGCGTGATCATGAGCGGCGAAATTATGCGAGGCCTCGAATTTTTCCTCGGCGAGTTTCTGAGCTTTTGCGGCTTCAGGAAAGACGGATTCTGCGAACCGGGGATATATCTTCGGACCGATGCCTTCATCTCGGAGGCGATGGACAGACTTATCGTCCTCGAGGTAAACGCCCGCTTTGTGGACGGCTGGGGCACGGCGCTCAATCTTTGCCGCGCGTGCGGGTTTCCTGTAGGCGGGGAACTTATCGGGGAAAAACTACCGCAAGCCTGGCACCTGCCAAGCTCAAACAACGCGTACTATGATGAGTTCCTCTTAACGCTTCAGGAGTTGAGGAATCTTGGCAAGAAAGTCGAATCTTTTTTGCCGGGCGAGCCTCGAGACGATCGAGACCCGATGTATTACTACGGATGGGATCGACCAGAAGAACTCCCCAACATCGTTCCTGCCTATGGGTACGAAATCGAGAACAAGATGCGGCTTGCGCAGTTTTCCCGCAGCACCGAGTGGGACATCAAAGGAGGCCGTACTCGGTGCGTCAACACCCCGCTCTGTTGGTATGCACCCGAAGTACCATGGGAACACGTGGCGAATTGGATGAAGTCCGACTTCAGCGGCACCGTCCTGAAATTCGCGGAAAAGTACAGCGCTGATCATCTCCGTGCCGGCAAAAGTGTTTTGTACCAACGGGATGTCCGGGGCGGTCGATTCGCCCGCCAGTGCTACAACCGAAACTCCCTCATTGCACAGCAAATGATTCACCCGGCAACGCTGGACAAAAAAGCGTGCCAAGTGGTCATCCTTTCGTGTGGGGCAACCCCCGTCACTGGATACGTCCTATGGGAACGGGAAGACGCCGAGGTCATAAACGACAGTGCGCTACATGGGCCGCTCATGCCAAGCTGGTGACTACAAATCGAGGCCCGTATCTTATTACGGTGCGGGCCTCTCAATTCAATAAAAATGAAATCAATTATATTCGACATCGATGGAACGCTCACCAACATGTGGCCGATTGAAAAATCGGTGCTTTTGCGCATGACAAACAGGAGATATGAAAAAAGATTCGAAGGATTGAAGATGTCTGGGATCTCGGATACTTATATGATTTTTACAAAAGCGACCGGGCAGAAATTAACCAAGGCGGTATATTGGCGATGGTATAACCGGGCGTTTGAGAAAAGCGTGCTTGAGAAAAAACTGCCACAACCACAACGATATCCCATTGTTGATTGGATTAAGGCGAATAAAAATAACTGCCGATTTATTTATGCTACTGGTGGGCAAGAAAAAGAAACCCAGTATGTACTTGATAGACTTGGCATACGAAAGTATTTTGATATAGAAAATTCGATAACAAAAAATCAGTGCCGGTTTTCAAAAAGAACGGGGATCCCGTTTCGGAAAATAAAGAAGAAATTTGGAGACTGTATTGTGATTGCTGATGGCGGAAACGATTACAAAGGTGCTAGAAAAGCAAATCTGGGGTTTCTGAAAATAAAGCCAGGGGCAACATTTAAGAGAAAAACTATTGGACGCTCGTTTGATCTTTGAGCGGGTAACGGGAGTCGAACCCGTATCTCGACCTTGGCAAGGTCGCATAATAGCCGCTATACGATACCCGCGATAACGCTTCCTATTATACGCCACTTCTTCCCATTTTCAATATCCTCGTAAATCGTTTGACGCAATGTGTCGGCATGATATCATGGAACGCATGGAACAAAATCACCAACCAATCGAATCTCGGTTTTTGCCGATCAGCATCCTTGTTGCCGCAGTCCTTATCTCAGGGTCGATCCTCTTCACGGTATTTTATAAAGGAGGAACAGTAACGCCTTCGCCCGCCGCGCAGCAGCCGCAGGCTGCAGCTCCGACAAGTACGGTAAACATCATGGCTTTAAGCCCGCGCGATGCCGTTCTTGGGAACGCCAACGCTCCAATTACCTTTATTGAGTACGGCGATTACCAATGTCCGTTTTGTGTGCAGTATTTTTCACAAACCCAGCCGCTTCTTATCAAGAAATACGTGGATTCTGGGAAGATGAAAATGGTCTTCAGAAGCTTTCCGTTCTTAGGCCCCGAATCAACGGCTGCGACAGAGGCAGCGGAGTGCGCCGCGGATCAGAATCAAGCATGGGCTTATCACGGTGCTTTATATCAGGCGAAAGTTCAGGATGAACAGAAGGGCGGCAGCGAAAACGACGGCAGTTTGAATCGGACGCTTTTCCTTAAACTTGCCCAGCAGCTCGGCCTGGACATTCCGGCATTCACGACTTGTATTGATGCCAATAAATATGCGAGCCAGGTCGCCCAGGAAAAGGCAAGCGCGTCCGCTGCGGGAGTAAATTCCACCCCGGTATTCTTCATCAACGGGAGGCAAATTATGGGCGCCCAACCGTATGCAAATTTCCAGTCGGTGATCGACGGTTTATTGAGCGCAAAGTAGCGGCGCCGCTTAACGTTTTTTGTTTGCAACCCTATATATCAGATAAATCAAAACAATCGCTCCAACGGCGGAGGCGATTCCTGCGGTTCCGCTCCAGCCCTTTTCTGGCGTTGTCTGGTATTGATTTTCCGCAGACGTTGCCTGTGCGACGGAACCAATTCCATTCTCGGAAATGGCGAAGTCATATTTCGAGGCCACAAGATCAAGAAGCTTGCCTGCCGGAATGGTAATAAATAATGGCAAACGAGGATTATTATACAGGGGGTTATCGGTGGTAAGTTTACCCCCAAGAGACTCCGCAAGCTGGAGGACGTCCTGACGTTGCGCGTTGGATACTTCAATAATAACTTGAACCGATTGGGACGGATTGGTTTTTGCAAGATTTTCAAGAAATGACGTGATTCGAGGAGAAACCACGATCACGCTTCCCGTCGCCGCGGCCTTCTGATCAGAAACAACACCGGAGGTTGACGACGGCATTGTTTTGGCCGCCCGAGCTCCCTGCAGAAAAACGACCGCTGGCAGCAAAAACAGCAAGCTAACCATTATTTTTTTCATAGTTTAATTATACCACCAATGAAGCTGCGCCCTTCCAAGGCCTCAGACCTTTATGAGTGAGACCCCACAAACATTCTTCGGAAGCGTTTTGAGATTCTTTACAAAACTCCGCGGTCTTGACGGAAGATTTTAGAAAGTCCCAGTCCGATGAAATATAAAATAGTGGCATTCAATAAAAACAAAATAATAAATAACGGGATTGAAAACTGAGCTGTGCCTTCCAGAACAAGCGGCCAGGGCATTATCGCCAGTATCAGCGAGTAGCCACACCCCCAACCAGTGCAAGACAATTCAGCAAACCAAAGATAGCCTACGAACAAAATATATAAAACGACAAGGATCAACCCGATTCTTGATTTCATTTTTTTATTATAACAAATCACGCCTATTTCCCGCTCATTAAGCTTATTGGCTTTGCGAGGGATCTCACTGCTCGGCCGGGTAAGACCGGCCTGCGCTTGCGACACCTAGGGTGCGCGCACTGTCGCGCGAAGCGCGCGACCCTCCTACACGGAGGGGTCAGACTGCCCCCTCCCCCCTCGTTCAATTCCCCGTGAGTGCCAAAAGGCAAAGAAAAAGGGTTTCAGAGAGAGCCCTTCTTAGTACTCGATCTGAAACCCTTTTTCTTTGCCTGTGCCCTTGAGGGAATTGAATTGGAACTCAATTCTCCGTAATATCCGAGAGATTAAAGACCTTTTACAGCTCGTCCTCCCGGAGGCGGGCATAATTCCAGACTTTTCAACCGTTTTGGCCTAAAGACATGGAACCCACCTTTTACAACTGGAATTTTATCAGAAAAATCGAGATTATTCCAGACCGAATCAGCTCACGATTAAACGCCCCGATTTCTGCCACGTGTTTGCCCCTGTAGCGAGCTTTGTGGCCAGAGTACACCATTGACACCATTCGCGAGCATGACCAGCCGGTTTGACCAAAATTGAAAGCCTAAAACGATTTGCTTAACTTAAGCAAATATGACTGCCCGGAATATCAAAAAGTGCAAAATTTTTTTGATAGAAATCTTATAAAGCGGTATAATACCAGTGACAACATATGCCGGAAGCTATCGCAACTACAATACAAAAACAGTTTAGAACCATCCAACCCAGTGAAGATTGGTCTTTTCGTGATGCCGGTAGATCGCAAACGACCGCTTTCACCCACGACTACCATCGTTACCCTGCAAAATTTATTCCGCAGATCGTTAAAAAGCTGATCGAGGATTACGCACCCAACAATACCCAAACAGTTTGTGATCCATTCGGAGGATGTGGAACGACATTGGTTGAGGCAAAGCTTTTAGGCCACAAGAGCATCGGCTTTGACATCAATCCGGTAGCAAAGCTGATCACCCAAACCAAGACGACGGCTATCAGGCCGAAATCCCTCGTCAATTACCGGGAGAAATTTTTACAACATTACGAAAACACATCGCCGGTCCAACGAGAACATCACCCTCGTATTGCTTACTGGTTTGATGAGTCGACAGTTTTGGAGTTGGACAGGATTTATTTTGCTATTAAAAAAATAGAGAACCATAACGTCCGCCGATTTTTCCTGTGTGCATTTTCCCATAACCTGAAAAACTGCTCACGGTGGCTGATGAAAAGCATTAAACCAACGATAGACAAAGACAAGGTAATTCCGCCGGTCAAAGAGTCATTCCTTCGACACCTCGACTCGATGATAAAAAAGAATGAGCGATTTTATAACGAATTAAAACAATCCGGATACTTGAAAGTGCCAGCCACGATGTACCGCCGAGACTCGACAAAGGCATGGCCGATTAAGGACGGTGACGTTGACCTTATCGTAACATCACCTCCGTATGTGACATCTTATGAATACGCCGATCTGCACCAGTTGTCGCTACTGTGGTTTGGCGATGATCCGAAGCACTTCAAGAAATGGCATCACTTCAGCAAGGGCTTTATAGATTTTCGTCGCAACTTTATCGGCACGAGCTCGAAAGCCGAAAAAACAGGCGACTTTGACAGTGAGAGTGCCGAACAGATAGTAAACGCCCTGATCCAAATTGAAAGACCTTTGGCTGTAGATGTCGCTAATTACTTTTTAGACATGAAAAAAGTGTTCGCCGAAATGCACCGGATACTTAAAACTGGAGGTAAGGCCTGCATGATTATCGGCAACACCAATCTCAGGGGAGTAGAAATCCTAAACGCTCAAGTAGCGGCCGAACAGATGCAGGTAGCCGGATTTAAGGAAGTGAAATTCATCAAGCGAGAAATCCCGAATAAGATGATAACCCCATGGCGCGATATCGAGAGCGGTAAGTTTACAGGCATGGCTAACCCTTCAAGAACGAGGGCCTATGAGTACGAGTACGTTCTGGTAATGGAGAAAGTCTAAACAATCTTCCGGATCATACCGGGCAGTGCTTTTCCGATCGCGCGCATTGCAGAGCTTAGCATACGATCCTTATCGGGGTCGTTTTTCAATTCAAAATACAGATAAAGAGAGTAGATGTAAGTATCAGCGAGATATTTATTTTTTGCACTTTCGATCTTGTCGATGCCGACCATCTTATTCAGTTCTTTCAACGGCTTGGAATCAACGTTGAGGTTTACTATCAGTCCCTGCGTCCTTGAAGAGTCCACGCTTGCCACATCGTGCTCGCTCCAGCCATAAGTCGGCCAGTCCCTCTCGTAGACAGGGTTCCTTTTGGGCTCATTCAGTTTAGAGCTTTCCTCTGGCGGTACGATTTCCAAAGGAATAACAAACTCGAAACGGTGATCTATACTCCCATTAATGGCAATTTTAATATCGGGTTTCTTACCCAGCTTTTCGGTCGTGGCGTGGAAGCTCACCTCCAACATTCCATCATTCAATCTGAACTTTTTTAATTGCAGATCATCCCGTTCCCCGAACTCAATGACTCCGGCGTCTTTCTCTCTCGTGAAATAGTCGTTTGCGACATCGGTGGCAAAGGTGAATTTTTTAGTCGCCTTGGGAGAAATTTTCAGAACGTCCTTTTGCGGTTCAAAATAGGTCGGGAAATATGAGCCAATATAAGGCGGTGTCTCGGTTACTTTGAAAGTTATATTCTCTTCGAACTTTTTATTTTTCTCGGAGTCCAGCAAGGTAAAAGTTATCTTGTCCTCGTCTCCGACTGTCGCATTTTCCCGGCAATCAACCCGAAGCGATATGACGCCCTTATTCATCCCTCGTATTACCACGTCAAAGACCTTCGAGCCTTTAGACCATTCGATATAGTAGCGATTCTTCTTTCTGGTCAAAAGCTTATCTTCCGCCTCGGTCCGGAAGGAAACAAGAGCATAGGAACCCTTATCGACTTCTTTGGGCTGTTCCCCAACGTATTCAAACTTTTTCGGATTTTCCTCTCCGACGTAAGGCTCTTTATCCTCTTCTTTGCCTTTCGGTATCTTTATCTCTTCACCAATGCCGAGCAAGTCCTTCAATTCCGGATCATCGACAATGGCTCGCTCAATCAGCTTATCAAGCTCTTTATTGTCCTCATTCGCACTGGCCAAGCTCTTTTCCTGATACTCCTTATCCCACTTTTCAAAAATCTCATTTTCAAAAAACTTTCGCAAGCGTTCCTTCAAAAGATGATAGTCATCCGTCCGAGCGAATTCCTCCCGGCCGGCATGGAATATATTCGCCAGCTCCACTGGAATGTCGGACATATCAACATAACAGATCAGATATGGCGCAAGGGCCGGAAGCTGACAGTCTGTCCTCAGAAAAGATTCCGTTTCAAAACCGAGAGCTAATCCATTCTCGACGTAGAATATTTTGTCCCTCTGTTGCTTATAAGACTTAACGCCGTCCACATCGCTTATATGCTTGAGGCGGATACACCGAATACTCCTCGTTCCGATTTCTCCCAGTCCTGCTTGCAGGGTGATATCGTCGTTGATGACATTTTTGTTGTCCTCCACCCTTCGTAAAAAGCCTGCGATCGTATATTTGGTATCACCCTTCCACCCTCGATTATCTTGGAGATAAAGAGGCAACGGTGACCGTTGGAGTTTTTGGTCGATATCGAACGCCAGCGAATTAAAGCCGAACGTTATGTTTGATGGATTTTCCAAGAAATAATCGTATAACCGGATAAGGCATCCATCGATGAAATCAATGTCTAGGTTTTGAATTTTTAACGGCTTGTCATAATCAAAGCAGAAAGTGTTGCCGTTAATGTCCGTGCAAAATTCATAGTAAGTGATCCTGTTCTTGAAATTGCGCCTCACCAGCGTCCAGCCCCAGTCATTAGTTTCACCCTCCCTCTGGGCAATGCTTTCAGCCCTCCTCGACAAGACCAGCTGATAGCAGTTCGCCTTGCTACCGCAAAAACGGATCGCGGCCGATCCGCCTTGATGGTATTTACCGAAAACGAAATTTATTTTTTCTTTTATGCTCTCGCTCAGTCCGACAATCGTCGCCTGAATTCTATTGGGGAACTGCCCCTCTCCACGATCAATGATCGTAATCGTCGGTTTCTTCCTGTCACCCTCGGCCAGTAAAACCAGATTTTTCTTCGCCCATTCGCTACGTTTCTTGTTTATCTCCTCCTCGGTCCCGAAGTATTTCGCGATCGCCTCTGATAAGGTCTTAGGCAGTTTGGAGTTACCGCTCTCCGGCTTCAGCCCCTCGACTTCGTAGCACTTCCGCATTAAAAGCGCATCGGTGGAATTCGTTATTTTTTCTACGAGCGCATTGCTCGAGCTTCTCATCTGCCCCTCTACGTTTTTGGCATTTGTCTCTTGTCCGCCGTATGGCTTCCACGAACAATTCTCAGCATTAAAAAATTTATTTGTCTTTATAAAATTAGAAATCTCTTCGGACGACGTCGCTGAGAGCAGTGCGAGCAGGATCTCTTTATTCAATTTTTTGTCATTTATCATAGTCATTTTCATTGTTATTCAGGGGCTTATAAGTGGAACTCTCGATTTTTAGGGAAGTGGAATTTGGCCTTAACCTCTTTCAATTTCCGTTCGACTTCCGAAAATATTTTATCCACTTCATCTTCGCTATATTCGTATGCCTGTCGGTTCGAGCAGTTTCCCAGCACCTTAAGCCTTTTTAAGACAGCGTTTGTCCTGAGAGTAGCCAGTCTTTTAAATCTATCCCGAGGAGTTTCTTTTTTATTGATTTTATCCATAAGTTTATTATTAGCACATTTAATGTTCCCTTACAAGGGTGATACGCCCTTTACAAATACATACTATACCCACAATAAAACAAGGTCAAGGGGCCAACTTAAGGAAGTGATTATAAACCGCTGGACTTGTTCCGAGGGCAAGCATATGTTGTTGCTTGCCTATGAACGAGGACATCGAAGCCGTCCTCCGGGACGCAAAAAATGTACGATTGCCACACCAACGCGGATCATTCAATCCGCTATCCTCGCTTCCGGAACCTAAAGCTAAAATCAAACAAGCGATCAAAGAACGAATCAGACTTTTGGCCGGTGCTTATATCTCACTGGCCGGCTTTGTGGATGATGACGACATAAAATTTGCCGAGAATAATCCAAAATCAGCAAGAACCAAGGCGATCTACCAGAAAGTGCTGGATGACATGGAAATGGCAACAGAGGAAATGCGAAAGTTTAAACTGGTGCCGTAAATGGCCGTTTTGTAATATCCAAACTTTGGATATTGAATGTTTGGATAGACCATAGTACTATATGACTAGGTCTATCAGAACAAAGGAATACGCCTATTTCGTGGAGAAATTGCGAAAGGCTCGCGAGGAAGCAGGTTTAACGCAAGCGGAAGTGGCGAAAAAAATAAAGCGTCCGCAGTCTCACATTTCCAATGTTGAGTCGGGACAGCAAAGGGTCGATGTCGTCGAGCTTCAAGCCTTTGCAAAAATTTACAATAAAGATATCAAATATTTTATTAAGTAGGCCATGAAAAATAAAACAGTATGGATCGTGGGCGGTATCGTTGTTTTTATAATATTAATCGTCATTATCAGTAGCAGTGACTCAAGCAATAATAGTCCTGCCCAGCTCGCATCTGATAACCAGCCATCACTTTGTAGCGATATAGCCTCTCTTAAAAATCAGGCAATGGCAGTTGATTTTAAGGAACTCAATAAAGACCCTGGGTCATTTAATGGCAAGATAGCCAAATTCACAGGCCAAGTTCTGCAAATTCAGGAATCGAATGGCTACGGCATTGCTCGCCTTGCCGTGACAAAAGAATCGTATGGATGGAGTTCGAGCGACGTCGTTTACGTCGAATATCAGGGACATACAGATGCTGTCGATGATGACGTGGTTACGGCTTATGGCCAATTGACCGGCTCGAAAACATACGAATCGCAAGCGCATTTCCAGATCACGATTCCAAGCATGACTGCTTGCGTTATTGAAAAAGGTACAGGCGACACTGTAACGCAAAATAATCCTGCGCCAAAAGCAACAACACCGAAACCAACGAGTGCAAATCAATCGCAGTCTCAGCAAGCAACACAACCTTCTACACCTTCAGCACCGGCTCTGTCGGTTTCTTGCTCAGTTTCGCAAACGTCTCTCACTGCCGGACAGACAGCTGTTTGGACTGCACAAGTGTCCGGTGGTACAGGATCTTATAGTTTCTCGTGGTCTGGATCGGAGAGCTTGTCAGGCAATACTCAATCTGTCACAAAATCTTACTCGAGCGCCGGCACCAAAAACGCTCAAGTGAACGTTGTGTCGGGTAGCCAATCAGTTAACCAATCATGCAGTAACTCAGTGTCAGTAATTAAGCCAGCACCTGCACCGATAACAATTTCCGGTAACGGCCAGCAAGCAAGCCAGAGATTCAATTTGGATCAAGGATTATCGATTTTTACGATGCAAAATACCGGCCAAAGCAATTTTATTGTGCACCTCTTGGATAGTAACGGAAACACTGTTGATGGCCTCGCTAACGAAATAGGAAACTTTAGCGGCTCGAAAGCCGAACACATTTCAAACGCAGGCAGTTATCTGTTTGACGTTGATTCGGACGGTCCGTGGACGATAACCATAACCCAACCCCGACCGACCAGCGCCCAGTCTCCTTCTAGCCTTAATGGTAGGGGGCCTCAAGCAACTTCGTTCTTCAGCCTCCCCCAAGGTCTTCACACATTTGCATTTACGCATGACGGCAGTAGCAATTTTATTGTTCACTTGCTTGATGTGAACGGCAATACGGTTGAGGGACTCGTTAACGTCATCGGATCGTACAACGGTTCAAAAGCTGTACGCATAGATGACAGCGGAATCTATCTTCTGAATATTGACGCCGATGGTAATTGGACGGCATCTATTCAGTAACAAGAGTATGGCTTTATCCATAAAAAATCTAAAATTCCACCCACAAATTCTCGATGATGGTTTTAACGAAACCACCGAGTTTGGGGATGGTGACGAAAAAGTAAGTTTAAACATATCTATGCCAAATCCGTTTTCGGGAATGCCCGAAAACTATTTTGACTGGCCTGAAGCGAAAATAGTCGCCAAGTACTGGACGAAAGAATGCTCGGATGAATTAGCAAAAGAGGTTAAAGACGCTGACTTCAAGGTTTTGGGAAATTCTTTTGGCAAGAAAATGAAGGCCGTACTCGGAGAGCAGGAGTATAAAGAAATGCTCGAGGAGTTAAAGCTGGCAAAAGAAAAATATGAACCCGAGGGACTCTGGATTCACGGATACACAACACCGCCGGTTTATTTTGCAGAGGCGCTTGCAAGCGTGATCCGTTCTGACAGCGATTTAAGCTATATATTAAAATCAGACATTGAGCCGACCGGTGTGACAGTTACCGCCAAGCCAACGAGTATCGCTCAAAATAAACAAATAAATCCAGCTTTATCTAAAGACCAAGATTTATCAGAAGCAAAAAGATGTGTTGCATGTCACGTTGGAGAAATGTCATTAAAAACAGAAAAGGTATTCTTTGGCTTGTTTTCTCGTGAAGGTATTATGTGCGATAAATGCGGTGCGACTTTCAGGAAAAACGAAACCGGATATAAGTTTGTAAAAGTTAACGATCAATCCAATAAGGTTTGGCAAGAGTATTCTCGCCAAACACTATCTCCTCGTGAATGGGTCAATATCGGGAATGGCGGAATGTCGGACGAGAAACAAAGAAAAGCTGATATAGAGCAGTGGCTGGAAAAGTTGAGTGCCGGTGCAATCAAGATTAGCTTCAAAGGAGTCGATACGCCCGTTATTATGAAATCTGGCGAGGAACTCCTTTTTGCTCTTCCCGGAGTAACGCTGAAAGAACCCAGGGCTGTTCGAAAAAGCAGTGGTGGATATGCCGGTCCAAGCTTCCGCGTCGCAAAAGGTGTCTATTTTAGAATGGGTAGGTTTGGTTCGACAAGCGAGTCCCACCAAGAAATACGGGACATAGATCGAGGAATTCTTACAATCACCAATGAACGTTTTGTCTTTTCGGGAAATATGAAAACCATCAACCTCGACCTTAGGAAAATTGTGCAAGTTGACCCTTTTACTGACGGGCTTGCTTTGCACAAAGAAGGCAGAGAGAAAACACAATATTTTGTTTGGAATGAGAACATCGGCCATATGCAACTTACAGAAGGTAGCCGGAGTTACAGCGAGCCCATCAACGGAATGATCATGAAGTGTGTTATGGAGGGTGCAATCAGAAATTTTTCAAAGCCAAGACGGTAAATTTATACACAGTGAATTTTTTAAGAGAATTTTTGAAAAGTGTTATAATAAATCCAACAATTAAATAATTTCGCCTCAAGGGGCGACCTGAACGGCATTCCTTGCTCACGAGCTCGTAATCCACTATCGATTTGATAGTTGGGTTACGAGCTCGTTTCGTTTTAGGTGTTAGCAAAGATGACTATGAAAATGACAGCGCAATATTCGGCAGTAAGCATTGAAATAACCTATCGCTTTTTGATTGTCGAAATTCCAATCGGGGTTCTTTTGTACCGGCTGATCTGTGAGGTAAAAATGTTGCGTCAGGAGGTCAGCGAACTAGATGGTGATCGACGGGTTAGTAATTTGAGATTAAAGAAAACAACGGCTGTGCTATGCAGTCTATCTACTCAAAAAATAAAGCCTGAAATAGAAATCGGCGACCTTGCGACATATTCCGACGGCACGATCCGCTTCAGAGGATCAGTGATCCCTATGCGTGATCAGCTCAACGACCTATGCCGGATATTTATGTCCCGGCCGAACCAGCTGGTCTTATGCGATGAAATACGGGAGGAAATCATCCGGGCCGAACGGCGTGAGAGAACCAGATTCTCGACCATCGCCAAATACGTGAGCGAACTGCACGGATTGCTCAAGCCCTGCTTCGGAAAAGACGTGATTCTTAATCACAAAAAAGAGGGTTGGCGATTTGTGCCGTAGCTTTCCAAATTCAGAACTGAATATTGAATGAACGTACTCCTCTATGCTGGGAGTATGTTTTGTTTTGGGCGAGGTCCCGGAACAAATGCGAGGAAACAGTATGACTATGACAAGCGACAATTCCGAATTTTATACAACCGCCGATTTAGCATTGGTAGCGGTTCTTTTGCTATTTATGCCCGACTCGCTCGAGGTCTGCGACCGTGCAAATCCGCGCAAGGTCTTCTTCGCTTTCCGGAGGAGCGACCAATTAGACGATTTGGTAAGCAAATACTGGAAGCGAGAACTTGTGGTCGAACCTCAAGATTTTTTCAACCAACTCAAACTTGCCAAAGTGAGAATTTATGGACACGACTAATTTTATGCGTAACGACCCATTCAAAATCATAGACAAGAGCGGTGACCGGAAATACTTCACGATCATCCCGAACTACATCGTCAACCATTCGACGGTTTACGAGCAGGCCATTTATTTATACATGAAGCGTGTGGCTGGCGAGGAGGGCACCTGCTGGATGTCAGCAATGGAAATCGCCGGACGACTCGGTTGCTCAAGGAATACGGTCGCTAAATACCAGAAAAAGCTGGTCGAGCGTGGCTGGATAGAAGTCGTTGGTTATAAAGCCACCGGGGCCACGAACCAGCAGACGGTCGAATACCGGATCGTAGATTTGTGGTCGCTCAATGTCCGGCATTACGAGGAAAAATCAAAGCGTTCAAATGGTGAACGCTTGCCACAAAGCCTTCAACCAGTGAACGAAAGCGTTCATCTGGTGAACTCGAAGCGTTCAACCATTGGGCACAAAGAAGAACCCTTGAAGAAGAAAGAAAAAGAAGAAACCGAAACGCCGATAACTGATGTCCCCATGACTCTCAAAGAATTCGTGGACTGGTGTGGAAAGAGCAACCACCGGCATATCCAGATCATCGGCAACTGGGCGGATACGATCGAGCCGGATCTCCAGACCAAAGCCCAATGGGAGGCATTTATAAAACGCAACGTGAGGACAGCTAAAAACTTAGAGCCATTTGGTGACGAAAAAATCATTCAAGGATTCAAGAAAATCCAAGAAGCCGTAAAGCAAGGATGGCTCAAGCGATACACGCTGGAGACGTTATTTAAATTCATCGTATGAAATACACCGAGACAAAAGAAAATATAAAAGCGGAATACGACCTAAGCAATCCGGAAGATAAGCAAACCGTTAAAGATTTTGAAGTAATGCTCGAGCAGTTAAAAACCGCACCGCTCAAGTATCCTCTCTGGGTTTACGGCGAACCGAAAGAAGTCATGCGAGCTTTCACGATGGGCAGTCGCCAATTTCCCGAAAGCATAAATCCAAGACGAGTCTACAACGATATCACAGGACTCACTGATGCCGGACTTGTGCAGTATCTATTGGAGATAAAAGCAACATCCCGTCGCTATGTAAAAAAAGAGCATCCGGATCGTGGTTGGGCTGTCGGTCCCGACCTTAAAGCCTACGAAGACTTCCAGCGCAAAAAGAAAGCATTGGACGAACTCGAAGATAAACGAGCCTATGCCGAGCAGAAATCCGAGGAATCATTCGATGCACTGATGGATACCCGTGAGCAGTTGCTGGATCGGATGAGTGTGAGGACGCCTTATAAAGATTAACCAATAAAAAACATGAACAAACAACATCTGACGCCTGAAATGGAAACCGCCATAAATATGTTCCATAAAAATGTCGTGAAAGCGGCCGAGGTTTTGGTCTCGCTTCTCAAGAGCAAGGACGACATGGTGAAGCTGGAAGCGGCTATCTACATTCTTGACCGAGTTTATGGAAAGCCGAAACAGATCATTGTCGAAGAAAAACGAGGTCCGAAAAGTTCTACTTAACTCTACTTTTTATGCCCAAAATCAAACATCTATCCGAATACCACAAACGGGCATTAGAGCTGAAATATAAAGGCCATTCGTACGAAAGTATTGCCGATGATCTAAACCGCAAAGCCCCAAAAAGTAGAAAAGCCAAATTCACCGAGCAGAGCGTTAAAGATTGGTTCAAAGAAGCCGGTACTTTGTACGAAACTTACCGCATATACGAGGACGAGATGGATCAAATCCATATCGAAACCATGAACATTGTCC
Organism: Minisyncoccia bacterium; assembly: GCA_050008535.1. Taxonomy (GTDB): domain Bacteria; phylum Patescibacteriota; class Minisyncoccia; order UBA6257; family 2-01-FULL-56-20; genus CAVYIK01. The sequence goes on along the minus strand of JBEKML010000001.1, from coordinate 68,804 downwards.
GGCGAGCTGGAGCGAGAATCAGAGAGCAGAATTTTCGGCTGGCCAACGAGATGCTCGTTGCCTTAATGGGAAGCGCGAACGACTCGGTCAAAATGTCCGCCATCCGGGAGATACTGGATCGGGTCGAGGGCAAGCCGAAAGAGACCATCCATGTTAACCCCGAGGAGCTCGAGCAACTGTCAGTCGAGGATCGCTGGCTTATGGTGCCATATGAAATCCGGCTGGCGTTGTCCCGTGACCAATACAAATCGGAATCTACCGAGAAAGCCGATCATTGGCTGGCAACCGGCAGACCGCCCAAGGGTGGATTTAAGAAACAAGATTATGCTAACGATCAAAGCGTGTAGAAAATTATTGCCAAAATCATACGAGAGTAAAAGCGACAAAGAAATTGAGCTGATGCGAAATCAGTACTACCAGATGGCCGCTTTCATGTTCGATGTTTGGCATGATGCCAAGCATAGGCCAGTTTTAGTCGTGGTTTCCATGCAGATTACGTATCGGGCAACGATTTTAACATATCCACTTAGCCCCAGCTTGGCTTGTGCCAAGGGTTAGCGTATGTTGTCATTGTAAGCTATTTCTATACGAATATGACTATGACAGACCAAATTCAAAACACAAAAATGCGAGCAGTAATTTATGCTCGTGTCTCGACCGAGGAGCAGGCCAAGCACAACTTTAGCTTGGAGTCGCAAGTCGAACTCGCCCGAAAATGGATCGTCGATCACAAGTTTGAGCTGGCCTGCGAACCATTCGTCGATGCCGGTGAGTCGGCCAAGACCATGAACCGCAAAGCCCTAGCTCGGCTCTTGGAATACTGCCGGACACATAAGGAAAAAGTAGATGCGGTCCTGATTTATAAGATCGACCGCATTGCCAGAAACATGGCCGACCATGTGGCGATCCGATCACTACTCAGTCAATACGGCGTCCGTATTTATTCCGTGACCGAACCGATCGGAGGCGATAACTCCACGAGCAAGCTTCTGGAAAACGTCATGGCCTCATTCGCCCAATTTGATAACGATGCCAAAGCAGAACGCACCAAAGACGGAATACGAAAGCGTGTGAGCAAGGGGGAGATTTCGTGGGTCGCTCCAATTGGCTACAGCAACGTTATGAAGCCAGGAGGACATAAAACGATTGTACCCGATCCGGAGCGAGCACCTGTCGTCAAAAAACTTTTTGAGGAATATGCCAAGGGGATTTATAAAGAATCCGAGATAACTCGAATGGCTAACAGTATCGGATTTACTACGTCCAAAGGAAACAAAATCAGACAACAGGTCATCCACAAAATGCTCCGGAGCCGGATTTACACCGGAGTTTTTATGCTGAAAGGTCAAGAGATGCAGGGTGCATTTGAGCCAATCATCACCACCGAACTCTTTGAACGGGTCCAGTTTTATATTCGCAATAAAACCGGCCGGCTTACTAACCATCCGAAAAGAATGCTCAATCCAGATTTTCCGTTAAGAGTGACTGCCCGGTGTGTCTGCGGTGGCAAGTTTACCGGAAGCTGGTCTCGGGGCCACGGCGGACGCTACGCCTATTACCACTGCGCCAAGTGCCACAAGAGAAGCGTCAAGAAGGAAATCTTCGAGGGAGAGTTCATGCAGTTCCTGCAAAGACTGGCTCCCAAGAAAGAAGAAATGGCCATGTTCCGAGCGACAGTTATCGATTACTGGCAAAATAAGCACGAGGAGCTCAATACCGACATCGCCACGATTGATCGGAATATCCAGAAAGTCGAAGAGGAAAAAGTGAAAGTGGTCGACCTGACCAAACAAGGGGTCTTCGATGCCGATACCGCCAAAGAGGAGTTGAATCGGATCAAAGAAAAAGTGACCCTGCTCAAACTAAGCAGGAATGAATTACAGATCGAGGAATTTGACGTAGAGACCAGCGTGAACTACTGCCTGTATTTTATGGCCAACGCTTACAAGCTTTGGTACGAGGTAAAACTGTCGGATAAGATTAAGTTTCAAGAGATGATTTTCCCGAACGGCGTTTCTTACGACTATTCGACATTTGGAACCACCAAAACTGCCGATATTTACGAGCTTAAACAGCTAATCTCACCTGAAAATTCTACTATGGTGCCCCCGCGAGGAATCGAACCTCGATTACAAGATCCGCAATCTTGCGTCCTGTCCGTTGAACGACGAGGGCCAACGCTTTTACGATACTAGAACCGAAGCAGCTTTTCAATAGAATCAATGAGCGTGGGTTCGTAGGGAACTTCTTTTAGTACGGTTTTCAGATGATTACGCAATTCAGTAAGGCGATCTTCCGGAAACAGTATTTTGAAAGGGATTTTGAGCTTCGCGCGAAAGGTAAAAACGAGTTCGGCCCAGCCGTTGCCCAAAGGGTCAATTCCCACGTTTTCAAAATCTTTGAGGGGGTACGCTTTCCCTTTTTCCACTTCGATATCGTTTTCCGTCAAAGCGAAACGAAGCGTGCGCGGCTCCCGGTTCCCCCACACGATGAAAAGCATCTCGGCGACGACGACAAAAAGGCCAAAGAGAAAATTCTTTTCCCAAACCGAAAAGGCGATGACGATAGCGGCGATGATGATGGAAAGCCAATACCATGAAACGGTCTTCTCGCGGTATTCGTATTCCGGTGCTTCCCACAGTATTTGGAATGATGCCATTCCGTTTATCTTACCAAAAAAAGTACCGCTTGTTTAGGCCCTTGCGGCCGCAAGGGCAAAGATTTTTGCGGCGCCCGCGGACTTGAGGGCTTGTGCGGCTTCAAGAAAGGTCGCGCCGGAGGTGCAGACGTCGTCAACAAGGACGATGTTTTCCCCCCGGATCGCTTCAGTATCTACAACCGTGAAACATCCGCGAATGTTGCCTTTCCGCTCCTTAAGATTTTCCGTCTCGCTCTGCGGCTTTGCGTGCTTCGTGCGGAAGAGGCATCTTGTTTCAAGCGGAAGGAGGAGCTGTTCCGCGAATCGTTTTGCAATGCATGCCGATTGGTTGAAGCCGCGGGTGCGGAAGCGTTGGCGCGAAAGGGGGATCGGCATTACAAGATACTCTCGGAGGTCCATCTTGAGGAGGAGAACGTATTCCGCCATAAGGTCTGCGAGCGGCACTGCGGCGGCCCTCATGCCGCGGAACTTAAGGGAATGGATAAGCGTCGTGAGCGCCTTGTCGTCGTAGCTTCCTGCGGCGCCGAGGATATAAGGGAATGCGGGATGGCAGGGGCTCGCGGAGATGTGAGGAGGATCCGCACAAGGAAGCGCCGCACCGCATTGCCCGCAGAAGGACGTGCTCGCGACCGCGATCGTTCGGCGGCATCCTTCACAAAGGACATCCGTGCGGAGGTATTTTCTGCAAATAAGGCAGGAGCGCGGAAATAAAACAGAAGCAAGCAATTCAAAATTCATGGTATGATAATAGGAAATCAGGCATTAAAAAGAGCTTAAATGGCAAGTTCATATCTCGGCGTTGATATTGGAACGACCTCCATCAAAGTTGTTGAAGTGAGAGGAGGCGGAGCCCGCCCGCAGGTCACAAACTACGGCCTTCTGGAGTCAAGTGGATATCTTTCGCGTGCCAACCAGGCGTTACAGACAAGCAGTCTGAAAATTTTCGAATCGGACGTGATTGAATTTTTGAAGACCGTCATAAAGCAGATGGGAACATCAACGAAACTTGCGCTCGCATCGCTGCCTCCCTTTTCCGCTTTTACCACCGTCATTGATTTTCCGCAGATGGAACCGGCAGAAGTGGAGAAAGCAATGGTGTACCAGGCGAAACAATATGTGCCGTTGCCGCTTTCGGAGGTCGCACTTGATTGGATGAAGGTTGGAGATTACGAAGACGACAAGGGTTTTATGCACCAAAAGATCCTGCTTATCTCCGTCCCAAAAGAACAAATCGCAAAATATCAAAGGATATTTAAAGGGGCGGGGCTTTCTCTCCGCGCGCTTGAGATCGAGAGCGTAAGCCTTGCGCGGATCCTGGGGGGAGATCCCACGCCGACCATGGCGGTGGATATCGGGAGCCAATCGACCAACGTCATTTTTCTTGATCAGGGAAGGCTCATTTGGAGCGCACAGGGCGATTTCGCTTCGGCCTCGCTTACCCAGGCCCTGGCAACCAGTTTGAGCATTAATCCGGCGCGTGCCGAAGAACTCAAGAAGGAACGAGGCATTATAGGCACCGGTCCAAGCTATGAATTGTCCACAATAATGTTGCCGTTTTTAGATGCTATAATTAGTGAAGTGAAGAAAACGCAGTTCATCTATGCGCAGCAGTTTCCTGCGGCGCGGAAGATAGAACGGCTCATGCTCTCGGGCGGCGGGGCAAACCTTTTGGGCATCGAAAAGTATTTTGAACGGGAGTTCGGGATGCCGATCGTGAAAGCAACCCCCTTCCTGCGATTTGAATACGCTCCCGAGATCGCCCCGCTCGTTGCGGAATTAAATCCGGTGATGAGCATTGCCCTGGGGCTCGGCTTGAAAGAATTTATATAAATTTTGCAACATGGCCCTTCCTCAACAAGTCATTGATCGCTTAACCAGGGAACCTCCCGAAACGCCGGGATGGTCCTTGGGTTTGCTTACGTTCTCCTGCGGGATCCTTGCGATCGCGCTCGCGGTTTACTTCGGCCTTACCTTCGGCTATGAGCCGTACCTCGACGCGCAGACCGCGCAATTGAGCACCCAGATCAACACGCTTACAAAATCAATTTCCTCGGATGACCGGGCGAAGTTCATCACCTTTTATTCGGAGATCGTGAATGTTAAGACTGCCGTCGCGAATCACGTCGTTTTTTCCCGCTTCCTCTCTTGGCTTGAGAAGAACACCGAAGCAAATGTGTATTATTCGCACCTCGCTTTTTCGGCAGGGAACAAGATCGCACTCTCCGGGGCCGCAAAGACCGAAGCGGACGTGAATCAGCAAGCCGCGATTTTTGAGGCCGCCCCCGAAGTGAGGGCCGTGGATCTCTCGTCGGTCGTTCTTTCCGCCACGGGCGGGCAGTGGCAATTCAATATGATCCTTACCATGGATCCGTCGCTTACCCTTCGCCAATCGCCATAATCATCCTCATACCATGAAACAAAGTTCAAAACGGCTTTCAAGTATGATTCTCTCCCTCGTTTTCCTCGCGGCTGCGTTGTTCATCTTTTTTGACCTCATCCAACCGACGTACGGGGATCTTCAGACAAAAAAAGCGACAGTATTGAGCAATCAAACTCTCTTTGACCACGAACAGCAAGTGGTCGCCCAGGCGAAAAAATTGATCAGCCAATACCAGAATGAGAGCCTGGCAGAGAACAACCTTGCGCTCGCAATGCCCACGGGGCCGAATGTGGCGATGGCGCTCGCGGAGGTCTATGGTATCGCCCAAAACAACAACATCGTAATCCAGAATGTGGGGATTAATCCGCCGACGGTGCAGGTGCCAAATCAAGCCCAAAGAGGAAGCGCCTCCACGTCGGTCGAGGAAATCCAGATCATAAAACCAACGGGAGCCCTCTCGCTCCAAATCACGGCCCTTGGAAGCTACGAAAATTTTAAAAATTTCTTTTCGCAGCTTGAAACCAACATCCGCGTTTTCGACCTGACCACGCTCTCAACCCAAGCGGCATCCGGCATCGCCATTGGCGGGAAAGGAGCCCAAGTTACCCCCGATTTTTTCACTTATAACTTTACGGTCACCACTTATTATCAGGTCCCTTAATTATCCATGGCCATCCTTATTGAAGAAAAAAGAAGCAAGGTGAACCTCCCCCGCCTCATAGGGTGGCTTGTGGTCATTGGAGTTTTGGGCGTTGCGATCTATTACCTTTTCTTCGTTGCTCCTCCGTCGCTCGTGATCGTTGTGCCTCCCGAAGGACTTCAGAATATCGCGCCTATTTCGCAGGCGACCCTCCATCCGGAGGACGTGCTCAATAGCCCCGGGTTCCAGTTATTGAAGCCGCCTACGTTCCCGCTGCCTTCCCCGCAGGGTCCCGCCGCGGTCGGCCGCGCGAACCCGTTCGTGGCGCCGTAAGGCTGCGGCAAAGCAAAAGCGTTTTGAAGTGCCGGGACGAATTCGAATCCTGCTCTGCGCTGCGTTGTGTTAAAATAGAGGTATCATGATGACCTCCGAAGAACTTTTGAAACAGATGCAGGCGAAGGGGCTTGTTGACGAGGCCCTTGCGAAACGGCTCGCGCGCGAGGCGCTTATAAGCGGCGATTCAATAGAAGCGGTAATCGCGAAGCAGCGCGCGGTTCCCGACACGAAGATCGCCGAACTCAAAAGCGCGCTCTTGAAAGTTCCCTATAAAAAGATTTCCCCTACGGACGTTGACGCGAAGCTCTTCGAGCTTGTTTCGGAAGAGACGGCGAGAACCTATCAGGCGATTCCCATCGCGCTTCAAGACAATCTTCTTGTTGTAGGAATGCTCCATCCCGACGATCCCAAAGCGCAGGACGTGTTGAAGTTCGTCGCACGGCAGAATCATCTCAATCTTGGCGTATATCTTATTTCGTACGGCGACTGGGAAGAAATCCTTAAAAAATATTCTCCTTATCGGGCGACCATCGCGAACGCCGTCCAGTCGCTGAACCTTAAAGAAGGGGAAGGCGTCCGGAGGATGGTCAGCCTGGAGGATGCAACGGGCGGGGAAGAAGCGCCGGTGATCAAGATCGTTGCGGACACCTTCCGCGAAGCAGTGCTCTCCGGAGCTTCGGACATCCATATTGAACCCCAGGAGAACTACCTGCGTATCCGCCTCAGAAATAATGGCGACCTGCACCAGGTGGCGTCCTTGCCTACGCAACTTTCGCAGCCGATCGTCTCGCGCGTGAAGGTCATTTCCAGTTTGAAGATCGACGAAGCAAGAATCCCACAGGACGGCCGTTTCCGGGCAAGGATCGCGGGCCGCGACGTTGATTTCCGCGTGGCGACCTTTCCCACCCCGCTTGGCGAGAAGGTGGCAATCCGCGTGCTCGATCCCTCAAAAGGATTGAAGGAATTTGAGAATCTTCCGCTCCATTACGGCAATCTTGAAATGGTGAAAGCGGGGCTTGAGCGGCCGTTTGGCATGGTGCTCGTGACGGGGCCGACGGGATCGGGGAAAACAACGACGCTGTATGCATTCTTGAAGAAACTGAACCAGGAGGCGGTCAATATCGTAAGCTTGGAAGATCCGGTGGAATACTTCGTCGCAGGCGTCAATCAGTCGCAGGTGCGTCCGGAGATCGGTTATGATTTTGCCTCGGGGCTCCGGCAGATCCTGCGGCAGGACCCGGACATTGTGATGGTCGGCGAGATTCGCGACGACGAAACGGCGGGACTCGCCGTCCAGGCCGCGCTTACGGGCCACATCGTGCTCTCTACGCTTCACACGAACAATGCCGCAGGGGTTATCCCGCGCCTTATTGATATGAAGGTGGAGCCTTTCCTGCTTCCTGTTTCGCTCAATCTGATGATGGCCCAGCGTCTTGTGGGACAGATCTGCTCCAATTGCAAGTTTCAGGAAGAAGCGTCGCCGGAACTTCAAAAGGTTATTACGCGGACGCTTGAGGGCGTACGGCCGGAAGTTGCGTCAAAATATCCGGCGCCGTATAAGGTTTGGCATACGAAGGGCTGTGAGATCTGCAAGGGCAAGGGAATTGTGGACCGCGTAGCGATCTATGAAGTATTTCGCATGACGCCGGCTTTGGGGGAGATTATTGCGAACGGCGCCACTACCCAGAAAATTACGGCCGAAGCGAAACGTCAGGGAATGATTACATTGCGGCAGGATGGCGTTATGAAAGCGCTTGATGGCATTACGTTGATGGAAGAAGTGATACGGGAAACGGAGGAAGCGTAGCTGTGTTATACTTACAGAAAAGATGGCGGAAGATTATAAGGCAAAACTGAACGACTTGCTGACGACGTGCGCGCGGCAGAACGCGTCGGATCTCCACATCGCGGTGGGGCGCCGGCCCACGCTGCGCATTGACGGCGCACTCGTGCCGCTCCAGAAAGAACCGATCCTTACGCCCGACATAGCCGAGGGCATCATTGGCGAGCTTATCACGGGCCCCCAGAAGCAGAAACTGCTTGCCGACCGGCAGCTCGACCTCGCTTACAGCTTTGAAGACAAGGCGCGTTTCCGCGTGAATATCTATTTCCAGCGCGGATACCTGGCGGCGGCATTGCGCCTGGTGCCCGCGCGTATCCGTACTATTGAAGAACTTAACTTGCCGCCGATCCTCCACGATTTCGCCAAATTGTCCCAGGGATTCATTCTTATTGTGGGGCCGGCGGGACACGGAAAATCTTCCACGCTCGCCGCGGTCCTTGACGAGGTCAATCATATGCGCTCGGACCACATCATTACGATCGAGGACCCGGTGGAGTATCTCTTTGTCCAAGATAAATGCATCGTATCGCAACGTGAGGTGGGAAGCGATACGGTCGGTTTCCATTCTGCGCTTCGCACCGTGCTCCGGCAGGACCCGGACGTGGTTATGATCGGCGAGATGCGCGATACCGTTTCAATCTCCACAGCGATGACCGCGGCGGAGACGGGCCATTTGGTACTCTCCACCTTACATACAAACTCCGCCTCACAGACCGTTGACCGCATCATTGATTCTTTCCCTGCCGAGCAACAGAGCCAGGTGACCTCGCAGCTTGCGGCCACGCTCGTCGCGATCGTTTCCGAACGGCTCCTGCCGCGCATTTCGGGCGGGCGTATCCCCGCAATGGAGATCATGATCGTGAATCCCGCCATCCGAAACCTCATTCGCGAGCGGAAGACCTACCAGATAGACCTTGTGATAGAGACTTCACTCCAGGAAGGCATGGTGACCTTGAACCGGGCGCTCGTGAATCTTGTGAAGAACAAGGAGATCACGCTCGAGAACGCCGAGCTGTATTCGTTGAACCCGGCGGAGCTCCGGATCCTTCTTGAAAGAACATAGCAAGCAGGAATGAGGTTCAAATATCAGGCAAAAACTAAGGAAGGGGAGCCGCAGGTGGGATTTGTGGACGCAGGAAGCCGTGACGGCGCGCTCAATATTCTTACAAGTCACGACCTTTTTGTTTTGAGCGTTGAGTCCGCGGAAAGCCCCGGCATTGCGGACCGGCTGTCTTCGCTTTTGAACCGGGTGCGCCGCAAAGACATGATAGTTTTCGTGCGCCAGCTTGCGACGCTCCTTGAGGCGCGGCTTCCCCTGAACAACGCCCTGAAGATCCTTTACGAACAGACCGCGAACAAACTTTTGAAGGAAGCGGTCTACCAGGTTTCGGAAGATATCGATTCCGGACTTTCCTTCTCTCAAGCGCTCGAGCGCCAAGGGACGATATTCCCCCATTTCTATGTAGAGATGGTGCGCGCTGCGGAGGTAACGGGAAATTTGAACGAGATCGTCGGCTTCCTTGCCGATTACACCGAACGCGAGGGAAACCTTGCAAGCAAGGCATCCTCGGCGCTCATTTATCCCGCCATCGTGCTCCTGCTTTTTTTGGTGGTCGCCTTTATCCTTATTACGTTCGTTTTCCCTTCCATCGGAGTGGTGTTTACCCAGAACGACATATCATTACCGTGGTATACGCAAGCTCTTCTTAATACGGGGAATTTTTTGGCGAAATGGTGGGTGGTGATTCTCGTCGCCGTCGCTATGTCCGGCCTTGCTCTCACGGACTATTTTGGGACCGACGAAGGAAAAGCGCTTCTCGACGATTCTAAGATCCGGCTGCCCATCGCAAAAAAAGTGTATCTTCCGGTCATCATGGCGCGATTCGGGAATTCAGCGGCGCTTTTGATCCACGGCGGCATCCCCATCGAACAGACACTCGAGATCATCGGGCACATGGTGGGGAATATCCTCTATAAAGACGTTATCCATGACATTGCCGACGACGTGCGGCAGGGAAAACTTCTTTCGGAAAGTATCGCGGCGTATCCGCAGTTTTTCCCGCCGGTCGTTTCGCAGATGGTGGGGGTGGGGGAAAGCACGGGGAAAATGGAGGAAATGTTCAGACGGCTTGCGGCAACCTATACTCGCGAGGCCGACCAGGTAACAAACAACTTGGTTGACCTTATCCAGCCCATTTTGATGATAGTGATGGGCCTTATGGTGGGGTTTCTCTTTGCTTCCATTCTTATCCCCATCTACAGTTTAACGTCGAGCATCCATTAGAAGCCGTCGGATCGGGGTTCCTGTGTTATAATGGAAAAGCAACCAACGAAAAGGTCGAAAGATTTGTTTCAAGGAGAATGAACAAAAAAAGACAGGGCTTTACCCTTATTGAAATATTGATCGTTGTCGCGATCATTGCTATCTTGGCGTCGGTGGTCCTTGTGGGTCTCGGTCCTACGCAACAGGCGGGTCGCGACGCGCGCCGCCTTTCCGACATCCGCCAAGTACAGAACGCTCTTGAACTCTTCTACAACAAGTGCGGTTACTATCCCGGAAACGTTTCCGGCGGCGCTTGCAGCACTGCCGCTCCAAGCCCGGCCACCTGGACCGGTTTTGGGAGCATGCTCACGGCGGCCGGCATCGGCGTGAGCGCTATTCCGGGCGATCCGAGCTCGAATCGGTCGTACGGTTACGCTTATAACTCCGGCAATACGGCTTACGTTCTCGGCGTGGCGCTTGAAAACCCGAGTAACAGCGTCTTCAACGGCTACACTGCGCCATCCGCAGCTGGATACATATGGATAACGGATGCAGTATCGATTGTTCCCGACACCGGCTGCAGCAAAGTTCTTCCTGCGGGCAGCGCCACCTATTGCGTCGCGCTATAATTTTTTGTTTCTGTGCCGCGAACCAAAACCGCATTCCCCTGATGGGGATGCGGTTTTGCATGGTACAATAATTTCATGGCGGCCTTTGTTTTTCTTTTCCTTTTCGGCCTTGCGGTGGGGAGTTTTTTGAACGTGCTCGCCTTGCGCTATGATGGTGGCTGGCATGTCGGCGGCCGCTCGCGCTGCCCCCATTGTAAGCACACCCTTCGCTGGTTCGAACTCATTCCGCTCGCAAGTTTTGCCATTCAGCGCGGAAGATGCCGGAGCTGCGGAGCAAAAATCGGCTTTCGCTATCCCTTGGTGGAACTCATTTCCGCCGCCATTTTCGTCTTTGTCCCCCTGCACTTTGTTGTTTATCCCTGGCTTGTCCCCGCGGGATGGTATTTTATTTCCGGCCTTTGGATCCTCGCCTTTGAGATACTGCTCCTCATCGCTTACGTTGATCTTCGGCTACAAATCGTCCCAGACGAGCTCGTCGTGCTCCTCGGCACCGTCGCTCTTTTTGAGGCGATCTTCGCAGGAGCTTATCTTGGCCCTGAACAGCAATCGTTTTTTGGGGCACCCGCGGCGCTTTTCGGCGCTTATCTCTATGGGAACGTGTGGCTTGGCCACCTTGTGGGCGCCCTTTTCGGCGCAGTCCTTTTTGGACTTCTTGTTCTTGGGACGCGGGGGAAGGGAATGGGGATCGGGGATGTAACGCTTTCGGTTCCTCTCGGATTTCTTTTTGGCTGGCCGGACATCCTTTTCCTTTCGGCTTTCGCTTTCGTCTTTGGCGGGCTTGTCGGCGCCATGCTCCTCTTGGGAAAGCGGAAAACCATGAAAAGCGCCGTGCCTTTCGTGCCCTTCCTCGCCGCGGGCGCCGTGTTCGTTCTTTTTTTCGGCGCCACCGCTTTTCAATGGTATTTTCGTATAATAGGCTTATGAAGGGTTTTACTCTTATTGAACTTCTCATCGTCCTCGGCATTTCCGCGTTGCTTTCCGGAATTGCGATCACCTATACGAGCGTCGAGCGGAATCAGATAGCGCTCTCGGTGGAGACCTCAAAGATCGCCGGGTTCATCCTTCGCGCCAAAGAGCTTTCCGTTGTCACCTACGCACAGAACCCGAAAACCTGCGCCTACGGAGTGTCTTTCAACGTGGCTCAAAACGCCTATTCGCTTTTTGGTTTCAATCCCGACCCTGCAAAGTATGGAGGTCCCGGTTCCGTACCGCCGTGCCCGAGGGCGGCATCGACAACGGCTGCGGGCATTTCTCCTTCGACCGAGACGGTCCAGTACTCGCCTGATTCGTGGAATATTTCTCCTATGAACGGCGTGCGCCTGCGATCAGGGGGAAATGGCGACGATCTTGTTGTCGTACTCTTTTATCCGCCGGCACCCGTAACGCTTATGAGCCGCGACGGCGGAACTTTTCTCGATTCCCAAGTGACGCCGAACACGACCTCCCGCGTGTACCTTGTGACTTCTGATGGAAAGTCGAGCTCAATGATCTCCGTGAACGCCGCCGGACAAATAAGTTTTTGAATAGCATGAAATTCTCGCATCATAAGGGTCAGTCGCTCCTGGAGGTGATGATCGCGCTCACTATGCTTACGACGGGCCTTCTCGGCATCGCGTCGCTGCTTGGCCAATCGTTCTTTTTGGGCCGGGTGATCGCCGACGAAGCCGTCGCAACGTACTTGGCCTCCGAGGGGATTGAGATCGCAAAGAACCTCATTGATCATGATGTTTATGCTCACCTTGCTGTTCCGCCCGCAGGACTTGGGTGGGGTTCTTGTTTTGGTACGGCAGCGGCGAATACGGGAGGCAATGACTTCCAGCTTGACTACACGACCACCGACTGCGCCGAGATCGCGTCCTATGACGGCACCCGCCATTTAAACCTTGATCCGAACACGCATCTTTATAGCTATCAGGTAACCGCCGGTGCGGTGGCGACGGTATTTACAAGGGATGTGCGGGTCGCCGTGCCGAATGCGAACGAGATCGTGGTGAGCTCCATCGTGCGGTGGTCGACGGGGCCGCTTGCCTCCCAGAGCATCAATCTTGAAGACCGTTTCTATAATTGGCATCCATAACACAACCATGAAAAAAGGATTCACGTTGGTTGAAGCATTGATCGCAGTCGGCTTGTTTTCCATCCTTGTCGGTGTCGCCTGGGGCGGGTTCACGAATGCGCTCCGCACGCAGCGCCAGATCACCGCGATGATCTCGGTCCAGTCAAACGCCAATTTGATCTTGGAACAGATGGCGAGAGAAATGCGCACGGGCTATCTTTTTTGCCACCTTCCCGGGAGCAATACTCCCGATGGAGGCGACGGAGCGTGCGCCCGCGCTTGCACCGTAGAGAACGGCGGGGCATGGCAGTGCGACAACCTCATTGCTTTCTTCAGTGCGACGCCCCAGGAAGTGCAATATCGGCTGGAGAACGGCGCGATCAAGCGGGAGATCGGCGGGAGCGGGAACTTTGATCCCGTGACGAGCGATAACGTGGATGTCCGGCATCTTAGTTTTTATCTGCAGGGGCAGACAGAAGGCGACAACTGGACCCCGCGCATCACGATCTCCATGGAAGTAAGTCCGAGCTCGACCTATCTTACGCCGGGATATAATACCGTGCTGGACCTACAGACGACCGTGAGCGCACGGGCGATCGACTGTACGTCGGGCCCCACCGCTTCATGCTGATGAAAAAAACGAACCAAAAAAACGGCCAATCAATGCTGATTGCGGTCCTCGCGTTCAGCGGGGCGATCCTCGGGGCGACGACGATCGCCGGGCTTCTGATGCTCTATCAAATAAGGGCGACGAGGGATTCGGGAAATTCCGCGAAGGCGATCTTCGCGGCGGACGCAGGCGTCGAATGGGCGCTGTTCGATTTTTATTGTGACGCGACAAGCTCCTCGCGTTGCATGGGGGCGCAACGGGAACAGGAGCCGGTGGGCGCCCTTGGAAACGATGCGACCGTCCAGGTGACGTGTTACGACGGTTCCGGCGTCGCGACGTCCACCTGTAGCGATACAGCAAACGTGGTTTCTGCGGTGGCGAGAGGCGCGTATGCCGATGCGCGGCGGGCGTTTTATCTCAACTTCACGGGGGCACTAACGATGCCGTAGGATTATCTTTATATGACAAAAGACGAAGCCCGCGGGCGGATCGAGCATTTGAAAAAAGTTATCAATAAATACCGCTATGCCCGGCTGGTGCTTAATAAGGAGCTTGTCTCTCCCGACGCGGAAGACACGCTCAAAAAAGAACTGTTTGACCTTGAGGTGCAATTTCCCGATCTCACAACCCCCGATTCTCCGACCCAACGCGTGGCGGGGAAGCCGCTCAAAGAATTTGTGAAGGTGCGGCACGCGGAGCGGATGACCTCGTTCAATGATGCGTTCTCCGAAGAGGACATGCGGGCGTGGCTCCTGCGTTTGGAAAATTATTTGGGCCGTCCGCTTGCGGCAGCGGCCCGCGGCCGCACGGCACCGGCGCTCTTTTACTGCGAACTCAAGATCGACGGCCTTGCGATCGAACTTGAATATGAGAACGGCATTTTCGTTCGCGGCTCCACGCGTGGCGACGGATTGATCGGCGAGGACGTTACGCAAAATCTCCGCACGGTGGAAGCGGTCCCGCTCCACCTGCTGGACCTTGATGAAGCAGAAAAGAACCTGAAAAAAGAAGGTCTTGATCCAAAAAAATATAATCTAAAAACAAGACAGCTCATCGTCCGCGGCGAGGTGTTCCTCACAAAAAAAGAGTTCGCAAAGATCAATAAAGAACAGGAGCGGCGCGGCCTGAAACCCTATGCAAATCCACGGAACATTGCCGCGGGCTCCATTCGCCAGCTTGATCCAAAGGTGACCGCGAGCCGGCGGCTGGATTCCTTCCAGTACGACATCGTGACCGCTATCGGCCAAGCAAGCCACGAAGAGGAACATCTTATTTTGAAGGCGATGGGATTCAAAACAAATCCGAACAACCGCCCAGCAAAAGACCTTAAGGAAATTTTCTCGTTCCGCGAGGATTGGGTGAAACATCGCGAGAAACTGGATTATGAAATTGACGGGACGGTCGTCATCGTGAACGACAACGCCGTCTTTCTGCGTGCGGGGATCATCGGGAAGGCGCCGCGCGCGGCGATCGCATACAAATTCTCGCCGCGCGAAGCAACGACGGTCGTCGTGGATATCAAAGTGCAGGTAGGCCGCACCGGGGCCCTGACGCCCGTTGCCGTCATGCGGCCCGTTGCCGTCGGCGGCATCACGATCACGCACGCGACGCTCCACAACGCCGACGAAATAGAGCGCCTTGGATTAAAAATCGGGGACACCGTCGTCGTTTCGCGCGCGGGCGACGTTATCCCGCAAGTGACGAAGGTCTTGAAAGAACTGCGCACGGGCCACGAGCGCGTGTTCCATATGCCCGACCGTTGCCCGGTGGACGGGTCGCGCGTCACGCGCGATGGCGTGATTTACCACTGTTCGTCAAGGGATTGCGGCGCGAAACACCGTGAGTTTCTCTATCACTTTGTTTCGCGCGGCGCCTTCAATATTGAGGGACTCGGGCCAAAGATTCTTGATAAATTTTTGGACGAAGGATTGATCTCCGATGCGGCGGACATTTTCACGTTGCAAAAAGGGGATGTCGCCGCGCTTCCGCGCTTCGGCGAGAAATCGGCGGAAAATATTGTAGAGGAAGTGGCGCTCAAGAAAAAACTGCCGCTCGCGCGGTTTCTCTACGCGCTCGGCATCCTTCACGTCGGCGAGGAAACCGCGCTCCTCCTTGCTAAAAACTTTGACTTTCCGCGCGGCGGGACGAGTGGCGGGCATGGCGCGGCGCATGGCCACGTCGCCATCAAAGATATTTTAAAGGCGTTTGAAAAACTCTCGCTCGACGATCTCCAAAAAGTGCCCGATATCGGCCCGAAGGTCGCACAGAGCATCTACGATTGGTTCCGCGAGTCGCGCAACGTAAAGTTCCTGGAACACTTGGAAGAAGCGGGCGTTCTCGTGACCGCCGAGCCGCGGAGCGCAACGAGCGGCAAACTTGCCGGGAAAACGTTCGTGCTTACGGGTAGCCTGGCGTCTATGAGCCGCGAGGCAGCGAAAGAAAAAATCCGCGAGCAGGGCGGCGATGCCTCCGAATCGGTGAGTAAAAACACTGACTACGTGGTGGCAGGTTCCGAGCCCGGTTCGAAGTATGAAAAAGCGAAGAAGCTTGGCGTGAAAATCCTGAACGAAAAAGAATTTCTGGAGCTGTTGAAATAACAAAAATGCAGTGCCTTGCGTTCTCTCGAGAGAAAATATAAGATTTTCGAGAAGCGTTGAAATTGCGGGCGTAGCTCAGCTTGGTTTAGAGCGTCCCCCTGTCACGGGGAAGGTCGTGGGTTCAAATCCCATCGCCCGCGCAAAAAGTTTCAAGGCCCGGCGTTATCGGCGCGGGCCTTGTCAGGATCGGGTTGGCGGAACTTCGGGAACGCCTTCGGACGGTCGGCCCCCACGCTTCCTTAACTTCCTTATGCTGTGCTTTGCGTCAGGGACCACCCGTTCAGGGGCATCGGGGTAGTATTCGCGGACAAGGGCAAGAAGCTGTCCCTTGTCGCCCCCCGTCCTTTGCCAGTTGTCCGCGACGATCTGGATGACGGTGGGTTTTTTGCCCTCTTCTTTCTTTTCGGGGGCGATGGGAGGATTCAGGCGGTTTTCCCTTTGCGCCCATTTCTGGATCGCCTCAATGCTCGTTGCCAGTTGAATAGCCTCTGGGACGATACCGTTGGCTTCAAGATGCCGGATAAGGTCAGGCA
Organism: Minisyncoccia bacterium; assembly: GCA_050008535.1. GTDB lineage: Bacteria > Patescibacteriota > Minisyncoccia > UBA6257 > 2-01-FULL-56-20 > CAVYIK01. Next base: position 52,258 of record JBEKML010000001.1, on the reverse strand, counting down.
CTCGTTCCTTGCTGAGGAATCTTGTGCAAACGATCACCCGACTGACCGATGCCAGGATTTGGGGATTCTCGTACGCTTCACCGATCGGACAGAGGACAAAAGAGAGATCTGCGAGAGCATCCTTGTCCAAGTCCGACAGTGTTGCCAGGACGATCAACGTTTTTCCGCCAGGGGGCGGATGGATGGGTAGCGGCATGTCCGCCTCCTTTCGATTTTAGTTGTGAGTGTTTCTGCCTAGAGAGTAGCCCTGAATAATGGAAAGAACAAGCGGCGTGTCCCCTGTGCATTACCTGGTTTTTGCAGTGGTATGCGGTGGTGTATAATTAAAGCATGGTACAGGATCAGCTGGTTGAATATATTTCGTCGCAGATGAAGGTGGGGGTTTCGCGCGATGCGATCAAGGCGGCGCTTGTGGGCGTGGGCTGGGCAGCCGCGGACGTTGAGGATACCCTGAAAAAAGTGGGAGAGGCGAATAAGCCGGCGGCACCCGCAGCCGCGGCGCCAGCGGGCGCTATGCCGGCAAACTCGGCGTTCACAAGTACCTCCTCGGGCAGCATGTCCACAGGCACGGTTTCGGTGGGAGGTGCACCTAAGATAACAATGAACGGTTCACCGAAGCCGATGGCCGTGAGCATGGGCGGGATGCAGAAAAGTTCCGGGGCACAATCTATCCGCGTGAGCGATCTTATCTCTGCGAGTACGGCTGCGGGTCCCGCGACAAAAACCACTTTCGCGAGCATGTCTCCGAAAAACATGGGGCCGAAGATAGATCCAATGACGGATCCTATAATGGGCGTGGGCACAAAGACGGGGACCCCGAGAGGAGGCCACATAATAATGATTGTGGGGATAGTGGTCATTCTTGCGCTTGCGGGCTTTGCCGGCTTTCTTTATTTCCAAAATAGCGGCCTTACCGCAAAGATTACCGCATTGAGCAACGAGAGCGTTGATGTCACCTCGCGCCTTTCCTCCCTGAATAATCAATTTCAGGCGCTCAACGCCTCGAACACGATACTTGCGGCGCAAGTTGTTTCCCTTACCTCCCAAAATGTGGATTTATGGAACAACCTCTCGTTTGTTGCTGGTCCCGTAGGCGTTGCGGCAGGCGCCTCGGTTTCGAGCACGGTTTCCATAAGCGGGACGCTCGCTGGCGGAAAATCATCATATGCGCTTACGACGGCGCACGGCGTTGTGGTCTATGTTTCTAACGCAAAGGACGCAAAAGTGGCAGCGGCCTTGACGCCATTCGTGGGGAGCACAAGCACGGTCCAGCTGACCGGAACGCATGTGGCCGGTTCGCCGTATATTACCGTGACCGCGGTGAATGGCACCGTGCTGCAGTAGCACCGCCGGTTATATCCTTTCGTAGAATTGCCCGAGGCCGAGAATATCGGCCTCGTGCCATTTTTTACCGATCAATTGGAATCCGATCGGCATTTCTTTTTTTGAACCGGTGGCGGGATTGGGATAGGGATAGGGCTTGACCGGCATGGAAAGTCCGGGAAGTCCGGCGAGGTTTGCGGTGATCGTGAAAATATCCGAAAGGTACATTGAAAGCGGGTCGTCAACTTTTTCGCCGATCTTGAATGCGGTCGTCGGCGCGACGGGTGCAAGGATCACATCTACTTCCTTGAACGCTTCATCAAAGTCGTTTTTGATGAGCGTGCGGACGCGCTGTGCTTTTTCGTAATAGGCGTCGTAATAGCCGGAGGAAAGCACGAAGGTTCCGAGGATGATCCTCCGCTTTGCTTCCGCGCCGAAGCCAGCCCCCTTCTGTTTTAAATAGAGATCAAGGAGCGTTTTGCCTTGCGCTGCCGCGGGGGTCTGCGCATAGCGGATGCCGTCAAAACGCGCGAGGTTCGAGCTTACTTCTGCCGGCATAATGATGTAATAGGCGGCGAGCGCGTGTTTCGTGTGCGGCAGGGAGATTTTTTTCACCTTCAAACCCAAACTCTCTATTTTTTTGACGGCGCTCTCGATGCCCGCGATCACTTCCGGGTCAACGCCGCCTATGAAATATTCTTCGGGAAGCCCGACGCGGAGCGTTTTTATTTTTTCCAGTTTCGGATTGGTAAGGTCGCCGTAGTCGTGGTCCGCGCTTGTGGCATCAAGCGGATCGCGGCCCGCAATCGCCTTGAAGACAATCGCTGCATCTTCCGCGGTCTTCGCGAGCGGGCCGATCTGATCCAAACTTGAACTCATTGGGATAAGCCCGGAACGTGAAACTGCGCCGTACGTCGGCTTGAGGCCAGCGATGCCGCAAAACGACGCCGGTTGGCGAATGGAGCCGCCAGTGTCGGACCCCAGCGCCGCCATCGCAAGATGCGCCGTGACCGCCGCAGCCGAGCCGCCAGACGAGCCGCCCGGCACGCGCATAAGATCGTGTGGGTTGTGCGTAAGCTGGAAGGCAGAGTTCTCTGTGGAGCTGCCCATCGCGAATTCGTCACAGTTTGTTTTCCCCAGGAACACCGCCTTTTCCGCCTTCAGTTTTTGTATGACAGTCGCATCGTAGCTCGCAACGTATTGTTCGAGGATTTTTGAGGCGGCCGTCGCAGGTTGATCTTTTACGAGGATGCAATCTTTGATCGCAAGCGGTACGCCCGCAAGTTCGGAAATATCTTCGTCTTTTGCGACAGCAAGGTCCACTGCTTCCGCTTCGCGCGCCGCCGATTCCTCGGCTATGCTCAGGTAGGCGCCGACCTGCTTATCGTGTTCCTTGATGTGCGTGAAGAATGCCTGCGTAATTTCGAGCGCCGAGAATTTTTTCGCGAGCAGGCCTTCGTGGAATTTTTTTATGGTGAGACTTTGGAGCGGTTCCATAGTATTCAAAAACCAGCTATTCGAACACCGGCGGCACCTTAAGGTAACCGTCTTTTTTTTCGGGGAATGCTTCCGTGCCCGCGCCGCGATTGGTATTCTCGCGCTCGCCGTCCTCGCGGAACACGTTCCGCAGATCCGTGCCGCCCGTCATCGGTTCCACGTTTGCCGTATCAAGTTTCTGCAATTCTTTAAAGTAATCCAAAATACTCCCCAGGTCTTTCAGGAGTTTCTCTTCCTCTTTGGGATCAAGTTCAATGCGCGCGAGTTTCGCCAGGTGTTCCAGCTCATGCTTGCCCAATTGTGCGGCCATGAGTGGATTCTAGCGCGTCCGGCGGATTATTTCAATTTTTTTCTTTCAGTTTCCGCACGAGCCTCTTGAACTGTTCTCCGCGATCGGCATAGTTCTCGAATTGATCGAAGCTTGCGGCACCTGGGGAAAAAAGAACAACCGGCGGTTTCACCGCGCGCCGCACCGATCGCGCGGCGCGATAAGCAGCGCGGACGGCCGCTTGCAGGTTAGAAACCAGTTGTATCGGAGCGCGCGAAACGGAATTTTTGAGAGCGGGCCTTAGAGTGCGTTCTATTTTCTTTTTGTTTTCTCCGAGGAGAATAATGCGCGTGATGCGCGATTCGCGAAGCGCTTTCGCGAGTGGCGCGTAATCAAGTTTTTTATCCTTGCCGCCCGCAATGAGCACTTTTGGATTGCCGGGAAACGCCTTCGCGGCCGCGGCGGAGGTCTGTGGATTTGTGGAGGCGGAATCGTTATAGAAAAACACGTTACCGATCTTCCGCACGAATTCCAGCCGGTGTTTGTTCCCCGAAAACGCCTTTATGGTTTTTACGATGATGCGGTCGGGAACGCCGAGTGCCCGCGCGACCGTCGCCGCCATAATGGCATTTCTGAAATTATGGAAGCCTGGCATTTTGAGGTTTTCCGGCCCGAAATGTCCGAAGGCGCGTTCGTCCACGGCGATCTTTTTTCCGCGGCCGTGCCGGGCGACCCATTCGCTCATGCGGCTGTTTTTGAAAAAGAAAACGGCATCGTGCGGCTTTTGGAACCGGGCAATGTTCGCTTTTGCTTCATAATATTCTTTTAGATTTTTATGCGCGTCCTGGTGGTCGGGGAAAACATCGAGTACAAGGGCGACGGGCGGGGAAGTTTTGGTGCCCTGCAATTGGAAGCTTGAAAGTTCAAGCACTACGAGCGAGCCCTTTTTTAATTTTTGGATGATCTCGAGTGCTGGAGTCCCGACATTGCCGGCGAAATAGGCGTCGCGCCCGGCGGCCTTCAATATTTTACAAAGGAGCGTCGCCGTCGTGCCTTTTCCCTTGGTGCCGGTAACGCCGATTATTTTTGCCGGACAGTGCGTGAAAAAAAGCTCCATGAGGCTCGTAAACCTTACGCCGCGCCGCCGGGCACGGATAAGGGGCGGCAGGGTGTAGGGGATGCCCGGTGCCCGGAAGACAAGATCAAAATCGTGAAGATCCGCGAGATAATTTTTCCCGAGCCGTGCACGGAGGCCGCGCGGTATTTTTGTATCAGCGTTTTTATCCAGGATCCATAGTTCCGCGCCGCGAAATTCCGGTGCCCGCTTTAGGAATTTTAGCGTGGACCGCCCTTCGCGGCCGAAGCCTAAAATCGCTATCTTTTTCGCGTGTCCGCGCTTCATGATTTCATAATCTCATTAATTGCGCGCTTTGACAATTCATTAAAAAGTTATTTATCATTGGTATGCATTCTCTGCGGCTCGGCCGCGGATTGCGCGGGAGGGTTGGGAATGGTTTTCCGGGGAGCCCCATAAGCTCCCGAAGCCGGTCCGATTCCGGCCCCCGCAACACGCGAAGTGAGTGGTGGTAGCAATGGCTTTTGAAACGAGTACTAGGAAGGGCTCGTTTCAAAAGCCATTGCTACCACCGTCTTTCACTTTTATTTTTTATGCGTGACTTTACGGGGCGGCCGGAAAATAATATAGTGGTGGTGCGCCGGCGTAGCTCAGTGGTTAGAGCAGGGCTTTCATAAGGCCAAGGTCGCAGGTTCGAATCCTGCCGCCGGCACGATTTCTCGAGTGCATTTCCCTTGCCCTTCTCCGCATTTTTGCTATTATGAGCAGCATGGAACCAATGTATGCGGCGTCGCACTTGAAGCGGAAAGAATATCGGGTTCCGCCTGATGAGCAAAATGAAATTTTGAAAAAACTCGGTACGCGCGGCGACGTCGAGGCTGATCGCCTGCGGCGCTATCTTGCTCTACCGGACCTTACGCGCACGGCGGGCAGTCCCATTAAAACGGTCGTTGAGCGGCTTATTGAGCTCCCGAGCTTAAAGAATTTCGATCTTATTGAAACCCCCGAAGTTATCTCGCCAGTCGTTGTTTTTGATCTCTTTAATTTTCCCAAAGATCACCCGGCGCGCTCGCGGAGCGACACGTATTTTGTCGATAAGGAACACATTCTCCGCCCCCATACAAGCTTGATGTGGAAATATTATCTTGAAATTCCCGAAGTGAAGGAAAAATTGGAAAAGCATGGTTCTGTGGGTGCCTTAAGTTATGGCAAGACCTATCGCCGCGACGAGATCGACTGGCAGCACACGAATATTCCCCACCAAATTGATGGCCTTTTCATCATCCGCAAAGATCTGAAAACGCTTGATCAGCCGGACCTTGAGGCGATCCTTCTTGAAGTCGCGCGTTCACTGTATGGGGAAGATGTAAAATATAAGTTTGTTGTGGATCACTTCCCCTACACCGATCCGAGCCTGGAAATGAACATTGCGTGGGGTGATCAGTGGGTGGAAATTTTGGGCGCCGGCATCGTGCATCCTAATGTTATTCGCAATCTCGGCTTTGACCCCGCGGTCTATAATGGCTGGGCGTTTGGTTTTGGCGTTGACCGCCTCGCGATGATCAAATTGAAGTTGCCGGACATACGATTGTTCCGCTCAACGGATCCGCGCGTTATAAAACAACTTGCCGATCTTGATCGCCTTTATCAATCTGTGAGCAAATATCCTCCGGTTACGCGCGACATTTCATTCATCGTTGATAAGAACGTGTTCAATGTGAATCGGTTTTATGAAATTACCCGCGAGGTAATTGGCGATGAATATATAGAAGAAATGAAACAGCTTGACGAATACGCCGACGAAGCGAAATTTGGCGCTGGCAAAACAAGCTACACTTTCCGCATCGTCTATCGCCATCTTGATCGGACGCTTACCAATGAAGAGGTAGATAGTATGCATCATGCGCTTGAAGAAAAGGTAAAGGAGGAATTCGGTGCGACAGTGCGCTAAGCCCCGGGCACATGAAAAAAACCTCCGTTCCTCAAGAGGTCGCTGAAATCTCAAAGATCCTGGCAGAGGCGGGATTTGAGGCATATCTTGTGGGCGGATGTGTCCGGGATATGCTCTTGGCCCGCGAGCCGAAGGATTGGGACGTGGCGACGAACGCGCGGCCGGAGGAGATCCAGAAGCTTTTTCCGGAGAGCGTGTACGAAAATGATTTCGGCACGGTGGGCGTGAAGACAGAATCGGAAGATCCGAAATTGCACGTGGTTGAGGTGACCACGTATCGGATTGAGGGAAAATATACGGACAAGCGGCATCCGGACAAAGTGAAATTCGCAAAGACGATCAAAGAAGATTTGAGCCGCCGCGATTTTACCGTGAACGCGCTTGCGATGAATCTGAAGGGCGAAGTGCTCGATCCTTTCGGCGGGAAGGATGATTTGGAAGAAAAGATCATCCGCACGGTGGGCGCGCCTGCGGAGCGCTTCGCCGAAGACGCGCTGCGCCTTATGCGTGCCGTCCGCTTTGCGGTGGAATTGGATTTTGAGATAGAAATGAACACGCGGCGCGCGATCGAGCGATTGGCCGGCGAACTTGAAATGATCGCGAAGGAGCGGATCCGCGACGAGTTTGCGAAGATCATAGGGGCGCCCCGCGCGGCGAAGGGGATACTCCTTTTGGAGGAACTTGGCCTTTTGCGATATGTTCTGCCGGAGTTGCGCGAGGGATTGGGCGTCGACCAAAACTTGCATCATGTCTATACCGTTTTTGAGCACAGCGTGCGTGCGCTTGATTACGCCGCAAAGCAGGATTATTCGCTTGCGGTGCGGATGGCGTCGTTCCTGCACGATGTCGGCAAGCCCCGCACAAAACAAGGCGAAGGTAAAGCATCCACCTTCTATCAGCACGAATACGTTGGCGCAAAAATGGCGGCGAAGGCGCTCGACCGTCTGCGATTTTCAAAGGAATTTATAGAAGAAGTAGCGCACTTGGTGCGTTATCACATGTTCTATTACAGCGTGGGAGAGGTAAGCGAGCGCGGCGTGCGGCGGTTCCTTGCGCGCGTGGGACCGGAAACGGTGCCGGATTTATTCAAGGTCCGTGAAGCCGATCGCATCGGCTCGGGCGCCCCGAAAGCCACTCCGTACAAGAACCGCCACTTGATGTTTATGATCGAAAAAGTGAAGAACGACCCGATCTCGCCCAAAATGCTCAAAGTGAACGGCGACGACGTGATGGAGATCTTGAAGATCGCGCCCGGCCACCGCGTCGGCTGGATCCTCGCCGCACTCCTGGAAGAGGTACTTGATGATCCGAAGAAAAATGAGCGGGACGGATTGATCGTGCGGATGAGGGAATTGAACGAATTGGGCGATGCCGCACTCAAGGCGCTTGCCGAAAAAGCCCGCGCCGCGAAAGATGAATTCGAGACGGAACTTGAAGAAGGAATAAAAAAGAAGTATTTTGTGAAGTAATGGGACCCTTTCGCGACGAACGGATATGGCGGTTCCTCTGCGCAATGTGGACTATCGTCTTCATGGTGTTTGTGGTCGTGAATTTTTTCTCGCTTAACAAGTACGAAGCACTTACCCTCCCCTTGAGCGCCGTCTATGCGGGCGTGCTTATGCTTTACGCCAGCACGAAGGAATTCGACCGTTGGTATGACATCCACGACAGTCGCCACCCCGGGGAGCTCTTCATTGTCGCGTGGACGGTGCTCGTCTTTCTTCTTTCCGGCATCGCTTTTTTCTCAAGCGGCAAACACTACATGCTTGAGCCCGAGGTGGTTGCGGATTACATTATGGTCCTTTCCGTTTTCGCCATCACGCAGAAATCAAAGCAGCTCCATCGGGAAAGGCGGAGGAGAAAATAGCGCGGCGGACATGCATGGCAAGTAGTATTGTTCGAGCATTCGTTTTTCGTGATAGAATATTCGGATGGCAATCCCCAAAAAAGGCGAAACGAGGGATGGCAAACCAATGCATTTTTCGGCGGGAGCGCTCATCCTGCGGGACGGAAAATATCTTTTGATCGACCGCGCCGTACCGCCCCTCGGATTCGCAGGGGTTGCGGGCCATGTTGACGAAGGAGAAGACGAGCAGCAAGCCGTGGTGCGGGAAATCAGGGAAGAAACAGGGTTGGAGGCGGACAGCGCGAAGCTTCTCTTTGAAGAAGAACTTGGCTGGAACTGGTGCAGTAAGGGAGTGGGCGCCCATTATTGGTACCTTTTTGAGTGCAGCGTTTCGGGAGAAATGAAAAAAAACGAGCAGGAAACGAAATCCGCCGGTTGGTACCAAAAGGACGAAATCAAAACATTGAAACTTGAGCCGGTGTGGGAATACTGGTTCAAGAAATTGAACATAATCTAACCATGACCATCACGATCTGCGGCTCAATAAAGTTTTACGATCAAGAAATCGAGGTCCAGAAAAAGCTTGAAGCCATGGGACACACCGTCTTTATGCCGATCAAGGTCCCAGGTGTCAATTATTGGGCGGAAGATAATTCAGGCCGCGTGCAGGCAAAACAAAGCCTCGGGCTTATCGGCGAACACATGCGGAAAATAGAAAATTCCGATGCTATTCTCGTCACGAACTTTACCAAGGGGGAAATAGAAAACTATATCGGCGCAAACTCATTCCTGGAGATCGGATTCGCGCATTACAAGGGAAAGAAAATTTATTTCCTTAATCCCATGCCTGACCAGCCGTACATTAAGGACGAACTTCAGGCTGTCGAGCCGATAATTCTTAACGGCGACCTCTCCAAGATAAGCTGACGCAAAACGAACAAACATAAAGCAGGTACGGTTTGAAACGAGCCCTTCTTAGTACTCGTTTCAAACCGTACCTGCTTTATGTTCTCTTGTCGGGCCGCTGGGAATCGAACCCAGACCGCACGCACCCGAAGCGTGTATACTACCACTATACGACGGCCCGTTTACCGTGCTTGAATAGTACCCTGTTTCAAAAAAAACTCAAACTAAAGGATCGGGGCGACGATGAGCGCCGCCCCTGAATGCCTCCGTGCTTTCACTTGGCCGCCTTCGCTTCGCACTTGAACTGCTCGCAAAGCTTATCGGCCAGTTTCTTTGTTTCGAGAACGAGCCTCGGCACATTCGCGTGCCATTTTTCTTTATCCGTCAGGTACTGAGCCATGAGGATGGTCCTCTGGTTGATGGCCAGTATCCTGGACAGCGCTTTTTGCTCGTCATTACTCACGGCCGCTCCACTCCCGTTTTTCTGCGGCGGCGGCACGACGATATCTGCGCAGGCAAACTCTATGTAGCCCGGCGTCTTCGGTGCGCACGGCGTCGTTTCGCCGCTTTTGGGAGCCTCTTGCCCGACGGCGCAAAGGGATAGGGCGAGAAGCAAAACCGCGCCTACGCGAACAAACATGGACATGGTCCCTCCTTGGAACCGAAGATTTCTCTAATGACCATATAGGATTTTCCTTTATCGGTCTAGTGTGGGATTTTCGCCCACTTGACACTATTTTGCCGCCGCGTATAATAGACCTCGTACGAATGAACGCGAAAATAATCCTCCAAAAGCATTGCGGCTGAACCGCGCGTTTTTGCGCACTGGGGCGGCCGCCGTGTGCGGCTGATTTTTTTCCCGGGATTCGTGCATGGAACGCAATTTAACATCGTCCGCCTTGGTAGTCATTGGGCGGCTCCGAATTGTAGAGTCGGAGTATGGTATAAGAAGCTCTGCGCCATTATTATGTCTGGTATTGTGCCGGACACGCGCTATCGACAATCGCATTTTCACAAAGCGCGCAATTTCTCTTGGCAGGCAGAGCAGTTAGTAAGTCAGCATTGGGATGGTTGGCATTAAGGGCGAATGGTGGATGCCTTGACTAGAAAAGGCGATGAAGGACGTGGCGTAGCGACGATACGCCTCGGGGAGGTGCGTAGCAACCTGTGATCCGGGGATTTCCGAATGGGGAAACCTGATTGCGTAACCCGCAATCGTTTCGGCGCAAGCCGATTCGCGTACTTGGCGAAGTAAAACATTTCAGTAGCCAGAGGAACAAAGAACAAAAGTTTATTCCCTTAGTATCGGCGAGAGAACAGGGAAGAGCCCAAACTAAGGTTCTGATCGCAAGATCGGACCTTGGGGTAATAAGAGGAAGACGCTCTTTTTAGCTAATAGCGACTCGGGTTTTTCCCGGGTGGCTATTGGCTATCGAGGTGGAGGAGTAAAAAAATCGTTGGTTAGCCGAAGCCGCCTGGAAAGACGGCGCCAGAGCGGGTGATAGCCCCGTAGGCGAAAACTAATGATCTCCTTAGTTTTTCAACTTGAAGGCTAAATACTTTTCTAGATCGATAGTGAACAAGTACCGTGAGGGAAAGGTGAAAAGCAGGCCGGTGAGGCCGTTGAAATAGAACCTGAAACCATTTGTCTACAAGGAATTGAAGCACGAACGATCGCGGAGCAATCCGCGGACGAGTGCAACAATGTGCCTATTGAAGAATGAGCCAACGACTTATCTTGTGTTGCTTGTCTAAGCGCGAAAGCGCGGAGGCACAGCGAAAGCGAGTCTTAATAGGGCGAACTATGGCATCACAAGGTAGACCCGAAGCCAGATGAGCTTGCCTTGGCCAGGGTGAACCTTCGAGAAATCGAAGGGGAGGCCCGAACCGGTGGGTTGTTCAACACCTTCGGATGAGCTGAGGTAAGGAGTGAAAAGCTAATCGAATTTGGTAATAGCTGGTTCTCTCCGAAATAGTTTTAGGACTAGCGGGGTAAGGTAGCCACGGGGGTAGAGCACTGGATGATTCGTAAAGGCCGAAAGGCCGACGAGTCAATCAAACTCCGAATACCGTGGTGGTATTACCCTAGTCAGACTGCGGGGGCTAAGCTCCGTGGTCGCGAGGGGAAGAGCCCAGACCGTTATCTAAGGTCCCCAAATCCATGCTAAGTGTGAAAGGTAGTCATCACCCATAGACAGATAGGAGGTTGGCTTAGAGGTAGCCATCCTTTAAAGAGTGTGTAACAACTCACTATTCGATGGGTGGTGGCGCCGAAAATGTACCGGGGCTAAGCATGGTACCGAAGATACGGGTGCGTGGACTTCATAGAGGAGTAGTTTGTTTCGTGAAGAGTTGTGGGGCGCGGCCTGTGTGTGCGCGCATTGCATTTCGGTGCGCGATTACTACGGGGCCATAGGGGAGTTCGACTCTCCCCCGCTCCACCATCTCTTAGTAGCTCTTTGTTTTGTTTCATGGAGGGGCGCCTTGGCATGCGCAAGCGTGCTGTTGGGAGGCCATGTACGGTAGTTTTGGCTTGGCGCGGGGAGGAATCCCCGTGCCCCTCCGCCATTCGTGTGGCGGGCCGTGGCGCAGCCTGGTAGCGCGCCGAGCTCGGGCCTCGGAAGTCGTGGGTTCAAATCCCACCGGCCCGACCACCCCTCCTGGGCGGTCAACACGAATAGCAATAATTATCGGAGTGCGAGGCGAGCATATGTTCGCTTGGCCTCCTCTATGAAGTCCATGCGCGGTAGGAGAGCATTCCGGTCTGCAGCGAAGATCGACCCGCGAGGGCGTTTGGAGCGGCCGGAAGAGAAAATGTTGGCATGAGTAACCACAATCCCAATGAGAAATTGGAACCCCGAAAATCCAAGGTTTCCGTGGCACTGGCAATCAACCACGGGTTAGGCGGTCCTAAGGCGATGGCGAAAGCCGCAGCTGATGGAATGCTGGTTAATATTCCAGCCCTCCTTTGTGATTATCCGTCGTGTGCGAAGGAAATAAGTGCGTATGCCTTATTGGTTTGGTATCGCTGGTCCGAAGTTCAAGCGAGGATTGGCGGAAGGTGAGGAATTTACCTCACTAACACGCGTGAAGAGCCTTCCGAGAAAAGCACGACGGTAACGTTACAGAGGATCCGTACCGTAAACCGACACTGGTAGATAGGGCGAGAAGCCCAAGGGGAACGAGTGATTTGCCTCTAAGGAACTCGGCAAAAAAGCGGCCGTAAGTTAGCAATATGGCCTGCCCTTCTTTATTGAGGGGCCGCAGCGAAAGTCTCTCTGGCGACTGTTTACCAAAAACACAGCTCCCTGCTAACTCGCAAGAGGATGTATAGGGGGTGACGCCTGACCGATGCGAGAAGGTCAAGGTTGGGGGTGCCGTGCCGCAAGGTGCGGTGCTCGTAACGACTGGAGAACTGTCTCAGAGGCAAGCTCGGTGAAAATGCGATTCCCGTGAAGACGCGGGATACCTGCAGCGGGACGAAAAGACCCCGGAAGCTTTACTGCAGCTTGGTATTGTCTTTAGAATCTTGATGCGTAGCGTAGTGGTGAGGATTTGAAGCCGCCCTCTCGGGGGCGGTGGATCCGACAATGAAACAGCCATCTTTAAGATTTTAAAGACTAACCGGCTGGGAAGTGCGCAAGCATAAACCCGGCTGAGACAGTGCTTGGTAGGCAGTTTAAATGGGGCGTTTTCCTCCAAAAAAGTAACGGAGGAGTTTATTAAGGTCGGCTTAGCCCGGATGGAAATCGGGCAGGACGTGCAAACGCAAAAGCCGGCTTGACTGCGAGACCTACAAGTCGAGCAGGTGCGAAAGCAGAAGTTAGTGACCCGACGGCTACGTTTATTGTTTCTTACGATTCATTAAACTCTTGATAGAAAGGCCGGAGACACCGGATAAAAGCTACTCCGGGGATAACAGGCTGGTGAAGTCCGAGAGTTCCTATCGACGACTTCGCTCGGCACCTCGATGTCGGCTCGCCACAGCGCGGGGGTGAAGAAGCTCCCAAGCGTTTGGCTGTTCGCCAATTAAAGTGGCACGTGAGCTGGGTTCAGACCGTCAACCAAAGAACCCTTAACGATAATCGAACACGGCGGCCCCTAGCGGCAACGTTAGGGTGCATAAATCGACTCATATCGGTGAAGTCCTAATGTCCATGACCTGTGGACATACCACAATGCTCATTAAAAATATATTAAAAGATATTTTGCATGAGTGGGTGATTATAGGATAATACCGAGGGAAGTCGTGTATGAAAAGTCTTTCGTCAGCACAAAAAGCATATATTGCAGGATTTCTAGATGGAGATGGAAGCATTTACGTGCGATTGAAACCTAATGCCGAATATCGGTACGGATTTCAAGTAGCACCGTATATTGTGTTGTTCCAATCCAAAAAAGAACTGAAAAAGTTCAAGCAAGTTTGTTCCTTCGTCAACCTCGGTTATTTCCGAGAGAGAAATGACGGCATGGTTGAATATACTATTGCGAGAGAAGGCGCTATCCGCGCATTTCTTGATATAGTTCAGCCGTACCTCATTATGAAAAAGGATCAAGCGATGCTTATGCTGGAAGTCTTGGATAAAAAAGCGAATGTGAAAAATCAAGGCGATTTTCACGTGCTGATGAAGACCGTAGATCGTTTCAGAGAATTGAATTATTCAAAGAAGCGAAAGCTATATACATTGACCCCGTAGAGACTCAATCTAAGGGATTGGATGGAAGAAAAATTCCATAAAACGTCGGTCATCTCGGTGTGGATCGAGATGGTGGTATAGTCCAAACCGCCAGCAATGGCGTGAAATAATATATTGCGTGAGACAGGTCGGTCTCTATCTGCTGCAGGCGTTTAACACTTGAGGGGAGTTGGCCTTAGTACGAGAGGACTGGGCTGAACATACCTCTGGTCTACCGGCTTTGCCACCAGGTGAACTGCCGGGTAGCTATGTATGGAAGGGATAAGCGCTGAAAGCATCTAAGCGCGAAGCCTACCCCAAGATTAGGTGTGCGTGATTTCGTGGAAGACTACCACGTTGATAGGCTCTAGGTGTAAGGCCAGCAATGGCTTCAGCCAAGGAGTACTAATAATCCCGCCAACCATCCCAATGCTGACTTCGTGTTTGCCAAATAGCGTTTGTCCGAGAGTACTAAGAAGGGCTCTCGTCCAAACGCTATTTGGCAAACACTCAATCAATGTTCAAAGAGAGTGAGCAGACAGGTATGCGTTTTGGCAACAGCCCTTCTTAGTACTGTTGCCAAAACGCATACCTGTCTGTGAACGACCTTTTGATGTCGGTGCTTTATTCGGGCGTGTCCCACCTCTTCCCATTCCGAACAGAGAAGTGAAAGCGCCCCGATCCGATGATACTTGCGGGTTCGCCTGCGGGGAAAGTAGGATGTGCCGACATCAAAGGGCCGTTTTTTGTTATTTGTTCAAATCCCGTCCCGTGCACTGGACATAATTCTATAAATAGGCTATAACAAGCACAGCTCTGAGGTGAGCTATCTCATGAGAAAGCGTCTCGTGGTCTTGCTGGCGCTTCTTGCGCTGGTGTTCGGCTATCTCTCCCTCTACAACGCAACGAACTGGGGAATCTCTCTCGGGCAGAGCGCCTGCCTTGCCCAGGGAGAACAGGGCAACACAGCCCTTGCCGGTTCCGTGAAGGAAGAGGTGGCTGCGAGGAAGGTCGGCACTCAGGCCTTCGCCGTCCTTACCGTGGTCTCCGCGATTGCCTGCGGGGTCGTTCTCGGCAGAAAGAAGAAGGAGGTGGGCGAGTAACATCGCCCCCCAACCTAAGTTCATAAAATACTTACGACAAGGAGGCGGCAATGTCTACGCCAATTCCGTTGTTGGCAGATGAGCAGTTGGATCTATGCGAAAGGCTGCTCGAGGAGTATTACCACCGGTGCAGGCGAGACCCTGCGCGGCGAGCCGAGATCATCAGGAATGTCAGGGTCATTCTTGGCGTCGACGCTCCCCCCACAAGGTTCAGGGAGGAGGCGGCCGCTCTATCGAATCGTTGCCATGCTGCACGTAACATGGTCGTGGTGGTTGGAAGGGGGCTCGTGACGGGCCAGCCCGTTACCTACAATGGCGGGCCCGCAAGAATCACCGCGATTAACGCCGATTACTCGGTGGATGTGGATCTCGAGCTGAACGATCCGCCAGGGAAGCGCAGGAAGAGAAGGGGCATCTCCCCGCTTTCCTGCCACCCGATCACTTAAGGGAAGGGGAGGAGCCAGGCACCACGCCCGAGCACACCCCCCTCCAAACCTAAGTTCATAAGTTGCTTACGACCTTAGATTTGGGTAAATCCGTTATAATGAACCCATGACCCCACGGTGGATGAAGCAGATGATCTACGGCGTGCTTTACCTTGTTGTGCTCGTCGGTATCGCCCTGGGCATCTATTTTTTGTTTTTTTATCGGGCGCCGTCGTGCTTTGACAATGTGCAAAACCAGGGAGAAGCGGGCGTGGACTGCGGCGGACCGTGCGCCAAGGTGTGCGTTCCATCGGAAACACTTAGTATTACCGTAGGAAACGTTCAGACATTTGTTTCAAGTCCCGGGCATTATACCTTCCTCGCGGAGGTGGAAAATCACAATGCAGGATTCGCTTCTCCGGGCTTTGGTTATTCATTCGATCTCTATGATGCCTCGGGGGCGCTTATTGGATCGGTCCCCGGCCAATCCTTCATTTATGCAAGCGAAGTGAAGTACCTCCTGATCCCTAATGTGAACGTTACAACCACGGTGGATCATGCCGCACTTGTGATAGGAAGCACCACATGGACGACCGGCTCCGCAATGGGCCTTGTGCCGCAATTGGGGAATTCGCGCGGCGCTCCTTTGCCGATCACGGGCACCACGATTTCGTCAAGCAGCATTACGGTGACGGGACAGGTTGCCGACGGCGATATTGCGGCATTCAACAATATATTTATCGTCGCTATTTTCTACGATAAGAACGGCAAGCCGGTCGGTGCTTCACAAACCATGCTTGACGCGATCGCGCCGAACCAAACCGAGGATTTTTCCGTGGCGTATCCAACGGTGCCGAGCGTCGTCCCGTCGCTTACGAAGGTCTTTGCCTACGCGCTCCGGTCGTAATACGCTTTTTCTTATGCCTATCCTCTTTCTTCCGGTTGGTATCTTGGTCGCGGCCGGGCTCATTTTGCTTTCGGCGGTCTCGCTGCACCTTTTTTATCTCCAGCTGCTCTGGGTGGCGCTCGGCGTCAGCCTCGTGGTGCTTTTTCTCTATGTTGACTGGCGGTCGGTGTTCAATGCGCGCTGGGTCATTTGGGGGTTCTATTTTTTGGTGCTTGCCCTGATGCTCCTCGCGTATTTCAAGGGGCCGGTCATTCGGAATACGAGAAGCTGGCTCGTGTTCGGACCCTTCACGCTTCAGCCGGTGGAACTCATGAAGGTGGCGATCATTTTTTTATACGCCAATTATTTCAGCCGGCGTCATCTTGCCGTTGCGCGGCTCACGAACATCATCACCTCCTTTTTCTTTTTTGTGGTTCCCGCGGCGATCGCGGTGCAATTGCCCGACCTTGGATCGGCGGTCATCTTCTTTTGCATCTGGTTCGGCTTCCTCCTTCTTTCGGGGCTTCCGCCGAAGAGGGTACTTGCGGCGGTCATTGTTCTTGTTCTTGCGACCGGGCTCGTTTGGACATATGTTCTCAAGGATTATCACCGGGCGCGGATCGTAGGATTTCTTTATCCGCAGGAGAATGTCTTGGGGATCAATTACAGTGCAACACAGGCAAAGATCGCGATCGGGTCGGCGGGGCTTTTCGGCAAGGGATACGGGCAGGGGACGGAAACCCAACTTGGATTTCTTTCGGAACCGTCGGAGGATTTTATTCTTGCCGCAATCATTGAGGAATGGGGGATAATAGGCGGGCTCGTCGTTATTGCGGCGTTCTTCTTTCTCGTGCTCCAGATCTTGAGGATCGGCGCGCTTGCCGACGAAAATTTCGAAAAGTTCATCTGCCTTGGCGTCGCAATGGCGCTGGGAGTCCAGTTCTTTCTGAACGCTGGTTCCACGACGGGACTTTTGCCGGTCGTCGGCGTCACGTTCCCCTTTGTGAGCTACGGCGGATCAAGCATGCTTGCCAATTTTTTCCTTTTAGCTATTGTAAATTCCATCCGGAAACGGTCATAGAGCGCCATGCCACAGTTTTTTACAAGGAAATTCATCGTTGGTTCGTGCGCCATGCTTCTTCTTGCTGGAGCGGTCGGTTTTTTTCTCTATGGTCTTACGCCAATCGGTGCCCGTGCGGATGCGGCGCCTGCGATCTTTGAAATAAAACAAGGGGAAGGCTTCCACGAAATTATTACGGGCCTCGCGCACGCGGGCATCGTACGGTCGTCGTTCGCCACCGAGGCGCTTTCCCTTCTGAATGGGTCGGCGTTTCATCTGCAGCCGGGACTTTATCGGTTGAACGCGACGATGTCGCCCTGGGCGGTGTTGGGCGAACTTTCGAAGAATGCCGCCGGAGAAACGACGATCACGATTCCCGAAGGGGCGAATCTCTATCAGATTGACGCGATCCTTGCCAAAGCGCTTGTGATCCGGCGGGGCGATCTCGTCAATTTTCATGATGCCGGAAATTTGGAAGGAAAATTGTTTCCCGACACTTATCGCTTCTATACCAATTCCCCCATAGGCGACGTGGTCAAGGCGATGCTCGATAATTTTGACGCAAAGGCAGCGCCGATCATGGCGCAGGACGGGGCGGATGCCCCGAACGATCTGATCCTCGCGTCCATCCTTGAGAAGGAGGTATCAAATTCGGACGACCGGAGAATCGTCGCCGGGATTTTATGGAAACGTCTCCGGGCGGGCATGCCGCTTCAGGTGGACGCGACGGTTTGTTACGCGATGCAGATCGGTACCCCCCTTTCCGAGCCGGGTTGTGGTACTATTGACTTAAAGATCGATTCGCCCTACAATACCTACTTGTATAAGGGGCTCCCCCCTGGTCCTATCGGAAATCCTGGCATTTCGGCTATTCAGGCAGCTCTCACGCCCACAAGTTCGCCTTACTGGTTCTATCTAAGCGACCCCAAGACGGGAAAAACTATTTTTGCCAAGACTCTTGACGAGCAACACCAAAATACAGTTAAATACCTAGTAAGGTAATTAGAACGGACTTCTTGAAAAAAGAGAAGGGAGCCGTTTTTTGTGCGTTGGAGGGGAGCAAACTTTTTCATTATAAAAAACTTTATTTTGATGGCAAAATTTTCCAAAATAAAAGACTTTTCGAAATCGAAATCCCTTATTGCGCCATTCAATTTGAATGAAGCGCAACTGAAGTCGTATCAGTGGTTTTTGGGTAAAGGGCTGCAGGAGCTCCTTGTGGAAATTTCGCCGGTCCGCGATCACACGGGCAAGGAGTTCGAACTTTCCTTTACCAACTATCGTTTCGACGAACCGAAATATGACGAGGCGACGGCGCGGTACAAAGAAGCGACGTATGAAGCACCCTTGCGGTGCACTTTGAAACTGGTGAACAAGCGGACGGGGAGGACGGAAGAGCAAGAGGTGTACTTCGGCGATTTCCCGATCATGACAAGCCGCGGAACGTTCATCGTGAACGGCGTTGAGCGCGTGGTGGTTTCACAGCTCGTGCGTTCCGCCGGCGTGTATTTCACGGCGGTGCCCTATCGCGGCCGGCAGCTTTTCGGCGCGAAGATCATTCCTTCGCGCGGCGCCTGGCTTGAATTCGAAACCGACGTGAACGGCGAAATCGGCGTGAAGATCGACCGCCGGAGGAAAGTGCCGGTGACGGACATCCTTCGTATATTCGGGTTGGACAACGAAAAGATCGGGGCCGCATTCGAGAAGATGGATAATGGCCCGGTGAAATTCATCGAAGCGACGTTCAAAAAAGACGTCGCAAAAGACACGACCGAGTCGTATATCGAGATCTACCGCCGCTTGCGGCCGGGCGACCCTGCGGGCGCGGAAACGGCAAAAAGCCTCATTGACGCGATGTTCCATCGCCCTGATCGCTATGACCTCTCGGAGGTCGGCCGCTACAAGATGAACCAGCGCCTGGATCTGGATCGCAAGAAGAACAACAAACTTTTGGATGCCGAGGACCTCATTGGGATCGTAAAAGAGATCATCTCTTTGAATAACAATGCCGAGGCCGAAGAGGATGACATCGACCACTTGGGCAACCGCCGCCTGAAGACCGTGGGAGAGCTTTTGCAGGGCCGCCTCCGGATCGGGCTCGCGCGCTTGCGGAGGATCATCCAGGACCGGATGTCCACGGAAGATAAAGATCATTTGATGCCGTCGCAGCTCGTGAACTTCCGTCCGATCGCCGCGGTCATCAAGGAGTTTTTCGCTTCTTCGCAGCTTTCGCAGTTCATGGACCAGGTGAACCCGCTTGCGGAATTGGAGCATAAGCGGAGGATTTCGGCGCTCGGCCCCGGCGGCCTCACGCGCGAACGCGCGAGCTTTGAGGTGCGCGACGTCCATCGCTCGCACTACGGCCGTATCTGCCCGATCCAAACGCCGGAGGGATCGAACATAGGCCTTATCAATTATCTTGCAAGCTTTACGCGCATCAACGATTTTGGATTTTTGGAGGCGCCGTATGCAAAGGTAAAAGACGGCCGCGTTACGAACGAGATCGTTTGGTTCGATGCTTCGGAAGAAGAAAAATACAAGATCACCCATGCCGGTACCCCGCGCGAGGGAGACCGCTTGAAAGGACCGATCGTGGAAGCGCGCATTAAAGGCGAGCCGGGAACCTGCACGCCGGAAGAAATAGACCTTATCGACGTCGCTCCGAACGAGTTCATCTCGGTTGCGACCGCGCTTATTCCCTTCCTCCAGCACGACGATGCAAACCGCGCGCTCATGGGTTCGAACATGCAACGGCAGGCCGTGGTGTCCGTGAAGCCCGACGCCCCCTATGTTTCGACGGGGGAGGAAGAGCGGGTGGCGCTTGATTCGGGCTATGTGATCGTCGCCGAGGACAAAGGGACCGTGCTTGAGGCCGACGGGAACCATCTTAAGGTGAAGTATGGCAGGGTGACCAAAAACTACGTTCTTGAAAAGTTCAAACGCTCCAACCAATTCACGTGCATTTCGCAGAAACCGCTCGTCGTTACGGGGCAGGCGGTCGCAAAAGGAGAGATTCTCGCTGACGGTCCGTCGATCGATCACGGAGTGCTCGCCCTGGGCCAGAATCTTCTTGTTGCCTTCGTCTCGTGGGAAGGCGCGAATTTTGAGGATGCCATCGTTCTTTCCGAACGCGTGGTCCGCGACGACCTTTTCACCTCCATCCATATTGATAATTATGATTGCGACGTACGCGACACGAAATTAGGGCCGGAAGTCACCACCTACGATATCCCCAATGTTTCGGAAGACAAATTGAAAAATCTTGACGAGGAGGGGATCATCCGCATCGGCGCCGAGGTCAAAGCCGGCGACATTTTGGTCGGGAAAATTTCGCCGAAGGGCGAATCGGAACTGACGTCGGAAGAGCGCCTGCTCCGTGCGATCTTCGGCGAGAAGGCGCGGGACGTGAAAGATACCTCGCTTATCCTTCCGCACGGGAAACTGGGCCGCGTGGTGAACGTGAAGATCTTTGACCGGGAGCGCGGCGACAAGCTGGAGCCGGGGATCATCCGCCGCATTCAGGTGGAGATCGCGGAACTCCGGAAGGTCCAGTCGGGCGACAAGCTTGCCGGGCGCCACGGGAACAAGGGCGTCATCTCGCAGGTGCGCGCGGCGGAAGACATGCCCTATTTGGAGGACGGCACGCCGGTGGACATCGTTTTGAACCCGTTGGGCGTCATCTCGCGCATGAACCTCGGCCAGATCCTGGAGACCCACTTGGGGTGGGCGGCTTCAAAGTTGGGATACCGCGCGATCACGCCGGGACTGGACTCGGCGACGGAAGCGGAGATCCGCGAGGAACTCGCGAAGGCGGGACTGCCCGAGGACGGCAAAGTGAAGCTCTTTGACGGCCGCACCGGCGAACCTTTTGAAAGCCGGGTGACCGTGGGGCAGGTGTACATGATGAAGCTGAACCATCTTGTGGAAGACAAGGCGCACATGCGTTCCATCGGTCCGTACTCTTTGATCACCCAGCAGCCGCTGGGTGGGAAGGCGCAGTTCGGCGGCCAACGGTTCGGCGAAATGGAGGTGTGGGCCCTTGAAGGCTACGGCGCGCGCCACACGCTCCAGGAAATGCTCACGATCAAGTCCGACGACGTCCTGGGCCGCGCAGCGGCGTACGAGTCCATCATACGCAGCGAGCAGATCAAGGAGCCGAACATTCCGGCGTCCTTCAATGTGCTTGTGAACGAACTTAAATCGCTTGGATTCAATATCCAGCCGCTGTATGAGACAGAAACCGATCGTAAAGATGATTTCTCCGCATTGAAGATCAGCGTCGCGTCGTCGGAAGATATTTTGAAATGGTCCCATGGGGAGGTGATAAAACCGGAGACCATCAATTATCGGACGCAGCGCCCCGAGAAGGACGGCTTGTTCTCCGAACGCATCTTCGGCCCTACGAAGGACTATGAGTGCTATTGCGGCAAGTATCGCCGGATCCGCTACAAGGGCGTGATCTGCGATAAGTGCGGCGTGGAGGTCACGCGCGCGGCGGTGCGGCGCGAGCGCATCGGCCACATCGCGCTTGCCGCTCCTGTCTCGCATATCTGGTTCTTGAAGAGCATCCCTTCGCGCCTTGCGCTCGCCCTTGACGTTTCTTCGCAGAAGCTTGAGCGCGTCATTTATTACTCGGCCTACATCATCACGGAGATAAAAGAGGAAAACCGCAAAGTTGCGCTTGCGGACCTTGAGCGCGAGCTCAAGGGCAAGCTGAAGACCGTCGGCAATAAGGATAAGATGGTAAAAGGAGAGATCTTGGAGGCCGCCGACACGACGAAAGAATATTTGGAAAATCTTCACGTTGGCCAGATCCTTTCGGAGAACGAATATTTCTCGCTCTCGCGGAGGTTCGGGAGTATTTTCAAGGCGGGGAGCGGCGCCGAGGCCGTAAAACAAATTTTGGAAAAATTGGACCTTCGGAAGGAAGTGCAAGGCGTTGAGGCGCAACTGGAAAACGCAAAGGACCCTCTTGCGCAAAGCAAGCTCCTGCGGCGCCTGAAGATGCTCAAATCAATGATCCGGAACGGCAGCCGTCCGGAATGGATGGTGATGACGGTGCTTCCGGTCCTCCCGCCGGACCTTCGGCCCATGGTGGCCCTGGACGGCGGACGGTACGCAACTTCCGACCTGAACGACCTTTACCGCCGCGTGATCAACCGCAACAACCGCTTGAAAAAGCTCCTGGAGATCAAGGCGCCGGACGTCATTATCCGCAACGAGAAGCGCATGCTTCAAGAAGCGGTGGACGCCCTAATTGATAATTCCGCCCGCTTCGGCACCCAGCAGCTCTCGGCGCAGCGGCGTCCTTTGCGTTCCCTGGCCGACATGTTGAAAGGGAAGCAGGGCCGTTTCCGCCAGAACTTGCTCGGGAAGCGCGTGGATTATTCCGGCCGGTCGGTCATTGTCGTGGGTCCCAATTTAAAAATTGACGAATGTGGTTTGCCGAAGCGGATGGCGCTGGAGCTTTTCCGCCCGTTCGTGATTGGCGAGATCATCAAGCGCGGCCTTGCGCACAACATCCGGAGCGCGTCGCGCTATATTGAAGAACATACGCCGGAAGTGTTGGGAATTCTGGAAGAGATCATTAAGGGCAAACGCGTGCTTTTGAACCGCGCGCCGACCCTGCACCGGCTCTCCGTGCAGGCCTTCAAGCCGCTTCTTGTTGAGGGGCTTGCGATAAAGATCCCCGCGCTCGTCTGTTCCGCGTTCAATGCCGACTTTGACGGCGACCAGATGGCGGTTCATCTTCCGCTTTCCGATTTTGCGCAAAAGGAAGCCGTAGAGATCATGGCGGCAGGGAAGGGGCTTTTGAAGCCCGCAACCGGCGAGCTTATTGCCGCTCCCACAAAAGATATGGTGCTCGGCGTTTATTATCTCACCCGCCCGTCCTCGAAAGGGGATGCCGCAAAACCGATGCTCGGCGTCGAAGAGGCGCTTCTTGCCTACGAAAATAACGTGGTCACGCTCCATTCGGCGATCCGCGTGAAGGGCATCGATACCACGCTCGGCCGCTTGATCTTCAATGAAGTACTTCACGGGACAGTTGAGTTCGTGAACGAGACGGTGACAAGCAAAAAACTCAAAAAGATCATCGAGAAGATCCTTGACGTGCACGGGCTCGATACGGCGCGCGAGATTTTGGACGGCGTGAAACTGCTTGGCTTTGAGATGGCAACGGTCTCGGGCATCACATGGGCAATGGCCGACCTTATTATTCCTACCGAAAAAGGCGAGATCATGCGGAAGGCCGACGAAGAGGTGGGTTTGATACGGGAACAATACCGCGAGGGGCTTCTTACGTCCTCTGAGCGCAAGGCGCGCGTAATCAGTGTGTGGGACAGGGCGAAGGGCGAGCTTGCGAAGCTCGTCTCGGTCGTTTTGTCGGTGGACAATGCTATCTATCAGATGGTGGATTCCGGCTCGCGCGGTTCATGGTCCCAGCCGATCCAGATGATGGGCATGAAAGGGCTCGTGCAGAACCCGAAAGGAGAAACCATCGAGCTCCCCGTGCGGTCGTCGCTTAAAGAAGGGCTCTCGGTTTTGGAATACTTCATTTCTACGCACGGCGCGCGGAAAGGAACCACCGACACCGCTTTGAAGACGGCGCAGGCCGGCTACCTGACGCGGCGCTTGGTGGATGTGGCCCAGGACCTCACGGTCCGCGAAGAAGATTGCAGGGCGAAAGAGGGGATCGAGATTTTGCGCGCCGACGGCAAGGAATTCAACCAGAGCTTTTCTTCCCGTTTGTTCTCCCGCGCGGCGCTTGATGATATCCGGATCGGGCACAAAGTTGTTGCGCGGGCCGGAGAGATCATAGACAAAGCGGCGGCGGAACTTATCGAACAATCCAAGCTGGATGCGGTTACCGTGCGGTCGCCCATCACCTGCAGGACATTTTACGGTATTTGCGCCAAGTGTTACGGATATGATCTTGGCGTAAACGAACCGGTGAAGATCGGCGCTGCGGCAGGAGTGCTTGCGGCGCAGTCCATCGGGGAACCGGGAACGCAGCTTACGATGCGCACGTTCCACGCGGGAGGCGTGGCGGGCGCGGACATTACGCACGGTTTGCCGCGCGTGGAAGAAATTTTCGAGATGCGCTCGCCGAAGGGCCGCGCCGTGCTCGCGCCTTTTGATGGATCGGTGGAGAAAGTGGAGGAAAGAGGTTCCCAGAAAGTGCTCCGTCTTATTTCCGAGAACAAGAAAACAAAGGCCCAGGAGATCGCCGTCCCGCGCAGCACCGTGCTTTATGCGAAAGCGGGGGACAAGATCCGGAAGGGCGACCTGCTTTCCGAGGGGAACCTGGATATCCATGAGTTATACGAGCACAGGGGCGCGCTTGCGGTGGCCCGTTATATCGTGAACGAAGTGCAAAAGATCTATCTCTCGGAGGGCGCCTCGATCAACAATAAACACATTGAAATGATCGTGCGGCAGATGTTCTCGCGCGTGAAGATCCGCGACGGGGGCGATGCACCGGACTTTGTGATGGGCGAGATCGTCGAGAAGGCGAAGTTTTTGGAGGTGAACCGCGAGATCAAAAAACAGGGCGGGCAGCCTGCGAAAGCGGACGAGGTGCTCCTTGGGATCACGCGCATCGCGCTTTCGGCTGAGAGCTTCCTTTCTGCGGCATCGTTCCAGGATACCGCGCGCGTGCTCGTGAAGGCCGCAATTGAGGCAAAAGTGGACAAACTCCGCGGGCTCAAAGAAAACGTGATCATCGGCCGTCTCATCCCTGCGGGGGATAGGGAATCGGGCCGCGAGGTGCTCCATGAACTTGAAGCTGATGCAGAAAAGACCACCCTTGCCGCTAAGGAATAATTCGATTATAATACCCACGCTATGGACGAAGAAAAAGACAAGAAAATATACGAGCTCGCACTGCTTTTGAAAAGCGAGAGCGATGCGGCGCGCGTGCTTGAATTGGTCCGCCAGCACAACGGCGAAACGGTATCGGAGCCCCGCATAAAAAAACTCGCGCTTGCCTATAAGATAAAAGGCATGACCGAAGCGATGTTCATGTCTTATGTCGTGAGGATGACCGGCGAGGACGCGAAGCAAATTGAACGCGATCTCGGGATGCGCGAGGAAATAATCAGGTTCCTCGTGCTCGTCGCGCCTCCGCAAGCAGAAAGACAGCCGCTCACCGCGCCGCCTTTTCCTTTACCGAAAAGAGGGAGGCCGCCCGTTGAAGCCCGGCCGCCCGTTCCGTCTCCGCTTTCGAACGAGGCATTGGAGAAAAAGATTGAGGAAATCTCGCAGTGACCATGATAGCGTGAGTTGTAGTGTTTTGCCGTCAGTACTAAGAAGGGCTGCCGGCCAAACACTACAACTCACGCTATCATGATTCCGTGTCAAGTTTTCTTTAAGAGAATTTTAATGACATATGTGCTAGAATAGAGCCATGGATTTAAATAAAGTAATCATCGTTGGGAGGGTGACGGCCGATCCGCAGCTTCGGACGACGCCCGGAGGGCAGTCGGTGACGACGCTTGGCGTTGCCACAAACCGTGTTTGGACGGACAAGAACGGCGCAAAGCAGGAGGAGGCCGAGTTTCATAACGTTGTTCTTTGGGGACGCCAGGCCGAGGTCGCGAGCCAGTTTCTTACAAAAGGCGCCACCGTGCTCATTGAGGGCCGACTCCGCACGCGGAGCTGGACAGACAAGCAAGGCGGACAGCGCCGGACGACGGAGATCATGGCTGAACGCATGCAGCTTGGACCACGGCCATATGGCGGCGCACAGGGCGGCGGCGCCGGTGCACCGCGAGGCGGCAGTAAAGACAACGTAGCGGCGCCCGGTGGCGGTTCTGATTTTGACACCAAGCTTCCGCCGCAGGAGGAGATTCCCGTTATTAATCTGGAAGAGGAAGAAATAAAACCGGAGGATATACCGTTCTAGTACGCAAGTGGTTGTTTTACTACTGTTCGAATCCTGCCCCGCGCACTACCAATCTTTTAGAAAAGGGAACCGTCCATGAATGACGCAGTTTTTCAAAGTCTTGGATTGATCGCTTCTATTGTTTTTGTATCGGCTTACGCGCCACAGATCATCCACTTGCTCAAAGTTAAAGATTCTACCGGTATCGATATCCCCGCGTGGTTTATTTGGCTTTTTGGCGCGCTCATTCTGGTCGCGTATGCCATACACGAAAAGGATGTTGTTTTTATGACACTTACAATTTTAGAATCTCTCGCATTGCTCACAGTCATTATTTTATCCGCTCGGTATAAGCGTCGGTAGCAATAATGTGCGGATGCGGATTGGGCCCACTCGCCCGCCGGGAGCCACGACGCCAGAACGCTTGATTTCCCTGTCGTTGTGGGATACCATACCTACCAATGGCCAAGAAAGTAAAAACAGTCATTAAGCTTCAATTGCCGGCGGGCGCGGCGAACCCGGCGCCGCCGGTTGGCACCGTGCTCGGCCCACAAGGCATCAACTTGCAGGAGTTCTGCAAGCAATTCAATGATGCGACGAAGGATATGAAAGGGGATATCGTTCCCGCCGAGATTACGATTTTTGAAGACCGCAGCTTCAGGTTTATTTTAAAAACTCCGCCTGCAGCAGCGCTTTTGAAAAAAGCCGCGGGCATTGAGAAGGGTTCCGCTAACCCGCTTACGACAAAAGTGGGGAAAGTGACCAAAGCCGACGTGCGCGCCATCGCGGAGAAAAAACTTCCCGATCTGAATACGACCGATCTTGATGCGGCAGAGCGGATCATCCGCGGCACCGCGAGGAATATGGGGATTGAGGTGGTGGATTAGGCGCAATAAAACAAACCGCAGTATTTCGCCGTCATAACTAAGCGGTTTGTTTTAGTTGCTTATTTTTGTTCTATAATGTAATAAATCCTTATGGACCAACGCGGGAAATTCATCGTTATTGAGGGAACCGATGGTTCGGGGAAAACTGTTCAGTTTGAGCGGCTTGTCCTTGCGCTTCCCGAGGGTACAAAAGTGGGAACGCTTGACTTCCCGCAATACGGCGAACCCTCTTCTTATTTCGTCCAGAAATATCTCACCGGAAAGTACGGCGGCGAGGTCGGTCCCTACGCAGCATCGGTGTTTTATGCCGTCGACCGTTTTGATGTGAAGCTGAAGCTGTCCCAGTGGATCGCGGAAGGACGGGCTATTATTGCGAACCGTTATGTGGCGTCCAACATGGGGCACCAGGGAGGGAAGATAGGAACAAGAAACGAGCGCGAGAAATTTTATAAGTGGCTCTACGACCTTGAATATGGCATTTTCGGGATTCCCAAACCGGATCTCAATATTGTCCTCCGTGTGCCGGCGGAGGTTTCTTATGAACTGGTCGCAAAAAGAAGCGGACGCGGATATCTTGACGGGAAAAAACACGATCTTCCCGAGCCCGACCTTGCTGATCTGAAGCGGGCAGAAGAAGTGTATTTAGAAATTGCGGAGCTTTTTCCGGGGGATTTTCAGGTGGTAGAATGCGCTCCCGGGGGTATTCTCCTCACGCCGGACGAGATCCACGAAAAAGTGTGGGCCATCGCGAGGAAAGTGCTCGGCGTCTAGGTAGTCCTGTCTGGGGAGTAAATGTATAATGAGAGACATGAATTCCGAAAATCGGGTATGTAAGAATTGCAAAACACAATTCACGATTGAACCCGAAGATTTTGATTTCTATACGAAGATAAAAGTTCCGCCGCCGACATTCTGCCCCCGGTGCCGCATGGTGCGGAGAATGACGTGGCGCAACGAAAGGAGCTTATACCAAGCCGTGTGCGGACTATGCGGAAAATCCATCATTTCCATGTATGCTCCGGAATCAAAGGTAATTTCCTATTGCCGAGAGTGTTGGTGGTCGGACCGATGGAATCCGTTGGATTTCGGGCAGAAGTATGATTTTGAAAAACCATTTTTTGAACAATTCGGGGATCTGTTCCGGAAGGTTCCGCTTCAGGCGCTTTCCAATATCAATTCCGTAAACAGTGATTATGCGAATTTTGTCAGCGATAATAAAAACTGCTATTTGGTTTTTGGAACCGGTTTTTGTGAAAACGTCGCTTATGCCCGGGCATGGAAATCGCGGGACAGCGAGGATTGCTATATCCTCCACGAATCAGAACTGTGCTATGAGTGCGTGAACTGTTCCGGCTCTTACCATCTTCTTTTCTGCACGAACTGCGAAACATGCCGGGATTCATATTTTCTTCTGAACTGCCGCAATTGCTCGGATTGCTTCGGATGCGCGAACCTGGTCGGCAAATCGCATTGCCTATTCAACGAGCAGTATTCAAAAGAAGAATACGAAAAGAAGCTCAAGGAATTCGATTTGGAAAATCGTTCGTCGCTCTCGCGCATCGCCGCGCGGGTGCAGGATGAGATCTTTGATAAAGCAATACGCCGGTATGGGAATATAATAGCATCGGTCAATTGCACCGGAGACAACATCTACAACTCAAAGAACGCCCGCTTTTGTTTTGATCTGATGGGGAATGTGGAGGATGCAAAGTTTATAGGGTGGAGCGCGGATCTGAAAGAGTCATATGACAGCATGGGACAGTGGAAAAACAATTTTGGTTATGAAAACATTGATTCAAACGTGGGGCAAAATAATCTGGGGACGATAACGGTATACGCTTCTTCGGATTGCCGTTATTCCCACAGTTGTCACGGTTGCGAGCATTGTTTCGGATGCATAGGGCTTCGCCAAAAATCATATTGCATTCTGAACACCCAGTATTCCAAGGAAGAATATGAAACGCTTGCTCCAAAGATCGAAGAGTATGTGCGGATCCATCCTTACGTTGGTAGCGCAGGAAGACAGTATGGATATGGCGAATTTCTGCCCACTGAGATTTCCCCCTTTGCCTACAACGAAACCATCGCACAAGAATATTTTCCGTTGACGAGCGACGAAGCAAAGAAGGCTGGATACCTATGGAAAAATCTGGCGGAAAAGAACTACTCGGCAACGCTTTTGCCGGAGAAGCTCCCCGAAAACATACGGGGAGTGGATGACGGCATTTTGAAGGAAATCATAATGTGCGAGCATGATGGAAAATGCAGCGAGCAATGCGCGACCGCATTCCGCATCATTCCCCAGGAACTGCAGTTCTATCGGAGAATGAACCTGCCCTTGCCCCGATTATGCCCCAACTGTCGCCATTACCAGAGATTGCGCCGAAGGAATCCGTTGAACCTTTGGCATGGGAAATGCGGATGCGCCGGTTTGGGATCGGAAAATGCGGTTTATAAAAATACAGCGGGCCATTTTCACGGCAGCGGCCACTGTCCCAATGAATTCGAAACGCCCTACACTCCCGACCTTCCCAGGACTGTCTATTGCGAACAGTGCTACCAGGCGGAAGTGGCGTGATAAAAAGAGGCATATGGATTCCCAGACGAAAACATGCCAGAACTGCAAATCGTCTTTTGTCATCGAACAGGAAGATTTTGCGTTCTACGGAAATATCAAGGTTCCGCCACCGACCTGGTGTCCGGACTGCCGCCTTAAAAGGAGGATGGTTTTTCTTAATGAGCGTTCCCTCCATCGGCGTGGTTGTGACTTGTGCAATAAACAGGTTATCTCGATATTTCCAGAGAATGCAGGGAGGCCGGTATACTGTCAGCCCTGCTGGTGGTCTGACAAGTGGGATCCCCTGATGTATGGCAAAGAAATAGATTTCTCCCGTCCTTTCTTTGAACAACTCAACGAACTTTTTCGTTCCGTGCCGGATTTTGGGCCGCAGACGATGCATTCAACTTTAGTAAACAGTGATTATTGCAACATCGGCTCCTATCTTAAAAATTGCTACCTCCTTTTCAACTCCGACTACGACGAGGATTGCGCCTATTCTACTGTCTTGGAAAGGAGCAAGAACTGCCTGGATCTCTACATCTCGGATCTGTGCGAGTTTTGCTACATGAGCACAAATTTATTCAAGTGTTTCCGGACATTCTTTTCCAATAACTGTAATGAGTGCGTGGATGTGTGGTTTTCCAAGAATCTCAGAGGCTGTTCCAATTGTTTGGGGTGCATCAATCTGCGCAACAAGCAGTACTATATCTTCAATCAGCCGTACACCAAAGAAGAATATTCCAATAAAATTGCCGAATGGAATACGGGTTCGTACAAAACGATCCAGCAGCTCGCTCGTCGGGCAAGGGAGGTTCATATCGGTTATCCCCGCAAGTTTATGGAGGGATTACAAAACGCGGATGTGTCCGGCGACTATATATTCAATTCCAAGAATGTGTTTTCAAGCTATGAAGTCGGCGGTGCGGAAGATTCGAAATATTGCCATTTTCTTTTCATTAATGGAACAAAGGATTCTTATGACTTCACCATGTGGGGAGCGAAGGCCCTAAGAATTTACGAGTGTATGGGGTCGGGCAATAATCAGAACGATGTTAAATTTTGCTACGACACCTGGAGCGACGCATTTAACCTCCAATACTGCTGGCACATTCTCGCACGCAACTCTGACCTTTTCGGCTGCATGGCGCTTCGGAATAAACAGTACTGTATTTTAAACAAGCAATATACGAAAGAGGAATACGAAGGGCTCGTGCCGAAAATCGTGGCACATATGAACGCGATGCCCTATATCGACAGACAAGGAAAAACCTATAAATATGGCGAGTTTTTCCCTCCGGAGATGTCCGCCTACACCTACAATGAAACTATCGCACAAAAGTATTTTCCGCTCACTAAAAAGGAGGCAGTTGCAAGAGGATATAAATGGCGGGATTCCGAGAAAAAGGATTACAACATTCAACACAACGCGGCGGATCTGCCGGACGACATAAAAGATGTTTCGGACTCTGCACTGGAAGAAACTATCGGCTGCGAACATGGAGGTAGTTGCAATGAGCAGTGCACGACCGCGTTCAAGTTCACCAAAGAAGAATTGGCGTTTTATCGGAAACTGAAACTGCCTCTTCCTCGGTCGTGCTATAATTGCCGCCACTATTATCTCTTACGCCAAAGGAATCCTATTAAGTTTTATGATCGAGCGTGCCAATGCGAGGGAGCAAAATCAGCAAACGGAGCCTATGTCAATACGACTTCACATTTTCATGAGTCGGTGCGGTGCCCACACGCGTTTCGAACGACCTATTCGCCGGATCAATCGGAAATCGTCTACTGCGAACAGTGCTACCAGGCGGAAGTGGCGTGAGCCGTCAAAAATTTGAATATTTTCCGCGCGGTGCGCGGGGCGGAAAGCGCTTTTCGATATTTTTCCGTGGTGCAGACGCGGAAAGCGAGATAGCTTTGCGCGATCTCTTCGAGATTCTTGAAATGCGCCGGATATTGCTTCCGCAGGGACACCAATTTTTTTGCGTTGTCTTGATAGATCATGATATCACGGGCATCAAAGCGTTCCGGCGTCGCTATGGGGGCGATGAGGACGAATTTGGGCGGAATTCCGGCGATCTTTGCGATTTCCGCCTCCGCCGCTTCAAGACCGCTTTGGTTTTTAACCCGGAATGTCGGGGAGTTTATAAGCCGTGCCATCGTGCGTTCTGCGGCGCCGAAGATAGCCACCCCTTTTTCCGTTTTCGTCTCAATATCCATGAATCGCTCCGGCCTTACAACGATCGCCTCGCGGAAAAGATTGCGGCGTTTTAAAAGATCATACAGCGTGTTCACAAGATGATCTTTTGAAAGGCGTATGACGCCCAAGAGCTCCGAATCGGTGAGTTGTAAGAGATCGTCCGGCGCGATCTCTCCCGCGAGGATAAGGTGATGGACCATTTTCTGGAGCATGCGCTGGGCGATGACCGACGCCTTCCGCAGATATACGTTTTTGTACATTTTGAGGTAGAAATTCTGCGCCTCAATGGCGTTGTCAACCACTTTTTCGTCCGCGGCCAGTTTGCCGTTTATGAAATAGATGTGTTCGCGGAGATAGGAGAGGCCGGGCGGACGGCTCAAAATGGTGACCGCTCCGTCGCGCTCCAAATAATCCAATTTTTCCGTGCCGAGATTTTTGTCGCTTACGGCCACATGGAGCGGATGTTCGTGGCTCGCGAGCGCGCAAAGCAGCGCAAAATCAATACCACAGGCCTTGATCTCTTTTTTGTGCTCCCGAATAACGGCCAAACTCAAGGCGCTATTTGCGCTCATGCCGCGGATCCCCGCAGGCATCGCGCAAAAGGGTTCCGTCACGTGGGAAAACGCCGGATGGCCGATGTCGTGGTAGAGCGCGTAGCCCGCAAGCGCATCGCCCTCGCGCTTTTTGATGAATCCTAATTTGATCCACCGGTCGGCAAGTTCGCGCGTCGCATGATAGGCGCCCAAGGAATGCGCCTTCCGCGTGTGCGTGGCCGACGGGAAGGTAAGATACGCCATACCGAGCTGCCGCTTGTCGCCGAGCGCCTGGAACGCCGGGGTTTCCACCATCGGAAGCACCGGCCGGATATCCACGATGCCGTAAATAGGATCTGCGACCACCTTCGGCGTGCGAATGTTCTTGGGCATTTGCCTTTACTTTATGTCCCAAATCGCAAATAATCAAACCTATGGCAGCGGCGAAAGAATATAGCCCTACGATCGGCCTGGAAATTCACGCAGAGCTCAAAACGCGGACGAAGATGTTTTGTGATTCGTTGAACGATCCGGAGGAAAAGCATCCAAACGTAAATGTCTGCCCGGTGTGCCTTGGCCATCCGGGGACGCTGCCCGTCCCCAATAAACAGGCGATTGAAGACGTGATCAAGGTTGGGCTCGCGCTCGGCGGTCGCGTGAACGAGATCACGAAATTTGACCGCAAGAATTATTTTTACCCCGACCTTCCAAAGGGCTATCAAATTTCGCAGTATGACCAGCCGCTCGTTACGGGCGGTGCCTTGAACGGCGTACGCATCCGGCGCGTGCACCTTGAAGAAGATACGGGGACACTTGTGCACGCGGGCGGAGCATCGCTCGTGGACTATAACCGTTCAGGCGTGCCGCTCATGGAGCTGGTGACGGAGCCGGACTTGAGGAGCGCGGACGATACGACGGCGTTTGCGCGGGAGTTCCAGCTCATCCTGCGTTTTTTGGGCGTTTCGGACGCCGACATGGAAAAAGGAGAGATGCGCATTGAAGCGAACGTGAGTTTGGATATGGGCACGAAGATAGAGCTCAAAAACATCAATTCGTTCAGAGCGGTGCACGATGCGGTGCAGTACGAATTGAAGCGGCAGGAGGAAGCGCTCACGCGCGGCGAGAAAATAACGCAAGAGACGCGCGGATGGGACGAGGCGAAGCAGAAGACCGTTCTACAGCGCTCAAAAGAAGAAGCGCACGACTACCGTTATTTCCCCGAACCGGACATCCCGCCTTTTGAGACGAAAATCTTTGATCCGGAGCGGTTGCGCGCGACGCTTCCGGAGCTTCCGGCAGGAAAGCGCACGCGCTTCGCGAAAGAGTATGGCTTGGACGCAAAGCAGGTGGAAATGTTGATAGCTGAGCCGGAAATGGCGAACTATTTTGAGGCGGCAACGTCCGAATTAAAGGAGCGCCTTCCTAATGCGGGTGTTACGACGCTCTATCATTATTTAACGAGCGACCTTCGCGGACTTATGAATCAGGAGGGCGTATCGTTCGCGGACCTGAAAGTGAATCCCGAACATCTGGCGCATCTTGCGGGGCTCATCGAAGAGAAAAAAATAACGACGCGCCAGGCGAAGGACATGCTCACCAAGATGTTCGCAACGGGCGACGATCCCGAAGATATCGCGGGGAACGAGAACATCGGTGTTGCCTCCGACGCGGGGGAGATTGAAGCGGTGGTCTTGGCAGTTATTGCGGAGAACCACGCCGCCGTAGCGGACTACAGGAAGGGAAAGACGGCGAGCTTGCAATTCTTGATCGGCAAGGCGATGGGCATATTGAAGGGTCGCGCGCAACCTGCGACGCTTAAGGAACTTTTCGAGCGGCACTTGAAGTAGCGCCTGGACGGTGCGGCGCCCGCGGGTCGCCCAACCATTTTTTTATCGCGGCGAATGTTTTGCTTTTTCCCCGCATCCACCGCACTGTTTTATCTTTTCTGAACCAGGTCAGTTGCCGCTTCGCGTAATGCCATGTATTCGTTTTGATGAGCGCAACCGTTTCGGGAAGAGAGTGTTTTTTCTGAAGATAATCAATGATTTCGCGATAGCCGATGGCATCAAGTGCCTGGCAATCCGCACCATATTTCTTTACCAATTGTTCAGTTTCTTTTACAAGCCCATCGCGGACCATCCGGTCGACGCGCGCGTCGATCCGCTTACGGAGAATATCCGGCGGGGGGTTGAGGCCGATCACAAGCGCGTCAAACAGCGGTTCGTTCTTTTTGCGCTGGGCGGTGAAGGGTATGCCCGTTGTGAGTGCGACCTCGAGCGCGCGCACGATGCGCCGCGGATTTTTTGGGTCAACGACGTACGCCGCTTCGGGATCGAGCGCGACCAATTTATCGAATACGGCCGGCAAGCCCCGTTCTTTTATTTCCCGCTCTAATCGTTCGCGCAACGCCGGATTTGCTTTTATTTTCGGGATATCAAGATTTTCAAGGACCGCTTTAACGTAGAGGCCCGTACCGCCGATCACGATCGGCAATTTTTTCCTTGCAAGAATGTCCCGTATCGCTAAAAGTGCGTCTTCTTTATATTCCGCAACCGCGTACTCCTCATCCGGGTTTTTTATATCAATAAGATGGTGAGGCGCCGCCCGCATTTCCGTTCTTGTCGGTTTCGCGGTGCCTATATCCATCCCGCGGTAGACCTGCCGTGAGTCGGCGGAAACGATCTCGCCGTCAAAGCGCCGCGCGATTGCGATGGCGAGCGCCGTTTTTCCGCTCGCCGTGGGGCCTACGACGGCGACGATCTTGGGCATTTTTAGAGCGACCGCGCCGCGATCTCCTTTTGGATCTTTCCCAACCATTCTGCGAGTTCCACTGGGCCTTCATCTCCTTTCCGGCTCCGCACGGCGACCATACCGTCCTTCTCTTCTTTCTCGCCGACCACGAGCACATAGGGGACCTTCATCAATTCTGCCGCACGGATGCGCTTGCCGAGCGATTCGTTCGCCTCAGAAAGTTCCGCGCGGATGCCGGCTGCAAGAAGCGCTTTATAGATTTTTTCGCCATATGCCGAGAATTTTTCACTTACTGGAAGCACCGTCGCCTGCACGGGCGCAAGCCAGACGGGGAAGGCACCGGCCGTATGTTCTATCAGAATTGATAAAAACCGCTCAATGGAACCCATGATGGCGGCATGGATCATCACGATACGCTCTTTTTCTCCGTTTTCATTTGTGCAGACAAGGTCAAAGCGGTCTGGCATGTTCATATCAAGCTGGATGGTGGCAACCTGCCATTCGCGGCCCAGGGCATCCTTCGCCATAAAGTCCAGTTTCGGGCCGTAGAACGCGGCTTCACCAACACCTTCAAACCAATCCACCTTTTTCTCGGTGACGATCTCGCGCAAAATGTTTTCGGCGGTCGCCCAACTTTTTTTATCGCCGAGATATTTTTCAGGGTAGGCCGGATCGTGCAGGGAAAGGCGCACACGAAGTTTGAATCCAAACACTGGATAAAATTCGTTAACAATATCCCATATCTTTAGAAATTCTTCTTTTGCCTGTATCATGCGGCAGAATACGTGGGCGTCGTCCTGCGCAAACGCGCGTACGCGCGAGAGGCCGGAGAGTTCGCCCGTCTGTTCGTCGCGATAGCACGTGGTGGTGTTTGCGTAGCGCTGCGGAAGTTCGCGGTAGCTCCACGGCTTGCGGGCGTAGATCTGCGTGTGATGCGGGCAGTTCATCGGCTTCATTGCGAAAACGTGCCCTTCACGCGTTTCGATCTTCAGGAGCTCATCTTTGAATTTTTCCCAGTGGCCGCTCGTCTCGTAAAGTTCTTTTTTGGTGATGTGGGGGATCTCCACTTTCACGTAGCCGCGCTTTTTCCGAAGCTCCCAGACAAAATCATCAAGCAGATTCCGGATGAGCGTCCCCTTCGGTGTCCAGAGGGGGAGCCCCGGCCCTACAAGGTCCGAGAAGGTAAAAAGATCAAGCGCCGGGCCGAGCACTTTGTGATCGCGTCTCTTCGCCTCCTCGATAAGCTTCAAATATTCTTCAAGCTCTTTTTTGCTTCCGAACGCAAGCCCGTAAATACGCTGGAGCATCGGGTTCTTTTCGCTGCCACGCCAGTAGGCACCGGCGATTTTATCAAGCTTGAACCCGTCAAGCGGGATCTCTTTCGTGTTCGTCACGTGCCCGCCGCGGCAGAGGTCCACGAAGATGTCGCCCGTGTGGTAGACCGTCAGTTTTTCGCCGGCATCCAAAAATTCCTTGATGAGTTCCAGTTTGAATGGCTGGTCGGCGAAGAGCTTTTTCGCTTCGGTTGCGGAGACCTCTTTCCCCACGAACGGCAGATCCTTCTTTGCGAGATCCCGCATCGTTTTCTCAAAAGTTTTCAAATCTTCCGGCGAAAGCGAACGGGGAAGCAGGAAATCATAATAAAAGCCGTTCTCTATTGTGGGGCCGATAGCAAGCTTCGCGTCCGGAAATTCTTTCAAAACCGCCGCTGCGAGCAAGTGCGCGAGCGAGTGGCGGATGGGGTCCAAAGAGGCCTTCGATTCTGTTTTCGGCATAATATTATCATTCTATGCTGAAAAAGAGATATTTTCAAAGGGAGCTTTTGGCGCTTCACCTAAGTTCAAAAAAGGGATATGATGGGAACATGCTTGACGTTGAACTTCTCCGGGGGCAATCGGAAAAGGTGAAACAGGGGATTGCCGCAAAAGGCGCCGACCCGAAGTTGGTGGACGAATTTTTGAAGCTGGACGAGGAGTGGCGGAAGCTCACGAAAGACATCGGCGAAAAGCGTGGGGAGCAAAAAAAGTTGAGCGAAAAGCGGGATATTGAAGGCGGCAAAAAAAACAAGGAGGAAATCAAATCGTTGGAAGAAAAAATTGGGGGGATCGAGAAAAAGCGTGAAGAAGTTTGGTTGAAAATCCCAAACTTGCCGTCGGAGGATACGCCGGTAGGCAAGGACGAGTCGGCGAACAAGGTGCTCCGTAAGAACGGCGAGCCCAAGAAATTTGATTTCAAACCGAAGGACCATGTGGCGCTCGGCGAGGCGCTCGGCATCATTGATATTGAATCGGCAGGCAAGATTTCCGGCAGCCGTTTCGTGTATTTGAAAGGCGATGCGGTGCTGCTTGAGTTTGCTCTCATCCAGTACGGGCTTGAAATACTCACGAATCCGAAGATTATCGAGTCCATCGCAAGCGGCGTGAAGCCCGGCTATCACGCGGGCACATTCGTGCCGGTCCTGGTCCCCGATATGATCCGTCCGGAGGTGTTTCAAAAAATGGCCCGGCTCGAGCCGAAGGAAGAGCGTTATTATATCCCTTCTGACGACCTCTATCTCATTGGTTCTGCCGAGCATACAATGGGACCGCTTCATATGGACGAGACGATCCCGGAAAATAAGTTGCCGATCCGCTACGTCGGTTTTTCGACGAGCTTCCGGCGCGAGGCGGGTTCCTATGGGAAAGACGTCCGCGGCATTCTTCGGATGCATCAATTCGACAAATTGGAACTGGAAAGTTTTACGGTGCCGGAGGACGGCGTTGCCGAACAGGAATTCCTGGTCGCGATACAAGAATATATCATGTGGTCGCTCGAACTGCCCTACCAGGTGGTTATGTGTTCTACGGGCGATCAGGGCGATCCGGATGCGCGCCACATTGACATTGAAGCGTGGATTCCTTCAGAAAATAAGTATCGCGAGACGCACTCTGCGGATTATATGGGCGACTATCAAGCGCGGCGTTTGGGTACGCGCGTCCGCCGCAAGGACGGCAAAGTTGAATTCGTCCATATGAACGACGCGACCGCTATCGCGATGAGCCGCACCCCGCTCGCCATCATAGAGAATTACCAGACGAAAGACGGCAAGATCGAGATCCCGAAGGTGCTCCAAAAATATGTCGGAAAAGAGATCATCGGCTAAGCGGCCGGATCATCTCCGCACGTGGATTGAGATCGACGCGCGCGCCGCCCGGAAGAATTACGATACGTTCCGGAAGCTGATCGGCAGGAACGCGCCGCACCGGAAGAAGGTGCAGCTCTGGGCGGTTGTGAAATCCAATGCGTACGGGCACGGGATATTCGCCTTTTCGAAATTGATGGCCGGCTTCGGCATCGACGGCTTTTGCGTGGACAGTCTGGTGGAGGGCGTCGCACTGCGGAAGGCGGGCATCAAAAAGCCGATCTTGGTATTGGGATATACGTTGCCGTCGCTGTATCCGGCAGCGGTGAAAAACAGGATTACCATCACCATTTCCAATAACGACGCCCTCCGCGAGCTTATACACGCGAAGGTAACGCCGGAATTCCATATAAAAATAGACACCGGCATGCATCGACAGGGATTCTATGTTGAAGATCTCCCGCGTACGATAAAAATTATTACTGGCAAAAAAGAGGCGAGGTCAAAATTGGCCGGCATTTATACGCATTTCGCTTCGGCGAAAGACCTCAATTATCCCACATACACCGAGCAGCAGTTCGCGAAATTTGAGAAAGCCGTGAAGCTTTTTCTGAAAGCGGGATTCAAAAACCTGATCAAGCACGCTGCGGCAACGGGCGGGACGCTCATCAATCCAAAATACCACCTGGATGCGGTGCGCGTGGGCATCGGCCTTTACGGCCTTTGGCCCTCCAAGGAACTTGAGGTGCAGCTTGGGCACAAAATAAAACTGCATCCGGTTTTGGCCTGGCGGGCGGTCGTCTCCGAGGTAAAACCGCTCAAAGCGGGGGATTACGTTGGCTACGATATGTCCGAACGCGTGCCGAAAGATGCCAAAATGGCGATCCTCCCCTTGGGATATTGGCATGGTTTTCCCCGCGCGCTCTCGAGTGTGGGAGAGGCGCTCGTGAACGGCAGGCGGGCGCGTGTACTTGGGAAGGTTTCTATGGACGTGACGGCGATTGTGACCGCGGGCCGCGTGCGGCCGGGCGACGTCGCAACGATCATCGGCCGCGATGCCGGCGAAGAAATTTTCGCGTGGGAGCCGGCGCAGAAAACGGGCACCATCCATTACGAATTTTTGACGCGCCTCAATCCGCTCATGGAACGCGTTCTTGTATGATGCCCCGCCCTGCTTATGGAGATTGATTCTTATCTTTCGGAAAAGCAAAAAAAGAAAAAGCGCCGGCAGCGCTACGTCTTTGTGGTCGTTGCTGCCGCGATCATAGTAATTCTCTTTGTGGGAACGACATGGCTCATTCTTTATTCACCGTTCTTCCGCGTACAGAATGTTGTGATAAAAGGGAACAGCGCCGTCGCGAGCGACAGCATTGTCACGCTCCTGCAATCAAACGCCTCGAGCGACCGTGGTTTTCTAATGTCCCTCCTAGGCCTGAAGAACATGCTTATTTGGCCGCCGGCGTTGAACGATCAGGAGCTTGCCTTCATCCCGCAGCTCGCGTCCGTAACGCTCTCAAAAAATTATTTCACGCACACTATCATAGCGTCAGTTGTGGAACGGAAGCCCTTCGGCATCTGGTGTTTCGTTTTGGATAAGGCCCTCTCAGCACCTTCCGCGCCTGCCGCCGCGCCGTCATCGTCCGCATTCGCTCCGCCCGCTATCGAATCCGGCGAGACCTGTTATTGGTTTGATGATCAAGGGATCCTCTTTGGAAAAACATACGACACACAGGGGAGCTCGTTGTTCGCCATCCATGATTATTCCCAAGCCGGGCGAGGGCTGGGCAACAAGATACTGCCGGACGAGTTCGTGCCGAATTTCATGTCTATCGTAAAAGTTCTCACAGCGAGCGGTGCGAACGTCCGCGAAGTAGCGCTCAAAGATATTGGCCTTCAGGAAGTCGGCGTAACCACCTATGATGGCCCCGATCTATACTTCAGCTTGCGTTTTCCCGCAGACAACGACCTCGCTGTGTTACAAAGCTTGATGGCCAAACCGAATTTCGCGAAACTCCAGTACGTTGATTTCCGCGTGGAGAACCGCGCGTACTATAAATAGTAGGGAAGTCAAAAGACTCTTTTTAGAGATGATAAATGAAGATCGACGTGCCCGCCCGGTCATCGGGCGCGGGAACATTGCCCATGCCGGCGCCGGCCGGCCGAAGCGCCGTGAGCCAGGAGTAGGTGTCGGAGGCGTTGCGCACTTGCCCGGGCGCGAGCGGCTGGATCGCACCCTCAAGCGTATTCACGGAAACGGCGAGCCAGTGGATGCCTTGATCGCTCGGATTCCCGCGCGATGCCCACCAATTTACTTCCTTGCCGCCCAGCGTGTACGAGGGATTTCCTCCGCCGAAGTAATCCACTGCGATCTTGTCCGCTTCCGGGTGTGCCACGGCCCACGACTGCAACCGGAGGAGGTCCTGCCCCCAATCGTAGTTGGAATCGGTCACCCAGTGGTAGCCGTTCCAAATGCCGCCGCCGAACTCGTTGAAATAAGAGAGGAAATACGGCGCGGCAAAAAGCGTTTCAAGAAAAAGCCAGAGAATGAGCGCTACGAGGAAGAGGTATTTGATGCTCCCGCGTGCGAATGATTTTGCGGCGGCGCCGATCAAGGCAATGGTAAGCTCTCCTCCGGGGAAGTTAATGCGGGTAACCCACTTTTTCCAGACGCCTGCAGCGAGAATGTAAACAAAGGGAATGGTCGGCATAAGATGGCGGAGGCCGATGTTCAAGGGGCTTTGCATGCTGTAGCCCCAATAGAGGACGATGAACGACGCCATGGAAAATTCCGGGAAATTCACGCCAAGGTAATCAAGGATCCGTTGCCCGCGCCTCCGGCCGTCGCGGGGATCGCGGCGGATCATCCACCAGGCGGCGAGGATAAGCGCCGCAAGGACGATGATAAGGGTGGGGACGGGTTCTTTGAGAAGGAAAAGAAGCGGGAAATATGCCGGGCCGCCGGCGCCGCGGACTTCGCCCAGGAAATAGATCGTGTTCCCGCCGGCAGAGCGCTGGAACACCATAAGGATGCCGAGCATATATTCCGCGAGCGGGCGGAGCACAGGACTTTTTGCCATCCAGATATCAAGATCGGCAAGGCAGCGTATGCCCGCGCAGTGCGTCCCCGCGGGCGTGGGGCCGTTCGCGAACGAACCCAAGATGAATTGCGCGTCCGATACCTGTTTTGCGATGGGATAATTGGCTGTGAAAAGGAAGTAGATTGGATAGACGATGAAGACGTAGCCGATCGCAAAAACAAGGATGAGTCGCCAGATCCATCGAAGGCCGCGCGTTAAAAATATCTTGAATCGCCGCGAACGCTCCATGGTGCCGTGTTCAACGATGATATTGCGGAGCCAGAGCACGAATGTGAGAAAAACGAAAAGCGGCACGAGGAACGGCGCGGAAAATTTCGTGATCTGCGCTACGCCGAAAGAAAGGCCGGCGAACCAGAGATGCTTTGTAGAAGGCGATTCAACAAATTTTAGAAAATAATAAGTAGCGAAGATGACACCAAATGCGGCGCCGAGGTCTGTCGTCACGTAATGCCCCTGTGCAAGCACGGTGGGATCAAGTGCGAAAAGCGCGGCGGGCAGAAGCGCCCACCAATTACCCATAATGCCGCGCGCAAGAAGATAGATAAAAAGAAGGACAAGCAAAGTGATCAAGATCGGGAAAATGCGCGCGGTTTGGATGATTTCGTTCGCATTATTGCCGGATTGGTAGAGGAACTGCGCGCCGACGTCCCATTGTGCGTTTATCTGGTTCTGCCACGCGTCGCTCGCTGCCGGGAAATTCGGCTGCAGGAAGAGCACAGGCAGCATCGCGAGCGCTTTTACGAGCGGGGGATGTTCCGGGTTCAGGCGGTAATCCAGGTTATGCACGTAGCCGTAGCCCGCCGGAATGTGTGCGAGCTCGTCCATAATAGCCGAATCAGTGCGGGACGCCCATAACATGAGAGAAAAAGCAGTGAGAGCGATCAAGGCAAGGGTCCACCAAGCGAGGCACGAGGAGGTTTTTTTGAACATTGTTTTTATTATAGCAGGCAGCGAGGGGAAATGCCGTATAATGGAATTATGCTGCAGATGCCGCCAAAAAGAGATGACGATGTTCGTCCCGATGAACTTGTGAGGGTGATCAAGCGGGAGCCGAAAGACGAAGCGTTGGAAAAAGTTCACGAAGAACCGCGCACCCCGCTTCCCAAGGGCATCCTTTGGGGAATTTTTGGGCTCGTGGTGCTTTTTATCGGCGGGTCTTTGGTTTCATTCCTCGTCATCCGCGGGGAAATGGCCGTTTCGGTTTCAAAAGATTTTGGATTGTTGCGCACGGGGGTGTCAGACCTTCAGGGCCTCGATCTCTCGGCGGCGCAAAAGGCGTTTTCTTCCATCGGGTCGCTCTCCAACCTTTCGGCCCAGCTTGTGTTCTTTTCGCAAGAGATGGGCGACGTTGCCTCGAGCTCTTTCGATTTTTTCGTGACCGGCGCGGGCGGACCGCTCATTGCCGACCTCGGCCGTTTGCGCGATACCCTCGGTGCCATTAATGCCGAAAGCGACCAATTGTCGAGCGTCGCTTCTTTTGCGGGCAATCTTTCGCCCGCGGGTGTTGGGGATTTTTATCTTTCGCTTAAATCACAAATTAAGAGTGCGGAGAATTTCCTCGATGCCTTCGTGCCGTGGCTTGCGGATCCCGGCACACACCATCTTCTTGTATTGCTTGAAAATCCCTCGGAGATCCGTCCGGCGGGGGGGTTCTTGGGAAGTTATGCCGATGTGACGCTTGCGAGCGGCACCATCACGGACATCGCCGTGCACGACATTGCGGACGCGGATACGGCGTTCAACCGGAAGATCGTTCCGCCGAAGCCGCTGCAGCTTGAGATCACAAAGTGGCGGCCCGCGGACGCGAACTGGTTTTTTGATTTTCCCACCTCGGCCTCAAAGACCACCGCTTTTTTTGAAGAGTCAGACCTTTACG
The DNA here is from genome assembly GCA_050008535.1 of Minisyncoccia bacterium. Taxonomy (GTDB): domain Bacteria; phylum Patescibacteriota; class Minisyncoccia; order UBA6257; family 2-01-FULL-56-20; genus CAVYIK01. The sequence continues at coordinate 9,332 of JBEKML010000001.1, read as the reverse complement.
CGAAAACCTCCACGACCTTTGACGGCGTGGTGGCGATAACGCCGAGGGTGATAAACGATCTTTTGTCCATTGTGGGGCCGGTTGCGATCGGGAAACCCACCACCACTTTCGCCGCCGACAATTTTCTTGTTCAAATCCAGAAAATCGTTCAAAGCGGCCAGGCGACTTCCGCAACCTATCCAAAGCAGGTCCTCCGCGATCTCTCGCGGGCGCTCTTCGCAAAGCTTGCTTCAACAACAAGCGATGAACGGCAGGCGCTGCTTGCCATGGCGCTTGATTGGGCGGCAAAAAAAGAGATCATGGTCTATTTCAAGGACCAGGCGATGGAAGATCTTCTTGGCGCCTACGGCGCCTCGGGCGCGGTGTACGAATTCCCGCAGCGATTTAATGGCGATTACCTCGCCCTGGTGGACGCGAACGTGAACGGCGGGAAATCCGACCTGTATGTATCGAGTACTCTTTCCTACACCGGACGGATCAATCCGGACGGCACGATGACGAGCCACGTAGTCGTTACCCGCAGGCACAATGGCGCAAAGAGCCCGTATTGGTGGTATAAAACGACCAACCAAGATTATGCGCAAGTGTTCGTCCCCCCGGGGACTACGCTCACGAACGCTTCGGGGACCGTTCAAAAAAAGATCGTGCCGCCTATCAATTATGCAAAAAGCGGTTATAGCACCGACCCCCTGGTATCCTCCGTCGAATCAACCGAGCAGACCCTCTTTGCGTATCCCGGCGTGGCATGGCACGAGGAATCGGGCGCGAGGGTGTTTACGACGTGGTCCACCGTGAAGGCCGGCGCTTCCACGCAATTTTCGCTTGATTACACGCACCGCTTGTTCCTGCCGCCAGCAGCGGGCGTGCAGTACCAGTTTGTGTTTGAAAAACAGGCGGGCACGAAGCGGCACTATTCCTATGAGATTGATGCCCCGTTGGGCTATGTGTTTGCCGAGAACGGCATTGCATCGTACGCATACGAATCCGATGATCCACCCGGGCGGCTCGTCGTCAATTTGACGCTGCAATCGCTTTAAGTGCATAGTGACGTAATGGAAGATTCGTCGCGCGTAAGGAACTTCGTGATCATTGCCCACATCGATTCGGGCAAGTCCACGCTCGCCGACCGTCTTTTGGAGATCACGGGAACAGTGCCCATGCGTTCCATGCGCGCGCAGTATCTGGACCGGCTGCCGCTGGAGCGCGAACGGGGGATCACGATCAAAATGGCGCCGGTGCGGATGGCGTACCGGATGGACGGCGCAGAATATGTCTTGAATCTGATCGACACGCCGGGCCACTCGGATTTTTCCTACGAGGTTTCACGCGCGCTCGCGGCGGTGGAGGGCGCGATCATTTTAATTGACGGCGGAAAGGGCATCCAGGCGCAGACGCTCTCCAATCTGCGTTCGGCACAAAAAGCTGGCTTGAAGATCATCCCTGCCGTGAACAAGATTGATCTTGCGCTGCCGCATCTTGAGAAAACGGTGGAGTCGGTAGCGGAGCTTTTGAATGTGCCCGCGGAAAGCGTGTTCCGCGTTTCCGCGAAGACTGGCGCGGGGGTGAAGGAATTATTGGATGAAGTGGTCCGGCTCGTGCCGCCGCCGCACGAAAACGAAACGGCGGGGCGGAAAGATGCCGCCCGCGCGGCAAGGGCGCTCATTTTTGATTCGCTCTATGACGATCACAAGGGTATCATCGCGTTCGTGCGCGTGTTCGGCGGCGAGTTCAGGACGGAAAACATGAGGTTCATCATGACCGGCGCCGAGTTCAAACCGAAAGAGGTCGGTTATTTTACGCCGGACCTCAAAGCTGCGCCCATGATCGCGAGCGGCGAGATCGGCTACCTTGCGACCGGGCTGAAAGAACCGTCGCTCGTCAAAATTGGCGATACTGTTCTTGCGGCCCGCGACGGGAAGCCGGATCGCGCTACGCTTGCATTGCCCGGGTATCGGGAACCGACCCCGGTCGTTTTCATTTCTTTTTATCCGGACGGCGACACGAAATTCGACGATCTGAAGCGCGCGTTTGAAAAATTGCGATTGAACGATGCTGCGTTGCATTTTGAGCCGGATGCGAACGAAGCACTCGGCAGGGGATTGAAGGTCGGTTTTTTGGGCCAACTGCATTTTGAGATCACTTCAAGCCGCTTGGAGCGCGAATACAATCTTTCGTTTTTGACGAGCTTTCCCTCCATTGCTTACCGGGTGCAGGATCGCGGCATAGTGAAGATGGTCAAGCAGCCGCAGGATTTTCCCGACAAGCCGGAGAAAGTGTGGGAACCGGTCGTGGACCTTGAAATGCTCACGCCGCAAAAATATTTGAGCGCCGTCGTAAATCTGCAAACTGTTTTTGATCTTGAAATCGCACAGGTGAAAAACATCGGCGAGAATCTTTTGCTGTCTGCGAAGATGCCGCTCCGCGAATTGATCCGCGATTTTGACGACCGGCTGAAATCGGTCTCGCAGGGATACGCCTCCTTTACCTACGAGCTTGCGGGAGAGCAGGAAGCAGAAGTGGAGAAGCTGGAGATATTGATCGTGGACGAAGTGGTCCCCGCGCTTACGCGCATCGTACCGAAAAAAGACATAGAACGCGAAGGACGGCAGACGGTGGAACGGCTGAAAGAACTCCTGCCGAAACAGCAATTTACGCAGGCCTTGCAGGCAAAGGCGCTTGGCCGCATCATTGCGCGCGAAACGATCCCCGCGATGAAAAAACTGCTCGGCAGCTTCGGGAAGACCGGCGGCGACCGCACGCGGAAGATGAAGTTGTGGAAAAAACAAAAGCGCGGCAAGGAAAAACTGCAGAGCATGGCGCGCGTGGAGCTCTCGCCGGAGGTGTTCCGGGAAATTTTGAAGAAGTGATGGTACACTGAAGGCAATGAAGATCGTGGGAGCGATAATCCTCCTTATTGTTCTTGTAGCGGTAGGGGTGCGGGTCTACGGGTTTTTCATACAGGAAAGGCAGTTGAGTACCGCCCTCGCCGATATTGAGACGCGCCTTACCAAGGCGCAGTATGACGAAGCAAATCTACAGTCGGAAGTGCAATATCTTGCAAATCCGCTCAATTTGGAAAAAGAATTGCGTGCGCGGTTCAACTATAAAAAACCCGGCGAGACGATGATCGTTATTGTTCCGGCGGAAACATCCACGGCAACGACGACCGGTGAATAAGGCATTCAACGATCTTGTAGAAGGTTTGATACGAGGCGGATATTTAAAGACGCCGGCGATCATCCGGGCGTTCCGTGAGATTGATCGCAATGACTTCGTTTTGCCGGAATTCGCGCGCGAGGCGTACGGCAACTATCCGCTGCCCATCGGTTTCGGACAGACCGTTTCCCAGCCGCTTACTGTCGCTTTCATGCTTGAACTTCTCGCCCCGCGCGCGGGAGAGAAGATTTTGGACATCGGCTCCGGTTCGGGATGGCAGACCGCCTTGCTTGCACATCTTGTAGGTGAAAAAGGCCACGTGACGGCGGTGGAGCGGATCCCCGAACTCAAAACAATGACCGAGGCCAATGTGGGGAAATACGGTTTTATAAAAAGCGGCATCGTGCGAGTGATTTTGGGCGACGGTTCAAAGGGATATGCGGCGGACGCTCCCTATGACAAGATCATCGCTGCGGCCGCAGGCGACGATATCCCTCCGGCATGGAAAAACGAACTTCGCGCGGGCGGAAAGATCGTTGCGCCGGCGAGGGAAAGCATGGTGGTTTTACAAAAAGCAGAAAAAGGGGATTTCAAACGGCGAGAATATCACGGTTTCAGTTTTGTGCCGCTCGTTGAAGATTAAAGAAGATTGGCTTACAATATCTGTGTCGCGGGTGTAGTACAGTGGCAGTACGGTAGCTTCCCAAGCTATAGACGAGGGTTCGATTCCCTTCACCCGCTCATTGGCTAGCAAGAAGACGGTTTGAAAAGAGTACTAAGAAGGGCTCTTTTCAAACCGTCTTCTTGCTAGCTTCATTTGTGCGAAAGAAATCGAATAAGGAAGAGCTTACTCTTTCTTCTTAAACAAACTTAAAACGAAAAGTGCTGCCGCGACGACGACGATCGTAGGCCCTTGGGCAAGTCCATATTGGGCGGAGAGATAAAATCCGATGAGCATGGCGGCCACAGAGAGCGCCATTGAGATCGCGAGGAACCATCCGAGCGAATGGGTGAGCTGCCGCGCGGCGGCGGCGGGGATGATAATGAGCGAGCCGACCAGAAGGGCGCCCAGGAAGCGCAGCGAGACGAGAATGGCGAGGCCGAAGAGAAGAAGGAACCAGAGATTCGCGGCATTCACATTCACGCCTGCGGAACTCGCGAGCTCGGACGAGAAGAGGGTGACGATCAACCGGTTGCGCAAGAACCAGAGCGCCGCGATGATCGCGATGCTCATTGCCATGCCGAATACAAACTCTCCTATTGATAAATTCCCGAACCCGCCAAAGAGGGCATCCACAAGATCCTCGGTGGAGTGGATAAGGAGCGCCCCGAGCGCCACCGACGACGCGAAGACGACGCCGATCGCGGCCTCGGCAGACAACTCCGTGCTTTTCTGAAGATGCCAAATAAGAAGTATGCCGGCGAATAAAGTGAGCCCGCCGCCCACGAGCGGGTTGATCCTCCAGATGACCGCAAGGCCGAGGCCGGGGATCGCGATGTGCGACATCACGTCGCCCGCGAGGATGGTCCGCTTCATTAAAGCGAAGGAACCGACGAGCCCTGCGGCAGCGGCGGCGAAAACGGCGAGGATGACAGAAAGAGCGCTATTCATGGTGATTTGCCCGGTCTTTGTCCGGGTGGCGTTCGCTTGGATGGTGGAAGTAGTGGAAATATTTGTGCGAGCCGTAGAGTTCTTCCAATATTTTCGGCATGAGCGCCTCTTCGGGTGCGCCGAAGCAGAGGCCGGTTTTGTTCAAGCAAAGCACCTTAGTGGCGTAGCGGTAGACGAAACTTAGGTCATGGGAAACAAGAATGACGGTCATCGCATATTGATCCTGAAGGCGATGGACGAGTTCGTACATTTGTTCCTCGCCGGGCTTGTCGATGCTTGCCGTCGGCTCGTCAAGGATGAGCACGTTCGGCTTCCCAAGGAGCGCGAAAGCGATGAGCGCGCGCTGGAACTGGCCTCCGGAAAGATGTCCCACGGAAGTTTCCATTATTTTTACATCAAGGCCGACTGCCTTCACAACCGTATCAACATCCTTTTTGGTGAGCGCGAGGAGCGCTGCCTTTGCGGTGAGCAGGTTGCGGAAATTGACGGGCAGATGCCGGTCGGCATCTATTTTTTGCGGCACGTAGCCGATGCGCGTATCGGGAGCCCACGTGATCGTGCCGCGGTAGGGGACCGTGCCGAGGAGTGTGCGGAGGAAGACGCTTTTCCCGGCGCCGTTCGGGCCTATGATCGCAAGGGCATCGCCCGCCCCGAGCGAAAGGCTAATGCGATCAATGGCCGTTTCGTCGCCGAAAGCGACGCTGACATCGGAGACGGTAAGAATATCCACCATACGATTCATTGTAACGTAAACATAGTAGAATAGAAGGATGAAGCGGGTACCAAAAGGGAAGCTGCGGAACAGGATCCTTTTGGTGATCTTTATCGGACTTGCACCGCTTGTGGTCGCAACGATCCTCGGGATTGTCGTAGTGAATGATTCGCACCGCGAGGACGTGGCGCGGCTTGAGGCGTCGGTGCTCAACGAGAAGGCGCAAGAGATCAATGATTATGTGATCGGGGATATTTTGGGCCATCCGCGGGTCATTACGCCTTCCGGCGGGGGAGTGGAAAATTCCACGTCGGCGCAGATGTTCACGGTAAGCGAGACCATGCGTTTTCTCCCGTTTCTCGAGGCTGAGTCGTTCGTTGGCTTAAATGGCAGGGAATCGGTGCGCGTTGACCGTGCGCATCCCCAGGGTTTTGCGGCTGCGGAGCTCCGCGACGTGAGCGCCACGCCCGAGTTCCTCGCGGCGCGGACGGGGAACTATTATATCGGTCCCGTTTCGTATGCGCCCGCCGGTCCTTCCGTTATATTTTCATCTCCGGTGAAAGACGACGCGGGCAATGTTGTGGCAGTGATCACGGGCAGTGCGGACCTTACGCAGGCGCAGGCGATCGTCGCGGAGGGAACAATAGGGACCACCGGATACCTTTATCTTGTTGATACTCAAGGAATGGTGATCGGCGGCGGCGGGCCGATGAACATTGCGGGAACGGCGGCTACCACGAGCAAGGTGTTCGTCGGGAACGATTTTCTTACTGCCGACGCGCAAATGAACTATCGGAATATCTCCGGCGCGGCGGTCATTGCGGCCGCAAAGTATCTTCCCACGCTCGGATGGGAATTGGTGGCCGAGTGGCCCACGAGCGAGGCGAACGCCCTCGTGAATGATCTTCTTTTGCGGAGCGCGATCACGCTTGCAGCCGTACTTCTTATCGTGCTCGTCGCATCGTTCCTGCTCGCCGCTTATATTATGCGCCCGATCAAGAAATTGCAGGAAGGCGCCGCGCGCGTGGCGCAGGGCGACTTCAATGAAGGAGTATATATCAGGACGGGGGATGAGCTGGAAAGCTTGGGGACCTCGTTCAACGATATGGTGCAGGGACTGAAACAACTGGAAGTGCTGAAAGACGAATTCGTCTTCGTCGCTGCGCACGAACTCCGCACGCCGGTCGCTGCGATGAAGGGATATCTTTCTTTGATCTTGGACGGCACGACGGGCACGATCGCCGAACCGACCAGGGCATATATTGAAAAAGTGATCGCTTCGGATAACCGCCTCGTGCAGCTGGTGAACGATCTTTTGGAAGTGGCGCGGTCGGAGGCAGGGCGGCTTACGATCAAGGTGGCGCCGACCGACGTTGCGCCGCCGATCCGGGCGGTCCTTGACGAGCTAAAGTCGCTTGCCGACGAAAAATCCGTGCACATGGTCTATACACCCGACGCGGACATGCCCAAGGTGATGGCCGACCCCGATCGAATAAAAGAAGTGATGGTGAATCTTATAGGGAACGCGATCAAGTACATGGGCGGCCCTGGAACAGTGACCGTTTCGCACGAGAGAGGGGAAAAAGACGGCATGTTCATCACCCATGTTGCGGATACCGGACTCGGCATTGCAAAAGACGCCCAGGGAAAATTATTTGAGAAGTTCTACCGCGTACAGACCGAAAAAACACAAGATACCACCGGCACCGGCCTTGGTCTTTTCATTGTGCGCGAGATCGTAGAAAAAATGGGCGGGAAGATCTGGGTGGCGTCGGAGGAGGGCAAGGGATCGATCTTCAGTTTCAGTTTGCCTGTGGCAGGATAGGGTTTTTATAGTAAGCCGTTTGCTTTTTCCTCTGCTCATGCTATAAAACGAGGAGTATCGTCTTTTTCTTTCCGCTCTTTTAAAAAAATATTTTTTCGGCTCTTTTACATTTTAATACCTAAAGAGTCGAAAAAAAATAATAAATGAATGAATGCAACGAATGCATTGATAGATACGATAAGAAAAATCACAACAGTGGTTGGATGGTTGTCTTTGGGTTTTTTGCTCGTAGGCACTGTCGGCGTAACAACAGCACAGGCGGCGTCACATACGGCAAGTCTCGCGATTAACGGCGGGACGTCCGGCGCGACCTATTCTGTTGGCACGCCATGGACACTCACGCTTACAACAAACATCCCAAACTCGACATTCACCATGTGTGGTACCCAGAACGGGGGGCCAAGCTGCACTCCGAATTGGGGCGTGACTGACGGGAATGGCAATTGGACGCAATCGCAGAATTTTGCGACTTCGACCGTCGGCGATTGGATCGAGTGGATCCAGTTCCCCGACGGCACCCAATCAAACCAGATTACCTTCACGGTGGTTCCGGCGGTACCATATCAAACACCACCAGACGCTTGTTCAGAGGTCGTTGTGAGTGATACGACGAATCTGGTGAACGGACAGCTGGCCGCGCTTGCCGCGACGCCCTATAATCCTCTTTGGACAGCCTCGATCCCCGGGGCTGCGTGGATATGGGAAACGCCCTACGTGACCGACCCGATCCATGAAGAGACCGTGACGTTCACGAAGGACTTCGTCGTGACCGGGAATCTCGTTTCGGCGGAACTTGATATCGCTGCGGACAACTCGTACAATGCGACGCTGAATGGCATAACGGTCGCTTCTGATTCTGGGATCTGGAATTTTCTCCTCGAGAACCAGAAGCACATTGATGCGCTCTCCGCCGTGCACCAGGGAACGAACCATTTCGTTTTCACGGTGACGAACGTTAGCCAAGCCGGCGGAACGATCTACTCGAACCCGGCAGGCTTGCTCTATAAGCTTGACGTGGAAGAGACCTTGTGCGGCGGAACGCCCACCTCCACTCCTACTTCAAGCACGCCGGGAACCCTCGTTATTGTCACAAATGTGACAAACGACAACATTGGCGTAAAGACCGCTTCCGATTTCACGGATAACGTGACGGGAACGAACGTGACGCCTACATCAACCTTTGCGGGTTCCGCGACGGGGGTCACGGTGATGATGGAGGCGGGTCCGTATTCGGTGGCACAAGCCCCGAGTGCCGGCTACCTCGTTTCCTACTCGAGCGGTTGTTCTGGAACGATTGCGGCGGGGGAAACGAGAACTTGTACGGTGAGCGACGACGATAAACCATTGCCGCCGCCCTTGTGCAGCATGAATGGCCTCTACGGCACTTACAACAATTTGCCGGCGAACCATCCGGACGTCCAAGGAGGAGCGATCTTGGGAGATGTAAGCGGGACCACGCCGTTCCAATACGACTGGTACGCAGCGAAGTATTTCAGCTTTGCGACAAGCACCCCGATCGCCTCCTTCAACCAGCCGAGTGATTTCTTCCCGGCGAACGACGGCCTCCCGTTGGATCCCTTCTATACGGCGATCCATTGGACGGGCTATGCCACGTTCCCGGCCTCGGGAACGTATCCGGTGAACCTTGGTTCCGACGACGACTCATGGCTCTATATTAATGGCCATCTGGTCGACGCGGTTCCGGGGATCCATCCGATTACGTATGCAGCGTCAACCTATACGGCGACGTCATCGGGAACCGCCACGGTGGATCTTTACTTCGCCGAGCGGTACACAGTGCAATCGGCACTGGTATTCCAGATGCCGGGGGTGACCTTCTCGCCCTGCGCGCCTCCTGCTCCCACCTCTACCCCCACCTCAACGATCCCATCTGCGGACATCGCAATAGCGAAGACCGCAGATGTGACGTCAACGATTGAGGGCGGCACGATGCACTACACGCTTACGGTAACGGCGCTCGGCCCCGCGACTTCTACGGGAGTTACGGCGACCGACACCCTACCCTC